>ONSU01000043.1 GCA_900320545.1 uncultured Bacteroidales bacterium | reverse complement strand
ACGGGAGCGATATCGTGTGCGTTGCGCATCACTTGTTTCAGCGGGTCGAAGGCCGTGCTGGAGATGTCCGTGTTGAGGTCGCCGCTGAAAATCAGAGGCAGCCCGGCCGGATTGATCTCCCGCATCTTTTTCACAATGAGTTCAATGCCCTCTTTCTGGGATTTCCAGGTGAGACCGAGATGCGTATTGAAATAGTAGAAACGCTTGCCGGTCTTGTTGACCTTGAAGAGGCCCCAGGTGAGGGAACGGTTGTATTTTTCGTCAAAGGAGACGGAGGGCTTTTCCGGAGTCTCCGAGACCCAGAAAGTGCCACTGTCAAGAAGCGTAAGAACGGATTTTTTGTAAAGGAACCCGGAAGTTTCACCTTTGTCTACGCCATTATCACGTCCAATGCCGACGCCGCTGTATTCTGATGCGAGACTGTCACGGAAGAAGGGCCACTGGTCCTTGAACTGCGCCTCCTGGAAGCCGACGAGATCCGGCCTGCGGATTCTGAGCATCTCCAGGCAGGCCTCCTTTCTGTTTTTCCAGTTGTTGGCGGGATCCGCCTCCCTGACGTGGCTTTGACGGACATTGAAACTCATCACGGTGAGTCGCGGACTGCACGAAAGGAATGGCAGCAGGACTGCCAGAACAAAAACGGAACGAGAGTGCGCAGACACGGCTAGATTGGTTATCGTTTCAAAAGCAAAGATACGGCATCGTAAAGCCAATTGCTTATAATATAGGACAATTCAATATCAAAATTGAACAATAATTAAAAACGTCATTTTTAATTTTAGACAAATTATTAATTTTGTAGAAAAACCGGACGTATGGGAATACTGACCTTTCTTTTGGCTATGATGCTCGCCGGCACGCGACAGTTCACGCCGCTGCCGCTGGACGAGACCGGCATCAACATAGAGACCGTCTGCCAGGACAGTCTCGGCAATATATGGCTCGGCGGAATCGACGGCCTCCGGCGGTATGACGGCAATCGGTACACGCGGTTCAAAAGCGGCCTGCCCTCCGACGCCTTCGCTCCGGACAGCCACGTCTACAGCATCGTCTGCGACGAGAAAGGCCTCATCTGGGTGGCCCACATCAACGGCATTTCCCAATTCGACGGCAATACCCAGACGTTCCGGAATTACCCGGCTCCGGCCGGGAGCGTATCCTATCTGCTTCCCATCTCCGGACAAAGATACCTTTCCGGATCGGAGAAACGGCTGTGGATCTTCGACAAGGAAACGGGGCGCTTTACCCGGGAGGGACTTCCGGAAGCGCTCCTTACCGAAGTTGTGACTGCCGTATATAAATATGGGAATACGGTCTATGCGGGAACGGCCGACGGAAGAATCCTGATGACAGATGACAGGCTGAGCGAGGTCAAGGCGATTCGGGCAGACCTCGGGAACTGTCAGATCAACTGTCTGCTGCAGGACTCCCCTTCCCGCCTCTGGGTCGGAACGGAAGGGAAAGGTCTATGGGAGGTGTCACTGACGGACGGCATCACACGGACGGCCATCAGGGCCGGCATCATCAAGTCTCTCTGCACGGACAATGACGGCGCCCTGTGGATCGGCAGCAAGAACGGACTCTACATTCTGCAAAACGACCTTCTGAGCGTCTGTCACTACAGTTACGACACGCCCGGCAGCATTACGCACGACAGTATCTGCGACATTTTCAGGGACGGCCAGGGAACGATGTGGCTCGGAACCTACTTCGGCGGCGCCTGCTATTATACGCCGTATTCCTATCAGTTTACCAACATCGTATCCCGGCCGGGCGCGGGCAATCTGACCGGGAATGTCATCAGCGACATCGTCGAGGACAACGACGGTTCGCTCTGGATCGGAAGCAACTCCGGAGGGCTCAGCCACCTGCTGAAAGACGGGAGTTTTGAACGCATCCCGGGCGAAAGCGACAATCCCGCCGATGTAAAATGCATCTTCATCAGCCCGCAGACCGGCCGCATTTATATCGGAGCCGACCGGTCCGAAATCCTGACGCTGGACCGCAAGACCCGTACACTGAAGCCGCTCGGCCCGGGCGGTCCCCAAAGTTCCTATGGCTGCTATGCCATCGTGGACAACCGCCACGGCGGGTTCTACGCGAGCGGCAGCGACGGCCTGTACGAATACGATGAAAAGAGCGGCCATTTCTCCAGGATATACACCGCAGAGGATGTAACCAACATCAAATCGATGATGCTGGACACCGGCGGCATCCTCTGGGTCGGGAAGAAATTCGGCGTCACGGCCTTCCGGACCGGCACGGGAAATGTGATGGAACTGCCCGAAATCCTGTCCACCATCCAGTACGTCGAGGCCTTCCACGAAGATGCCCACGGGACCATCTGGCTCGGCTCCAACAACGGGCTCTACGCATACGACCCCGCCTCGGGGGATGTATCCTCTTACGGCGAGCAGGACGGCCTGCCAGACCGTGTCGTGCACGGCATCGAAGAGGACGCATCCGGCATCCTCTGGGTCAGCACGGACAACGGCCTCTGGTGCTTCCGCCCTTCCAGCGGCGAAAACTGGACCTTTACCACGGCGGACGGCCTGCTGGACAACCGCTTCACGCCTTTCGCTCATTGCCACACCCAAAGCGGGGAAATGTATTTCGGCAGCCTGCACGGCATCGTTTCCTTCGACCCGCTGTCGGTTTCGATGCACCGCGAGACCGTCGTTCCGGTCATTTCCGGCATCGAGGTGGGCGGAATCCGGCGCGGTATTCCGGAAAGCGGCCTGATCCTGAAGCCCAAGGAGCGGGACATCACGCTCCAGTTTTCCTCACCGGACTACATTTCCGGCAAGAACGGCCGGTTCTACTACAAGCTGGAAGGGGCCGACAAAGACTGGATCGAAGCGGGGACGGACCGGGAAGCGGTCTATCACGGCCTGAAGCCGGGAAGTTATACCTTCCTCCTCCGCTACCGCAACAGTTCCGGCACCTACAGCGAGGCCACGCCCTGCCGGATCAAGGTCAAGGCCCACTGGTATGAAACGGTGGCCGCCAGGATGACGGGAATTATCCTGCTGATCCTCGCGGTATTCGCGGTGATCGCCTGGCTGCTTTCCCGGAAGGAAGAGGAGCACAAGGTGGAGATGGAAAAGGTCCGCAGCGACCTGCTGCGGGATTTCTCCCTCGAATTCGTCGGCATCGGCGCCAACAAAACGCCGGACAAGGAATCCTCCGTCGCCCAGGTCTTTGAGAAATCGGACGAAAACTTTATGCGTCAGGCGATGAAAGTGGTGCGGGAGAATCTCGACAACCCGGATTTCTCCATTGACGACTTCGCCGCCAGCATGTTCATGAGCCGCTCCAACCTCAACCTGCGTGTACGGGCCCTATTCGGAGTTTCTCCGCTGGAATTCATCAAAACCGTCCGCTTCAACGAGGCCTGCCGACTCCTGACGGAGAAAAACCACAGCATCACCCAGATCGCCTATATGGTCGGCTTCACCACCCCCTCCTACTTCGCCTCCGCCTTCCGCCACTTCATGGGCTGCACGCCGAGCGAGTACCTGAAGCGGAAAGAATAAGTTTATATCTATGAGAATATTATTTATCTGTCACGGCAACATCTGCCGCAGCCCGATGGCCGAGTTTATCCTGAAAGCCCTGGTACGGTCGAGGGGACTGGAAGATCTGTATTATATCGAGTCCGCAGCCGTTTCTTCCGAAGAGACGGGAAATCCGATCTACCCTCCGGCAAAGAGATGCCTCTCGCAGCACGGCGTCCCTTTTGACACAGGGAAACGCGCCCGGCAGGTCACGCCGGCAGACTACGGCCGTTTCGACCGGATCATCTGTATGGACGCTTCCAACCTGCGGCTCATCCGACGCATCATCCCGGGCGATCCCGAAGGGAAGATCCACCTCCTGATGTCCTACACCGGCACCGGCCGCGATGTCGCCGACCCCTGGTACACGGGCGATTTCGAAACCACCTTCCAGGACCTCCTGGCAGGCTGCGAAGCGATGCTCGGGGAGATTTAATTTTTATTGTCTTTGTCATATTGGGGCGCATCCGGCTCGGCGACGTATCCGTAACGACGTTCTGTCGTATCATAGCCGTCAACAATGGTGAGTGCGCTTTTTACCAGATCCAGATCAAGACATTCCTCCAATTTCGATATAGTATCCAGCGTAAGGTTTTCCGAGCCTTTGAGCAGCTTTGATATATATTGAGGAGAACATCCCATTTTTATCGCCAACTCCTTCTGGCTCATATTCATCTCTTCGAGACGTCCCATAACCTTCAAGGCAATAAAACCGGAATAACGCAGCCAGCGGCGGTTTTCTTTACGCCACTGTGCTTTTTCTCGCCAATCCGTTCTGACTTCGTGCTGCTCCAGCACGGAAAGTTCGCTGTCACTTGTTTTCTTCATTATATTCCACAAAACCTGTATAGTCAACAATGCCAAGGGTTATCAGCTGATCCCGAACTTTGTTCAACTTTTTAAGTTCCTCCAACGTATGCTCCCTCTCCTGCATTGTAGCAGTCAGTTTTATCGCGCCCCCAGTTATTATGTATCGGCCCGATTCCAGTCTGATCGCATATAAACGCAGCCAGGAGGAGTGAGTGGTGTAATGACCTTTCGCCTTTTCTCTACCGAGCAGAACTTCAGAAATCCGGGTGTTTTCCAGCGGTCTGAAGAGTTCATCCAAATTTGCAGCCGGGTCAATATCCAGTATCAGGCATTCCAAGTCATTCGCGTCATCCACCGTATCAAAAACGGCCCGGTCTATGTCCGTGATATGGAAGAAGGATGCCAGATCTTCCACATGCTTTGAGAAGAAAGCCCTAAGCCATTCATAATCATTCCATTGAGCAAAGGTCTTCTCCAGAATATTCACAACATCTCCATCATACATCACGGCCCACAGCCGCCCGTTTCCCAGAATTCTTTCAAATTTCATTTTATATCTTTTCTGCAAAGATATAACATTTTCTTAAATAATCAACCTAAAAGTTAACTTTTGCTAAAAGACACAATCTCAACCCCCTCTTCCCCGCTCTTGGCGAGGGAGATCATCGCGTCGGCGAGGTCTTCCGTGGGCAGGGGGCGGTAAGCGCGCAGCAAACCGATGGCGTTGAAGGCCTTCAGGACGGCGACACCGACTTTCTCCCCGAAACGGTCGCTCCCTTTCCGGATGAGGGACGGGGGCCGCAGGATGAAGCAAGCGGGAAATCCCAGCGCCTGGACGGCGTCGTCGAGCGTTCCCTTCATCCGGGTGTAGAAAAACTTTGACTGGGAGGATGCCCCGATGGCGGAAACGAGGACATACGTGGGAACACCGTTCTCCCGGGCCGCCTTCGCCGCATTGTATTGATAGGTATAATCGACCTTCCACTGCGCCTCCTGGCTTCCGGCCGCCTTGATGGTGGTGCCGAGACAGGAGAACAGGACATCCCCGGAGAGCAGATGGTTCCACTCCTCCGGCCGGTCGAAATCGACGATATGGACCCGCAGTTTGGGATCATCCCATCCGACCTGCCGGCGGACAAAAATATCCACCTCCCCGAAGGCGTCATCCGAGAGCAACCGTTCGACAAGATCCTTTCCGACGGCTCCCGTCGCCCCAAGTACCAATGCTTTTTTCATATTACCTTTCGCGATTCGTTTTTCAAAATTACAAATTATTTCGTTACTTTTGTAAGTTGTAAAGAAATTATAGTCAGAATGAAAACCTTTCTATTATTCCAATCCTTCGGCTGGCCCGAAATCCTGATTATCGCACTGGTGATCCTGCTGCTGTTCGGCGGGGCCAAGATCCCTGAACTGATGAAGGGCCTCGGGAAGGGCGTCAAGAGTTTCAAGCAGGGAATGAACGAGGTCGAGAAGGAAATCCAGGCCGAAGAGCCCGCCAAGAAAGAAGAAGAGCCGAAGAAGGAAGCGTAAGCCGTGGCGGAACCTTCCGACAAGCAGATGTCCTTCTGGGATCACCTGGAGGTGCTCCGTTGGAGTCTCCTCCGCTCGGGCATCGTCTTTTTCGTCGCTCTTGTCGGGATGTTCATCGCCCTCCCCTACATCTTTGACGATTTCATCCTGGGGGCCACCAGCGGGGATTTCTTCCTCTACCGCTGGATCGGGAAACTACTCGGAAGCCGGGCGGCGGAATGGCTCACCGCGACGGATTTCAAGGTTGAAATCATCAGCATCCACGTCACGACGCAGTTCATGACGCACATTTCCTCGGCCGCCTCCCTGGCGCTGATCGTCACCTTCCCCTATCTGATGTATGAAGTGTGGCGATTCATCGCCCCCGCCCTCTATCCCAACGAGAAAAAGAACGTTTCCTTCGCCTTTGTTCTCGGCACCCTGATGTTCTTCCTCGGATGCGCCCTCGGCTACACGGTCATCTTCCCCTTTACCCTGCGGTTCCTCACCCAGTACACCATCGGCACCGGCATCGTCAACCAGATCTCGCTGGACTCGTATATGCACACCTTCACGATGCTGATCCTGGTGATGGGAATCGTCTTCGAGATGCCGCTCCTCGTATGGCTCCTGTCCCGTCTGGGCATCCTCACCAAGGCCACGCTCAAGAAATACCGCCGCCACGCGATCGTCGCCCTCCTCATCCTCGCGGCCGCCATCACCCCCACCGGCGACCCCTTCACCCTGATGGTCATGTTCGTCCCGCTGTATCTCCTTTACGAATTCGGCATTCTCCTGGCGGTTAAATAGAAAAAAATCACTATCTTTGCGACCGCTATGACGCTGCTGCTCGTATTCTTATTCTCCGCGATGGCGATATCGTTCCTCTGTTCCATTCTGGAATCAGTGCTGATGTCGACACCGCTGTCGTTCATCACGATGAAGGAGGAGGAAGGATACCGCAAGGCGACGCGCTTCAAAAAATACAAGCAGGAGCCCTCACGCCCCATCGCGGCGATCCTGTCGCTGAACACCATCGCCAATACCGTGGGCGCGGCGGGCGTCGGCCATCAGGTCACCGAGGCCTTCGGATCGCACTGGTTCGGCCTGGTCTCCGCGATCACCACCATTCTGATCCTCATCTTCGCCGAGATCATCCCCAAGACCATCGGCACCACGCAGTGGAAGCACCTGATGGGCTTCACCACTTCCGCCCTCAACCTCCTGATCGTGCTGATGTTCCCGCTCGTGATTATCATCGAGTGGATCAGCAAACTCATCACGCCCGAGGACACTGAGGCGGCCGTAAGCCGGGAGGAAGTTTCCGCGATGGCCAATGTCGCCGAGGAAGAAGAAGTGCTGGACGAAGACGAGAACACCCTCATCCAGAACCTCATCAAGATGGATGACATCCTGGCCTACGAAGCGATGACCCCGCGGGTCGTCTGCGCCATCGCCCCCGAAGCGATGACGCTCAAGTCCTTCTACAAGAGCGACAAATACCTGCATCATTCCCGGATCCCGGTCTATGCCGAGTCCGACGAATACATCACCGGATACATCCTCCGCACCGACGCCCTCCAGCTGCTGGCCGACGACAAATTCGAGCGGAAGCTCGGCAGCATCAAACGCGACATCGAACTCTTCAACGAAGAGACGCCGCTCGGGGAGATCTGGGACGTGATGCGTTCCAAGAATGAGCAGATCTGCTGCATCATCGACGAATACGGCTGCTTCCAGGGCATCCTGAGTCTGGAAGACATCATCGAGACGCTGCTCGGCAGCGAAATCATCGACGAGAACGACGTCGTCTCGGACATGCAGCAGTATGCCAGGGAGCGCTGGGAGCAGCGCAACAAGAAGGCCGGGAAGAAAACTCAGCCCGCCATCACCTCCTCCACCACGGAAGAGACCTCATCGTAGGAATATCCCCTCGACAGCACGAATCTCAGCAATTTAAGCCGGCACTGCGGGTCGTCCTTGAGCACGCGGTATTTTTCTTCGACGACGCGCCGCAGTTTCGCCGAGGCCTTTTCCGGCTCGATCTCCTGCATCGCCGCATCGATCACCTCGCGTGCAATCCCCTTCCCCGCGAGCATAAAGCGGATCTTCACGCTTCCCCAACCCTGCAGGGAGGCCTTTTCGCGGGCAAAGGCGGAAGCATAGCGGAGATCGTTCACGAATCCGTCCTCCACGAGCGAGGCGACCACCCGATCCGCCGCTTCCGCATCGCCTTCCAGCGCCTTCAGCGCTTTCCGCCGGATGTCGGACGTGCAGTATTCCATCCGCGCGCACTGGCGCTGGAGCCGGTCCAGGGTTTTAGAAATCGACGCCGAGGGAGACATAGAATCCAGGTTTTTTGGTGAGGGTATTCCAGTGGAAACAGGCCTTGAGCGGCCCGACGATCGAGTCGTACGCGCATTCGATCCCGACGCCCCAGACATTCTGTCCTTTCATGAAATTCCTGAAATCCTCGAAGTCGTACGAATAGTCCGAAATGAGCGTGGCGTAGAGATTCTTGTAGCAGTTCCAGCGGAGGTCGGCCCGGGCCATCATCAGGTAATTACGGCGATAGACGGCATTGTTGATGCCGACAAAGGGAATCTGCTGGTCGACATACCGGCCGCGGATCTGTCCGCCGAGGACGTTGGCGTACGGGATCGGGATGTCGTCCCCGAAAATGAACCGTCCGGCGAAGGACGGGATGAACGCTACCTTCGGCGAGAACGGCACGACCACCTTGCCGTCGAAATCCAGCGTCCCGAACAGGTGCGCAGGCTCCGCGAGGAAATCCCAGATAAACTCTCCGCCGAGGCCGAAGGAATAGCCCTTCGTGGGGAAATACCCGCTGTCGAGGTTGTCCGCCCGGAAATTCAGGAAAGCGGAGGCATAGAGCCGCGTCGTTTTCTCGTAGATCTGATAATCGCCGCTGACCTGCTCGCTCATTACGTGTCCGATGCGGAACACATCGTGCCGGAGGCCGCCGTTGATGTCGAATTTATACCAGCGGATGTTCGAGAGCGACACCTCCTGGCGGGCCTGGAACATCGTGATGTTGTAGCGGTTCTCACCGATGGAGAATTTGCTGCGGTTGAGCCAGTGGAAGGTCAGCGCCGCGTTGAAGGTCGGAACCCGCGGCGCGTCGTAGAGGAAGGCCGCCTTGATATAGGGATTGGCGCTGATGCGGGCCGTCAGGTCATAGGCCGGTCCGGCGATGGAATGCGTGTTGAAGCCGAGGTTCACGAGGGCGGACACCAGTTCTTCCGTATCCGCCCGGAGGCCAATGCCGAGCTGGTGGATCGGTCCCCGACGGCAGAGGATATGCAGGTCATAGGGCTCTTCCACCCCGCGGAGCTCGTAGTTGACCGATTCGAAGGCCCCGAGGCCGAAAATCGTCTGGACGGCCGCCTCGACTTCGGTGCGCGAAACCAGACTCCCGGGCTTGATGCGGATCTTCCGTTCCAGGATCTTCCGTTCGTTATCCTTCACCCCGCTGAAGAAGACGCCCGAAATCCGTACGGGAATGCCTCCGATATCGTGGGCGAGCGGCTTCCTGCCGGCAAGGGTATCGGTTCCGACCCATTCCTTCACGATGTCGAACTCCTCCTGCTTCGCCATCGCGGCGGAATCGCCCCGCACGATCATCGAATCGATGGCCGGGGCATTGAAACTCAGCATATCATACCCCTTGAGGTTGGGCTTGACCCGCATGTCGGTCACTTTCAGGTTGCGCCGGTAGGCGTCGTTGCCGAGCATATCGATGCTCTGCCCGATGATGTCGCCGAGGTTCTTGATTTCGGAGTATTCCTTGGCCGAGCCGGAGAGGTCGACCCCGATGATGAGGTCGGCACCCATCTCGGAGGCCAGGTCGGCGGGGAAATTGTTGCGCATGCCACCGTCCACCAGCACCATTCCCCGCGTCCGGACCGGGGCGAACAGGCCCGGAATCGACATCGTGGAACGCATCGCCATGTTGAGGTCTCCGTCGTGCCAGACCTTGGCCCGTCCCGAAACGAGGTCGGTCGCGACGCAGACGAAGGGGATCGGGAATTTCAGGAAATTGGTGCTGTCCGACACGCCGACGGTGCGGCTGGCGATGATGCTCCAGACATTCTGGCCCTTCACGAGACCGGAGGGAAGGCTGCCGAGGAGGTTGTCGCGGAGATCGGAGAAGCGTCCCTTGGAAGAAAGCCGGAGCGGCTCCGACTTGCCGGAGGTGTAGCGGAGGTCTGATTCGAGGGTTTCCTGGTAGTCCTCTTTGCTGTAAAAGAATGGTATGGACAGTTGATACCGCTCTTTATATTTGATGCGGGTGTACGGGAAGTAGTCGCGCGGGACCTTGTCCGACAGGGCCATCGACCAGTCGATGTTGCGGACCAGATTGTCCAGATAATCAGGGCCGTAGCCGATGGAATACAGGGCGCCGATGAGGCCGCCGATACTGGTGCCGATCACCATGTCGACGGGAATCTGCATCTCCTCGATCTTGCGGAGGGTGCCGATGTGGGCCGCTCCCTTGGCGCCGCCGCCGCTCAGGACGAGGGCGACGGTGGGCCGGAACTGGCGGATGCTGTCCATCCGGGCGTTGATCTCCTTCAGCGCACGGGCGTCCGATTCCCCCGCCAGGCCGAAACTGGATGCGAATTTATCCTGCGCGAAGGCCGGAAGGGCCGCCGCAATCAGAAGCAGTATGAAGATCAGGCGTTTCATTTCTTCTGCCCTGCGAGCATTCCGCAGGCGGCAAGGATATCTTCTCCGCGGGAAGCGCGGATGGTGCAGGTGACGCCCCCTTCGGAGAGGCGGTCGCGGAAAGCGGTCATCACCTTTTCGGAGGAGGTGGTATAGGGGAAATCCGGGATCTGGTGGAAACGGATCAGGTTGACCCGGCATTCGAGCCCGCGGAGGAGCCGCAGAAGGGCGTCCGCGTGCGCGGGCGAATCGTTCCATCCCGCGAACATCGTGTATTCGAAACTCACCCTTCTCTGGCCGGTAAAATCGTACTGCTTCAGGAGGCGGACAACCTCGAGGACGGACCAGGCCTTCTCGACGGGCATCAACTGTACGCGCTCCGCCGGGAAGGGATTATGCAGGCTGACGGCAAGGTGGCAGCGGGTCCCGTCGAGGAATTCCTTCAATTTCGGCAGGACGCCGATCGTGCTGAGCGTGATCCGCTTCGGGCTCCAGGCGAGGCCCCACGGAGCGGTAAGCACATCGATGACCTTCCGGACCTGCGCCCAGTTGTCGAGCGGCTCGCCCATCCCCATGAACACCACGTTCGAGAGCGGATGGATGCGGTCAGCGTAAAGGATCTGCGCGAGGATTTCCGCCGCGGTCAGATGCCCGTGGAAGCCCTGCCGGCCCGTCATACAGAATTTGCAGCCCATCCTGCAGCCCGCCTGTGAGGAGACGCAGAGGGTGTTGCGGTCGCCGTCGGGGATCATCACGGCCTCGATGCCGCCCATCGCGCCGTCGCGGGTGGCCTCGACGTCGAACAGATACTTCTCCGTGCCGTCGGAGGATGTAAGGGTGGTTGTCGGCTCCAGGGCTCCGACGATGCACTCCGACGCGAGTTTTTCCCGCCCCGCCTTGGAGATGTCGGTCATCTCGTCGGTCGAGACGGCCCGCCGGACATAGAGCCAGCGCGCCATCTGTTTCCCCGCAAAGGCGGGCAAACCCAGACGCAGGGCGATTTCCTGCAACTCCTGCGGCGTCTTTCCTAAAAGCGCTTCCATCTAACTGCAAAAATAGTCAAAATTTTTGTGAGAACATTGGCAATTATTGTTAACTTTGTCTCTACGGATTTCTAACTATCCGAATTATTAGTTATTTACACTCAAACCACGCTATTATGGCTAAAGAAGTAGAAGCAAAGACCGGTGCAGAGTTGAGCGCAGCCAAACTCAAGGCGCTCCAGGCGACAATCGACAAGATTGAGAAGGATTACGGTAAAGGAACGATCATGAAGTTGGGAGATCAGCCGGAGTGGGACGAGTCTCAGGTGATTCCGAGCGGCTCCGTCGCCCTGGATCACGCGCTTGGAATCGGGGGTTATCCGAAGGGCAGGATCATCGAGATCTACGGACCCGAGTCGAGCGGCAAGACCACCCTCGCGATCCATGCGATCGCCGAGGCGCAGAAAAAGGGCGGCATCGCCGCGATGATCGATGCGGAGCACGCATTCGACCGCACGTATGCCAAGGCCCTCGGCGTCAATCTGGAGACCCTGCTGATCTCACAGCCGGACAACGGCGAGCAGGCCCTCGAGATCGCCGACAATCTCATCCGCAGCGGAGCGGTCGACATCGTCGTCATCGACTCCGTCGCAGCCCTCACCCCGAAGGCCGAGATTGAGGGCGAGATGGGCGACAACAAGGTCGGCCTCCAGGCCCGCCTGATGTCCCAGGCCCTCCGCAAGCTCACGGCCAATATCGCCAAGACGGGCACCTGCTGCATCTTCATCAACCAGCTCCGCGAGAAGATCGGCATCATGTTCGGCAACCCCGAGACCACCACGGGCGGCAACGCCCTCAAGTTCTACGCCTCCGTCCGCCTGGACATCCGCCGCACCACCCAGATCAAGGACGGCGAGGAAGCCCTCGGCAACCACGTGAAGGTGAAGGTCGTGAAGAACAAGATGGCCCCGCCGTTCAAGAAGGCGGAA
>ONSU01000014.1 GCA_900320545.1 uncultured Bacteroidales bacterium | reverse complement strand
GGTCTCGTCCCGGGAGCCGTTCCAGTGTGAAAACGTCATCCTGGCCGATGTGTATGACGTCTTCGGCAGGGGCCGGGTGTCCAACTTCCTTCCGCAGGTTAATCCGGTCCATCTGGAAATTACCCTCGACGGCAGCCGGATCACAGCTTCTAAAGTGAAGGATTATGTTCAGCAGATGGATCTCTCTGATGGCTCGTTTACCGGAAAAATGGATTTCCGCGGGCATCAGGTGTCCTATACTTATCGGGCGCTCCGTCAACTCCCGAACGCCGTGATGATGGAGGTTCAGATTACGGCGTCGGGCAAGTGTGCACTCAGAATAGACAACATTCACTCGCTCCCGGCCTCGCTCCATGACGCATCGATGACGGCCCGAACGCTGACATTCCACCACAAACCGGGTACGCGGATTGACCTTCTCACAACGTCTTCGCTTTCTCCGACCGGTAAGGTCCGTTGCGTCACCTCTTCGGCCATCCTGACGGATACTGTCCCTGTTCACTTACAGCCTGATATGGATAAGCATCTCTACCGGATAGAGCGCACGATGGAAGCGGGAGAGACGTTGAGTTTCCGGGTCGTCGGCGCCCTGATTTCGACTGCACAGGTGTCGGATCCGCTCAATCAGGCGGAACGCATTGTAACCTATACTGCCTTGCAGGACCCCGATGAGCTTGTCCGCCGTCACAAAGAGGCTTGGAGGCAATTGTGGAAGGGAGACATCCGGATTGGTGGCGATGAAACCATCCAACGTGAGGTCCGTACGATGCTCTACCATCTCTATGCCTTTAACCGAACTTCAGGCAGTTTTTCGCCCTCTCCGATGGGGCTCAGTGGCCTGGGTTATAACGGACACGTATTTTGGGATACCGAAATCTTCATGACACCTACCCTTCAGGTGTTGAACCCGATGATGGCCCGGAGTAATATCCAATACCGCTTTGACCGACTGTCGGAAGCACGTCGGAATGCGGCTTCGTGGGGTTATCTTGGCGCGATGTTCCCCTGGGAAAGCGCAGATTCAGGAGCGGAAGAATGTCCGGTAACTTCGCTCTCCGGCACCTTCCAACATCATGTGACGGCCGATGTCGCCATTGCCGCCTGGAATTACTTCCGAGCAACGCAGGATCGTGACTGGCTCCGGGAAACCGGCTGGCCGATACTGCGGGAAACCGCTAAGTTCTGGGCGTCCAGGGTGGAGGAGCAGGACGGGAAGTATCATATCCGTAATGTAATGGCCGCCGACGAGTGGGCGCTCAATGTGGATGATGATGCTTACACCAACGGCGCGGCCCGACGCAATCTGGAGTATGCGGCAGCCGCTGCAAAAGTGTTGGGGATCCCGGCTCCGGCGGAGTGGAATACAATAGCCGGGGCTCTTGTACAGGAATCATTTGAGGGGGGAGTAACCCGGGAACATGCGACCTATGACGGGGCAGAAATCAAGCAGGGAGATGTCGTACTGCTTTATTGGCCGCTGGGCCTGACGGATGGCCCCCAGGCATTGCGGGATCTTGCATACTACCAACAGAAAGTCCCGAAAAAAGGAACACCGGCAATGACCAAATGTATCAATTCCATCATCTGTTCCCGAGAGGGCCGGACAGAGGAAGCGCTTCGCTGGTTTACGGATTCGTACCGGCCCAATCTCAGGCCACCTTTCGGAGTGATGGCAGAGTTTGAGGGTGGAACCAATCCCTATTTTCTGACGGGTGCCGGCGGTGCCCTGCAGGCCATTATCTTTGGTTTTGGCGGGTATGATTTAACTGACGAGGGCCTTGTTTGCAGGGAACAAAAACTTCCCCGCAGCTGGACTTCGCTGGAAATTATTAGAAATCGACAGGAAAATTAGCAGATTCTCTGACCACTGGCTTCGCACATTACAATTTGTCCTTTCAGAGACTTTTTGTAACTTTGTAAGTTATGAGCGAGAAAGCCAAAAAGGTCAAGGTCCCCGAAGATACCCCGCTGATCCGGCAGTTCTTCGAGGTGAAGGCCCAGTACCCGGAAGCGATGCTGCTGTACCGGGTGGGCGACTTCTATGAGACCTACGGCTCGGATGCCGTGGAGGCCTCGAAGGTGCTGGGCCTCGTACTGACGGGCAAGTCCAACGGGGAGAAAGGCCGTATCGAAATGGCCGGTTTTCCGCACCACGCCATCGACAATTACGTTCCCAAACTGGTCCGGGCGGGCTACAAGGTGGCCGTCTGCGACCAGTTAGAGGATCCCAAGCTCACCAAGAAGCTTGTCAAGCGGGGTGTGACCGAGTTGGTCACGCCCGGCATTGCCTTCGGGGAGCAGATGCTCTCTGTCAAGGAGAATAATTTCCTCGCCGCCCTCACTTTCGAGCGGGACCAGTGCGGTGCCGCGTTCCTCGACGTCTCCACGGGCGAGTTCAAGATCGCCCAGGGTAAGATCGACTATATCGTGACCCTCGTCGGCTCGATGCGCCCGAAGGAGATCCTGTTGGAGCGGGGCTGCGAAAAGGGTGTCCGGGAGCGGTTCGGGGACTATTACATCACGTCCTTGGACGAATGGGCGTTCGTGTATGATTCTTCCGTCGAGCGGCTCTGCAAGCAGCTCGGGACGGATTCCCTCAAAGGATTCGGCGTGGACGGGATGCCGCTCGGGCTCTGTGCCGCCGGGGCGATGATGGTCTATCTCGACCAGACGCAGCACAGCGGTCTCAAGAATATCTGCAGCCTCTCCCGCATCGATTCGGGCCGCTTCGTATGGATGGACCGTTTCACTTTCCGCAATCTGGAAATTTTCCAGAGCACGGTCGGCGGCGAGGGCGTCTCGCTCGTGGAAACGATCGACCGCTGCGTGAGCCCGATGGGCGCCCGATTGCTGCGCCAGTGGCTTTCCATGCCGGAAATGGACTGCGAAGAGATCCGCCGGCGGCAGGAAATCGTGCAGTTCTTCCTCGACCATCCCGACATCCACGGCGAAGTCGTCGACGCGCTGTCGAAGATGGGCGACCTTGAACGGATCCTCGGCCGGGTGGCTTCCGGCAAGACGCTGCCCCGCGAGCTGATGCAGCTCGCCCGCGGCCTCGCGCAGATGGGGCCGCTGCAGCAAATCTGCACCGGCAAGGGATGCAGCGAAATAGACACCTTGCTGGGCGGTATCGTTCCCTGCGAGGACCTGCTGGACGAAATTCGCCGGACGATGGATCCCGAACCCGCTTCGCAGCTGGGCAAGGGGCCCGTCATCGCCCGGGGCGTCAACGCCGAATTGGACGAGCTCCGCGACATTCACACCGGTGGCAAGGATTATCTCCTCCAGATGCAGCAGCGGGAGGCGGACCGCACCGGCATCACCTCGCTCAAGATCGGGTTTAACAACGTTTTCGGTTACTATATCGAAGTTCGCAACACCTTTAAGGACAAGGTCCCGCCGGAGTGGATCCGGAAGCAGACGCTGGTAAACGCCGAGCGCTATATTACCGAGGAATTGAAGGAGTACGAGGAGAAGATCATGACGGCCGAGGAGCGGATCGCCGCCCTGGAAAGCGGCCTTTTCGCCGCGCTCGTCGCCTCGGTGCAGCGCCGCATCGCCGATATCCAGACCAACGGCCGCATCGTGGCCCGCACGGACGTCCTGGCCGGATTCGCCACGCAGGCGGCGGACCATAAGTATTGCCGGCCCGAGGTCAACGATTCGCTCTCCCTCGAAATCACCGCCGGCCGTCACCCCGTCATCGAGACCCTGATGGCGCCGGGCGAGCAGTATATTCCCAACGACATCCGCCTCGATGCGGCCGATCAGCAGATCATCATCCTGACCGGTCCCAATATGGCGGGTAAGTCGGCCCTCCTCCGCCAGACAGCCCTCATCGTGCTGATGGCGCAGACGGGTTCCTTCGTTCCCGCAAAGGCCGCGAAGATCGGCTATTTCGACAAGATATTCACCCGCGTGGGGGCGTCCGACAACATATCCCGCGGGGAGTCCACCTTCATGGTGGAAATGCTGGAGACCTCGATGATCCTGCACAACCTGTCGGAGCGGTCGCTGGTGCTGCTCGACGAGATCGGCCGCGGCACGTCCACCTACGACGGCATGGCCATCGCCCGCGCCATCGTCGAATTCATCCACGAATCCGGCAGGGGGGCCAAGACCCTGTTCGCGACGCATTATCACGAACTGAACGACCTGGAGGGGATGTATCCCCGCGTGAAGAACTTCCACATCGCCGTCAAGGAGTCCGGGAAGGATGTCATCTTCCTGCGGAAACTCCGCGAGGGCGGCACCGACAAGAGCTTCGGCGTGCACGTGGCCCGGATGGCCGGTATGCCCCGGCCCGTGCTGGAGAGCGCGGAGCGGACCCTCAGAAGTCTCGAGAACGCGGACGTGAAAAAGCCCGTCCGCGCCCACAATACCAAGGCGGGCCGCATCGAAGGGGACGGCAGTCTCCAGCTGTCGCTCTTCCAGCTCGACGATCCGCTGCTCGGATCCCTCCGGGACCGGCTGAAAGAAACCGATATCAATAACATGACGCCGCTCCAGGCTTTCGACCTCCTGCGGCAGATGAAAGAGGAATTAGGCGTATGACAAAAGCCATCATCGTGGCGATCGCGGACAATTATGCGATCGGCAAGGGGAATGCCCTCCTGTGGCATCTCAGTGAGGACCTGAAGTATTTCAGGCGGGTGACCTCCGGCCATCCCGTGATCATGGGATACATGACCTTCAAGTCGATCGGACGGCCCCTCCCCGGCCGCCTCAACATCGTCTCGACGTGGTATCCGTTCGACGCGCCGGACGGGGTGTCCGTGGTGTACGGACTGAAAGAGGCCTTCGACGTGGCCGAAAAGCACTTTGAACTGATGCGGACCCCGGAGGAGGAGCGCACCGTCTTCGTGATCGGCGGCGGAGAGACCTACCGCAACGCCCTTCCCCAGGCGGACCTGCTGTACATCACCCACGTGCACACCACCGTGGAGGATGCCGACACTTTCTTCCCCGTGATCGATCCCCTGATCTGGGAGAAGGTTTCCGCTACCCCGGCCGCAACCGACCCCGAGTCGGGCCTTACCTACGAATTCACCGTATATAAGCGAACCCACCTATGGAAAGAGAAAAATTCGGATCCCGATTCGCAGTCATAATGGCTTTTGCCGGGTCCGCCATCGGGCTCGGGAATATCTGGCGTTTTCCCTACATGGTGGGGAAATACGGCGGCGCGGCCTTCATCATCGTCTATGTAGTCGCGACGGCGATCCTGGCGCTGCCGATGCTCCTGAGCGAGACGATCCTCGGCCGCCGGAGCAGGTCCAACACCTTCGGCGCGCTGTCGGCCCTGGCCCCCGGGAGCGCCTGGCGGTGGGTCGCGATACCGATTGTCATCGCTCCGCTGCTGGTGGTCTCCTATTACAGCGTCGTCGGCGGATGGGGAATCGGATATTTCCTCAAGGCCTTTTCTACGGATTTCTCCGCGGATCCCTCGGCCGTTCCCGGAATGTTCGAGGCGTTCGTGGCCTCCCCGTGGAAGCCGCTGCTCGCCCATACGGTGTTCCTGGCCCTGACCGCGGGCATTGTCCTGATGGGGGTCAAGCGGGGTATCGAGAAATTCTCCAAGATCACGATGCCGATCCTTTTCCTGCTGGTCATCGCGATCATCGTGTATTCCCTGTTTCTTCCGGGAGCCGGTGCGGGGGTGCGGTATCTGGTGCATCCCGACTGGTCCAAACTGACGGCGGAAGCGGTGGCGGCGGCGATGGGGCAGTCGTTCTATTCCCTTTCGCTGGGATGCGGCGTCCTTCTGACATACGCCTCCTACGTGAAGGAAGAGGAGAATCTGTTGACTTCCGGTGTCGGTACCGCGGTGGCGGACGTGATGTTTGCCGTGATGGCGGGATTCGCCGTGATGCCGGCGGTGTTCGCCTGCGGGATCGAGCCGTCGGGCGGACCGGGGCTGGTGTTCCAGTCGCTTCCGTTCGTGTTCTGCAAGATGGGCGGCGGAATTCCCTGGCTGGGACCGCTGATCGGCGGGGTATTCTTCCTGACGATCCTGATCGCGGCGCTCACTTCCTCCATTTCGATGATGGAGGGGGCGGTGGCGTTCCTGGTGGATGAAACTTCGCTCAGCCGACGCTGGGCGACGGGCATCATCTTCCTGGTCGCCTGGGTGCTCGGCGCCTGCTGCGCCTGGAGCGGCGGGATTTTCAATTTCTTCGACCAGATGTGCTCGAACTATCTGATGCCGTTCGGCGCGTTTGTCTTCACGTTGTTCGTGGGGTGGCGGATGACCGGCAGCGATCTCCGGGATGAATTCACCAACGGCGGTACGCTCCGCGGCAACGGCCGCGTCTATCCGTTCGTCCGCTTCCTGATCCGCTATGTCGCTCCCGTCGGCGTTCTGGCGATTTTCCTGACCAATCTGTTCCTATGAAGCGCGTTCTTGTCATCACCTATTATTGGCCTCCATCCGGCGGAAGCGGGGTGCAGCGATGGGTGAAGTTTGCCAAATACCTTCGGGAGAACGGCTGGGAGGCGGTGATCTATACTCCTGAGAATCCGACGCTTACGGCGATCGACAAGACGCTTGCGGCGGAGGTTCCCGCCGATACGGAGGTCATCCGGCGGCCGATTCTGGAGCCGTACGGCTTCTATCGCCGGCTTGTCGGGAAGAAGGGGGACGCCATCACCAACGAAGTGACGCCGATCTCCAGCGGCCGGAAGCCCCTCAAGGACAGGATATCGCTCTATTTCCGGGGGAATTGGTTCATCCCCGACCCGCGCATCTGGTGGATCCGGCCCTCGGTCCGTTTCCTGAAGAAGTATCTCCGGGAGCACCCGGTCGAGGCGATCGTGACGACCGGTCCGCCGCAGAGTCTGCATCTCATCGGGCAGCGCCTCCATAAGGCGCTCGGGACGCCCTGGATCGTGGATTTCCGCGACCCGTGGTCGAAGATGTATTACCTGAAGCATCTTCCGATTTCCCCGCGCGCCTGGCGGAAGCATCTCCGTCTGGAAAAGGGGGTTATCGACGATGCGACGACGGTGCTGACGGTGACACCGTTGGTGCAGGAACTGTACGCGTCGATGACGGATACGCCGGTGGCGATGATCCCGAACGGCTTCGACGAGGAGGATTTCGCCGGAGCGGCTCCTGCGGGGGACGGGAACTTCAACATCACGCATACGGGTCTGTTCGCACAGGACGGCAATCCTTTTACGCTCTGGAAGGTTCTGGGGGAGAAAGCCGCCGCGGATCCCGCCTTCAGGGCGGCTTTGCGGCTGCGCCTGGTGGGGAAAGTCGACGCGGCGGTGCTGGATGCGATCCGTTCCGCCGGCCTGGCGGAGAATCTGGTTCTGTTGGGATATAAGGCCCATCCGGAGGCCGTTGCGGAGCAGCGGTCGGCTTCGGTGCTGGTGCTGCCGCTCCGGAACGATCCCGACTATACGCTGATCCTTCCCGGCAAGCTGTTCGAATACCTCGGCGCCCGGCGTCCCGTTCTCGGCATCGGCCAGGAGGACGGCGCGATGGCGCGGGTGCTTTCCGATACGCAGGCGGGCGTGACCTGCGGATGGGATAACGAGGCCGGCATGCGCGCTTTCATCGACAAGGCCTGGCAGGAGCATCTCGCCGGCGGCGTCCCTCCGGTCACGGGCGATATCTCTGTCTATACAAGGAAAAATACAGCCAAAGCATTGGCGGAGCTATTGAATTCAATAACAACATATTAAAAATGGAGTTACATCAGTTTCAGAAACCGTGGCCGCCCCTTTACCCCAGCCATCGGCAGATGGCTGGGGCCCCCGTGGCCTCGTGAACGGGAGGGGCCCGCAAGTCGCAGACTTGTGGGAGGGATGGAGGAGCGAAGCTCCGGAAGTTTCAGAAACTGATGTGACGGAATTTTTAAAAACAGCGCATTCGTAATGAACAAAGATTTGATAAAGAAAATCGGCCTCTGGGCGGGGATCGTGGCGTTTTTCTTGGTGCTGGCGTACGGTTTCGTGCCGCAGGTGCTGGAAGGGAAGATCGTCAACCAGAGCGATATTTCGGGGTATGTGGGAATGTCCAACGAGATGGCGCAGTGGAACAAGGCGCATCCCGACGATCCGGCCTACTGGACGGATTCGATGTTCGGCGGAATGCCCACGACCTCCATCTCCAGGATGGACAAAGGCGACTGGACGCAGAAGATCTATGACTTCCTGCTGCTCGGGAAACGGCCTGCCAACTGGCTGTTCATTGCGATGCTGGGCGGATTCCTCCTGCTGCTCTCCTTCGGGGTGGAGTGGTATGTCGCCGTCATCGGCGCGGTGGCGATGGCCTTCTGCTCGTACAATTTCCAGATCATCGAGGTCGGGCACAATACCAAGATGCAGGCGATCGCTTTCTTCCCCTGGGTCCTCGCCGCGCTGGTCTTCACCTATCGGTCCGAAAAATTTCCCCGCATCCTTCTCGGCTCCGTCCTCTTCGCCCTCGCGCTGAGCATGCAGATCAAGGCCAACCACCAGCAGATCACCTACTACCTGGCCCTCACCATCCTGTTCTATGCCATCGTCCGGCTGGTGGACGTGCTGTGGAAGCACCGTGACCGCATCGGGCGATTCTTCCTCGCCTCCGCCCTGCTGCTGGTCATCGGCAGCGTCGGCATCGCGACCAATACCGGCAAGTTGCTGCCGCTGTATAAGTATCAGGCCCATACGATGCGGGGCGGCTCGGAACTCTCCGGCGAAGGAGGCACGAAAGGCGGAGCAAAGGGCGGCCTCGACCTGGAATATGCGACGGCGTGGTCGTACGGCTGGCAGGAACTGCCCAATATGATGATTCCCAACTTCAACGGCGGGTCCTCGGTCGGGGCGGTCAATCCCGACAAGAGCGCGACCATTCAGACCCTCAAGCGTTACGGCCAGAGCGGCAATATGCGGGAAATCGCCAAGGGACTGCCGATGTACTGGGGACCGCAGCCCTTCACGGCCGGTCCGATGTATATGGGCGCCATCACGGTATTCCTGTTCATCCTCGGTCTTTACCTCTATAAGGGAAAGGAGAAATGGTGGCTGCTGATCGCGACGCTCTTCGCCGTCCTGATGGCGCTCGGCAATCATTTCATGGGCTTTACGCGGCTCTGCTTCAAGGTGCTTCCGCTTTACAGCAAATTCCGGACGGTGTCGATGGCGCTGATCACCCTGCAATACACCCTGCCGCTGCTGGGATTCCTGGTGCTGGACAAGGTGCTGAAGGGGTCTTACGAGAAGAAGGAACTGCTGCGTTGCGCTCTCGTCACCTATATCATCATCGGCGGATTCTGCTTCCTCGGATGGCTGGCTCCGGGCCTCTTCGGCTCGTTCTCCGCGCCCTCCGACGCCCAGCAGCAGGATATCCTCGCGGAGGCCTTCCGGGCCGACCGCCGGATGCTGTTCCGCCACGACGCCTTCATCTCCTTCCTGCTGATAACCCTTACCTTCCTCGCGCTGGCCGGGACGCAGCATCCCCGCCTGTCGCGATACAAGGGCTGGCTCGTCGGGGCTGTAGGCCTGCTGGTGCTGGTGAATATGTTCTCTGTCGGGAAGCGTTACCTGAACGGCGACCATTTCACGACGCCGAAGAATTTCACGGCCCAGTTCAAGGAACGGCCCGTGGATCAGATCATTCTGGAGGATCCGGATCCTTCCTACCGGGTGCTGGACCTGACGGTGAACGTGTTCAACGACTCGCATCCGAGTTACCGTCACAAGAATGTCGGCGGCTATTCCCCGGCCAAACTGCAGCGGTACCAGGACCTGATCGACCACTACCTGACCCGGGAAATCAACGCGGTCTACGGGGCGATGCGGGGTGCCGTCACGGTGCAGGACATCGAGGACGCGCTGCCCGAAACGCCCTGGCTCGATGCGCTGAATACCCGGTACATCATCGTGGGACCCGACAATGCCCCCGTGGTGAACGATGCGGCATTCGGTCCCGCCTGGTTCGTCAAGGATGTCGTCGAGGCCGCCACGCCGGATGAGGAGATCATCCTTTCCGGAACGACCGACCTTCGCACGACAGCGGTGGTCAGCCCCGGGCTTTCCGTCATTTCTGGGCCCGAGTCCTCCGTCATCTCCCTCACGTCCTACACCCCCAACGAACTGACCTATACCTACTCGGTTCCCGAGGAGGCCCTGGCGGTGTTCAGCGAGATCTACTACCCGGGCTGGAACGCCTGGCTGGACGGTGACAGGACGCAGTCCGTCGAGGTTCTGCGGGCCGACTGGACGCTCCGCGCCGCCGTTCTCCCCGCCGGGGAGCACACCCTCACGATGCGCTTCGAGCCCACTTCGTACAAGATCGGCGAACGGGTTTCGCGCGCCTCTTCGGCCCTGCTCATTCTCCTGCTGCTCGGCTCCGGCGCCGCCCTTGCCATCGCCGCCCGCCGGCCGTCCGCGAAAAAGACCGAAAACGAGGATAGTAATTAGAGATATGGATATTTTTATTGCGATAGTCGCTATTCTGCTCGGTATTACCGGTATCGTCGGGAGCATCCTGCCCGGACTGCCCGGTCCGCCCATCAGCTGGGTGGGAATGCTGCTGCTGTATTTCTGGGGCGGAGGCACCCGGAACGGGGAGCCGATGTCGTTGCTGCTTCTGCTGATTATGCTCGGTGTGACCATCATCGTGACCGTGCTGGATTATTTCATCCCGGCGATGCTGACCAAGAAGACAGGCGGCAGCAAGTACGGCTCCTGGGGGTCGATCATCGGCCTGCTGGTGGGAATGATTTTCTTCCCTCCCTGGGGAATGATCTTCGGAACCGTGATCGGGGCGTTCGCCGCCGAAATGATCTTTTCCGGCAAAGAGACGGAGGCGTCCTTCGAGGCCGCCTGGGGCGCGTTCCTCGGTTTCCTTTCCAGTACGGGCATCAAGCTGGCGGCGTGCGGAGTAATGATGTATTATATTGTCGCCTATGGATTCTAAGGTTCGCGCCAAAAAAGCCCTCGGCCAGCATTTCCTGACCGACCAGGGGATTGCACGCTCCATCGTCGATGCGCTCGGGAATGACCCTGCCGTCGACGTGCTGGAAGTCGGGCCCGGAATGGGGGTGCTGACGCAGTATCTGCTGCAACGGGAAGATATCGACCTCAGGCTCGTGGAGATCGACGGGGAGTCGGTCGAATACCTGCTGACCCATTTCCCGGACGTGCAGGGACGGCTCCTGCAGGCGGATTTCCTGCGGCTGCCGCTGGAGAAATACTTTCCGGGGCCGTTCCGGATCATCGGCAATTTCCCCTACAACATCTCTTCGCAGATCTTTTTCAAAGTGCTGGATTATCGCGACCGGATTCCGGAGGTGGTGGGAATGGTCCAGAAGGAGGTTGCCGAGCGGCTCGCGGAAGGGCCCGGCAGCAAGACCTACGGCATCCTGTCGGTGCTGCTTCAGGCGTGGTATGACATTGAATACCTGTTTACCGTCGGTTCCGGCGCCTTTGCGCCGCCGCCGAAGGTGCAGAGCGCGGTGATCCGTCTCCGCCGCAACGCCCGCACGGATCTCGGCTGTGACGAGGCCCTGTTCAAGGCCGTCGTCAAGACTTCGTTCGGACAGCGCCGCAAGACGCTTCGGAATTCGCTGAAGCCGCTGCTGAAGGCAAAGGCGGAGCGGGAAGGATGGGACGAGGAGCGGGCGGCCGCTTTTGCCGCGGACCCGGTATTCGACCTCCGCCCCGAGCGCCTCGGCGTGGAGGATTTCGCGGATCTGACGCGGAAACTCTCTTGAATCAGAACAGCGTAGGTTCCAGTTCCTTGACGTGGAATGACCGGCGGTGGTGCGGGGTGAGCCCGTACTGCCGGATGGCTTCTATGTGTTCCGGGGTGGGATAGCCCATATTGCGGTCCCAGCCGTACTGAGGGTATTCGGCGGCGAGTTGGCGCATCTTTTCGTCCCGCCAGGTTTTGGCGAGGACGGAGGCCGCGGCGATGGAGGCGTAGGTGGCGTCGCCGTGCACCACGGTGCGGAAATCCTTGAAACCGTAGCCCTCGAAGGGGTAGAATTTGTTGCCGTCCACCAGAAGGAATTCCGGGCGGGGGGCGAGCCGGAGGACGGCACGCTGCATCCCGGTGATGGACGCCCTGAGGATGTTGAGTTGGTCGATCTCCTCGGGCGACACGGCCTCGACGGCCCAGGCGACCGCTTCTTTCTCAATGACTTCCCGGAGGATATCGCGGTGCTTCTCGGTCATCTGCTTCGAGTCGTTCAGGAGCGGATGGTGGAAATCCTTCGGAAGGATGACGGCGGCGGCATAGACGGGGCCGGCGAGCGGGCCGCGGCCCGCCTCGTCGAGCCCGGCTTCCAGAAGGTCGGGATTGAAAAAGGGTGCAAGATGGATTTCCTTCGCCATAGTATCTGCGAAGGTACGAAGAAAAATCAGTTTTCCGAAGCGTCCTTCTCGGAAATCCGGCGCTTGAGCATCGCGATGATTTCGTCCTGCGACCGGATGGTCGCTTTCAGGGACCCGATCAATTCCCGCAGATCCGCCGCTTCCGCGGACCGGTCCGCGAGTTTCCCCTCATATTCTTTCTGCATCGCACGGTATCTGGCGTCATAATCCTCGGCGGCTTCCCTGAGATGGACGGAGGCTTCCCGGTCGGGCTCGAATCCGAGCAGCAGTTCTTCCAGCGTAACCCCGAGCAGGGGAGCCAGCGCGCGGACATTGTCGCTGATGATCCTCACCTTTCCCTTCTCCAGGTTGCTATACGTTCCGCGGGCGATGTGAAGGGCGTCGGCCATCTGCTCCTGGGTAAATCCTCTTCGCTCCCGAATCGTCTTGATATTCTGCCTGATCTCGCTTTCGTCCATCATAATTACCGAATTCTAACGGACAAAAGTAAACGGAAAAGTGAATGAAAAGTGTTAAAGAAATCTTTACAATGTCACGAAAATCGTTACAATTATTCAAAAAACAGCGAATTTATTCAAAAAACATAAAAATCTGCGCCCCGACTGTCGGAATTGTGAATTTTCCGTCTCAACTTTGCCGGAGAGAAAAACACGACGAAAATGACAAAGACACAAAAAGATTACGACCGCTTCATTGCGCTGATGACCGACGGAATGCTCTATGTGAACCCCGCCGTTTCCTTCCACGTCGCCTGCCTCCTGCTCGGGGCGGACGAAGCCGCGCTCGGAAAACTCGTCGAACGGGAAACCGGATTTACCGGCGACGAAATGATCGAGAGTTTCCGCGAGAGTTACAAAGTCTTCCTTTTGAACAATTTTGATGTCAAACTATGAGGGACGCTTGCAAATTATCGCTTTTATGGTTATTTTTGTAGGCTGTTGAAATTAAAATTAACTCTATAAAAGCAATGAAGAATTACCAAACCCAAAACATCCGCAACGTGGTCCTTCTGGGAAGTTCCCATTCCGGCAAGACTACGCTCAGCGAAGCGATGCTCTTCGAAGGCAAGGTTATTGACCGCAGGGGCTCGGTTGAGGACAAGAACACTGTCTCCGACAACACCGAGTTCGAGCAGACGAACCAGAAGTCCATCAATGCGACGCCCCTTTATGCCGAGATCGGCGACACCAAGATCAACTTCATCGACGCTCCGGGTTCCGACGATTTCTCCGGCGGCGCCCTTTCCGCCTTCAAGGTCGTCGACGCGGCCGTGATGGTGATGAACGGCTCGGCCGGCATCGAGGTCGGTACGACCCTGTTCGCCCGCTATGCCGACCAGTACGGCGTGCCGATGATCATCGCGGTCAACCAGCTCGACCACGACAAGTCCAACTGGGAAGGCGTCCGCGCCGCCATCAACGAGGAGTTCGGCAAGAAGGCCGTCCTGTGCCAGTTCCCCGTCAACCCGGGCCTCAACCTCGAGGGCTTCGTGGATGTGATCACGATGAAGTATTACAACAGCAAGAACGAGGAGCTCGACATCCCCGCCGCCTACGCCGACGAGGCCGAGGAACTCCGCGCCGAACTGATGGAGAAGGCCGCCGAAGGTTCCGACGAACTGATGGAGAAATTCTTCGACACGATGGAGCTCACCACCGACGAGATCCGCGAAGGTCTCCGCGCCGGCCTGGTGAAGGGCGAGACGATTCCCGTCTTCTGCGTGGCCGCCAAGGAGAACATCGGCGTCCGCCGCCTGATGCAGTTCATCGTCAATGTCGTCCCTTCCCCGCTCGGCACCAAAGCCGAGACCGTCGAGGGCGGCGAAGTCGTCTGCAACCCGGCCGCTCCCACTTCGATCTTCATCTTCAAGACCGCCGTCGAGCAGCACCTCGGTGAGGTTTCCTACTTCAAGGTGATGTCCGGTACCCTCAACGAGGGCGCCGACCTCGTCAATCCCGAGACCGGCAACGGCGAGCGCCTCAGCGCCATCTACGCCGTCGCGGGCGCCAAGAAGGAGAAGGTTTCCTCGCTCAGCGCCGGTGATATCGGCTGCGCGATGAAGCTCAAGGCCGGCAAGACCGACGTCACCCTCGCCCAGAGCGGCGTGGACGCCATCAAGCACATGGTCTTCCCCGATGCCAAGTACCGTTGCGCCGTCAAGGCCGTCGACAAGAACGACGAGGCCAAGGTCGGCGACGCCCTCAACAAGATCGCGGCCCAGGATCCCACCATCACGGTCGAGTACTCCAAGGAACTCCGCCAGACCATCCTCAGCGGTATGGGCGAGCAGCACATCAACTATGTGAAGTGGAGAGTGACCAACGAGTTCAAGCAGAACATCGAGCTCTACGCTCCGAAGGTTCCTTACCGTGAGACCATCACCAAGATCGCCACGGCCCAGTACCGTCACAAGAAGCAGTCCGGCGGCGCCGGCCAGTTCGGTGAGGTTCACCTCCTGGTCTGCCCGTACGTCGAGGGTGAGGAAGCCCCGCGCAACTTCAAGATCGACGGCAAGGACACCGTCTTCAACTTCAAGAGCCAGGACATCACCGACCTCGAGTGGGGCGGCAAGCTGGAGTTCTACAACTGCGTCGTCGGCGGCTCGATCGACCTGAGCTTCATGCCCGCCATCCTCAAGGGTATCAAGTCCAAGATGGAGGAAGGCCCGCTCACCGGTTCCTACGCCCGCGACATCCGCGTCTACGTCTACGACGGTAAGATGCACCCCGTGGACTCCAAGGAAATCGCCTTCATCATCGCCGGCCGCAACGCCTTCAAGGAGGCCTTCCGCAACGCCGGTCCGAAGATCCTCGAGCCCATCTACAACGTGGACATCATCACGCCGAACGACTATGTCGGTCCTTGCATGAGCGACCTCAACACCCGTCGCGGCATGATCATGAACCAGGATACCGACAAGGGCTTCACGGTGCTTCACGCCCGCGTTCCGCTCGCCGAGCTGTACCGCTACTCCACCATCCTGAGCTCGCTCACCGGTGGTTCCGCGACCTTCCAGATGAAGTTCGCCGAGTATGTCCAGGTACCCGCCGACGTGCAGACCAAGCTCCTCGCCGAGTACGCCGCACAGGAGGAGGAAGAGGACTAAGTCCTACCCTTTCCGGAAACAAGAAGGCTTCCGTACAGCGATGTACGGAAGCCTCTTTTTTGCAGCGGGGTCCGCTAGAACTCCAGCGTGGCCCTGATGGGGTAGTGGTCGGAGATGAATTTGCGCTCGCCGTACTCCTTGGTGATGGTCTCGAAGGAGGCGCAGCGGCTGAATCCCGAGAAGTAGATGTAGTCGATGATCGGCTCGGGATTGCTCTTGCCCCAGCCGTTGAAGGAGCCGTGACGGTCGGTCTTTGCGGCGACGTCGCGGGCGCTCTTCATCGTCTTGTCCAGTTCGGCGATGGCCGGATTGTCGGGCGTGATGTTGAAGTCGCCGGTCAGGATGAGCGGCCAGCCTTTCGGATTCATCGCGGCGATCTTGTCCTGGACCAGCCTGAGACCTTTGGAACGGGCTTCGACCCCGACATGGTCGAGATGGGTGTTGACATAGAAGAATTTCTTCCCGCTCTTCTTGTCTTTGAAAAGGGCCCAGGTGGCGGTGCGGCGGCACTTGGCGTCCCAGCCGAAGGACGGCTTGTCGGGGGTTTCGGAGAGCCAGTAGGTGCCCCATTTGACGAGGGCGATCTTCTTTTTATTATAAAGGATGCCCATCTGCTCGCCCTTGTCCTTGCCGTCGTCGCGTCCGACGCCGATGTAGGCGTAGCCCTTCGTGTATTCTTTGATGAATTTGATCTGATCCCCCAGGGCCTCCTGGAATCCGAGGACGTCGGGCTTCTGGTCCTCGATCATCATCGGGGAAGTCATCGCGCGGAACTGCCAGGAGTTGGTGCCGTCCTTGGCCTTGCCGTGCCGGATGTTATAGGAAATGACGGTGATGGAGGCGGGATCTTTCTGCTTCTGGGCGGAAAGGTTGAACGCGGGGGCGGCTGTGAGAACCGCCAGGATGGAAATCAGAATTTTTTTCATAGTGTCAATAATTACAAGAGACAAAATTAGTAAATTTGTAGAAAATTGAAAAGAGATTCCCGGAACAGGTTCGGGAATGACGTATCAGAATATGGAAGAAAAAAGATTTGCTGATCTGGGAAGGGTAGAGGCGGTGGAGGCGCTGTATGCGGTGTCGAAGTATCGGAGGAAGGAAGATTTGGGATTCGAGGGGAGCGGCGGGAGCGTTTTCAACGCGTCCGCGATGTTTCTGGAGGGGATGGATTTCAATCTCGAATATTTTCCCCTGAAGCACCTCGGTTACAAATGCGCGACCGTCGTGACGGGGCAGCTCTATGCCGCTCTCGCACGGCCTAAGACGCTGTCGGTTCGTCTCGGCATCTCCTCCAAGCTGGATTTCACCCACATCAGGGACCTCTGGACCGGCATCGTCACGGCGGCCTCGGAGCACGGCTATGCGGATGTCGCCCTCGACCTGGCGCCGTCGCTCAACGGCCTTGCCGTCGGCCTGTCCGCGGTCGGAGAGACGCCCAAACTCACGGTCGTCCGCCGGCCGAAGCCCAGGAGCAAGGACCTGATTTGCATCTCGGGCAACCTTGGTGCCGCCTATCTCGGGATGCAGGCGCTGGAGCGGCATTTCCAGGACCTGGAAAAATACCGGATGATCATCGGCGACTACCTCAAGCCCGACCTTTCGCCCGACATCGTTTCTCATCTGGAAAAGGAGGATATATATCCCTCGGCGGGGTATTTCGTGGGACGCGGGCTGGCGGATGCGGCGAAGCGGCTCGCCCGTGACACCGGCCTCGGCGTCAAGATTTACGCGGATAAGATTCCCTTCGAGGGCAATTCCTTCGAACTCGGCAAGCGGCTCGACATCGACCCGGTATCGGCGGCTTTCGGCGGCGGCGACGACTGCCGGCTACTTTTCACCGTGCCCATCCTCGCCGCGGAAAAATTCCGCCGCGAGTTCCAGACTTTCGATATCATCGGTCACCTTGCGCAAGAAGAGGTTGGCGCCGTGTGCGTTACGCCGGAGGGGGTGGAACTCCCCATCCGCGCGCAGGGATGGAAAGAGGAAGAATAGTTGGGAATTGGGGATTTTTTTGTAATTTTACACAAATTAAGACAAATAAAAATGAAAAAGATTACCGTTATCCTTGTCAGCGCCGCGATGCTGCTTGCGGGCACCAATGCGAACGCGCAACTCCTTCAGAGCCTCCTCGGCGGATCGGGAAATACCGCCGCCGGCGCCACCATCGGCAACCTCGTCAACTCGCTTGCCGGGACCGTCTATTCCGCGCCCATCAGTCTCAATGGCACATACGTTTATAACGGTGTCGCCATCAGCGTCTCCAATTCGGAGGGCGGCGCCCTCCAGAACCTCGCGGGCACGGCCGTCACCTCCGGCATCGAGGCCAAGATCGACGAGCGTCTCCAGCAGTTCGGCCTCACCCCGGGCGCTTTCACCTTCGTCTTCACCCCGGGCGAGAACAATGCGCAGGGCACCTTCGTCTGCTACATCAAGAGTTTCCCCCTCAGCGGCACCTACACCGTCGGCCAGGAGGAGAAGACCGTCACCCTCCAGTTCGGCAAGGTGATGCAGTTCCTCTCGATGACCGGCAACCTCGATTCCACCCTGACCGGCGCCAACATGGTATTCCCCGCCAACAAACTGCTGACCTTCTTCAAGAAAGTCGTTTCCGTCCTGGGCAAATCTTCCTCGACGCTCGGCACCATCACCAGTCTCGGCGAGGGCTATGACAATATGAAAATCGGCTTCAAACTCGCAAAACAGTAGCATTTCCGTATGTCCTTCGTACACCTTCACGTACATACACAGTATTCCATTCTCGATGGTCTTTCCTCCATCGAGAATCTTTTCTCCCGCGCCCAGGAACTGGGAATGCCCGCCCTTGCCATTACCGACCACGGCAACATGTACGGGGCGATGGAGTTTTTCCTGCGTTCCCAGGAAAAGAATACGACCGTCAAGCCGATCATCGGCTGCGAGATCTATGTATCCAAAGGGGATCACCGCGTAAGGGAAAAGGGGTATTACCACCTCATTCTCCTGGCCAAGAACTACCAGGGCTACAAGAACCTTGTCAAGATCGTCTCGACGGCGCATCTCGAGGGAATGTATTACCGCCCGAGGGTAAGCCACGAGGTCATCGAGAAGTATCACGAAGGACTGATTTGCTCTTCGGCGTGCATCGCCGGAGAACTTCCCCGCGCCATCACGGCCGGGGACATGGCGAAGGCCGACGAGGTCATCGAGTGGCACAAGCGGGTGTTCGGAGACGACTATTATCTGGAAGTGATGCTCCACAAGACGGAGGTGGCGGGTCTGCCGCCAGCCGCCTACGAGAAGGTCATCAGCGTCTACCATACCCAGCTGGTCGTCAACAAGTGCATCTTCGAACTCGCGGAGAAGCACGGCGTGAAAGTCATCGCGACCAACGACGTCCACTTCGTCAAGAAGGAGGACGGTCCGGTGCACGACCGGCTGATCTGCCTCACGACCAACGAATTCGTCGACGACGAGAACCGCCTCCGCTATACCCAGCAGGAATACCTCAAGACCGAAGAGGAGATGGCCGCCCTGTTCCCGGACCATCCCGAGGTGCTGGAAAATACGATGGAGATCTGCAACAAGGTTGAGAAGTACAACATCCAGAAGGATCCGATCCTCCCGGTGTACGAGATCGATCCCGCCTTTATGAAGGAGATCGACAAGTATCAGGAGCAGTACAAGGAGGTGATCGACGCCGGCCGCTGCGACAAGAACGGGACTTACCGCGGCGACGGTTTCTGCCATTCGGTGGCCTACCTGTGCCACCTGACCTATCAGGGCGCGCACGTCCGGTACGGGGAGACCCTGACCCCCGAGCAGTCCGAACGCATCGATTTCGAACTCAAGACCATCAGCCGGATGGGCTTCCCGGACTACTTCCTCATCGTGCAGGACTACATCGCGGCGTGCCGGGCGATGGGCTCGATGGTGGGCCCGGGGCGCGGATCCGCCGCGGGCTCCGTGGTCGCCTATTGCCTTAAGATCACCAATCTCGATCCCATCAAATACAATCTCCTGTTCGAGCGTTTCCTCAATCCCGACCGTATCTCGATGCCGGATATCGACGTCGACTTCGAGGACCTGCCCGCCGCGCACGCCTATGTGGAGCATAAATACGGCGCCAGCCACGTCTCCCGCGTCATCACCTTCGGCACGATGGCCGCCAAGAGCGCCATCAAGGACGTCGCCCGCATCAGCCACGTCTCCATCGAGGAGTCCAACCGGCTCACGAAGATGATTCCCGACCGTCTCAGCGAGAAGAAGATGAAGGAATATCCCTTCAATCCCAAACTCGACGAGAAGAAGCCCGGCTTCAAGGTCGTCGAGAAGGAGGTGAATGGGGAGATGAAGACCTTCCAGACGGGTTTGGAGGATACGGATGTCAAGGTGACGCTCGCCAACTGCTACCGGCTCGTGCCGGAACTCGTGAACGAACTCGAGAACGGATCCGATCTCAACAAGGAGGTCCTGCAATACGCCCGGGCCCTGGAAGGATGCATCCGCCAGGTGGGAATGCACGCCTGCGCCACCATCATCGGCCGTGGCGACCTGACGGACTATCTGCCGATCTGTCTCAGCAAGGACAAGGAGACCGGGGAGGAGAATGTACCCACGTCCCAGTTCGACGGACATTTCATCGAGACGGCGGGAATGCTCAAGATGGACTTCCTCGGGCTGATCAACCTCCGCATCATCCACGACTGCCTGCGGCTGATCAAGGCGCGTTACGGGAAGGATATCGACATCGAGGCGATACCGATCGATGACAAGGCGACCTACGAGGTCTATGGCCGCGGCGACACGACGGGCCTGTTCCAGTTTGAATCCCCGGGTATGAGGAAGTACCTCCAGCAGCTCCATCCGGAGCGCTTTGAGGACCTGATCGCTATGAACGCCCTCTACAGGCCGGGTCCGATGGATTACATTCCCGACTTCATCGACCGTAAGATGGGCGTGAAGGCCATCGAGTACGACCTGCCGGCGATGGAGCCCTACTTGAAAGATACCTACGGCATTACCGTCTATCAGGAGCAGGTGATGCAGCTTTCACAGGCGCTGGCCGGATTTACCAAGGGCCAGGCGGACACGCTCCGCAAGGCGATGGGCAAGAAGCAACTCTCAACCCTGATGAAACTCAAGGACGAGTTCATGGCGGGCGGTATTAAGAACGGCCACCCCGAGAAGGTCCTCGACAAGGTCTGGAAGGACTGGGTCAAGTTCGCTCAGTACGCCTTCAACAAGTCCCACGCGACCTGCTACGCCTGGGTCAGTTACCAGACCGGCTGGCTCAAGTGCCACTATCCTTCGGAATTCTTCGCCTCCAGTCTGAACGCCGCCAAGGATATGGACGAGATCAAGGTGATGATGGACGACTGCCGGGCGCACGGCATCGAGGTGCTGAGCCCGGACATCAACGAGAGTTCCTCCCAGTTCACGGTCAACCCCGACGGCAATGTCCGCTTCGGTCTCGGCCGCATCAAGAGTCTCGGCAACAATATCGTGGAGGCGATCATCGCCGACCGCGATAAGAACGGGCCCTTCAAGGATGTCTGGGATTTCGTGGAGCGCACGGGCGACGTGGTCAACCGCAAGAGTCTGGAGACGCTCGTCAAGGCCGGCGCTTTCGACAGTTTCAAGATCAGGCGGACGCAGTTCTTCCTGAACGCCAAGAGCGGCAAGCCCTTCATCGACGATCTGTATTTTTACGGGGACAGTTTCCGCAAGGATACCCTTGACGCGGCGACCTCGCTGTTCGGGGATATGGAGGAACTGACGCCCGACCGGCCGGAACTCCCGTTCTTCGCCGGCGAGGAGGACCAGATGAAGCTGCTCCAGGACGAGAAGGAGCTCGTGGGCATCTATCTGTCCTCGCATCCGCTCGATCCGTATGCTTTCGAGATCGAAACGTTTACAAATACGAAGCTGGCGGACATCCAGTCGCTCATCGCCGCCCGGGAAGACAGGCAGGACAAGCCGCTCAGGGTCAGTGTCGCGGGTATCGTGACCCACGTCGCCGCCCAGACCTCCAAGTATGGAAAGCCATACGCGAAGGTAAAAGTGGAGGACCTCAGCGGCAATTACGAATTCTCCCTCTTCGGGAAGGATTACGAGAGTTTCCTCCCTTACTGCAAGGAATTGGAAAAGGTGCTCATCGAGTGTGAGATCAAGGGCCGTTTTTTCGGAAAGAAGGATGAGAAAAACCAGCCGGAGAAGGTTAATTACGACATCTATATCAAGAAGATGTCCCTTCTGGGGAATGTGGCCGCCGAACGGGTGGAGAGTTTCCAGATCGACCTCAAGACCCCGATGCTCGGCAAGAATTTCAACGACTCGCTTGTCCGGGTGGTCAAGGCGCACAAGGGCACGACTCCGCTCATCATCTTCCTCTTCGATCCGGTCACCCATTACCGCATCCAGTTCTATTCCAAGAAGTTCCAGGTCTCCGTCTCGCAGGGCCTCATCCGGGATCTCGCCGGGATCGGGGTCGACGGGTATAAGGCGATCCTGAAGTAGGGAGGCAAAGTAAAACGGACGGTCCGTAGGGATCGTCCGTTTTTTTGTCATTCCGGGGATAGCCCCGGAATCTTATTTTGCCTACTTCTTCGCGGCTTTGCGCTTGGCGGCACCGATGGTGGCGTCGTACATGATCGGGGTACCGATCATGATGGACGCGTAGGTTCCGATGATGACACCGAGGCAGAGGGCGACGGCCAGACCGCGGATGCTCTCACCGCCCCAGATCGCGATGGCGACCATCGGGAGGAGGGTGGACACGGAGGTGTTGACCGTACGGGTGAGGGTGGCGTTCAGAGCGGTGTTGACGTTCTCGCCGAAGTCTGCATTGGGATGCAGGGTCTTGTATTCACGGATACGGTCGAAGATAACCACGTTGTCGTTGATGGCGTAACCGATGATGGTCAGGATAGCCGCGATGAACGTCTGGTCAACGTCGAGGTTGAACGGCAGGATGCCGGTGAACAGCGAGAAGAAGCCGATGACGATGATGGCGGTATGGGCCAGGGAGACAACGCCGCCGAGACCCCACGTCCAGCCCTTGAACCGGAAGGCGATGTAGCCGAAGATCACGAGGAGGGCGAGGAGCACGGAAATGATGGCGCTCCGCTGAATGTCCTTTGCGATGGTCGGACCCACCTTGTCGGAGGAGATGATACCGTTGGGGTTGTTGAGGGTGTTGGTGAAGTCTTCCAGGGCCAGGTCTTCGCTGTAGAACGGCTTGAGGGCGTTGAAGAGCTTGCCTTCGATCTCGGCGTCCACGGCGGAGCTTTCGTCCTTGACCTTGTACTGGGTGGTGATCTTCATCTGGCTCTCGCCGCCGAACTGCTTGACCTCGACGGCACCGTCAAATTCGGCCTCGGCGGCCTTGCGGATTTCCTCCGCGGTGACGGCCTGGTCGAAGCGGACCACATAGGTGCGGCCGCCGGTGAAGTCGACGCCGTAGGTGAAGCCCTTGATGCCGATCGAGAGGATCGAGATCACGATGAGGGCGCCGGAGATGATGTAGGACCACTTGCGGCCTGCGATGAAGTTGATGTGGGTGTTCTTCAGGAAGTTCCTGGTGAAGTTCGTGGAGAGCGACACGGTCTTGCCCTTCTTGGCGCGGTCGTCGAAGATCATCCTCGTGATGAAGATAGAGGTCAGCACGGAGGTGATGATACCGATGATGAGCGTGGTGGCGAAGCCCTTGACGGGGCCGGAGCCGAAGAAGAAGAGGATGAGACCGGTGAGGAGGGTCGTCACCTGACCGTCGATGATGGCGGAGTAGGCGTTGGAATAACCGTCCTCGACGGCTTTTCCGAAGCCCTTGCCGGCGGCAAGCTCTTCCTTGATGCGCTCATAGATGATCACGTTGGCGTCCACGGCCATACCGAGGGTCAGGACGAGACCGGCGATACCCGGAAGGGTAAGGACGGCGCCGAACGACACGAGGGCTCCGAAGAGGAACAGCACGTTGCAGAGCAGCGCGACATCCGCGATGAGACCTGCGCCCTTGTAGAAGAGCACCATGTAGATCAGCACCACGATGAAGGCGATGATGAACGAGAGGAGACCGGCGCGGATGGAGGCGCTACCGAGGGACGGGCCGACGACCTGCTCCTGGATGATGGTCGCAGGGGCGGGCAGTTTACCCGACTGGAGGACGTTCGCAAGGTCCTGGGCCTCCTGGACGTCGAAGTTGCCGGTGATCGAGGAGTTGCCTCCGGTGATCTCGTTCTGGACGTTCGGATAGGAATAGACGAGGCCGTCGAGGACGATGGCGATCTGCTTGCCGATGTTCTCTTTGGTCATGCGGGCCCAGATGCCGGCGCCTTCCGCGTTCATGCGCATCGAGACCGAAGGGTTGCCGCTGCCCTGGCGGGCGCCGCCATATTCGACCTCGGCGTTGGTGACGCTGCCGCCGTCGAGCGGGGCTTTGCCGTCGGAGGTGTTGGCCTTGATGGCGACGAGCTCATAGAAGCTGCCTTCCTTGATGTACTCGGACGGCTTGACGGTCCACATTCCGCGGAATCCGACCGGGAGTTCGTCGGCGACCATCGTCAGGTAGTGGCTGATGGCGGCGGTATCCACGGCGGCCGCGAAACCGAGGCAGGCGTTGTTGTAGCCGCTCAGGTGGAGGACCGACAGAAGCGGGTTGGCGACGTCGGTGCTGTCACCCTTGGCGAGTTTTTCCGCGAGGGCCCTGTCGGCCGCGTAGAGGTCGATTTCGTTGGCGGTGAAGGTGGGCCAGAACTCGAGGGAAGCCGTGCCCTGGAGGAGTTTACGCACACGCTCCGGATCCTTGACGCCCGGAAGCTCGATGAGGATCTTGCCGGAGTTGCCGACCTGCTGGATGTTCGGCTGGGTGACGCCGAAGCGGTCGATACGGTTGCGGAGCACGTTGAAGGAGTTGGAGATGGCGCTCTCGGCCTCTTTCTTGAGGACGGAGACGACCTCGTCGTCGGTGGACTCGGGGGAGACCTTCTCCTTGAGCTCGTAGTTGCCGAAGATCTCGGCGAGCCGGCGGCCGTTGCCGTCGGTCTTCCACGCGTTCGCGAACAGCGTGATGAAGTCGGTCGCCGTGTTGACGTTGTTGGCGCGGGCCGTGGCGACGGCTTTCTGGAAGTCGGGATCGGAGGCGTTGCTGCCGGCGAGGGCCTTCACAAGGTCTTCGAGCTGCACCTGCAGCATGACGTTCATACCGCCCTTGAGGTCCAGACCGAGGTTGATCTCCTTCTCCTTCACATCCTGGAAGGTGTACTTGAAGTAGACGTCCTCGTTGCTGATGGAGTCCACGTAGGCTCTGTTCTTGATGGCTGATACGGAGTCGATGACGAATTCACGGAATTCGGCGGGCGTACCGGCCGCGGCAACGAATTTTTCCGCTTCGACGCGGGCATTCTCGGCGGCTTTCTTCTCCTGGATCCGGGTGATCGCGGTAAAGGAAAGCTGCCAAATGCAGGCGATGGCGATAAGAATCGCTACCAATCTGATTGCACCTTTGCTTTGCATAGAGTTTTAATTATTTAATTTTATCGTTATGCGTTAACTATCAAGGAGTTATGCTAAAAATTCAGAATAACCCCTATAAAATAGGGTACAAATTTACAATTTTTTTCCAATTATTCTTAATTTTGCAGTCACAAATTTACGTTTGCCTTGAAAAGAGTACTGCTTGTCATCGTGGGAATTATCCTCGGACTGCCCGGTTTCGCGGCGGCCCGGTGCGATACGCTGTCCGCGTTCGAGACGGTACTCTCCGACCGCGAGGCCGGCGCGGACGTGCTCCGGCATTCCTTCCGCTTCGGCGAGGCCATTTCGGAATACGAGGCGCTCCTCGAGCTGCAGACCGATCCCATCCGGGTGGACGCCATCCGGCGGAAACTCACCGAGACGCGCCGGGGCGTGATCATGATGGATTACTGCCACGGCCCCGAGCCGGTCGCCAAGCGCCGCCTGCCCCTGAAGGACTTCCTGCTGTTCTATCCGTTCAAAAACGGCAGCTGGCGGCAGCTTCCCAATCCCTTCGACGCCTCCGCCCCGGACGCTTTCGTCCAGGCGGTCTATGCTCCCAAGGGACAGAAGGATGTATTTTTCACCGCCCGGGATGCGGCGGGATGCAGGAATATCTACCTGACCCGGGACCGGGATTCGCTCTGGAGTGCGCCTGCCCTGCTGGGAGAGGCGCTCGTGTCGGCCGGGAACGAGATGTATCCGATCCTTTCGCCCGACGGGAAGACGCTCTATTTCGCCTCGGACGGTCTCTACGGAATGGGCGGATACGATCTTTACAGATCGGTCTATGACGAGGCCGCGGGCACCTGGGGGGCGCCGGAGAACATGGGATTCCCCTACAATTCTCCCGCCGACGACTTCCTGATGATGGGGACGGAAGACGGGAAATATGCGATTTTCGCCTCCAACCGCGAATGCGCCCGTGACAGCGTCTGCCTCTATGTGCTGGATTACGGCACGCTCGACAAAGAGGTTAAAATCACCTCGGAAGCGGAACTCGCCGCGCTCGCTCTCCTGCAGCCCTCCCGCGACCTGAAGCGGCTCGACAACGATTCCATCTCCGACCGCGCCCGGTCCTCCACGGACGGCACTTTAGCCTACCGGGAGCAGATGAACGTCGTCCGGGGACTCAAGGACCGGATTTACCGGGTCGAAAAGGCCATCGACGATATCAAGATGGGCGGATCCTCCGAAGATGCGGATTCGCTCGCGGCCCTGGAAAAACTCCTTCCCGCGCTCAGGGACACGCTCGCGCGCGAAAATGAAAAGGTACACGCCATCGAGTCCGAATTCCTCCGCAGCGGGGTCGTCTCCTCCCACGGGGAGCAGTCTTCCGACCGGGAGGTCGTGGGCGCCGGCTCCGCCTATACCTTCACCAAACATACTTACGGGCCGAAACTGAAGATCACATTCGCCGCTCCGGACCCTTCCGGCAATGTCTTCTCCGTCGATCCCGTCGGGCGATTCGCCCGGACACAGCCCCAGGGCACCTGCTATCAGATCCGCTTCATGGAGAGGCTCTATCATGCCTCCCTGGACGATATCAAGGGCCTCAATCCCGTCTACGAGCGGCTGACACCGGATCTCCGCTACTCCTATTCGGTCGGCGTCTTCCCGACCCTCCAGGCCGCCCTTTCGGCCCTCAACCGTGTCCGCGTCCTCGGCTTCCCCGAAGCCCGCATCGTCAAGGTGCAGGGCGGGCGCGAGATCGAATTCTAAATGAAAGGCCTGCGCTTGCTTGTGCTGTGGGCGGCCGTCTTCGCGGCGCCGCTTTCGGTGAATGCGGAAGTGTACACGCTGACGGATTCCCTCCGGGCCCGCTTCCACTCCTACTCGTCGTGGTGCTCTCCCGAAAAAGTCTATCTCCACTACGACCGCACCTGCTATACGGCCGGAGAGACCGTCTGGTTCAAGGGCTGGACGCAGGAGGCCTCCCGGCTTTCCCTTCAGCCGCCGAGCAATTTCCTCTACGCCGAAGTGCTGGACGCCGCCGGGGAAGCGGTGGTCCGGGTAAAGGTCAGGCGCACCGGAGGCGCGTTTCCGGGCTGCATAGAACTGCCGGACAACCTGGAAACCGGCGATTACACCCTCCGGGCCTATACCCTCTGGCAGCTCAACAACGGCGAAGAATATCTTTTCCACGACCGGATCCGCATCGTCGGCGGCACCGGGAAGAAGAAGCGGCAGCCCCCGACCCCCGCCGAGGACGTGGAACTCACTTTCTGGCCCGAAGGCGGACGGTATTTCGCCGGCCACAGTTCCGTACTGGGGTTCAAGGCGGTGGACGCCCGGGGGAGGAGCGTCGATTTCCGGGGGTTCCTGGAAAGCGACACGGAAGACTCGCTGAAACCGGTATTCACTCTGCACGACGGAATGGGGGCCTTCGCCTTCACGCCCATCCCCGGCCGCAGTTACCGCGTCAAGGACGCTTCCGGCAGGACATATCCTCTCCCGGCACCTTCGGCAGAAGGGGCGACCCTTCATCTGCAAAACCGTTCCGACCGCTACTACATCAGCGCGCTGGGATTCGGCGGAGAGTCCGCTTCGCTGCTGCTCCGCGACGATTCCGATCTCTACCCGCTCGCCACGATTCCCCTGGACGGCAATATGAGCATCCTGATGCTGAAAAGGGAAGATTTCTGCCCGGGCATCAACCATCTCCTGCTGGTGGACGCACACGGCAGGATCCTTTCGGAGCGGCTCTTCTTCATCCGCGACCCGGAGGCGCCGTTGTGCCGCCTTGAGATGACGCACTTCGAGGAGACGCCGCGTTCGCTCGTCACGGGCGTCATTTCCCTGACCGGCCCGGACGGGAAGCCCCTGGACGGCGGCTGCTCGGTATCGGTCGTGCGGGGCGCCCTCAAGAACTGGCAGCCATCCGACGGCATTACCTCATACATGGGGCTCAGCAGCGAACTCAAGGGAAAGATCAACGATCCCTATTTTTACTTCGATCCGGATATCCCCGCTCCGGAACGGGACGCCGCGATGGACCTGCTGATGATGATCCACGGCTGGCGCTATTACGACCTGGAGAAAATCACCGACCTGAAAGGCGGCAAATTCCAGATCCGGCAGGTGCGGGAACGGGCTCAGGAAATCCGCGGCCGCATCGTGCGCCGGCTGTCGTCCAAGATCCCCCGGAAGTTCAACTTTGTCTTTATGATTCCCCGGCAGAAAAAACTGTATTCCGTGGATGTCGAACAGGGCCGGGAATTCCTCGTCGACAGTCTGGATTTCGAGGAAGGGACCGAGTTTATCATCAACATCGGCACCTCGCGCCTGGGGGCGACCTATCTTCCGAAGTGGGACGGCGATCCCGTGGCGAAGCCATATCTTTACAGCTGGGCGCCCGGATTTGCCAGAGACCTCCGGGTGGAGGCGCCGCCGCTGGACGGGCCCGCTACGGATGACACCCTGCAGGCCGCGGTAGTCACGGCCTCCTACGCGAACGAGGATGTGCTGGCGTTCGGAACCAGTTACCGGGAAGACCTCGCCCTTTACAAGGAGATGTCCCTCGTGGAATATCTCAGCATGAAAAAGGCGATGTTCGAATATGACGGCGAGAATATGTACAACCGCAGCCGGAGACGGGCCGGCGCTTCCTCCGAATCCGAAGAGGAACCGGACGTTTTCGACGACGAAAACGATACGGGGAAGGTCAAGCTCATCGTAGACGATACGGAGGAGGCGTGGTGGAGTTACGATATGCTGCGCCTGGAAGATCTCCGCTCGCTGAGCATCTCGATGCAGCCGGATCCCGTTTACGGCGGCGACGGCGGCGTGGTCCACATCTCCGTGAAGCCCGGCGGAATGCGCTCCGGGGCGTCCCGCAACCCCTCGCTGCTCTACTTCGTGCCGCTGGGCTACCAGGTTCCCCGCTACTTCTCCTCTCCCCGCTATGACCGGGGCGACGATCCTCCCCACGATGCCCGCAACACCATCTGGTGGTCTCCGGACGTATCCCTCACGGCCGGCCGCGCCCCGATTTCTTTCTACACCAGCGATCAGTCGGACTACCCCTACATCATCCGGATCGAGGGCCTCAGCCGCGACGGCCGCCCCTTCTCCCGTCACTGCCTCGTCTCGCCGGAGTAGGAAGTGCTTCATACGCAAAGATAATAAATCTTCAAAAAGAATTGTTATCTTTGTACGATATGCTGAATTATAAAGCGGAAGAATGCTCAATGACACCATCATATCCGGCCTCGTCAACCTGTTTGCGCTGGTTGGCGCGAGGAACGGTGTCGACGAGCAGCGTTCCGTAAAGTTCCTGCGGAATTATCTGTCCCGTCAGGCCGGTATCCGGGGAACGGAAGAATTCGTTTCGCTCTATCTCGACCTCCGCGGCGTCTACAGTCTCGACGACAGTCTCGACAAGACCGGAATCGTCGCCGGCATCTGCGACAATATCCGCAGCCAGCTCCCCGCCGGCGAACTGTCGCTGCTCCTTCTGCGTCTGATGGAATTCGCAAGGGTGGACGACAGGGATATTTTCCCCCAGATGGCGGCCGATTTCGGCATCCCGGAGACCACGCTGCAGGATTTCCGCGATTTCGTGGACGGGACGGTGACGGAGCGGGTGCTCCTCCAGCATTTCCCGGGATACGAGGGTGCCGTCAAGACGCTCTGGATTGCGGAAAGAGGCACGCTGGTATTCTCCTACATGGGCCGGGACGAGGTCCTTTTCAACGACGTTCCCCTTCTCGGGGATTCTTTCCAGGTCTGGGCGAAAAGCGGGGTGATGAAGAGCCACCACGGCATTCCGCTTCATTTCTCCACCGTCTACAAGCCGTATGAGGATGTTTCCGCCACCCGCGTGGTTTTCAGCGGACGAAATCTGGAATACCGCTATCCCGGCAGCGACAACGGCCTCCACAACATGACTTTCTCCGTCCGGGGCGGCGAACTGGTCGCCATCATGGGCGGCAGCGGCGTGGGCAAATCCACCCTCCTGTCAATTCTCGACGGCTCCGTCCGTCCCGACAGCGGTTCGCTCGACATCAACGGATGGCCCCTCGACAGCCCGGAGGCGAAATCCCTGCTCGGCTTCGTCCCGCAGGACGACCTGCTTCTCGAGGATCTGACCGTCTATGAAAACCTTTATTTTACGGCGAAATTCTGCTTCGACGGCCTTTCGGAAGAGGAACTGCGGGAAAAGGTGATGGCCGTCCTGCACAACCTCGAACTCGATTTCGCGCGGGACCTCAAGGTCGGTTCCCCGCTCAACAAGACGATCTCCGGCGGCCAGCGCAAGCGCCTCAACATCGCCCTGGAGCTCATCCGCCAGCCCTCCGTCCTGCTCCTCGACGAGCCCACCTCCGGCCTCTCATCGGCCGACTCGGAGCGCGTGATGGGCCTTCTCCGGGCGCAGGCCGACGCCGGATGCCTTGTCATCGCCAACATCCACCAGCCCTCGAGCGACATCTACAAGATGTTCGACCGCCTCTGGGTGCTCGACGCCGGCGGATATCCGGTCTATGACGGCAATCCCATCGACGCCATCACCCGGTTCAAGCGGGCCGCCAATTACGCCGATCCCGAGACCAGCACCTGCCCCCTCTGCGGCAACGTCAATCCGGAGATCGTGCTCAACATCATCGACGAGAAGACCGTCGACGCGACGGGCCGCGTGGGTTCTTCCCGCAAGGTCACGCCGCAGCAGTGGCACGAGATGTATCTCGACGCCGTCGATGACATCCCGTCCGCCTCGGAAAAGGCGCCCCTTCCGGAGTCCGACCGGAAGAAGCCCGGCGCGTTCAGGCAGTTCTGTATCTACCTGCGCCGCAATATCAAGTCCAAACTTACCAACGTCCAGTACGTCGCGATCACGCTTCTCGAGGCGCCCGTCCTCGCGCTTATCTGCGCCTGGTTGACCCGCTACGCCCCTCCGTCCGGCTACACCCTGATGGACAACAAGAACCTTGTCCAGTATATCTTTATGGCCGTCATCGTGGCGGTCTTCCTCGGGATGAGCACCAGCGCGGAGGAGATCATCCGCGACAGGACTTTCCTCAAACGGGAGAAATTCCTCAGTCTGAGCTACCACAGTTATATCTGGAGCAAGATTGCCTACACGGCGATGATTTCCTTCGTCCAGACCGTCCTCTTCATCCTCGTCGGCAACGCGGTCATCGGACTCCACGGACTGTTCTTCGTCTGGTGGGCCGTGCTGTTCGCCATCGCGCTGGTTTCCAACCTGATCGGCCTGCTGCTCTCGCAGAACCTCGGTTCGGTCGTCGCCATCTACATCAGCATACCGCTGCTGCTGGTGCCCCAGATCCTCCTGTGCGGACTGGTGGTCGATTTCTCCGATCTCGACAGCGGCAGCAAGACCGGCAACGTGCCGGTAATCGGCGACGTGATCCCTTCGCGCTGGGCTTTCGAGGCCCTCGCCGTGGGGACATTCCAGTACAACCGCTATGAAAGGGCGTGGTTCGACCTCGACAGGGAGCGCTATGAGGCCCTTTACTGGAAGGACATCGTTCTCGAGGACTTCAAGGGCGGGGCGGACCCGGCGCTCGTCGAGAGAACGCTTCCCCACATCTGCGAAGTCGCCGGGGTTCCCTTCGGGGGGAGTTCCGGGGAAATGATCGAAGCCGCCGGAGCGGCGTTCGCCACCGTCTGCAACGATGCGACCCTCGAGAAGGATCGGCTGGTCCGCGAGGCCGTCGCGGAGCGCGGGATGGAGGAGATGGTGGAACGCAAGCGGAACAATTACAATATCCGCCTCGAAGAACTTCTCACGGGCGTTTCAGAGCCGGCTCCGTATGTCGTCGCGGGCGGCTGCCTGGTCCCGAAGACCGGCGCCGTCTTCCTGACGCCGGCTTCGAAAAACGGCCGCGCGCCGTTCTACAGCAGCGTCAAGGTCCTCGGCGGCGCCCGGGTGCCGACCTTGCTCTACAACCTTTGCATCCTCCTGCTGATGGGGATGGTTCTCACGATCATATTACTTATAAACATAAAATCAATCAAATTCAAAGTCAAATGAAAAAGTTAGTAATCGCCTTTGCAATCTGCCTTGCAGTCACGTCCTGCTTCAACCGGCAGAAAACCAAGAAGACCGAGGAGCCCGTCAAGACGGAGGCCGAACTGATGGCCGAGGCCGTGGTGAAGATCCAGCTCGATTCCATCGCGACCGAGATCGGCAAGCTCCAGCCCGTGGGTCTTGTCGAGTGCATCAAGAACGGCGAGGTCATCCTCACCGACAGCGAGAAGGCCGTCAAGCCCGACTATCTCGCCGATCCCGCCTATGCGAAGGATCTCCAGACCCTCGCGCAGAAGTATCGCGCCGTCGCCATCCTCGGTGTCGACGCCGAGGTCGCCAAACTCTATGACATGCCGACCGCCGACTATGACGCCGCGCTCAAGAAACTCTACGCCGACATCAACGATCCCGCCATCAAGGCGTTCAACGACTGCCCGACCCTTCAGGTCGCCATCGAGAGATGCTATGACACCGCCAAGGAGAACGGCCGCGAGTACTTCTTCTGGGAGGCCGCTACCGCCGCCCTCGTCGAGCAGGCCTACATCGCTTCCCGGAACATCGACAAGTTCATCGTCGCCTTCAACGACAAGAGCGCTTCCGACTTCTCCTACAATGTGATCCTCCTCACCGACGCCATCGACAAGCTCGCGTCGATCAACGAGGAGTACAAGCAGCTCAACGAGAGCCTCAAGCCCCTCTACAAGATCAACGCGATCAACCTCGACGAGTTCCGCTCGCAGCTCGAGTCCGTCAAGGACGAGATCGTGCCCGCCCGTCAGGCTCTGATGCAGTAGGTTCTTCTCCTCTGCCCGGCCAGGGGACACAAATTCTTGGGGAAGGTCTGATTTCAGGTGCCAGGCCTTCCCCATTCATACATTACTACAGGCCCACCACTGCCTTGATCGCTGGTGAAGGTCCCGGGCATATAATCAGACTTTCCCCGCTGCGACTGATTCCGTCGCCTTTGGTGGCGATTCCGGCTGCGATGCCGCCGGGAGAAAATCGGCCGGGCAGGGGCGGTTTGTGGAATTCGCGGAAAATCATTAACTTGCAACGTAAACCCAAAATTCTCTGCCTATGAAACGTTTGATTTATCTCTCGATGGCGGCGCTGATGATGCTGGCGTCCGCTTCCTGCAAGAAGGTGAATTACGACCTTCCGGACGGTGATATCACAATGCCGGTCGCCATTGATCTCGGAATCACGGTCGATGGCAAGACGATCAAATGGGCTTCCTGCAATCTGGGAGCCGCCGAGGAATATGAGACCGGATATTTCTATGCCTGGGGGAGCACTGCCCGGAAGACCGAATATCTGTGGAAGAGTTATCCGTACAGCAATTCGGACGGAACGAAATTCATGAAATACTGCCTTCCGGAGCAGGATGGCTGGTGGGGAGGGGAAGGTACGCCCGACGGCCTTCAGGCCCTTCAGCCCGGCGACGACGTGGCGGCCAAGAGACTGGGAGGCAAATGGCGCATGCCGACGGAAAAAGAAGCCTCCGCGCTCATTTCCACACTTTACAAGCCGACGCAATACACGTGGGATTTCCACGCGCAGTCCGGCGGGGTTTCCGGCGTCAAAATCACAAGAAGGTCTACGGGTAACAGCATTTTCCTGCCCTACACCGGCCGTATGGACGGAAACAAACTCGAGTTCAGCGCGATTCGCGGATTTTTTTGGACAATGACCGCGTCCAAGGGCGCGACGGACGGCCCCGACGGGGCCTTCAACCTCGGCATCGACATCAATGACGAAGGCGCCGGTATCTGGAGCAACAGCCGCTGTTTCGGCTTCCCCATCCGCCCGGTGTATGTGATGGAATAGTCTTCGGTCACGATAAAATATGTGTGCACCCTGATGGTGCCGGCTGTTATTATTTGGGGAAGGTCTGATTTCAGGTGCCAGGCCTTCCCCATTCATACATAATTACAGGCCCATCAGTGCCTTTATCGCTGGGGAAGGTCCCGGGCATATAATCAGACCTTCCCCGGTAAATGCGGAGTTAATAATGGCCACGTGACGAGAGCGGGTCTTACTGATTCTGCTCAATTTCGATCAATGCAACAGCGTTGGATTCCAGCATGATGACGTTGGAAGCGGCCGGCCTCCGGTCCATCCCCAGGCTGTCCGTGAGCCGTATGGCGGATACTACATACCCATCGGGAAGTTGTATCGTTATATCACAGGATGTGCTGATACTGTCGTCTTCGTGGTATCGGGAAATCAGAAGGCGGATTTTCCCGTCTTCCGATTTCGCGGCGCAGGTATAGATGTTTCCGGTGTCGCAGGTGGATTCTATCCAGGTGCCGTAGTCGGCAAGTTCGGCCCAGTAATACAGGGCCCAGTAGGGAGGACGGATGTCATATACGACAGGCGCCCACGGGCCGCACCAGGAAGTGTTGGGGCGCAGGTCGTAGTACATGAGCATGTCCAGCGGCGCGCTTTGGCACTCGCACATTACGGCAGCGACGAATGCCGCCGCCTTCACGGTCGAACGGGCTTTCCGGCTGTAGAAGTGAGGCGCCTCTTCCCAGCTGCGGTTATAGTTCCATTCGTTGAGGATAGACTCCGTGGAAGTAAAGCCTTTGGAGTCCAGCATTTCACGGACGATGCGCACATCCTCCGTAATGCGCGCCGGTTTGCGGTGGTACATGTGGTGGGAGAAGAAGTCCAGGGGAGCATTTTTCTCCTTTATATAGTCCAGGAAAGGAGGACCGTATTTGCGTGGATTGGCAAATGCCGGCCCGCCGATTTTCAAATGGGGGAAACACTTTTTGAGGTGTTTTGCAGCAGTGACGTACAAATCGTAGAACTGCTGCTGGGTACCTCCCCACGTGCGCGGATCCGTTTTCCAGCGGTCATCGGGATCGTCCAGATCCGGTTCGTTCCAGATTTCCCAATATTCGATGCCCATGTGGTATCCGTTCGCCCAGCCTTCGTTGTAGTGGCGGATGATATGCTCGCAGATGCGGGCCCACTTCTTATAGTTCCTGGGAGGATAGATGCCGTACTTTTTGGTCTGATGCTCAATGCTCTGCCCAAGTCGGAAGAATGGTTTTGTGCCAGCTTTCAACATATCTCGGAGCACCACGTCGCTGTTGGTGAAATCGTAAGACCGGGGATTATTGACATTCGCATCGAAATCCGGGAAAATCTGGTCGATGTCAATGCAGTGGCCGCCGTATTCGGTTCCCAGGGCCGTGTCATGCGTCCTGGCGTATGGAATGCGGAGGGCAGTATAGGATTCCATCGTGCGGTCGATGGGACCGTTGTTTCCTGCATTCATGGGTTTTATCGGCCCGAGGGCGTTGGCAGGGCTGAGCCCCACCACCGCCTGGGCGGCAATAAAGAGAGATATGAGGAAGGTGTGTATCATTTCTTCACTTCCCCTTTAATCCTTTCTAGGGGCGACAGGCCGTATCGCGAAGCCATAGTAACGCGGGGCATAAGTCAAGTAGGGATCTTCATAGATCCTGGTCCATTTCCCGGTATTCATATCACGATCGCCCAGTTTGTTGGCAAAATAAATACATGTACCATAAGCGGATCTGTTATCATACAGGCTGCTGGTCCAATATCTTTCCGTTACTCCTTTTTCGACCTTGCCCTCCTCTAGAAATGCCCAGCTGTATTTCCAAAAAGGGAAGATCAGTTCGTTTCCGTTTATTCGGCTCGTAAGTTTCACATAAAACGTTCCGTCCTTTTCCAACAGCTCTCCGGTACAGTTGCGAAGCAATTCGCGCGCCTCCAGCCAAGTTGGCATACGCCAGCCGTTCCCCCAGTTATGCACGGCCGCATCATCGACCGGCTCCAGCACCTCGATATCGTCGTAATGACGAGCCTTGGACGACTTGCGTACATATTTCGTATAGGCGGAAGACTTATAGTACTTCGTCTTCTTCAATACATATTGACTATACTTCTTGCTTTTGTCCGCAGTGGACATGTCCACTTTCTGCTCCGTTTCTCCCCAGGCAAAGATGTCGCCATAGTCGTACGGATCGTCCGCACCGATATTGCAAGTGGCCCAAAGAACACTCACCCCCATATCGACATATTCATGACCTGCTATGTCTCCGGGTGCGGGTGACGCCTGCTGCTGTCCGGGGACCTCTTTCTTCTTGCCAAGTACCGGGGCGCCCTGGACGGGGCGGAGGCTGGTTTGACGGAACCGTTCATACGCTTTCATCCATTTGCTGCCTTCATGACTGGAATTGATCCATTCAAACCTGTATGCCATGATAATATCCTCTTCACTCAATGATGATGTCATATAGGCACCATCCTTTCTGTAAGCCGAAACCATGGATTCTATTTTTACAGAGGGCAAGAATATGGAGTTGCCATTCACCCGACTCTTTACCTCCCAGCCTTTCACGCCATTTCGCGACGAAAAACTCCAGTCGCATTTCTCCATCAGTTCGCGGAATTCGTCAACGGTCGGCGTCCGCCACCCGTTGCCCCAGTTCGCAGTCGCAGCATCATCTTCCGCTTCCAGCGTTTGGAGCAAGTCATACCTGTTTGTGCCGCCCAGTTTCAAGGACGACTTGGGACCATTGTATTTGAGAATGTTCTGCGGTCCGTGCGTGGAGCGATTAAGGGGGTTGTCGGCCGGGACGAAAGCATAGTTCTTCCATTCAAATTCGGTTTTCGGGAACGTCTCTCCCCAAGCGAAGAACGAACCGGGTTCTTCGGGAAGGGTCGCTCCGACATTGAAACTCGCCCATTTGACGCTCAGCCCGAGATCGACGGCTGCCGGCGCCGCTTTCAGTTCGCCTTTCAAGACCGGGGAGACCTTGCTGTGCACGGATATGGTCGTTGTCACCGTCTGCTTCCGGGTGGACTTGACGGCCACAGAGGTCACAGGGCGGACATTCAACAACGACCAGCGATAATAGACATCCGTATCTTCCGTATCTCCCTTGCATTTAATCGCTTCGGGAGTCATATACAAGGCTTTTGCCATTTTGACATCCCTGGCCAGAGAACGGGACCAATACCGGCCGACTTCCCGTTTCCTGATAATGGACGGACTGGGGAGGGTAAAGACGTCCTCACTGCTGGAGAAAGGCAGGAAGATGCTGTTGCCGTTGACTTTACTTTGGATCAGGTAGCCGCTCATCCCTTCCTGCCGGACAGGGATCCACATACATTTCTCCGTCAGTTCCACGAATTCTTCGGTCGAGGGCATTCGCCAGTCTTTGCCCCACTGAACCGTGGCCGCGTCGTCGATCGGTTCCAGGAACCTCCCGACCTTAATGGGGACGTGAGGGGACTCCGTTCTTTCCAAATAGTTGCCCGACTTTTCGCGAATGGAGTCGTCGTTGTATTTGTTGACCACATATTTGGTCCAGGTGTATTCTTCCCCCGTCGTACGGGAAACTTCCTTCACGGTAACCCTGGTGGCAAACTTATAGTTTTCCACCTTACTATTATCCTTCGGTGCCGTCTCGCCCCAGGCAAAGTACTTGCCGGGATCGACGGCCTTGTCCGCGCCCAGGTTTGTGGTCGCCCATTTGACGCTCAGACCCAGGTCCACATAGCCATGCGCTCCGATCTTTCCGTCGATGTCCGTTTCCAGCCGGAGGGCGGGCTTCTTCTCCGGTGCCTTCCGCTCAATCAGGTTCTGTGGCCGGGTGCTGAACCGCGCCCCCTTGGCATGGGCGTAATCCCTGTAATTTACGAAACCGGGAGGAAGGGTTATTTCGTGCCGCTCCCCGTCCATGACCGCCCGGACATGAAACCCACGAATCCTGTATACGCGATGAAAGGAGGCTTTATCAGGAGCCAACACGGCGGCCTCCGCGCCCGTATTATAATTCAGGCAGCACGTCCAGTAGCCCGTCACATCGTCTCCCGTTTTACCCGATGACGGGAGGAAAATCGAGTTGCCGTTTACCAGGCTGGTGACCTGATACCCGGTCTGGCCATTGCTTGTCGTCCAGAACCAGCTGCAATAGTCCTGCAGTTCTTTCCATTCGGCCGTGGTGGGCATCCGCCAGTTCTCGCCCCACTGAACCGTGGCCGCATCGTCGATCGGTTCCAGAAACCTTCTGTTGTCCACAAAACCCTTGTAGGCCCGATCCTTCTCCACGCAATACTTCACGGCGACCCACCGGTCATACGTGCTGAGGTACCCTTCATATTTTTCAGTGACAAAGAACCGATAATCGGATTCGGTAAAGGTGCTTTTCGGTTCCGTCTCTCCCCATGCGAAAGAGTCTCCCGTCTGTTCCGGAGCCGTCGCTCCCAGATTATAGGATGCCCACTTCACACTGAGGCCCATATCCACACAAGTATGGTCGGTGTATATATCCTGTGCTTGCAACCTCGTGAAGGTCACCAGCATTACGACAAATAAAACAAGACCTTTTTTCATGGTTTATGGTTTGCAGCTGTTAAACACGTTTCACTTATATTCTTTGATATCCTTTCCAACACAAATATGGTGTTTTCCATTTACTTTATCAAATTAATGTGACCCCCTAAAGTTGGGGAAGGTCTGATTTCAGGTGCCAGACCTTCCCCGTACAAACATTACTATATGCTTGTCAGTTACTAGATTGCAGGGGAAGGTCCCGGGCATATAATCAGACCTTCCCCGGTAAATGCGGAGTTTTCGCCGTCCGGAAAACAAAAAAAGCACCGCAGCTGCGCTGCGATTTCTTTGCGGAGAGGACGAGACCTTAACCTAATTTTCCGACAGTGCCTAATTATTTAATTTTTAATTTGATAATCAATGTTTTAACAAGAAGAAAATTCTACTAATTTCTATTTATTTTCGCATAATTTGGTAGATTTATTGGTAGATTTATTTCGCATAATTTGGTAGATTTATTGGTAGATTTATTGGTAGATTTATTGGTAGATTTATTGGTAGATTTATTGGTAGATTTATTGGTAGATTTATTGGTAGATTTATTGGTAGATTATTACTATAGGGCATCTTCTGAAATTGATTGTAAATTTGCAGTCCAAACAGGATAATTATGAAATATATCAAACATACCACTACCGTTGGACTGAGTAATCTTAGAAAGGATGGCGCACGTTCAGTCATGCTGCGCGTCTCTTGCCGATGTAAAAGGACAGACCTTTATACGGGGGTCAATGTAAAAAAGGATCAGTGGAACCCAAAAGCCATGCGTGTCAAGCAGGGGTGCGTCATTGATGGGACGTCCTACAGCATTCTTAATGATGTGATTAACAACCAGATAACCTTCATTGACAGCTATTTTACCAAGAAGGCCATGCTTGACGAAGAACCGTCTCTTTCGGAGGGTGCATCCAGTACTTCTGACGGTAAGTCATTTCATCCAGGGCGGCAATCCGGACACCGTCGCGGTCGGGCGGTGAGTGCTTGGCTTCGATGTCCATGGCAATCTTGGCGAGGTAGAGGTTAGTCCCGATGCCGGCCGTGGCGGTGATGCCCGTCTTCGAGAGCACTTCGCGGACAAGCTTCATCGCGAGGTCATGCGCAGAGAGTCCGTACATGCCGAGGTATTCGGTCGCATCGATGAAGACTTCGTCGACGGAATAGACGTGGATGTCCTCGGGCGCGATGTATTTCAGGTAAATGCTGTAAATCCGGGCGCCCGCTGCAGGCGCTGCGCGTTGATCTGCCGGACGGCCTGGACGACTTCGAAGAGCCGGGCCCTTCCGGAGATGCCGTAAGCTTTGAGGGAAGGGGAGACGGCGAGGCAGATGGTCTTCTCGGTCCGTGTGGGGTCCGCCACGACGAGATGCGTCCGGAGGGCATCCCTTTTGCGTTCTACGCATTCCACAGATGCGTAGAAGGACTTCAGATCAATCGCCAGATACGTCTTCACAAACACAAAGATACCGAATAAAACCTTAATCAGCAACCGTCCGGACGATTCTCCGGACGTCTTCCGGGGTCAGGGAATCATACAGCGGGAGGCAGAGAACCCGGGCGGAAAGATCGTGTGCGACGGGTGTGTCATCCGCGCCCGGATAGCGGGCAGACCGATAGCACTGCGTGTCGGTGACGGGCGGCCAGAAGTACTTGCGGGGATGGATGCCGGCTTCGCGGAGGGCCGTGTACGCCTTGTCACGGGCTTCGGGAGAGGCGAACAAAACCGGGGAATAGGCGTAATTGGGCCGGGTCCCTTCGCGGGGGAGAAGCAGGGAAACCGCCCCGGAAGCGAGGAGCGGCGTCAGCGCGTCGAGATATTGCGTCAAGACCCGGCCGCGGGCCGCGACGGCCTCGTCGAAATGCCGGAGGTTGCAGAGCCCCATCGCGGCCTGGAGTTCGTTCATCTTGGCATTTCCCCCGGGAAATACGCACGTTTCCTCATCGCGGATTCCGAAATTCTTGCAGTCGTCGAGCCGTACGGCGAATTCCGCCGCACTCATGCCGGCGGCGTCTTCGCCATAGCATACGGCGCCGCCCTCGATGGTCGAGAAAACCTTTGTGGCGTGGAAACTGAGGATGGAGGCATCGCCGAAGGTGACGAGCGGCCTGTCCTGGTACCGGACATCGAATGCGTGGGCTGCATCGTAGATCACGGGAAGACCGTGCCGGCGGGCAACGGCTTCGATCGCGTCGACATCACATGGGTTCCCGTACACGTGGACGGGCAGGATGGCGGCGGTCCGGGGCGTGATGAGGGCTTCCAGCCCGGCCGGGTTCAGGGTGCCGTCGGACGGCAGGACATCACAGAAGACCGGCGTCAGCCCGCGGCGGACGATGGCGTGAACGGTGGAGACGAAGGTGAACGGCGTCGTGATGACCTCGGAGCCTCTGCACGCGAGTATTTCCAGCGCCGCCTCGAGGGCGAGATGGCCGTGCGAAAAGAGCGTGACGCCACATCCGAACCGGCTCCGGAGCGCATCGGAAAATTGCCCGTGCAGCGCACCCATGTTAGTCATCAACCGGCTCTCCCAGAGCGGCCGGATTGCCGCGCAGTATTCCTCGAAGGGCGGAAGCGACGTCCGGGTGACGGATATTTCTTTCTTCTTTGTCATTTCTGCCAAAGTTAGCAATCGCCGGTCAAAGAAAAAAGAGTATATTTGTTGAAAATCACGGATTCTATGAAAAAATATTGAATGTAGCACTGCTTGTCATCATGGCAGCGTGCGCCGCCTGTAAAAAGGATAAGTTCACGGATGCTGCTCCTCTCATCGGGCAATGGGAGGTGATGTCTCAGGAAGACGATTATACGTATGCCCTTCTGGATTTTTCAAAAAAACAATTTGTGTACAGGTACATTACGTCAGAATCGCTTCTGGCTCCCGAGATTCTGTATGATGATTCCCATATCGTCAAGATCCGCTCCGTCGTCAAGTTACACGATGAGGCGAAAGGCGAGGTCTGGGACGTCCAGAATGAATTAGAGGACCATCTTTACTTATATGATGTGACGGAGAATTCGGCAAAGTTGGCCTGGTACGACCTCGACTCTGAAGTCTGGGAGGTACTTCGTGCGGTTCCGAAGCGTATCAAGATGCGGTATCACTATGTCCCTGCTTCTGCCGTCGACCTTGGACTCAGTGTATACTGGGCCAGGTTTGACATGCATTTTGATCCTTTTTTCAATGATCTCGATCCGGAAGTGGATTGTCTTGAGAATTATCACTATGACGAGATTCTGGAAGACTGGGTTTACACGCCCGGCGATTTCTATGCCTGGAGCGATTCCGATCCGGTGCATGAGCGGTTCGGGGGCAAGTGGCGTATGCCTACGTTTGAGGAGTATCAGGAGTTGTATAATTCCATGGCATGGGCGTATTGGACGCCGGATGAGAATTTTGAATTTGGGCAAAGTTACGGCCAGAGCAATAAGCCCGGTTTTGAAGCGGACGGTATCACGTTTATCATGAACGGTTATTACAGCGGAACTACCCATAAGAGTGATACATACGGTTTTTACTGGACCAGCAAGACCGACGACGATACCAATGCATATGTGGCCAGATTCATGTATGACTCCCACATGATGAGTGAAACGGATTTCCTGGAGATTCCCCGGTCCGAGAAATGCAACATCCGGCCCGTCTGGGATCCTAAGATGTAAACTTGCTGCCGCGCAGGCGGTAGTAGAGTTCGATCAACCGTTTTTTTACCGAGCGCGCAAGGCGGACCATCCGTTTTGTGCGCTTGTCTTCTGCGTCATAGAGCGTGCACCGGCGGCGGATTGCTTCGGAATATTGTCCGCGCGTGTACCGGTCCAGAGCCTCCAGCATCGCCTTATCAGCCTGGTGGAAGCGGATCCTGTCCGCCTTGTCTATATGACGGGATGTCCAGGATCCGGGAAGATAGGGCCGGTAGACGCTCATGCAGTCGCACAGATAGACCATTCCGCCCCGGAGCGAGCCCTGGATTTGCAGGGAATAATCATTGAACAGCACGTCCCTGAAGGGAGCCGGCGCTTTCCAGACGGATGCGCGGCAGAGAATGGAATTCGTGGCCACGAAGTTGCCGCCGCCGAAGATGACCTCTTCCACAGGGATGGTCCGGTTACAGATGGAAGGGGCGTAGTATTTCCAGAGACGGCCGTCTTTGACGACTGCGGCGGCATGTGTACAGATATCCGCTTCGGGATGGGATTCGAGCGCCCTGACCTGTTTCTCGAGTTTGCGGGAATCGGTCCAGAAGTCATCTCCTTCGCAGAAGGCAATGAATTCGCCGCGGGCAAGCGGCATGAGGATGTCCCGGGAGATCACGATGCCCTGGCTGTAGCGGTTTTCCGATTCAAAGACCGGACGGATGATATCCGGATAGCGGGCCGCATATTCGCGGAGGATGTCCGTCGTACCGTCGGTAGAGGCGTCGTCGTGGACGATGACCTCGTACCGGAAGGAAGTTTCCTGCCGCACGAAACTGTCCAGCGCCTGCGCAATGTACGGCGCATGGCTGTATGTCAGGCAGATGACCGATACTTTACACATAGCGGAACCTCCCGAGCATCTCGTGCAATTCGTCACGGGAATGGTGCATGACCGTGTCGATAATCGACAGATTTTCAGATACCTCCGTCTGCAGGAAGCGGAGCTCGATCCCGTGGGCGGCGAATTCGGCCTTGTCGTAGAGCTCCCGGCCGCCGATGGCGTTTACGTAAATATCGGCCCCGTTCCGCCGGCAGAAGTCGTAGATCCGCTCCTCGCGCCTGAACCTGGCGTTGCCCTCCAGAGAGGAGGTGAGTCCCAAGGGCGTCCTGATGCCGAGGTAGTCGCAGACTTCATGGATGGAATGCGTGAGGAATCTGCTTAAATTCAGTTCTTTACAGGAAAATATGCGCTCTGCGAGCGCATATCCGTACGCGAAGAAAGGCGCCTTGTGGTAGGCCATCGCCAGCATCCGGAGGTTATCGGCTACGTCTGCCGACCTGCGCTCCGTTTCGGCAATGGTACGGTTGCAACTCATGTCCCGGATCGGAATCCGGAAATACACGACCTGTCCGTTGATCAGGATCCGGTTGCGGGAAATCCAGCCGTGCCTCTTGAACGCATAGTCGTCGCCGATGAGGAAAAGATCCGCCTGCGCGATGAGCTGCCACCACGGGAAATAGGGGAGGAAGTAGGGCTGATTGGCGCTGAGGATCATAGTATATCGCAATAAGGAGCCAGAAGGGCGGTTTCTTCGGCATCGGATGCATGCAGTACCGCGGCTTTGCGGTCATCGCCGACATTGGTCACTGGGAGGCTGGATCCGCGGAAATAACCGCTGTCGAAGAATTTGTCGTCGACGCAGAGCATCATGCCGCAGAGGTAATCGTCAAAAGGGGTCCCTTCCCAGACGGTCGGGAAGGGCCGCTGACGTAGGAACGGCTGCAGGATGCCTTTGGGAGAGGATTCCCACAATGCTGTCCACGCCTCGGGGGAAGTGAGCGGGCCTGCGATGACGCCCTCGCTCTTGCCGAGCCGGGCGGGTTTGAAGATATAGCCGTCCTTGTGACGGATGGCGTCGGCGACGGCGGCTGCGCTGGAAGGGTCTGCCGTATCCCAGGTCCGGATCGCGTGTGCCCGGAGGAATCCGGCATCCGGTCCGGAGAGGAATCCGTCCTCAAACCAGCGTGTCATAAAGCGCTTGTCGTGAATGAGGAAGATGTTGCGGAAATCGCTGATCATCCGGGCTTCGATCATCGCCTGCAGGGTACGGTCCTTCAGCGACAGGATGTCCTTTTGATTGAGTGCGCCCAGCAGGCAGGCGCCGTCCGACCATTCCGCCATCCGCGGCTCAATCTCGTCTGCCTCCAGCACGGTTACCGTCTTGCCGTGTGCCTCGTAAAAGCGCTTGTAGAGGCGGATTTCGTTGGTCTTGTCAGCGCTTTTCAGCACAAAGATCCGCTCCCGGTCTCCGACGAGGCCGAGCATATAGTCCATCATTTCGGCGAAGCGGGAGCGGTGGGGGAGATCCGGGAATTCCCGCTCCAGGAAGGAGCGGGCGAAGCGGTCGCCGAACCAGGACATGAAGATGCCGTGGGCGAAGAAGCGGGAGGTGATTTCGCAGATTTTCAGGGAACCGTCGGCTCCGATGAGGTAGTCGGGGCGCCAGGTCCCGGCACGGAACGGGTGGCGGGCCTGTTCTTCCAGGATGGCTTTTTCCTTCTCGCTGAAGCCCCATCGCTCCGCCACAGGGCGCCAATCCGTCGTCACCAGCCGTTCCACGGCACGGTAAAGTACACGGTGCAGCGTACGGAGCTCTTCCCGCCGCTCCGGCGTCACCAGTACCGGCTTCGGATGATACCACCGATGGTAATATGAGGCTAAATCCGTGTACATAAATAAGGAGGAGCCATGCAAGGGGTCAGGTCTGAAAACTGTGGCCGCCCATGGCCGCATGAATGGGAGGGGCCCGCGGACAGGATGTCCGTGGGAGGGACGGAGAACCGAAGGTTCGGAGGTTTCTCAGACCTGATCCTTTGCATGGCGACAGCGTTTATTGAAACAATTGGCTTTGATACCCAAGGCATTGGAAGCCGTTGCGGTTGATGATGGGGATGAAGTCTTCGGCGATGCCGAGCTGCTTCCGGACCCAGTAGCAGATGCTGACACTCATGCCGAGGGTGTCGGTATAGGCCATCATCCGCTTGACGGAAGCGATGCTCAGGTCCCGGGAAGGGGCGGTCCGTCCGCGCTGCTTGCGGTGGTCGGCGTTGTCGGGCCGGATATAATCCTCGTAGAGCTGCCGTTCGAGCGACCTGTCGAAATGGCCCAGATACTGTCCGAGCAGGGCGAGATTCTCCATGCAGGCCGTCAGGAATTCGGGCTTGTAATTGATGATCCCGGCACCGTGGAGCGCATCGAAGAAGGATTTGATATGACTGTCGGTCAGGTACGGCGTAAAAATCGGCTGCACGAGGGCGGAATTTGCCTGAATGCCCCGTTCGCGGCAGAGTCCTACGGCGCGCAGGCGCTCCTCCAGCGGGGCTCCGTACGGCTCCAGGATGTCCCGGAAGGCATCCGGCATGATCGAAACGCTGGTGTTGAACTGCATTTTCCCTTTGAGCTGCGCGAAAAGGTCCAGGACGGAATCCCCGTTAAATGTATATTCCAGATGCTTCGCGCCGGCCTTGGACGCGATGAAAAGGCGGGCCTTCGATGAGGGATGCTGCGCGAAGTGGCCGATGAATTCGTGCAGGATCCGATGTGCGATGCCGGTCAGGAGCGTAGCCTCCTGGAAGGCCTCTGTCTTGGGGGAGAAATAGTAATAATGCGGGGCGTTCTCCGAGCCGGTACCGTTCTTCTCTTCCAGCAGTTTCCGGACGTACAGATGATAATTGTCGATAGCCGTGAGCTCCTGGCGGTGCTTGCCGTCGGTGACGAGGCAATACTGGCAGCCGACGCCGCATCCGAGGACCGGATTGATCTCGTAGGTCAGCGTCGGGCAGCGGCCGGTATAGTTGTGGATTTCCGTCCGGATGTCATCCGGATCCATTTCGACGTTGCGGTAAACGGGTTCCGGGATAAGCGTATGGTCCTGCAGGCCGCGGATCAGCAGCTCCGACCCTTTCCTGAGGCCGTCGAGGGTCTCCTCCGCCGGAATGGTCCTGACGCCGAGCCTTTCGAGATAGGCTCCGTCGATGATTTCGGGGTGGAAGCCGTCCAGGTTATAGACATCCCGTGCCCGGGAATAAAAGGGGGTATATCGTTTTGTGCCGTCTGCCATGTGAGATAGTTTTTCGGATGACCAATTTACGCATTTTCGGACAAAATCGCCATCTTTGCGTGAAAAAATTAGCGCATATGATACAGAACATCGCACAATCCGTCCGTTATATCGGTGTCGACGACCTTGATCTCGACTTGTTTGAAAGCCAGTATGTGATTCCAGAAGGAATGGCCTACAATTCCTATCTCCTGGAAGGGGAGAAACTGGCCGTCCTCGATACCGTGGACGAAAGGAAGGCAGAAGCCTGGAAGGCGAATCTCTCCGAGGCCCTTGCCGGCCGGAAGCCCGACTACCTCGTCGTCCATCATCTGGAGCCCGATCACAGCGGCCTTGTCGGCTGGATGCTCACGGAGATTCCGGTGCTCAAAATCGCCCTTTCGGCCAAGGCGGCCCGAGGTGCTGGTGAGCTTCTGCCCGGAGGAGGGGATTCTCTTCAGCGCAGACGCCTTCGGGAAGTTCGGCGCGCTACGTTAAATTATCAGCACTTTTTTGGTAGATTTTTTAGTAGACGGACTTATAAAAAATCGCCGTAAATAATTGAAAATCAATTAAATACGGCGATTTCTCTGCGGAGAGGACGAGATTCGAACTCGTGATACAGTTTCCCGTATGCAGGTTTAGCAAACCTGTGGATTCAGCCACTCTCCCACCTCTCCGGGATCGTAATCCTGAATTCCCGTCAAAATAGGACGGGACTGCAAAGATAGTTATAATTTTTGAACTTGCAACGCGCGGCGGCGGAGAAGTTGACAAAATTTTGAGCCGGACCGGTTTTGCCTGCTATTTCAGCCCGAAGGCAAAGCGGAGCTTGATGCCGACGGAGAGGTTGTGCAGGCTCTTGATGTAGGGCTTGTCGTTGTGGATGTATTCCGGGGTGTTAGAATCTCCCTTGACGTAGAGGTCGGGCGCCTCGGCCGCGAAGATGGAGATTTTTTCGGCGGCGTCGAAGCTGATGGCCTCGGGGAGCAGGGAAATCTGCGACGTATCGTAGTTGATGATCTTCTTCCCGGGTTGCAGCGCTATCGGACGGAGGAGGCCGAAGTCGCAGAAGAAGCCCGTGTACAGTCCCATGCCGCGGCCCAGATTCCAGCGGAATCCGGTATCGATGCCGGTCAGCACGTCGACGGGGTTGTACTTGGTTTTTTCCCACCCCTGATAATATTCGCCCCGTTCCGTGCTGGTATACACGCCATCGATATGAGCGAATTGTTTATCCGGATTGATTTCCTGATCGGGATAAGTAATGTGGTTCAGGAACTGATACCGCGCATCGTCCATCTCGATATAGTTCTGGCCGCGCAGGTGGAAGCCGAGTTTGACGCCGGCCGCCACATAATACTGATGGCCTTTGGCCCGCGAAACCGGCACCATATACTTCACCATGATGGGAATCTGGAGGGAAAAGACCCGCTGGGATTCATATAGGCTGTTCTGGCTGGCAGTCCATACTTCCACCTCTCCCCGACCTGACCATACGGTCGTACTGCTCACGCTGAAAACATTCCCCGGGAAGGTATATTCATACTCATAGAAGGCGAATTCCAACCCGGAGGACAGCCCCCAGTGGTCTGTGAAATGGTAATCCATATAGAATCCGCCGTGCGCGGATCCCCACGGCAGGTCTTCATGCGGGCCGAAGAGTTGCTCTTTGCCGGCGATGTTCATCCGGTCGAACCACGAATCTTTTTCGATGGATGCGACATATCCGAATACGCCGGCGCCTCCGCCGACGGAGAATTCGAGTTTTGGGATGGTCTTGCCGACCTGCGCGGAGGAAGGGAACGATATCACTTCCAGAGCCGCGAATGCGAGGATAAAGAGCAGTTTTTTCATAGGGCGGAGTTATTTGAGGAATTCGTGAGAAGAAGTCATCGCCTTGGGGTCGAGGGCTTCGTCGAGTTTCTCCTGGGTCATCAGACCGTGCTCCAGCACGAGGTCGTACACGCTGCGACCGGTTTCCAGGGCTTCTTTGGCCACCTTCGTGGAGGCCTTGTAGCCGATATAGGGGTTGAGGGCGGTGACGATGCCGATGGAATGCTTTACCATCTCGTAGCAGTGGTCGGCGTTGACGGTGATGCCCTCGATGCACTTGGTGCGGAGGGTGTCGATCACGTTGCAGAGCCAGGTGACGCTCTCGAGGATGGATTCGGCGATGACCGGCTCCATCACGTTGAGCTGGAGCTGGCCGGCTTCGGCCGCGAAGGCGACGGTGGTGTCGTTGCCGATGACCTTGAAGCAGACCTGGTTGGTCACTTCCGGAATGACGGGGTTGACCTTGCCGGGCATGATCGAGGAGCCGGGCGCCATCGGCGGAAGGTTGATTTCGCCCAGGCCGCAACGCGGACCGGAGGCCATCAGGCGGAGGTCGTTGCAGATCTTGGAGAGTTTGATGGCGAGCCGTTTGAGCGCGGCGCTGTAGCTCACATATGCGCCCGTATCCGGCGTGGCTTCCACGAGGTCGGGGGCTTTGATGAATTTGTCGCCGCTGAATTCGCTGAGCCGCCTGGTGCAAAGTTCCGCGAAGCCGGGAACGGCGTTGAGGCCGGTGCCGATGGCGGTGCCGCCCATATTGATCTCCTTGAGGAGGACGACGTTTCGCTCCAGGTTGGCGATCTCCTCTTCGAGGTTGTTGGCGAAGGCGTTGAATTCCTGGCCGGAAGTCATCGGAACGGCGTCCTGCAGCTGGGTGCGGCCCATCTTGATGATATCCTTGAATTCCTCTCCCTTGGCGCGGAAGGCCGCGATGAGACGGGTCAGGTTGCCGACGAGTTTCTTGTTCATCCGGACGAATGTGTAGCGGAAGGCCGTCGGATAGGCGTCATTGGTGGACTGGGCGCAGTTGACGTGGTCGTTCGGCGAGCAGAACTGGTATTCGCCCTTCTTGTGCCCGAGCAGCTCGAGGGCGCGGTTGGCGATGACCTCGTTGGCGTTCATGTTGACCGACGTGCCGGCACCTCCCTGCATCATATCCACCGGGAACTGGTCGTGCAGTTTGCCTGCGACAATCTCCTTGCAGGCCGCCACGATGGCGTCCGCGATCTCACGGTCCAGCACCCCGAGTTCCGCATTGGCTTCCGCCGCGGCCATCTTCACATAGGCGATGGAAATGACATATTCCGGATAGTCGCACATCCGGGTATTGGAAATCTTGTAATTATTGAGGGCCCGCTGAGTCTGTACGCCGTAATAGGCGTCGGAGGGTACCTGAAGTTCGCCGAGCAGATCGCTCTCGAGACGGAATTTTTGGTCACACATAATCAACGCAGTATATTTTTTACAAAATTAATCAAAATTAATACAAGTTCCACCAGGGGATGGTCTCGGGGACCCCTTCGGTGAGGCGGAGCTGCTCCGGGGAGAGGTATTTGCGGTCGACGGCCATCCGGAACAGGTAGGCGCGCCACCAGGAGGCGGACATTTCGATGTAGCCGTTCTCTCCGCGTCCGGTGCCGAAACTGTTCTCGCTGACCCATTTCTCGATGCGGCCCTCGGATATCCCGACGCCCGCCATCGCCATCGCGTGGGCGGAAACGAGGTCCCGGCTTTCGAACCGTTCCGCTTTGCTCATCCCCGCCCTTACCCCCAGGAGGGAGTCAACCGGGAAGAGCGCCGGATCGTACACGCCTTCTGCCGGGAGGCCGTCTTCGTTGGTGTCGCAGGTGAAATAGAAGCGATCACCGCCCTTGAGGGAGGCGACGCCGAGGGCTTCGAGTTCCTCGCAGGGCAGGTTGAGGAAGGTCCACTCCTCGTCGTCTGCGGCGGCGCGCGACCCCTCTACGCGGTACATCTTGTGGAAGTCGAGTCGCGGATCGTTCATCAGCATTACGTAACGCTCCGTAGCGCCTTCGGGCAGGATGGCGTCCCGGTAGCCATCCGGGGTATAGACAATGCCGTTGTCTGTAAAGGTTTCGGGCGGCGTTCCCAGCGTGGCTTCCAGGATGCGCCGGACATCGGTCAGGGCCTCTCTGCGAAGTCCTTCCGGATCGGTTGTCTCCCGCATTCTGAGCCCGTAGGCGCGCAGGAGTTTCCGGAGTTCGCGCAGGAGCGGGGCCGTATTTTGCGAGGTCGCGGTCTCGGGCATCGCCTCTTCGGGGACGATGCCGTATTTGCGGATCAGGTACAGCGCATTCATCATATGTCCGCCGTCCCAGGTCGGGCGGCGCATCAGCGCTTCGTTATAGCGGCTGTCGACCGGCTCTTTTCGATGCTCCCAGACGTTGACCAGAAACAGGTTGGCCTTTTCCATCATATCCCAGAAATAGGGATAGACGACGGAGAACGTGCGCGTACCCCGCAGGAGATTCGCCGTGGCGAAATACCAGCAGCGGCCGGAGTTGCCCTGGTCGGTTACGGAAGGGGATGGTAAGAAGACGGTCAGCCCGGAAGTCGTGGCCCGGGGCGTTTGCACCGGGACCTTGGAAGTGATGCCGCCGGGGAGGAATTCCGCCTTTGCCGTGATGTCTGAGGGCATCGTCCTTGAAAGTGTCGCCGCAGGCTGAAACGGCGGACGGCGGTTGCCCATCATCGGCTCGAACCGGAAGTCCTTTCCCCTGCGGGCCAGGAATTCTTCCCGCACCCCGGAGAGAGCGGCCGGATCTTTCAGCAATTCCAAGGCGGAGAGATACAGCACCTTTGCCGCGCCCAGCGCCCCTTTGGTCCCGATCGTGGTTCCGCCGCCGGAGACCTGCTGCCAGCTGTGCCCGACGCCGCCGGGAACGAAGCAGGCATAGCGGAAACTGCCCGTCGGGACGGCCCAGGTCACATTGCCGACATCACTGGAGACATAGGCCTCATAGCCTTCCTCCGCGGGCGGGACGACGACGGAGAGTTTGTCGATCAGCGCCGCGTCGATGCCGGAGACAGACGCCATTTCCCGCGCAAAGGCCATTTCCCGTGCATCCAGATGGATGCCGCCCACCTTGTCGAGCGCCCGCTGGACGATGCCGGCCATCGCCTCGTTGGGCAGACGCTCATAGTTTCCGGAAAGCAGTTCGTAATCCATCGTGGTCCCCGTGCCCATCGCCGCTCCTTCCGCGGCCTTGATGGCGCGGGAAAGGATATCCCGGACCGTCTCGCGGGACGGACTCCGGAAAAAGTACCGGACCGACGCCCTGTCAGGGACTACATTCGGCGCTTTGCCGCCTTCCGTGATGACATAATGGATGCGGGAAGTCTGAGGGACGTGCTCCCTCATCAGGTTCATCATATGGTCGAAGGCCTCTACGGCATCCAGGGCGGAGCGCCCGGCTTCGGGAGCCCCCGAGGCGTGCGAACTTTTGCCGTAGAAGGTAAAGCGGACCTGCACGTTGGCAAGGCCGGATGTCTTGTTGACCGTATTCCGGGTATCGGGATGCCAGTCCAGCATCGCGTCGAGCCCGTCAAACACCCCTTCCCGCATCATATAGGCCTTGCCGCCACCGCCTTCCTCGGCCGGGCATCCGAACAGTTTTACCGTGCCCTTGTGTCCCTGTGCAAGCCATTTGGAAACGGCTACGGCACCGGCGACGGATCCTGTTCCGAGGAGATTGTGCCCACAGGCATGCCCCGGAGCCCCTTCGACGAGCACCTTCCGATAAGGCACCGTGTCCTGTGACATCCCGGCGATGGCATCGTATTCGGCCATCATTCCGATTACCGGCGCGCCGCTCCCGAAACTGGCCGTAAAAGCGGTGGGAATGCCAGCGACGCCTTTCTCTACCTTGAATCCGTGCTCCTCCAGGAAGGCGATCCACTGCGCCGCGCTCCGCGTCTCGTTGTAAGCCGTTTCGGCATAATTGAAGATGTTCTTCTGAAGGGAATCGTACAGGTGGAACGAGGTCTCGAGATGCCGCATCCCCGGATCGGCCGCCTTTTTGGGCGGACGGGCACCCCCGGAGGGAAGCGCGGCGAGGCACAGCAGGCTCAGGATGATAAATAGTCTATTCATTTCCGGAAGGTTTTTTCAGCCAGCCGCGAAGGGCGGCGAAGGCGAGGATGGCGGCGCCCAGAATGGCGCAGACCGTGACGAAAGCCCATCCGTAGCCGTAGTAGAAGGCAAGTGGCGAGAGGCTCACCAGGGCGATTTCCACGGGGGCTATATAGAGGTAGGCGTAGGCATAGTCGTCCAGCGTGCCGCTTTTGGCGTCGGGATCGGTGATGCGGAGCAGGGCGATGCCCATTGCCATCGTGCCCGTGAACCATCCCCAGGTAAAGATGGATTTCTCGAACGGATATTTCCGATGGATGCGGCTGCCCATCCAGAAGACATATACCAGTGTGAGGACCAGGCCGACGGCGAGGAGAATCGAGAGCGGGACGATGTAGCGTCCGACGACTTCGAGACGGATGGAGGCGACGCCGAATGCCACGAGGTAGTCGGTAAAGGCCCCGTTGAAATGCCCGATGATGGGTTTGGAGAGATGTTCCTCGACGCGGATCCGGCTGATGATCCGGCTGACCAGCAGCCCCACGATAAAGGCGCAGCTGAAAACCGGCAGCTTGAGGGCGGGGACCAGGGCGGCGATGCCCTTGGCGAGTCCGTAGCCGCCGAGGGCCGTGAGGGCGATGACGGCGAAATTGAAGGACATCGAGTCGAGCGAAATGGCGGAGAAAGAGGCCTCTCCCATACTCAGCCGTTTGTCTTTGGGGAGAATACCGGTCTTGAGTTCGGGGGCGAGGGTGTTGAAGGAGCAGAGGAAGGAGGTTTTCCCCCGGGCGGCACCCAGAGAGATCAGCCACATCCCCAGCACGACGGAGGCGATGATGCCCACCGTCGCAGCGGTCATTGCGAGGGACTGCATCTCCTCGAAACCGTAGTTGGCGAAGGATTCCCCGATGGCGGCCGCCGTTCCGTGCCCGCCGCAGAAGCCGGCCGGCATCGACAGGCCGAAAGCGCCGTCGAGGGGCCAGAACTTGCAGAGGAACCAGAGCCCGAGCCCGCCTCCGAGTGCCCACTGCAGCAGCATTCCGGCCTGGGAATAGGCCCACATCCTGCCGATCCGGGCCTCACCCTTCGCCTGCGCGGCCCGGGAGGAGGTGAAGGGAATGCAACTGAATACCAGGGCGATGAGAATTCCGGCGTATGTGCCGAGCTGATTCGACAGCGGCAGCCATCCCAGCAGTTCCGGCCCCAGCACGAGGCCGAACAGTCCGGCCAGCAGACTCGGCGGGATGAAGAACCGTTGGATGAACCGGACCTTGGAGCGCAGCAGTTTTCCCAGCAGGAGCAGCAGGGAAATGATGCCGGCATCCACCAGCAGACTCCAGGGAGAAAAGGTCATAGCACGCCAGTTTTGAACCGGCGGAAGCGTTCTTCGGCCGATCGGTTATATTGAAGGAGCGCCTCGCGGTCAAGCCCGGAGGATCGCCATTTGCGGTCGAGCCGCTGTCCCGCGCTCATTTCCCGCCGCTCCGCCTTTTCCACACGGCGGATGATGCGCCGGAGGGCTTTCGTGTCCACCTGGTCGCCATCGTGGAGAACCGAGTATAATTTCACGGCCAGGAGATTTGCGGGGGCGTCGGCGGAAAGCAGGGCCGGAAGATCGTCTTTTGCCGCCACCCAGACCGGCACGGCATAGCAGCAGGGCGTGTAACCGACGGCGCACCACATCATTCCGCTGCCGGCCGCATCCCCCTTTCCAACTCCTTCGATGACGATGCTGGCGGTGGTCGTGGTCCGCGGGATGAAGTTATGTTCTGTTATCCGGGAGGTCTTGCTTTGGCGGAGCATATCCTTTCCGTCACGGATATAACTCCGGCCCGCGTGAAGGAAAAACGCGGCGTCAAAACCGGCAGATGCCTTCCGGGCCGTCAAGGTCTCCATCGTGGCGTAGCGTTCGTATCCTTTTCCGCGCCCGGATTCGCCCGAGAGCGAGAAATTGGTCCGGAAGAGACAGCCCCCTTCCGGTACGTCGAAACGCTCGATCTTCTCGTCCGACACCTCGAAATAGGCGGCGCCGCCCTCCGCGTCGATCACCCCGAAATTGGCGCAGAGCCGCATCGGGTGCGGGCGGCTTTTCAGCAGGGCATGGAACTCTTCCACCGTGGCGCAGCGACCGAGGGCCTCCGCCATCAGCAGGCCGTTCCGGGTGTCGCCGTAGCCCTGTCCTTCCGGGCGGAGGTTGTAGGAGAGGTTGTTGGTGATGGCGAATCCGACCTCGTTGATGCCGGCATAGGCCTTGGTATGCTGCGAATCCGCCGTGGGGAAGAGGGCGGTGAATCCATACTTCCCCCCCCGGACGTATGCGATGGTATTATACGCATCCCCTGCATCCCGCTGCTTCCAGAGCATCGGACGTCCCGATGCAGACGCCCCCGCCGATACGACCGCGGTCGTACAGGCAAGGGCCCGGATTCCCAGCAGGAGCGCGGCCAGCAGGCTACTTGCGTATCTTATACCCGTAATACGCATAGAACATGATCAACAGATAGAACGGCAGGCAGATCCAGTAGGCGTTCTGGCTGCCGAGCCAGTCTTTGATGGCTCCGAACAGCAGCGGGATCAGCGCTCCGCCGCCGATGGACGCCACCAGCAGCGAGGAGCCTTTCTTGGTGAATTTCCCCAGTTCGGTGATGGCGAGCGGCCAGATCGCGGGATACATCAGCGAGCAGGCCAGACTCAGGAGCGCCACGCACCAGACGGATACGGCGGGAGGGGTGAGCACGATTAGCAGCGAATCCACCACGGCCACCCACGTGCAGATGCGGAGCGCCTTCACCTGGGAGATGATCCGGGGAATACAGATGATGCCGATGATATATCCGACGGCCATCCCGATGCCCGGCCAGACGGTATATTTCTCCGGATTGGGAAGCCCCAGGTCCTGGGCATAGTCCAGCACCGTCAGGAGCGCCAGATTCTCCACGCCCACATAGACAAACAGGGCAAGGGCTCCCAGTACCAGGTGCGGGAACTGCCAGATGCTCTTCTTGTCGGCGGCGTAGGGACAGTCCTCTTCGTTTTCCTCTCCTTCCGCCTTGATCTCCTCCAGCGGAGCGAAGAAGGTGATGACGCCAAGAAGGGTGACGACTCCGATGATGATATAGAGCGGAAGGTCCAGGTCGGTGAGGCCGACGGCTTCGATCGGCTTCCGCGTCACGGCTGCGATAAAGACTGAGGGGAGCGCCAGCGCGCAGGAGTTGCAGATGCCCATGATGCTGATCCGCCGGGCAGCGCTGTCGATGGGGCCGAGGATGGTCACGTACGGGTTGATGGCCGCCTGCAGGATCGTGTTGGCCGTTCCGCTGAGGAAACAGGCCACCAGGTACAGCGGGAAACTCTCCAGCCGGGCCGCGGGGATAAACAGGGCGAAGGCCACCGCGAACAGGAAGAAACTCAGCGACATCGTCCGCTTGTATCCGACCTTCGCGATGATGCCCGCCGCCGGAAAGCTGAAGATCAGGAAGGCCAGGAAGGTCGCCGCGATGACCAGATACGACTGGGCGGAGGTCAGGCTGAGGTTGTTCTCCAGGAAGGGGACGAAGTAGCCGTTGATGCCCACGGCGAATCCCACCGTGAAAAACATTGACCCGATGAAGGCCAAAGGGATCAGATACTTGTTTTTAGCCATACGCTACTTTGCCAGATGATATTGGATGAGCCCTTCCATCGGGGCCTGGAGGATGGTGCCGACCTTCATCCCGAATTCGGCCGCCACTTCTTCCAGCAGGGGCCGGAAGTAGTATGCGACGGACCCTACCGCGTTGAAGGCGTACTGCTGATAGTCGGGGTAGTGCGTGACAATCCGGGAGAAGAATTTCCGGAAGGCGTCCTTCACCAGTTCCGGGAAGTACGGGTCGAAGTCAAGATTCTCACTGATGAGCCGGGCGTATTGCGCGCAAAAGCGGTTCGGAAAGGGCTTGGTGTAAATGGTGTCAATGAGTTCTTCATTGCTTTTCCCGATGACCTTTCCCACCATTTCGTGCACCGCCGCGGGCATGTTGCCCCGGATGAAATCGGTGATGAGCCGTTTGCCGAGATAGCCGCCGCTGCCTTCGTCGCCGAGGATAAATCCGCACGAATCCACATTGAGCCCCTCATTCTCACCGTCGTACAGGCAGGAATTGGATCCGGTGCCCAGAATGGCGGCAAAACCGCTCTCGCGCTGCAGCAGCGCCCGGCAGGAGGCGAGGGTGTCCATCGCGATGAACACCCTGTCCGCCTTGCCGAAAACTTTCCGCAGCGTCTCCTCCATAAACCCGTATTGCATCGGCGTCACGCCCGCTCCGTAGAAATAAATCTCCCGGACGGCGTCCGCCTCCAGCTCCGCGGGCATCGTGGCCCGGATATCCGCCACGATCTCCGGCCCGGAGATATAATTGGGGTTATATCCCTGGCTGAAGAACTCGGTCTTCTTCTTCCCGTCCGGACTCACGCAGGCCCACTGGGTCTTGGTCGCGCCGCTGTCAGCGATCAGAATCATATCAATAATTACCTTCTTTACCAAAGAGTTCGGAACGGAGTAAAACGTTGTTACCGACCTCTGTACCTTTGTCATAGCCGTTATCAAGCATATATTTGAAGAAGAAAGCGTAAGTAACAAGTGCTCTCATCGGACAGAAACTTCCGCCGAAACCGGAAAGTTGTCCTGAACTATAACTACAAATATTGGTGGTCGGATGGCCGGACTGGAAATTCAGCGAACGCATCGCCCAGTTGTCAAGAGCAGCTACTTTTACAGTATGATAGAGTTTAGTGCTCCCGTCCAGGGTGTAAAAATATCCACCATTCCCAGGTGTTTCAAGATAGGGCGATGTCCCAAAATAATATTCATGCGTATTGGGAATTATGGTCTCACTCATCCCGACAGCCCCGCCGGTCAGCGCAGGAATGGAGTTTTTACCATATTTAGTCGTATTAAGGCCATCGTATCCCCGCACGAGAAGATAGCAACGAAGAGCCAGCTCATACATATCGCCGGTATTATAGACATTCTCACCAACCATTATAGTGGTAGTTGATGGAATATAATGCGCATTCGTTACATTATAGCTACCGCCGGAATAATTTTCCCCTTGTATCAAATCAATAGTACCGGTCGTGTTCTCCCAGACTTTCAGGATATTTACGTAGGACTTCACGAACGCCTTGATGGTATTGTCTGCATCGAAAGTGTCGATCGGGGTGGGATAAATGGAACCTTTCTTCAATGTACAAGTCCCTACACGCTTTGTCATCGTGACGCCGTTGATGTCGACGATCTTGATCTTGAAGCCGTTGGAATAGGTTGCGGCGGGGACGGCGATATAGACGGCAGTGACCTCGCTCGAGAGAGTCTTTCCGATCGTCACGCGGACTTTTTTATCGGCTGCGGCGGTAGAGGTGGGCGTCAGGGCGCCGGTCGCATAATCCACCGAGAACACGCCGCTGAGCTGCTCGTCGTTGTTGCCGAAGAAGTCGGCATAGGCGATCTCGTCGGACGTGAATCCCTTCTTGAGCTGGAGTTTGATGACGGCGGCCGTATGTTTGAAGGTGAGGTCGTTGCCCGAGGCGGCATAGGCGACCATCGGAAGGGCACCGGCCGCGAACGAAGCGTTGGTTCCCGCATCCTGCGTGGCGGGAATCGTGACGGTCCCGTCTGAAGTCCAGGCGGTGGCGGGATAGACGGCCTTCTTCTCCTCGGCAAGGATTCCCTCGAAGGTAAAGGAAGCCGCGGCGACGGGCTCGGTCAATTCGAGCGCGGCCGAGGTGATGCCATTTACGCAAATGGCATCCCCGTTGGTCCAGTACACCTTTCCGGCATCCTGGAGCGCGGTTTTCGTTTTTTCGACTCCGGCCGTGATGACGCTTGACCCCGTTGTGGGAACATCGGAATTATTGATATCGTCGGCGGGAATAAAATTCTCTTTCTGGCAAGAGAGGGCCATACAAAGGATTGCACCGGCAATCGAGGTGAAAAGAATCTTTTTCATAACGGCTCCTGCTTTAATCGAAAGGTAATTCATCTTCAATCGTCATGTCGTCGATGAAAGGTTGAGGCTGCCCGGACTGGCAGATCACGGCTTGTGTTGCAAGCCGCATTACTTGTAGCGTTGGGGATGTGTACGTGATTTTCATCATTATTTGGAATTTAAACTATTTAAATCGGGCAATTCGCCGATACCGTACCGGAAGAGGACAATGCCCTCGGCGCGGGTGGAGTCGGCGAAGATGCGGCAGTCCTCGAGGATTTCGTCCGCAGTCATCGGGACAACCTGGGTGGAGTCGGTATCATAATAGGTCGTGAGACCGGCCCAAACCCTGGCGGGAGCCCCCTTTTCGGCGAAATGATCGGCCACTTCAAGGGCCCATGCGAGACCGTTCTTGCGGTAGTTGCCGGTGTGATAATAGATCATCGGCATCAGGATGTCGATGTATTGCCCCATCTGTGCGGGATCCTGACCGTAGTAGTACTCGCTGTCGGGTTCGGGCATCAGGGCGGCGGAGAGGACGATATCGGGCCGGACGGCCTTGAGCCGCAGATGGATTTGCCGGCAGAATTCGGTGACGCAGCCGGTCGCCGTGACGGAATCCGACGGATTGTGCCTGTAGGCCGTCCCGCCGAAGCGGATGTAATCGAGGTGGATGCCATCTACGCCCATCTTCGCATATTTTTCCGCCCGGTCGATGACCTCGTCGAAGTATTCCTGCTTATATCGGTTGAGGGAATCATCCACGGGATTGATCCATTTCCCGTCTTTGTAGAAGCACTGGAACCAGATGTGTACCTTAAGCCCTTTTTTCTGTGCGGCCCGTATGAATGCCAGGGTCGAGTCCTCCCCGTGTTTCTCGAAAGAGACCTCGTGGAGGATGATATTATCGATATCCCTGGCGGCGAGGGAATCGAGATCCACCTCGTTCATATACTTCGACCATAGCCAGATCCCGTGAGGGCTCACGGAGGTCCGGGTACAGGCGGCCAGCGCCGCGAGGAAGGCAAGCAGATACAGTAGTCTTTTCATCATCTGGCAAACATTCCTGTCAGGTTGGGGATGTCGCCGAGTCCGTAGCGGAACAGCGCGATTCCGTGGGCCCGGGAGGAAGTGATATTGGAACAGTCGCGCAGGAGTTCTGCCTTGCTGAGGCCCTGCGTGTTGGAATTGTATGTCGAGATGCCGTGCCAGCACTGTTTGTCATTGCAACGGTCGGCGAACCAGTTGGCCACGGTCACGTTGACGCTCTGGGAGTAGTTGTAGGACGAGATGTATGCCATCGGGAGGATCACGTCGATATACTGGGTCATCTGGGCGGGATCCTGGCCATAGGCGTTCTGCGATCCCCGCTCTCCCATCAACGCGGCGGAGAGGATGATGTCGGGATCCTTCCCCTTGAGCCGGCTGTTGGCCTGACGGCAGAATTCGGTGATGGCTCCTATGCCCGTGATGCCGTCTTCGGGCCAGTTGTGCTTGCTGGCCGTCCCGCCGAAGCGGATGTAGTCGAAGTGGATGCCGTCGATGTCGAGGTCCATATATCCGAGTGCGCGGCCGATCACTTCGTCGAAGAGTTCCTGGTTGTAGCGGGCGGGCGTGGATCCGCTGCGGTCGATCACCGGCAGCCGCCACTTGATGTCGTCGTTCCACCAGAAGCACTGCAGCCAGAAGTGGACCCGCATGCCCAGCTGGTGGGCCCTGGCGCAGATGGCGTTGACCTTTGCGGTGCCGTTGTCCTTGAGAGCCCATTCGTGGAGGATGATGTTGCCGATTCCGTTCTTGCAGAGCCCTTCCAGGTCGAAGGTCATCGCGTCGGAGCGGCGCACCCAGATGGCGATGGTGTTGCCTTCCTCAATGCCGTAGTTGGCCTCGCCCTTGGTCGGGGTCGGAACGGTGTAAAAATTGCCGGTGCCGTCGGGGAGGCGGCTCCAGGAGGTGCTTGCATTTGCCGTGCGGGAATCTTTTTTCACATCCCCATTGGAGAAAGTACTCACCTCAGTGCCGTCCTTTCCGCAGAGCCTGAATGTCTCGTTGCCGGTGACGGCCACGTCGAACACGACTTTGCCGCCTGCGGGGATGGAGGTCGCCCCCTTGGTCCCAACGGTGGTGGAGCCGGATTTGAGCACGAGGCCGGAGGCGTTGATCTGTTCGATGGAGGAATTACACACCTCGACCCAGCCCGCGAGGGACACTTCGTTGATGACCAGGCCCGTCAGCGAATTGCTTTCGACGATGTTCGTGGTCCCCTTTGTGGGGCTTGTGGTCGTGCGGAAAGCTCCCGTGCCGTCGGGAAGGCGGCACCAGGCACCGTCCTCGGACAGCGTCCCGAGTCCCGAGGCGGAAAACTCCACGATCTTCTTGGAGCCCGTGTTGTCGTAGAAGGTGAAATTGCTGAAGTTGGCATCCTCTCCTTCACAGTCGAGCGCGAGATGGCCGCCGGCCTCGATGGTCACGCCGGCGGGAACCTGGCAGAGCAGGACGTTTCCGGGGCTGGTGAACATTGCGTATTCGAGGTTCTGCTCGAAGGCGGCGGCGTTGTAGATTTCAATCCATTTGCCCGAGGGGCAGACTTCGTTGATGACGAGGCTGGTAAGCGTATGGGGGACCAGTTTGAAATTGGGGCTGCCCGGGGTTGCGGTCGCGGTCAGCGTCCAGTCGCCGGTTGCGTCCGGGAGACGGGCGTAACTTCCGCCGTCCGCCGGTTTCTCCGTCGATCCGATGTCGATGGACGGGGTGAAGACGTCCAGCGAGTAGCCGTCGGCATCGGCGATGCCGAGTTCGGTAAAGGTGGCGCGAAGGAAGGGAAGCGAGAAATCGACCGCTTCGGTGCTGACGAGGTAGAAGCCGCCCGCCTTGATTTCGCCCTCCTTGAGGGTCGCCACTTTCTCTTCGATGAACTCATTGGTCGAGAGCAGGATACGGAGGCCCTTGAGCCGGATCGTGTGTTCGCTCTTGTTGTAGAGTTCCACCCATCCTTCCTTTCCGATTCCCGGGGAAGGAGACACTTCGTTGATGACGATGCCGTCCATTTTGTCGGCGGCGGCATCATTTCCCTGCCTTTCGCAGGCGGGAAGAATGATCAGGACGGAAAAAATGCAAAGAATCAGTTTAGAAAGGCAACTCTTCATAATAATGCAAACCGGTATAATCTGTAAACTTCACATTGCCGAAAGTATTGCCGTCGTTGGAGGCGTCGGCCATATACCACTTTCCTTCTACGAAGATCTGGGATACGACGTGGCCGATGTATCCGCTGGAATAGTGGCACTGGGCGTGAAAATAGCGGGCGGGAATGCCGCTCAGGCGGGCCATCGCGATGACCGCGTGGGAAAGGTCGCAGCAGTTGCCCTTTTTGTCGTTGATGGTCTTTTCGGCGCCCCTGGACGTGTTGGCGTAATCGAGCCAGGTCCATTCATCACGGGCGTAATTGAAGATGGCGACGGCCTTCTCGCGGTCGGTGGAAGCTTCGGTGACACCCGCTCTTGTCCAGGCTGCATCCCGCGCGGCTTTCACCACGGTCGAGGAAACCTGGCAGTTTCTGGTCGCGTGGGTGTAGGAGGCTTCCCAGGTGTTGATATTCTCCGGGAAAGCCCCGTGCTCCACCCACCAGGCAAATCCGCGGCAGAGCATGACGGCGAGGCCTGTCGTGGACAGGTTGCTGCCTTCATAGCCCGGGATCTCCATATTCAGCGCCACGGCTTTGTTTTCCTCCATATTCCTGTACTGTTTGCGCAGCAGCTCCACGAAGGCGGAGAAAGGTACTTCCTGCGGGAGGAAGGGGACGTCCGTCGTCAGGCCGAAGGTGGCGGAAGGATAATCCACACTCCCGACCATCCAGTCCTGGGGGTGGTCGATCATCTTGAGCGCCAGCGAAATGCCGGCCCGGACATATTCTCCTATAAAGATATTCACGCCCTCCCAGTTGACGGTAGATGGCAGCTTGTTGTTCTCCTCCCACTGGGAATACGCGTCAGCGAGGGACTGGACGAGCCAGCCGGCGCTGGTATCTTCCCAGGCGGGTATGGCAGGGGTGTCCGGCTTGCCGGGGTTCGGCTCTTTGTTACAGCCAAGGGCTATAATAACAAGGCTCAGGAGCACGAGAATTTTCTTCATGTCAGTTTGGTTTAATTGGATCCCGGAGGGCGTATCACCGCCCTCCGGGAATAAAAAGACTAGTAGAGTGCGAAATCTACCTTGACATCCTTGATGGCATCATAGACATTATTCTCGATGTTGTTGTCGAGGATGTACTTGTAAATACGGGCCATGATGAGGAACTCGCGCATGGCGGCGATATAGCCGCTGTAGCCTTCCAGAACAAGCGTGCCGGAGGTGTTGGTGCCGAATTCCTGGTAGTTGCCGATCTTGTTGAGCGGGCTGGTATTGCCGCTGTTCTTGATCAGGCCGCGGACACAGTGCCAGGAGGCGCACTTGAGGAGGAACTCGATGCCGACCTCGGTAATGTCGGCGCCGTTGTACTTGACGGTATTGTTGGACTCGTACCAGGGATATTCACCCCAGCAGTTGTTGGAGGAATAGTTCGGCATCGGAGCGCTCATCGAGACACCGTTGCCCAGCGTGTACATATTGTTGTTCCTGGAGACCATATTGACCAGATGCTCGTCGCCTTCGACGGTGCAGAGGTCCATCAGGCCGCGGAGCGCAATCTCCCAGCACTGGTTGGAAGTGTACTCGTTGTCGAGGACTTTCGCCGTCCAGAACGGAGCATATTTCTGATCATACTGGTTACCCTCGTTGTTATAAGGGTTCTTCGGGTTGACGATCGGGATGAGGTGGACGTTCTGCCAAGCGGTATTCCCATTATGCGTACCATCCGCATCGACGATACCGACCGTATTCTGCCAGACCGTGAGGCAGCCGACGAAAGCGGTGGCGAAATCCTTGATGGTGGCCTCGGCGGGCTTGACCCAGGCATTCTGGGTGATGGAGACGTTCTTGGAATAATCCCCGGCCGCGATCGTGACAATGCCCGTACGGCTTGCCTCTACCGTGTAATTGTCGACGGTGACGCTGATGGTGACATCGCCGGCGGCGCCGGAAGATTTGTCAAGATGGATCCACTCGTTTTCGGTGGTGGCTGTCCATGCCTCTTTGGCCGTGAGCGTGATGGTCTTTGCGCCGTCCGGCGTGGCCTCGAAGGTCAGGCTCTCGGGGCTGACGAAGACGGGCAGCTCCTGGTTGTAGAGTTCGAAATCGACCTTCACGTCCTTGAGGGCGTCATAGACGTTGGAGTTAATGTTGTGGTCGAGGATGTATTTGTAGAAACGGGCGAGGATAAGGAACTCTCTCATCGGGCAGATGAGTCCTTCGTAGCCCTCGAGGTTGAGGGTGCCGCTGCCGGTGCCGAACTGCTGGAAGTTGCCGATCATTCCGAGCGGGGAGTTGTTGTCGTTGCTGATGAAGCTGCGGGTGACGTGCCAGGAGCAGCACTTGAGGATGAAGTCGATGCCGACCTGCTCGAGTTTCTGTCCGTTGTAGGTGACGGGGCCGCCGTCGCCCTTCTTCTCATACCAGGGATATTTACCCCAGATGCAGGCGGCGGAAGGACGGCTGATCGGAGCCTTGGTCAGGGACATGCCGTTGCCGTAAGGGATCGGGGTGTTGCGGGCCATCGTGTTGAGGAAGGCCTCGCCCTCGGTCGTACAGAGGTTCATCATACCGCGGATGGCGATCTCCCAGCACTGGGCGGCGGTGTATTCGGTACCTTCGATGTTGATGGTGTGGTAGGGCTGGTACTTGGGATCGAACTGCGAGCCCTGCTTGACCCAGTCGTTGCGGGTATCCTGCGGGATAGGAATGAAGTGGACCCGCTCCCAGGCGTTGTTGTTGTCTTCGCAGGCGTCACCGTCGGCGCTGAGGATGTCGGCGACATTCTGCTCCCAGACGTCGAGGTAGGTTACGAACTGCTGGGCAAAGGCCTGGAGCGAAGTGGAAGCGGAGAGATAATCCGTCTCGACGCTCGCGGGAAGTTTACCCTCGGTGGCATATCCGGCCAGTGCGCGGGCGATGGTTACGGTAGCGCGGTCGGTGGAATAGGCCAGGGCGTTGGTCCCTCTGTAAACGATCGACTGGTTGGGAATCTGCTTGTTCTCTTCCGCCTTCTTAAGGATGGATCCGGCGATGGTGACGAGGTCCTCGGGGACGCCCTTACCGTCATTCGGGCCGTCTTTTACGGCAATCTCATTCTTGTCATAGCTGTCCTTCTCGGGGTTGGACGCGTTCTTGTAGTCCTTGATGAGGACGTCGTCCGTCTTGCCGCCGGCGACCTTGATGAGAGCGTCCGCTTCGGCAGCGATGAACTGGCCGATCGCGTAATCTTTTCCGTCGATGGCAATCTGCGCGGGGATCGTCCGCTCATTTTCCCAGGCGGCATAGAAGTCTGATGCTGCGGCAACGACCTTGTTGAGCGCTACCTTGTTTTCGCCGGGCTTCAGCGGGTCCTCTTTCTCCTTACACGAGTTGAGAGAAAGAATGCCTGCGCAAAGCGCGATGGCGATAAAGAAAAATTTTTTCATAATGCTGTGAATTAAATGGTTAATATGTAATTATCAAAGTATGCCCTGCTCCTGGAGGTAAGCCTCGGCTTTCTTGAGGCCGCCCGTTTTCTTGATGAGGCCTTCGCAGTAGTCGTAGGAGAACTGGGGATGGCGCTCGACCATCGTCCGGGTGAGGCGGTCGATGACCTTGTTGTTGATGAGGTTGGCACAGACCATCCGGTTGCCTTCGACGCGGCCGAGCCGGACCATCAGGGTCGTGCTGATCATGTCGCACAGGAGTTTCTGCGAGGTGCCGGACTTCATCCGGGTCGAGCCGGTGATGAATTCGGGGCCCATCACCACTTCGATGGGGTAATCGACATAGCGGGAGATGGGGGAATCGGGATTGTTGCAGATGGATCCGCAAGGGATACCGTGCTCCTTGCAGGCCTTCATCGCCGCCATTACATACGGTGTGCAGCCGCTCGCGGAGATGCCTACCACGATATCTTTCGGGGTGATGTGGTGCTTCTCGCTAAGAGTCCGCCATCCTTCTTCCACGTCGTCTTCGGCCTCCTCGAGGTCGAGGACGAGGTTTTCGTTGCCGCCCGCCAGCACGGCCTGCCAGATCTCCGGATCGACGCCGTAGGTATTGGGCACTTCCAGCACGTCCAGGACACCGAGCTTGCCGCCGGTCCCGGCGCCGAGCCAGAAGAAACGGCCGCCGGCGCGGATCTGTTTCTCGATGGCGTTCACAAGCCGCTCGATGTCGGGCAGTACCTTCTCTATGGCGAGGGGTACTTTCTTGTCTTCGTTGTTGATGTCCCGCAACAATTCTGCTACGCTCTTCTTCTCAAGATGATCGTAGAGTGAGGGTTGCTCTGTCAGTCTGATAGCCATAAGTCCTTCAAATATAGTTAAAAATTCTTGTATTTCACATTTCCGATGCATTCCCCGTCGCGGACGGCGACCGCGGAGACCGTCTGCTGACGGTTGATCACGAAGGGGCCGGTATAGAGCGGAGAGGCCGCGGTGGGTGCACTTCCGTCCAGCGTGTAATGGATTTCGGCCCCCGGAGCGTCCACGCTGATGGTCACGACCTTGCTGTACTCCGTATCCTTATGCAATTCGATAAAGGGGTCCCGGAAGGCCTTGCAATAGCCCACGTCCAGGCGGTCGAGCCGGCCGAGATGCGTCTCCAGCGAGCGGGTAAAGCGGTCCCAATCCTTGGGCGCCAGGCTCCATCCGGTTTCCGCGATGGCGCACATCCGCGGCCAGGCCATATATTCCACCCGCTCCGGCGTGGGCATGTATTCCGTCCAGACACAGCCCTCCACGCCGATGATATACTGCTGCTCCTCGGGCGTCAGGACCTCGGGAACGGGGTTGTATTCATACATCGTGCGCAGGGTCGTCGGACCTCCCATCGCAAGCGGCTCGCTGTCCGGGTCGGCCTGCCAGTAATCCAGATAGTATTTCGGATACGGAGCCATCACGACCTCGTGGTGCTGCCGGGCAGCCTTGATGCCGCCTTCCTCCCCGAGCCAGGACATCACTTTGGCGTTGGGGGCGAGTCCTCCCTGAAGGATCTCGTCCCAGCCGATAATCTGGCGGCCTTTCGAATTGATATATTTCTCCATCCGCCGGATAAACCAGCTCTGCAGCTCGAACTCATCCTTGAGCCCCTGTTTCCTGATGAGGGCCTGGCAGTGCGGACACTGCTTCCAGCTGGCCTTGGGGCATTCATCCCCGCCGATGTGCACAAGCTCCGAAGGGAAGAGTTCGAACACCTCGTCCATCACATCCTCGAGGAAGGCGAAGGTCTCGTCCCTGGGGCAGTAAACCTGCTTGAAAACGCCCCATTTGGTCGCGGTCTCGTAATGGTCTTCCAGTCCGCAGCTGAGCTCCGGATAGCAGGCGATCGCCGCGAGCGCGTGGCCGGGCATCTCGATCTCGGGAATGATGGTGACATACCGCTCGGCGGCATATTTCACCAGTTCCCGGACTTCTTCCTGCGAATAGTAGCCGCCGTAAGGCGTTCCGTCATAGATGCCGGAAGCAAGGGAGCCGACCACCGTCTCCTTGCGCCACTGGCCCTTTTCGGTCAGAAGGGGATACTTTTTGATTTCCAGCCGCCAGCCCTGGTCCTCGGTGAGGTGCCAGTGGAATCGGTTGACCTTGTGGAGGGCCATCACGTCGATGTACTTCTTGAGGAAATCAACGCTGAAGAAGTGGAGGCAGCAGTCGAGATGCATTCCCCGGTAGGGGAAGCGGGGGGCGTCTTCGATGTCGGTGCACGGAATGCTCCAGCGGATACCCGGGGCCCGTGACGGCGAGAAGATTTCCGGCGGCATCATCTGGAGAAGGGTCTGCAGGGCGTAGAAAGCGCCCGCGCCGTCCGCGCTCTCGATCACGATGCGCTCCGGCTCCACGCGGAGGTGATATCCCTCGGCGGGAATGCCGGGTGCAGACATGAAGTACACGGCTTGTTCCCGGGGCATCTGCTCCTCGACGGCCAGCGTCATTCCTGCCGCTGCGGCGAGGCGCTCGTTGAGCATCTCCGCCGTGCGAATCCGCCCGGAATCCGGCTCGTCCAGCCAGATCCGCGTATCCCGGGTAAACGTAAAGAATCCCTCCAGCGGGGTAATGTGCTGAGGCTGTGGAATGACCTGCACCTCGCGGGCGGGCTCTTTCCCGGTGCAGGCCACCAGGAGGAGGATGGCGAGGATCATGCCCCGTCGGGCGCTAAGAGAGGTAAAGCGGATCATTTCGCGAAGGTTTTGGTAACGGTCTTGCCGATGGGCTTGCCGGCGACGAATCCGCGGGCCTTGATGACGGAACCCTTATCGACCACGAACGGTTTGCCGTCGTAGCGGGGCGAACGGATCGTCGGCTCGGAGCCGTCGAGCGTGTAATGCACTTCTCCCTCCGGATTATCCAACTGGAGATTCATCGGCTTTGGGAAGTCCAGCCGCCGGTCGTAGTCGAAGATCACGTCGTGATACACCGGGCAGTATCCTATGTTTTTCAGGTCCAGGGTCTTCAGGATCTTGGGCATTCTCCGCCGGAACGATTCCCAGTCTTTGTTGGGCCGGGCGGTCCAGCCCACCTCGGCCGCGGCGACGTTGCGCGGGTATGCCTGATATTCGGCCGTGGCATTGTCGGGAACGTATTCCGTCCATAGGCAGGTCTCGTAGCCGATGATGTACTTCTTGCTCAGATCCGGGAGGGAATCCACGGCAGGATAGTAGTTGTACACCTTCTTGAGCGGCATGAAGATTTCCTGGGCCACGTTGTCGGCCTGGTCTTCCTGTTTGTTGTCCAGGTAGCACCAACGGTTGGGCGTCAGGACCACCCGGATGCCGCGGCGGATGCCCCGGGCCGCCGGGGCGTGCCCCCTGTAAGACATCGCGATGGGATCTTCGAGCCGGCCGCCGTCGAGGATTTCATCCCAGCCGATGACGGTCTTGCCGTGCTTCCGGAGAAAGTCTCCCATCCGCTTGACGAAGAAGGTCTGGAGTTCCTCCTCCCGGTCAATGCCGAGGACTTTCATCAGGTCCTGGCAGTACCGGCTCTCCCGGTAGGCATCCTTGGGGGCCTCGTCGCCGCCGATATGGTAGATCGGCGAAGGGAAGAGTTCGAACAGCTCGGTAAACACGTCCTCCAGGAAGGTAAAGGTCGTGGCCGTCGGCGCATAGAGGTTCTTCCAGATACCCCAGCGGGTCTCGACTTCATAATGCCGATCCGGGAAGCAGCCGAGTTCGGGATAGGCCGCGATGGCCGCCGTGCTGTGGCCGGGAATCTCGACCTCGGGGATGACGGTGATGCAGCGCTTCCGGGCATATTCCACCACTTCGCGGATATCGTCCTTGGTGTAGAATCCGCCGTGGGGGATGCCGTTGCCGATGCCGCTGTGCCAGGCCGTTTCCTTGCGCCAGGCCCCCACCTCGGTGAGGCGGGGATACTTGTCGATCTGGATGCGCCAGCCCTGGTCCTCGGTGAGGTGCCAGTGGAACATATTCTGCTTATACATCGCCATCAAGTCGAGGAACTTCAGGATTTCCTCCTTCGGGAAGAAGAAGCGGCCGCTGTCGAAGAGAAATCCCCGGTACCAGAATTCCGGCTCATCCTCGATGATGCAGCAGGGCGCCGCCCACTTCCTGACCTTTTTGGCGCGTACCGGGCTGTATATCTCCGCCGGGAACAACTGAAGGAGCGTTTGAAGGGCGTAAAATGCCCCGTTGACCTCCGTCGCCTCGATGACGACGCCTTCCGGCGCCACGCGCATCCTGTAGGCTTCCTTGCCGAAGCCTTCGCGCCGGACCAGCCGGATGGCATTCCCGCTTCCCTGCAGGCCGAATCCGGTGGCGAGCGTCACCTGGGCCTTGAAATCCGCCGCCACTTCCGCGAACGCGGGGTCCTCAACGACCAGGCGGACGGTCTTCGAGAGCAGGAAGTCGCCCGGGGCCTCCGTCAACTTCTTCGGGGTCGGGACAATGTCATAGCGCGGAGCCGACAAAGCGGCAAAAGCCACGACCAGCAGGGCGGACAAAGTCAGAAAGAATCGTTTCATAGGGCTTTTTCAATGGTTTTGTCGATGGCGTCGCTGAATGTCGCCGGCATTTCGCGAGAGAGCGGATAAGGAGCCTTGATATAGACGTGCATCTGGTCGATTTCATATTCATATCCGGTATGCTTCTCATAAGCATAGGCCGACGGCAGATAGGAATTCTGGCCGTTGGTATAGCCGGCGAAGAAGACATCCCGGTCCGGGAAACGGGCGCGGGCCGCCTCCTGGTACTCGCAGAACGGCTCCCCCTGCGTGAAGAAGAAGATGACGCCGTCGATGTTGACGGCTCCCATCGTGAAGTCGAGCGAACTCTTGACCTCCCCCTCGGCAAAACGCGAGAGGATCAGATCCTTCCACCCAGCCACGTCCTCTTTCCAGGAAGCGGAAACGGTTTTGTCCCACCGGGAAATCTCCTCTGCGTGGGCGATGACCGCTTCCGGCGTCACCTCGGCGATGCGGTACGGCAGGGAGACGGTATCGTTCACGACCTTGAATTCCCCGGTGGAGGGGACCTTGCGGAAATGGAAATTCAGGATGGAGTCGGCCAGGCAGCGGCCGGTCTCTTCTGCATACAGATAGTCCTTGGGGCCTTTTGCCGGGTCCATATTGCCGGCCGCACCGGTCAGTTGGAAGACATCTCCGCCCCAGGCCTCCGACAGGATCCTGCCCGTCACGCCCGGATAGTCGGATGATACCAGCAGGCTCCGCGGGCCCATGCAGACGGGGTGACACGCCACGTTGACGATGCTCACAAGGGGTTTGTCCCCCCCCTTCGGGATGATCCGCGCGACATAGACATTCCGGTCAACAGGCCCCGAAGTTTTCTCGCAGCGGTTGTAATTGATGGTCGTGGTGCCGTTGCCGACCTCGAGGCGGAAGGGGCGGAACGCGGCGTCCTCCGTGATGGTCCTGACCGCATTCTCCACCAGCGTCCTGTGCAGCCGCTCCTTGTGGGCGTAATTGCTCCCGCCCGGCTCGGACCGCCAGCCCCCGTTGCGGGGTGCGGAATGCGTATGGATACAGTGCATGAAGATCCTGTCCAGCGGCAGCCCGCTCTTCTGCGCGATCTCCTTCCGCCATTCCAGCGACAGTTCGGGAGAGATCTCCATCAGGTCATTGGAAATGATGCAGACCTTGTCGGAGCCGTCGGAGATGACGAGACAATGGGTGTTCAACGGCAGATGGATCCCCGTGGAGAGGTCGTTGCGGGCGGCGAATCCCGCCAGCATCGTCGCCTCTCCCTCAAGGGTCGAGATGTCAGCCGCGTTATAGTTGCAGGTCAGTTTCCCGCCCTGCGAACAGGATGCCGCCAGCACCGTCGCAAGAATAAGCGTTCCCAGTTTTCTCATGGCCTAATATCCCGGATTCTGCTCGATGGTACCCTTACTCTTGGTGATTTCGTTGCGCGGGATCGGCATCAGGTAGTTGCGTCCGTCCTCGGGGAAGTATTTCTGGGTGGGGCTCATTCCGAGAGGGCAGTCGCCATAGTCGATCTTGTAGGTCTTGCCGAGCCATTTGTACTCATATACGGCCCCTTCCTCGTAGTAGATGCGGTCGTTCTTGGACGGGTCGTACAGACGCGGCATCCGATAGACGGTATCCGTCACGCCGCCCTTTTCAAGAAGCATCGTCTGCGTTCCCGCGAAGGGGATGTTCTCGTAGAAATCGGCCATCTTCCAGCGGCGCAGGTCGAAGTAGCGCATCGTCTCGAAGGCGAATTCGATGCGGCGCTCGTTGACCAGGCGGTCCCAGAGGGCTTCGCCGCTCTCCGTCACGTGCGGCATCATCACGTCCGCACGGTCGCGGATCTTGTTGATATAGTTGCGGCAGGTCTCCTCCTCGCCCAGCATATAGGCCGCCTCGGCGAGGTTGAGGTAGAATTCCGGCAGACGGAACCACGGGTACAGCAGCGAGCCGGTCTCGGCCTCGGTGATCGGGGAGGTCGGGATGTACCATTTGTTGAGTTCATAACCCGTCGTAGTGGACGCATGCCACAGATGCTTGCCCTTGGCCGTATAGTCGGGCATCTTGCTCGTCCGGTCCTTGCTGAAATCATCCCTCGTCTTGTCTTTCCAGAGGAGATAAAGTTCGAGGACATCCTCGGAATAGGAGTTGCCCTTCATATTGCCGTAGAGGCTGAAGGGGGCTGCGACGGATTTGTAGAAGCGCGGGTCGCGGTTCCTGAAGGGATGCTCGGGATCGTATCCGGAATCTTCCTCGAACCACTTCTTGCCGGTGATCATCTCGTAGTCGCTCACCATCGCCTGGGTGGGCTCCATCGAGGTCCATCCGTTGAAGTACACGACCGAGTACAGGAGCTGGGCCTTCTTGGTGTAGTTGTCATCCGAGGAGGAGTTGGCGACAAAGAATTTACACCAGATATTCTCCTTGGAATCGACATTCTTCCAGAAAGCGTCGTATGTGTCTTCCATCCGGTAGGCCCCGTCGATGTCGGCGCGGTCCACGATGGCCTTGGCCGCATCGTATGCCCGCTGCCACTTGTCGCGGCTGTAGGTTCCCCGGAAGATTCCGCCTTCGGGCTTGTCGGGATCGTTGAAAAGCGGAGAGGCCGCGATAAGGGTAACCCGGCTGTGAAGGGCCAGGGCGGCGTCACGGGTGGCCCGTCCCGCCGCGTTCTTTTCGGGGAGGAGGTTCTCGGCCTTGGCAAGGTCCTCAAGGATGAAATCGACGCAGTCGTCGAACTTGTCGCGTCTGACGGAGAATTCGTCGCTCAAGGTATAGATGTCCTTGATGATCGGTACGCCGGCATAGCGCTCGATGAGATTGGTGTATGTCCAGGCGCGGAGGAAATAGGTCTCGCCGAGGAGCCGGTTCCAGTTCTTGTCGCCCTTCTTTCCGGTGTCCGCCTCGATGGTATTGATGAAGCGGTTCATATTGCGGAGGAACTGGTAGGAGCGGTTCCAGATGTTGAGGATGGTGGTGCGCGTGTTGTGCGCCGATCCGCCCTCGTTCATATACATGATATTGTCCGGATTCATCGTTCCGGAAGCGATGTAGCGCGTGGAAGAACCGCCATAGCGGAAAAATCCTTCGTCGCTGATACAGCCGATGTTGCCCTCCTGGTAAGGGTCGGGCAGTACGACATAGAAACTGTTTACGTGGGCTTCGGCCAGACCGATGCTGGAGAAGACGGCTTCTTCCGTAAGTTTGTCGAGCGGGGTCTTGTCGAGGAACCCTTTTTCCTTGTTGCAGGACACGATGGCTGCGGCGGCAAGGACGACGGTCAGTATGGTAATGATCCTTTTCATGGTGACTCCTTTGCTAGAACATAATTTTCACACCCGTGTTGAAAATCCTCATCTGAGGATAGGTCTGGTAGCTCTCGTCCGAGGTCTCGGGGTCGACGTTCTTGAGTTCGGACAGGGTGAGGAGATTGTATCCGGCGATGTAGAAGCGGATTCCCTTGCAGGGGAATTTGGTGCCGAACAACTTTTGCGGAAGGGTATAGCCGAGTTCAACGTTCTTCAGACGGATGAAGGAAGCGTTGCGGGAATAGAAGTCGGAACGGTTGACGCCGCCGTTGCTGACGGTCGATCCGATACGCGGATAGTCGGACGTGGTGTTTTCCAGCGTCCAGGCCTTCTCGGCCGCTTCCCGCTCGAGGTTGCCGGAGACCGGGTCCATCAGCGGAGAATAGTAGTAGCGGGCCAGCCCCTGTCCCTGGAGGAGGAACGAGAAGTCAAGGCCTTTCCAGCGGGCTTCGAAGTTCAGGCCGAATACGATCTGCGGAACGACGGTGAGCGGGATGCGCTGACGGTCGAGGTTTGTAATCTTGCCGTCCTTGTCCAGATCCTCATAGATGAGGTCGCCGAGCGTGGCGCCGTCCATGTGCGGATAATTGTCCAGCTGATCCTGTGTCTTGAATACGCCGATGGCGTGGTAATACAGCGAGGAGCCCATCGGCATCCCTTCGAGTTTCATATAGTCGTGACCTTCCGGCCAGGGCGTTTCGTCCATATAGACGATCTTGTTCCGGGCATACATGAAGTTGCCGGTGATGTGGTAGGAGAATTCTCCGACCCTGTACTCGTGGCCCAGCTGGAGCTCGACGCCGGTGTTGTTGACGATTCCGATGTTCTCGTCGGGCAGGCTGCTTGTCATACCCGTATAGTAGGGAACGGAGGCGTTGCGGGTGCAGAGGATGTTCTTGCGCTGGGTGTGGAAGAATTCGGCCTCCCAGGTGAACAGACCGTTCCGGATGCTTCCGTCGATACCGGCGTTCCAGGTGCGGGCGACTTCCCAAGTGACGTTCTCATTGGGGATGGTGCCGGGAACGATGATGTTGACGTCCTTGCCGTCCATCTTGAGCTTATAGCTGTTCTTGGAGGTATATTCGTAACTCGGCATGTACTGGAAAGCTGCGATCTGGTCGTTGCCCTGCTCGCCGTAGGAAGCGCGGATCTTGAGGTTGGTGATGTCGGGGACGTTCTCTTTCATGAACGGTTCCTCGGAAATGCGCCAGCCCACCGACACGCCAGGGAAGAAGCCCCAGCGCTTGCCCCTGGGGAAGTTTTCGGAGCCGTCGAAACGCATGATAAACTGGAACAGGTACTTGCTGTTGTAGTCGTAGCCGACACGGCCGAAGAAGGAGCGGCGGGCGGTCTCGCGGGCATAGCCCGTGGCGCTGAAATACTCGCGGTCGGCATCGCCGGCGAACAGTTCGTCGAGGATGTCGGTAGGATATTTGTTCCGGCCGGCCGTGAAGTAGTCGAGGCGGTAGGAACTCTGCTCGAAGCCCGCGAGGGCGCTCACGTGGTGGCCGTTGAAGGTGCGGTCGTAGTTGATGTTGGCGTTGACCGTAAGCGTGTGCCAGTGGGTCTGGTACTCGTGCAGGGTCGGCGTGGTCCAGTACGAGGTGGTGAACTCCTCATAGAGTTCGGTGATCTCGTCGTAACTGTAGTACTTCCACTGTTGCTGCCAGTTCTTGCGGAAACGGGAGGTAAGGTCGTAGGCGACCTTGGCGTTGACCGAGAGCCCCTTTGTGATAAAAGGAAGGTCCCAGTTTGCGCTGAGGGTGGTGTTGATGGAATTGAAGGTGGTACGGTCGTAGCCGGTGAGGTCCTGGACGAGGACGGCGGGGTTCGTGCCGCCGCGCAGGAGGCCGTTCGGGTAGTACGCCGCTCCGGTAGGTTTCATACGGGTCGCGATGTAGAAGATACCGTAACTGTCGGAGGGGAAGGCCGAGTAGTTCTTCTGCTGCCGCCTCGCCTGGATGTCCACTCCGAGCTTGAGGTTATTGGTGACCTGGATGTCGAGGTTGGAGCGCAGATTGTACTGGCTGTAGTTGGTGGCGCTCTTGTAATAGATACCGTCCTGGTACTGGCCGTTGAACTGGACGAAATAAGCCACCTTTTTGGCGCCGCCGCTGATGCTTACGCCGTACTTGTGCTGGAGCGAGACGGGTTTGATGATTTCCTTGAACCAGTCGGTGTTGGGGTACAGGATTGGGTCGTCCTGGTCGATATAGTGCTGCCGCTGGGTCTCGTTGTAGTACGGCGCGGCGCCCGTAATGGCGAGCTCGTCGTTGTACGCCTTGGTAAAGAGGACGGCGTCGGCCATCTTCACGAGGCGGGTGGGCTGCTGCATGCCGAGGTCGTAGGTAAACGTGACGTTCGGCGCTTCGTTGAAGCGGCCGCGCTTGGTGGTGACGAGGATGACGCCGTTGGCGCTCCGGGAGCCGTAGATGGCGGCGGAGGCGTCTTTCAGTACGGTCACGCTCTCGATCTCGTCGCCGGTGAGGCGGCCGAATTCATCCCCTCGTCCCGGCACGCCGTCGATGATGATGAGCGGGGAGTTGTCACCGAGGGTGCTGCGTCCGCGGATGAACATCACCGCATCGTCCTTTCCCGGTTCGCCGGAGCGGTTGTTGACGATTACGCCGCTCAGACGGCCGGCAAGGCCCTGGGACAGGTTGACGGAGGAGTTCTTGACGAGTTCGGCGCCGGAGGTCGTGGCCACCGAGCCCGTCAGGGTTACCTTGCGCTGGCTGCCGTAGCCGATGGAGACGGCTTCTTCCAGCACCATCGCGTCGTCTCTGAGGACGACATCGATTGCGGTACGCCCTTCGACCGGGATGTTTTGCTCCTCATAGCCCATCATACTGTAAGTGAGCGTGGCATTGGGCTTTACGCCGCTCAGGGTGTAGCGTCCGGAAAGGTCGGTGGCGGAGCCGCTCCTGCTGCCCTGCACATAGACCATTACACCGGCCAGCGGATCGCCGTTCGCGTCCGAGACGACGCCCTGGACGGTCAGCGATTTGTTTTGGGCCGAGACGGCCGCCCCGCCGAGGAGGGTCAGGAGCGATACCGTCAGAAGCATCAGAAAGGATTTGAGTCTCATATTGGAGGTTCGTATGGTTAACTGGTTTCAAATGTACGCAATTGTTTTCGTTTAACCAATACTTCTGCCGAAAAAAATTTCGTTTTGTTTCGTTTCTTGTTTTTTGGGATAGAATTACTTACCTTTGCGAAGGTACAAATCCCACTTTTTTATGAAAAGTATCGCAGAACGGCGCAAGTACATTCTCGACAATATTTTCCAGAACGGATTCGTCCGCGTCGCGGACCTTGCCGAGGCACTGTCCGTCACCCAGACCACCATCCGCAAGGATCTCACCTACCTGGAGGGACAGGGACTGCTCTACCGCGCATACGGCAGCGCGCTTCCCACCGCGGCCCCGGTGATGGACATCAGTCTCAACACCAAGCGCCTGATCCACCTCAAGCAGAAACAACGGATTGCCGCCCGCGCCATCGCGATGCTGCAGGAGAACGATTCTATCATCATGGGAGCGGGATCCACGGTCGGCGTAATGGCCGAGATAATCAAACCCAAGGGGCGCCTGAACGTCGTCACGCCGGCCGTCAATATCGCGATGGCCCTCGGCGACATGTCCGGGATCTCCGTGATGCAGCTTGGCGGCATCCTGTACGGCAACTCCTTTTGCGTGATCGGGTCCGAGGCCAAGGGGATGCTCAACAATCTTCACTGCAGCAAGCTGTTTTTCGGCGTTGACGGCATCGATCCGGATTTCGGGGCGACCTGCGCCACGATCGAAGAGGCCGAACTGCTCCATCAGATGATGGGCGTCGTGGCGACGAGTATCGTTCTGGCCGATTCCTCCAAGATCGGATTCAAGGGATTCGGCCGGATCTGCGCGATGGGCGAGGTGGACGTACTCATTACCGATTCCGGCATCTCCGACTCCGCCCGCAAGGCCATCGAAAAGACAGGCGTCCGCGTCATCACCGTCTAACCCCGTCCGCGACCGTATGAAAAAAATCCGCATTCCCCTTCTGGCCAGGGTCCTCATCGCCATTGTCCTGGGCATTCTCATCGGCCTGGTGGCCCCGGCATTTATCGTCCGCGCGATGAATACCTTCGACGGCATCTTCGACCAGCTGCTGCGATTTTTCATCCCGCTGATCATCATCGGCCTCGTAACGCCCGCGATCGCTGACGTGGGGGCGAAGGCCGGCCGGATGCTTCTGATTACCGTGGCGATCGCGTATACGTTCACGGTCCTGTCGGGCCTGTTCGCCTACCTTTTCAGCAGCACCCTTTTCCCGAAGGTTGTCGGAGCGGGGAGTCTGACCGCCCTGAAGGCCGCCGATGTGGATTTCGCACCGTACTTCACCCTTGCCATCCCGCCCATGACCGACGTGATGACAGCCCTGGTCCTTTCGTTCCTTCTCGGGATCGGCATCGCCGCCAGCAAGGCTGAGGTGCTCGGAAAGGGGTTCGGCGAACTCCGGACCATCGTTGTCCGGAGCATAGAGAAGGTAATCATCCCGGTCCTGCCCGTTTACATCTTCGGCCTGTTCCTGGACATGACGGCGGCGGGGAAGGTCGTTCCGGTGCTGAAATCATTCCTCGTGCTGGTTCTCGTCATCTTTGCGATGACGCTTGTCCTGCTGGTGCTGCAGTTCTGCGTGGCGGGCCTTGTCGCCCGCAAGAATCCCTTCAAGATGCTCTGGGGAATGCTTCCGGCCTATGTGACAGCGCTCGGGACAGCGTCTTCCGCCGCCACGATTCCGGTTACCCTCCGCTGCACGACCGGCAACGGTGTCCGGGAAAGCGTCGCCGGATTTGTCGTTCCGCTATGCGCCACGATTCACCTGTCGGGCAGTACGCTCAAGATCACTTCCTGCGCCATCGCGCTGATGCTGATGCTCGGGATGCCGGTGTCCTTCCCGGCGCTGCTGGGTTTCATTATGATGCTGGGCATCGTGATGGTCGCCGCTCCCGGCGTCCCCGGCGGAGCCATTATGGCCGCCCTTGGAATCCTGAGCAGCATGCTGGGCTTCGACGCCCAGGCCCAGGCGATGATGATTACGCTCTACATCGCGATGGATTCCTTCGGCACCGCCTGCAACGTCACCGGCGACGGCGCCATCTCCCTCATCATGGACCGCATCGCCGCCAAAGAGTCTTAGGCCTTTTTACACGGGAATTGATTACTTTTGTCCGATTAACTATCTGAACGATTATGAATACGAAAATTCTTCTTTCCCTCCTGCTGGGTACAGCCTGCCTGATGGCATCCTGCCGCAATCAGGAAATGATTCCCGTCGATGAGATCTCTTCCCTCGCGGTCAAGCAGTGCACCATTATGGAGCAGTTGCTGACGGAGGATACCATGCCCCGCAATTTCCAGAACGGAGAACTCGTCCGCTCCGATACCCACTGGTGGTGCAGCGGATTCTTCCCCGGGGTGTGCTGGTACACTTACAAGCTGAGCGGGGAGGAAGCGATGAAGGAGATGGCGCTGAAGGAGAGCGCGAAATTGCTGGATGTGTCCGGTCTTTCCGGCGACCACGATCTGGGCTTCCAGGTGCTTCCTTCGTCCGGAGAAGCCTATGCGGAAACGGGTGATACCCTCTATCTAAAGACGATCCGGGCGGCGGCGACAGAGCTTGCGGCCCGCTTCTCGCCCGTGGCCGGAGTAATGAAGAGCTGGAACGGTCACAAATTCTCGTTCCCGGTCATCATCGACAACATGATGAATCTGGAACTTCTGACCCGTGCTTCGAAATTGTTCGATGTGCCCGAATGGAAGGAAATCGCAATTACCCACGCCCGCACCACGATGCGCAACCACTTCCGGGAGGACGGCTCCTGCTATCATCTGGTCGACTACAATCCGGAGGACGGCAGCATTATCCGCAAACAGACCGTGCAGGGATATGCCGACGAATCCGCCTGGGCCAGGGGCCAGGCCTGGGCGCTGTATGGCTTTACGATGATGTACCGGGAGACGCAGGAGGAAGATTTCCTTCAGCAGGCAGAAAAAGTGGCCGCCTTCCTGCTTCCGCGCCTGGAAGGCCGTCCTGTCCCGCCGTGGGACTTCGATGCGCCCGAAGAATCCATCGCACAGGATGACGCTTCGGCGGGCGCCGTCATGTCATCCGCGTTCTTCGAACTGGCCACCCTGACGAAAGACAGCGCCTCCGCCGAACGCTACAAGGCGCAGGCGGTCGCCACGCTCAAGGCCCTTTGCGGTGAGAAATACCTTGCCAAAGAAGGCGAGGTGGGCGGATTCCTGCTCAAGCACAGCACCGGCCATTATCCCGCAGGGAAGGAGGTGGATGTTCCCCTTACCTACGCGGATTATTATTTCATAGAAGCTATCTGGCGCTATAAGAACTTGTAAGCATTGCTTTTACGTCGCTCCAGCGGTACCACGGACCGGAAACGGGAGCGACGGGAAGCGTTGCTTCTTCTCCGTTCCACACTAGTTTGACGAGGACGTCGCCTTTCTTGTTCCGGCAGAAGGCGAGGTAGAAGGTCGCGGCCATCGGGGCGCGCCAGTTGAACCAGGTGGCGCTGATCCCGTCCGCGCTGTCGGGGACGATCCCGAATCCGTCTGCACCCAGGGCGGAGACCAGAAACAGGAGGCACGTGTCGTGGCCGAAACGGAGGCGCGCCGCGGGCTTGCCGGCCGCAAGGGCGGCATCGGCGTCGGCAACCAGATGCTGCAGCGCCGGAAGGTCGCGCATCGTGGCGGGCGGGGCCGCTTCCATATAGTGGATGTAATTGTTCACTTCCCAGAGCGCATAGCATTCTTCCGGCGTGAAGAACCATAGCAGGCTGCGCTGTGTCCCGGTGCACTGCATATTGAACACCAGGTCATAGAAGTCAGTGACGAAAGCCCGCGTGCCCCGATAGGGTTTGGGAAAGTTCGGATCCTTGAAAATACGGCTTGCAATGGCCTTGTAGTCGACCCGCGCATCGATGAATCCGCCCAGTTTCGTTCCCCAGGGATCCGTCCGCTTGTAGCGGCCTTCCTCCATCTGGACATTCTCCCTGCGGGGATTTTCCTTGGCGTGGGGGTTGAGTTCGTCGAGGTCGAAACGGGAAGCGTTTTCGTAGATCTCAAGCGTGGGATCCATTGCCGCGAGGCCCTGGCAGAAAGCGGCCATCGACACGATGCAGCGGGGAACCTGCGTCGCCCCGGCCGTCACGGCAGGATGCTGCTTGAAAAAGGCCCTGTTGTCCTTGTAGATATCCTGGGCGATGCGGTAATGCTGCGTCCATCCGAGCGGCGTAAGGTCGCCCGCACGGTACTGGCACGTCTCCTCGAAATAGGCCGAAGCGGTCTCCCAGATCTTCTCGCCCGTCTCGGTGAGGGCGCCTTTTTCGTGTGCGTCGCGCAGGACGCCGAGGCTGCGTTCATACTGCGTCTCGTTGAGGAGATACCGCGCCCCGTGCCGGCCGTAATGGCTGAGGTAAACGGTCTTGTATCCCTTCGGCGGCTGAGTGACCTTGTGCGCCTTGAAAGGATACATATAATACACACCTCCGGCGCGGAGCACATCCTCGGCGATGGCGTCCCGGGCCGGAGTCTGGGCGAAAACGGGGATGACGGAAAGCGCCATCCCCGCTAAAATCGGAAGGAGTCTGAAGGGTCTCATTTCCTGCGTCCCTGTTTCTTGAGCCAGTTGATGAGGAATTCCGGCCGGTCGGTCTGGATCATCGAGGTTCCGAGGCTGAGGATCTTGCCGTATATCTCATCGGGGTCTCCGTTGTAGGCGGCATCATCGTCATAACCGCCGCAGAGCGAGGCCCAGAGGGTGTTGACCCAGAGTTTGGAACCCTGCGCGACCACTTTCTTGCAGCAGTCGACCGCTTCATCATTGAGCCTGTCGAAGCACACCTCATAGGCCAGCGGCTTCTCGCCGGTCTCGGCATACCAGCCTTCGTATTCCTTGAAGAGTTTCTTTCCGCCGGGCTGCAGGCAGTTGATGATGGGCATATACATCATCTTGCTGCCGGCCATATCCTTGGCGACCGTCTTCCGCGGCTTGTTGCCCTTGATGAGGATCTGGTCGCTCATGCCGAGCTCGTCCGTCAGCGCGACCACGAGGTCGTAGTACTTGTAACCCTGGTCGACATTGATGACGATCCGGTCCTTGCACACCTCGAGCGCCTCGCGGAGCGTCACGATACGGGTCCCGGGGATCCGGACATTGTGCGCCGTCCTGAGGTTGAAGGTCGCAAGCGAATCGTAGGTCATCGTCGAGATGTCGCCCTTGCCGGTGGTCATCCGGTTGCAGGTCTTGTCGTGGCTCAGCACCAGCACGCTGTCCTTGGTGAGCTTGAGGTCGATCTCCACGATGTCGGCGCCCATCCGGATGACGGACTCGATGGCTCCGATGGAATTCTCGGGATAATTGCGCCAGTCGCCCCTGTGGCAGGCGACGATGACATATTTCGAGTTGGGATTGTGGATCTCCGCCATCACTTTCTCGGCGTGATTGGCATAATGGGGCTTCTTGGCATCAGCCCCGATGACGGCGGTCAGCATCGCCGCCACCGTCAAAAGGGTCAAAAGGAAACTTTTCTTCATCTGCTTATCGGTTTATCCTTGCAAAATTAGCAATTATCTGTCGTTATTCCAATTACCCCCGCGGAAAGCGGGAGGCAATCAGCGCCTTGAGGTCGTTCCAGCGATACCAGGGGCCGGAGACGGCCTCCAGCGGGAGGGTCGCATCGGCGCCGTTCACCACGAGCTTGAAGATTACGTCGCCTTCGCGGTTCTTGCAGAGGAGGAAATACAGCGTAGCGGCCATCGGCGCCCGGAAGTTGTACCAGGTGGCGGAAATGCCGTCGGCGCTCCCGGGAACGATATCGAACCCGTCCGCCCCGACCATCGAGAGGGTGGCCAGGAACACGGTGTCGTAACCGAAGCGCAGGCGCACGGCCGGCTTCCCGGCGGCAACGGCGCGGTCGCCGTCATCCACGAGGTTCCACAGGGCCGGCAGGTCGCGCTTGGTGGCCGGCGGGGCCGATTCCATATAATGGATGTAATTGTTCACCTCCCAGAGACTGTAGCGCTCGTCCGGGGTGAACAGCCACATCAGGCTGCGCTCCGTCGGGGTGCACTGCATATTGAATACCAGGTCGTACAGGTCCGTCACGAAGGCGCGGGTGCCCCGGAACGGCTTGGGGAAGTCCGGATCCTTGAATATCCGGCCGGCGATGGCCATATAGTCCACCCTGGCGTCGATGAACTCCTTGAGTCCCGTCCCCCAGGGGTCCCTGCGCTTGTAGCGCCCCTCCTCCATCCGGACATTCTCGCGACGCGGATTCTCGGTGGCGTGGGGATTGATCTCGTCCAGGTCGAACTTGGACGCCGCCTCGTAAATATCCAGCGAGGGATCCATCTTCACGAGCCCCTGGCAGAACGCCGCCATCGACACGATGCAGCGGGGCACTTGCGTCGCCCCGGCCGTGATGGCGGGCTTCTTCCGGAAGAACTTCCTGTTGGCCTTGTAGATTTCCTGCGCAATCCTGTAGTGCTGCTCCCAGCCGAGCGGCGTCAGGTCCCCGGCCCGGAAGCGGCAGGTCTCCTCGAAATAGGCCGACGCCTCCTGCCAAAGCCGCTCGTCGAGCTCCGTCAGCGCATCCTCGTCGTGCGCGGCGCGAAGTACGCCCAGGCTGCGCTCGTACTGCGTGTCATTGAGCAGGTAGCGCGCCCCGTGGCGGCCGTAATGGCTCAGGTAGACGGGCTCATACCCCTTCGGAGGAGCCGTGACGGAATAGGCCGTGACGGGCATCATATAATACACGCCACCCGCCCTTGCGGGGTCGGCATATACCGCCTCCCGGACGGACTGGGCCGATGCGGGGATGGCCAGCGCCACCCCCGCAAGGACTCCAATCAAGAATTTCCGCATCATTCAGCTTTCTTCAAGGTCGGGACGGCACCCGAAAGATCCCAGACATCCGTACTCCAGCCGAGGTCTGCGGCGACCTGCGCGGCGGTCTTGCCGGCCGCGGCCGGCTTGGCGTGGTAAGGTGCCTGGCAAGTGGCAGGCGCTTCGACCGCGCCGTTGTAGTATACAAGCGGATTGGTCGGGGTGGAATTCTCCTGGTCATAGAGCAGCGGCCAATCCGTATTGGCGCAGTTGTAAGAGACGGTCATCTCCGGGTTGCGGAAGTTGTCGGTGAGCGTGCTTCCGCCTGCAACGGAACCGATAAAGGCACCGGAGCCCCACTGTTTGATTGTTCCGGTTTCAGCTACGACACTGGTTCCCCAGGCGATGCACTTTTCGACTGTCAGACTGATGTCGGCGTGAGTTCCTGCCACACTATTTTCAACCTGGGCCTGTCCGATGAAACCGCCTGCGCCAAGTGCGCTTGTCCTGACGGAAGCTCCGGTATAACAACGGCGCACGGTCAGATAACCGTCTCCGGCATTCCCCATAAAGCCGCCGTCACGCTGGCCCGTTCCGGTGAGCGTACCATAGAATGCGCAGTCTTCGACCACAGCGTTACGGATGAATCCGATGACACCGCCTACCCAGTCACCGCCTTTGACATCTCCTGTAGCATAGCAGCGGGCAATCTGTTTCTCCGGACCATTGTTATTGTTGGCCGACCCTCCAAGGATTCCGCCGACACGACTCTTGCCGGTCAGTTTCATCGAGCTGTAGCAGTCGGTAATCGACGACCCGTTCGTATCGGCGCTCTGCGGATTGAACTGGCCGACGATGCCGCCGACGAGATTGCCGACTCCGGAGATTTCTCCGGAAGTATGACACTTTGACACGGTTGCCCAATGAAATACATACGGCAGAATACCGCCGAGGAAGGCGTCACCTGTCGCTTTCGAGTTGGTTATCGTTCCGTCAAATGAGCAGTTCGTATAAATGCCGCCGCCCGTATAGCCCTGCATACCGCCGACCACGGTTCCGGTCGTAGTAATATTCATCTTCGAACTGCAGTCTTCCATCTTGATATAGGCTGCACCGTAGCTTCCGCCGAGGATGCCTCCCGTGGAGTTTCCGCTCGCGGTCGTCAGGGTCCCGGATGTGCTGCATTTCTTGAAAGTGGTGAGGTATTCGCCGCCCCATTCATCCGATCCGACCAGGCCGCCGATATACTTGTAACCGCTGGCGCCGGTCGACGTCCGTTCCACTGTTCCTTCAAATGAGCAGTTGATAAACTTGGCGTTGTGGGCGCGGCCGACAAGGCCTCCTACCGTATTGCCGGAGCTTTGGCTTGTAACCTTGCAGTTCTTTGCGTGGACATTCTCGACGGTGGCGTCAATGGCCGTATTGGAGCTGTGGCCAGCCCAGCCGGCCAGGATGCCCAGCGGGCCGCCTCCGGTAGCATGGGCATAAGTTATGGTGCAATTCTCGAAATACAGGTCCTTGACGGTTCCGTTGATGGCGCCGAAGATGGAGGGATATCCGTCGGAGAAGGATGCGGTCAGGTTTTTGACGGTATGGTTCTGTCCGTCAAACACAAACCGCTTGGTATCTGCATTCGGATGGAGTCGGGTCCAGGATGTCTCGGCACCGAGGTCAATGTCCGCCACCAGTTTGAACCACCGGGTCTCGCCTTCGACGAGCTTGTCCCCAAAGGACTTGAACTGGGCCAGCGTACGGATGATGTAGGGATCCTCCTCCGTTCCGGTCCCCTGCTCGGCGACAGTCCAGTTGGATGCATTGAGCTGAACCCTGTTGACCATTCCGCTCTTGAGGGAGCCCGCCTCCGTAAACGTAATGACCTTGGTCCATACGCCGCCGTCCGAAGCATTCAGGGTAACCGTAATCGGCACACCGGCCGGGATATCCAGGTCCACCCAGGGGAAGCCCGCATAGGCGGTCAGCACATTGCCTTCGGCCAGCACGACGTCCTCAAAGTCGAGCCCGACGGCAAACACGCCGCCCGGTGCGGCCGCCTCGATGCGGGTGACGCCGGGCACGGCTGCGGGAAGCGTGAATTCGAACTTGACGATGCCGCTCTGCTTGAGCGTACCGCCGTGGGCGGCAGCCCAGTCGGAGGTAAATGCAAATTCATCGTACGCATCGACATCCTTGAGCGCGGCCACATACTGAAGATGCGCGGGCGAATTGTTGCCCGCCTGCTTCTGCGTCGTCCAGTCGATGGCTTCCGCCTCGGAGAGCGTCGCACAGGTGCCGGGATACAGGATGGTGAAGGACGTGCCTTCTACGGGGTTGCCCTCAAACTCGGCTTCCGGGGAAGATGCACCGGATTTGATGGTAAAGGTCTCCGTCGTCGTACCGATGACGGTCAGCTTGTCGCTGGCCTGCCATTTCCAGCTCATTCCGGTACCGCTGGCAGGAATGGAGGCTTCCACGCGGGATGGGATGCTCTCCGGCATGACGGCCTTGATGGTAACTTTTCCGTTGTCATCCGGACGGTTTCCGGGCTCCTCCGCCTTGTTGCAGGCGAGAGTCATTGCAGCGATGGCTGCTACAGCCAAAGCGGCTTTCAAGATGTTCTTTCTCATGGCTTCCGTCGTTTTAATCGTTGTCCTCCACATAGAGGTCGTTTTCAGGAAAATCCTTTAACTGCGACGCACAGAAAGATGCTTCCGTGCGGATGTCCCGTACCCGGGACCAGGGTGATACATAAGGGTTCATAGAATATGGGTTTAAAGTATTAATCGTCAAAATAAACTTTTTCGGCGGCGGTGCGGAGAACGGCCGTCTTGGCCGGATCGAGCCCGCAGTCGGCAGGATGGGTCCCGAAGCGCGTCTTGCACAGGACCAGGTAGTTGACACAGGCCTTCAGATAGGCGCCGTAAGGGCCTTGATGATAATCATCGGTATGATATAGATTGATGCCGGAAGAACCGTTCCGCACTTCCTTGAAAGCCTTGCCGATCGGCGAGACCAGATCGCCGGCATATCTGCCCAGCGCCGCGGCACCCGCCTCGAGCAGCCTGTCGAAATTATCCATGGAACCGAATCCCTCGTAATGATCGTGGGTAGAGGCCCAGGTCGCCTCCAGAATCACCTGACAAGACGGGGAACTCTGGCGAATCCGGTCGGAAAGCGCCTTGACGGCATCGGCGATGTCGGCATTGTCTGCGGGCTCTTCCCCGTATTTTGCCGGTTCGTTGCTCTCTCCCTGGAAGAAGGCATAGTCGAAAGGTCCGCGTTCGATGGCATCGATAACCAGCGATCGCGTCAGCAGCGACTCATAGGTCTGCGACCCTTTGAAATTGGCCGTAATATCCAATTGGTGCCCTTCCGCGAAGGCGATTTCCTTCAGCATCCATACGGGGTTGTTGTAGTAGGAGAAGGAGTTGCCGAGGCAAAGGACTTTCTTGGTGTCGGCCGGCGCCGCCGTGCCGAAATTCTGCACGTACGCGCCCGTATATCCAAACGGAGCGAAGCGGCTATAGCCGTTGGAGGATGTCGAAAGCGTGCTTCCGTCGCAGGCCTGGTCGCCTTCCACCCGGCAGCGGACCTGCAATTCTCCGGAGACGGATTTGGTCAGCTTGAACGTGTGCATCACCGTCGTATGCTGGTAATCGTCCCCGGTCGGGACCCCGGAGCAGATGTAGCTGACGCCGCTCTTCCAGGTGTCTCCGTCCAGGATTTCCACCACCCAGTTCTTCGCCGAAGCGGCATAACTGACCATCGTCGCATTGAAGTCGATGTAGGATCCGGCTGGAAGGGCCGTCTCCAGCGGCATGCACCACACCCAGGCATCGCCATTTACGAGCGTCGCTGCCTGCGGGACGCCGTTCGACGCCACGCCGAGGTTCCAGGCGGCGGAAGCGTTCGCCGAAGCCCGCGTCACGGTAATGTATGCGTCCGCATTGTTGGTCGCGGGAATCTTCCGCTCCGTGGTCCAGGACGTGTAATAGACGGGCTGGTTGGATGTATTGAATACCCATTTCGCCGGCATCGAAGGCCCTTTGGGCTGTTCGGCTCCGCCTTCGAGCGAGAACAGGATGTTTTCCCTCGTTGCGTTGACGGCATCTGAATTGTGCGTCCCTACATAATCAAAATAATTCTCGGCGGTGATGCCGACCATCTGGTATGAGCCTCCATTATATTTGCCGAAATCGCCGGCCGCGACACACGTCGTGAAACTCGCGCTCTTGTTGCACTGGCCGAAGAGCGTCCCGGCATAACCGCCTGTCTTGTCGGTAATCACCCGGCCGTAATTCTGCATCCGGACAAACATGTTGCCGTCGTGATTGACGAGGCACACGCAGCCGCCGGCGGGCTGTCCGGTC
>ONSU01000040.1 GCA_900320545.1 uncultured Bacteroidales bacterium | reverse complement strand
GTCTTCGACGACGTCGTGCAGCAGGGCGGAGGCGATGACCGCGGCGTCCCGCTGACGCATCTCCCGCGCGACGATGAGCGCCACGGCAAGCGGGTGCAGGATATAGGGCTGCCCGCTCTTGCGGGTCTGGCCCGTATGCGCCTCCTTCGCCAGCCGGTAGGCATCCTCCACCAGCGCCCGTTCCTTCGTTGTAAATCCTTCCGGCAGCGCGTTCATCAACTCGTCGTGCGCCTCGGCAATCATCTCACTGTAATCCATCGGTCTCTCTATAAATTAAACAACTTTCTATCGAAAAATAAATTACATCAGTGGATAAAACCGTGGCCGCCCGTGGCCTCGTGAACGGGAGGGGCCCACAAGACGTCAGTCGCAGTGGGAGGGATGGAGGAGCGAAGCTCCGAAAGTTTTAGGAACTGATGTAATTTGTTTTTAAGCATGGTACTGTATCAATTCGGCGAACTGAAAACGACCGGGAGGACATAGCTGCAGCGGACGGGGACGCCGTCGGCCTTGCCCGGCTTCCATTTCGGGGACTTTTTAATCACGCGGACGGCTTCCGCGTTCAGCAGGGGATGGACTCCCTTGACCACTTCCACCTCCTGGACGTGGCCGTCCCGTCCCACGACGAACTTGACCTTCACAACGCCCTCAATGGGGCTGGCCTCCTTGGGATACACCAGATGTTCGGTGACCCATTTCGAGAACGCCCCCTTGTCCTTTCCCTTGAAAGTGGGCTCCGTGAAAACTTTGGCCTTGCCCGTGCCGGCATTGGCGTGGTCGGGACCGTCGGATTTGGCGACGAGGCGGGCCTGCTGCATCTCGACGACCTTGCCGTCATAGACCGAACGGCGTCCCACAAGGGTGAGCGTATCTCCCTGGCGGACATCCAGTTCCGGGAACCTCCGCCCCTGGCCGCTGCCGTCCCGGACTCCGTAGATCAGCACTTCGCCGGTGCCGTCGGTAAGGTACAGGTTGCCGTTCTCTTTGTTGCGGATACGGTCGACGACGCCGTGCAGCCGGCAGGTCGTCGTATCCTTGGAGGACATCCGGAGAAATTCCCGGACGGTCTTGGGCGTCTGGGCCGAGAGCGGCAGGAAACCGCAGAGCGTCAGCAGGATAAGAAGGGTCTTTTTCATTCTTTGTTCATTTCCATTTCCTGTTTGTGGTCGCCTCCGAAATTGACGGCGATCTCGCCCCGCCTGTTCTTGCCGAACTCGTATTTGTTGCCCGGAAGAATGGCATTCAGGAGGATGCCGGCGAGCGCCGCGACGGCCAGGCCGCTGAGGGAGGTGAAGCCGAGGGGAACGGCGTCTCCGGCCCCGTACTTGATGCCGATGGCGAGAACGAGGATCACCGCCGCGATGATCATATTGCGGGATTCGGTGAAATCGACCTGATTCTCGACGATGTTGCGGACGCCCACGGCGCTGATCATACCGTAGAGCACCAGGGAAACGCCGCCGATCGTGGCGGCGGGCATCACGGCGATCACGGCCGAGAACTTCGGACAGAACGACAGCAGAATGGCGAAATACGCGGCGATCCGGATCACCGAGGGGTCATACACCCGCGTGATGTTCAGCACGCCCGTATTCTCGCCGTAGGTCGTATTGGCGGGAGCGCCGAACAGCGAAGCGATGCTGGTTGCGAGACCGTCGCCGAGGAGGGTCTTGTTCAGGCCCGGATTCTCCAGGTAATTGACACCCGTCGTGGAAGAAATCGCGCACATGTCGCCGATGTGCTCGACCATCGTCGCCAGGGAGATCGGAAGAATCGCGATCACGGCGGAGAGAATCAGCCCCCAGTCAGGATTTTTGAATACCGCGAAGGCCGTATTCTCCATCTTGACGGGCAGTCCGATCCAGGCGGCTTCTTTCACGGCCGTCCAGTCGACCATCCCGAAACAGGCGGCCACCGCATACGATCCCAGGACACCCAGCAGGATCGGAACGATCTTGATCATCCGCTTGCCCCAGATATTGCAGACGATGATGATGACGATCGCCAGAAGGGCGATCCACCAGTTCTGGCTGCAGCTCTGGACGGCGGTGCCGCTCAGGCAGAGGCCGATGGCGATGATGATCGGGCCCGTCACCACGGGCGGGAAGAAACGCATCACCTTGCCGGTGCCGAAGAGGCGGAAGAGGCCGGCCAGGATGAAGTACATCAGACCGGCGCAGAATACGCCGATGCAGGCGTAGGGGAGTGCCTGGGCGAGGGTCAGTCCCTTGGCCATTCCCATTTCGGAAATGACGGCGTATCCGCCGAGGAAGGCAAAGGAGGAGCCGAGGAAGGCCGGCACTTTGAAGCGGGTGCACAGATGGAAGATGAGGGTGCCGATGCCCGCGAAAAGCAGGGTGGCCGAGACGCTGAGTCCGGTGATGACCGGCACGAGGACGGTGGCGCCGAACATCGCGAAGAGATGCTGCAGGCCGAGGATGGTTTTTTTGCCGAAGTTCATTATTTGTAATTTGGTGTTTCCTGGGTGATGGTGATGTCGTGGGGATGGCTTTCGGCCATTCCGCTCGGGGATATGCGGATGAAGCGGGCCTTGTGCAGGTCTTCCAGCGTACGGGCCCCGCAATAGCCCATCCCGGAGCGGAGACCGCCGACGATCTGATAAAGGACATCGGCCACGGCCCCCTTGTACGGGGTGCGGCCGACGACGCCTTCGGGAACCAGTTTCTTCGTTTCGGTCTGTTCTCCCTGGAAGTAACGGTCTTTGGAACCGGCTTTCATCGCATCGAGGGAGCCCATTCCCCTGTATGTCTTGTATTTACGGCCGTCTTCCGCCTCGAAAACGAAGCCGGGGGCCTCGTCCGTGCCGGCAAGCATCGATCCGCACATCACGCAGTCTCCGCCGGCGGCGAGCGCCTTGACGATGTCGCCGCTGTAACGCAGTCCGCCGTCCGCGATGACGGGAATGCCGTAGGGCTCGACAGCCCTGGCGCATTCGGAGATGGCCGTCAGCTGCGGAACGCCCACGCCGGCGACGATGCGGGTGGTGCAGATCGAGCCGGGACCGATGCCCACCTTGACGGCATCCGCGCCCGCCTCGGCCAGTGCGACCGCCGCCTCCGCCGTGGCGATGTTGCCGACGACGACATCCAGCGCCGGGAAGGCCGCCTTGATCTCTCTGAGTTTGTCGATGACGCCTTTGCTATGACCGTGGGCGCTGTCGAGAACGACTGCGTCGACGCCGGCTTCGACGAGCGCTTTCACCCGTTCGATGGCGTCCGGAGTGATGCCGACGCCGGCTGCGACGGGAAGGTTCCGCTCCCTGACCTGCCGCACATGGTCGGCCTGTTCCCGGGCCGGGATGTTTTTATGAATGACGCCGATGCCGCCTGCACTTGCAAGTGCGATGGCCATCGGCGCCTCTGTGACGGTATCCATTGCCGCGGATACGACCGGAATGCGAAGGGAAATGTGACGGCTGAAGCGTCCCTCGGGATGGACCTCCCGCGGCAATACTTCCGAGTATGCCGGGATGAGCAGGACGTCGTCGAAAGTCAGTCCCTCCATCGTAACGCGTTCTTCTAAGGATAACATAGCGTGCGGATTTCTACAAATATAATCAAAAACATCTTACAAATCCAAATGTCCCTTCTTTTGCGGCGGTACGACGACCTCCAGGGCGGCCGGTACGGTATCGACCGAAAGGGTCTTTCCGGCCGGGAAGGGATCGCCGTCACGGTGGGCGGCCCCGTCCCTCGTACGCCGCACAAGGACCTGTTTCCCACGCAGCTCAATCACCTCCCGCGCCTTGTCGGCACGGCCCGTCATCAAGAGCCGGGCCAGCCGGGGCACGTGCCAGAGATGGAACGGCCGGACGACCGTCACGTCCATCATCCCGTCCTGCACGGAGGCGAGCGGGGTGATGCGGGCCTGGTTGCCCCACTGATTGACATTGCCGACGGTCACCATCGCGGCGAGGGTTTCCACCGTTTTTCCGTCCACGGTGACCGTGTATGTATCGGGCGTGAAATGCGTCCAGAGCCGGAATGCCGTCGAAATGTAAGAAAGCAGTCCGCGATGTCGGCTGCGGGCGAAGGCGCTCGCCACGTCGGCGTCGAAACCGACCCCGGTCGTGCAGAAGAAGGGTTCGCCGTTGACCGTCCCGTAATCCATCCGTGCGGTCACGCCGCCGTTCAGGACTTCGATGGCCTTTTCCGGATGGCGGCTGATGCCGAGGTGAAGGGCCAGCCCGTCTCCGCTCCCGCAGGGGATGATGCCGAAGGTCTTCGGCCGTTTCGACAGGAGGAGCCCCCGCGCCACTTCACTCACCGTGCCGTCTCCTCCGATGGCGACCACAAGGTCCGCATCCGCGTCCCTGGCCAGTTCCAGGGCATGTCCGGCCCGTTCGGTACGGACGACTTCGTACGAAAACCGGCTCTTGTCGAGGAGCCGGCCGATGAGGGCGATGATCCTTTCCTTGGATTTTCCGCCTGAAATGGGATTGACGATAAACAGCGCCCTTTGCATCATCGGTTCGCCTGTGCGGTTTTCTCCAGGTCGAGCGCTTCGGCGAGGATGCTGACCGGATTCTTGACGGGAATGCCGGCGGACATTTCGATCTGCCACTTGCAGGTCTCGCAGTCGCAGGCGACGAAATCCGGCGCCACGGCCCTGATCTCGTCGAAGAGCGGTTTGCCGATCGCCTGGGATGCCTCGTAATTCTCCTTTTTGAATCCGTAGGTGCCCGCGATGCCGCAGCAGTTGCTGCCGAGCATCGTGAATTCCACGCCGGGAATCATCTTCAGGAGGGAGGTGGAAAATACGCCCCAGCCGAGTTTCTCGAGGTGGCAGGGGGTATGGTAGGCAATCCGCGCCTTGTAGTCGGGTTTGAAGACCAGGGTGGCGGTCCCGCTGTCGACGAGCGAAAAGATGAATCGGGTCGCCATCAGCAGGGAATCGCGGTAGGATGCCGTATCGATTCCGAGCAGTTCACCGTATTCGTCGCGCATCGTGAAGGTGCAGGTCGAGGAGGTCGTGAGAATTTTTAGTCCTTCGGAGGCGGCCTTTGCGAGCACTTTCTCGTTGTGGGAAGCGTGTTTACGCGCAGCGGAAGCCATGCCGTTGGAGATCATCGCCACGCCGCAGCACTGCTCCTTGTCAAGAAGTCGCACCCCGTATCCGAGGGCGTTCATCACCCGGACGAAGTCTTTCCCCAGGTCGGGGAAATTGTAGTTGACATAGCAGCCGTGGAAATAAGCGACACTCCGCTGGAATGCCGGCTGCGCGGCTTTGGCGTTTTTGCGGAACCAGGCCTCGAAGGTCTTTGAAGCGTATTTCGGGAAGGTGCGGCGCTTGTCGATCCCCATCAAACCGTCCATGACGGACTTGGTGACGCCCAGTCCGAGCACGGGATTGACGACCGGAGCGAAAGGCGAGGCGAGCGAACCCATCAGGTCGGTCGAGGCCAGGATCCGGTCGCGGAGTTTCGGTTTCGAGCGGGAATACTTGAGCCGGGCCGACTGGATGATATCCGCCACCTTTACCCCGGAGGGGCAGGCGACTTCGCATCGCTTGCAGTTCAGGCAGTATTTGAGGGCCTCGTCAAAGAAATAAGGATGCTTTAGCCGGAGGCGTTCGCCGTCCGGGCCGGCCTGTTTGGGGCCGGGATAGCGCGGGTTGACGGGAACGACGGGGCAGTAGGCCGTGCAGACCGTGCACTTCATGCATTCCTCGAAATTGTGCGCGCTGGATGTGATTTCCTGCAATGTCATCGCTTCGTGTCCTCCTTCAGAATATTGTCCGCCACGGCGAATGCCGTCAGGATAGCTACCCCTCCGCCGCAGCCGAACTGCTGGGAGAAGCACCCGGCGAGCACCGATCCCGCCACATAGAGATTTTCAATGACGGCGCCGCCCTTCAGGGCGCGGAAAGCCGGATCGGTCATTACGCCGAAGCCGCCGTAGGCCTGCGGGGCGAAGAAATCGAGGTCGTACCACTTCATCCGGTCTTCGGGATAGTCGACATCCAGGCCGAAAAGCGGTTCATAGACCTTCTGCATCGAACTGGCGAGCCCCTTGCTGAAGAAACTGCCGGTTGCCAGGATGTAGTGGTCCGCCTGGAGAAGCTGGTCTCCGAGGTTGACCGTGCGAAGCGCTTTCACGTGCGTTTCGTCCATCACGGGCGCGACGACTTCGTCGCCCATCAGGAAAGTGCCGCCGACACGCTCGTAAGCCCGTTTGAGTTTGAGTTGCGTCCGGATGCCCGGAACGGAGGGAGGCATCGTGCCGACGAACAGGACGCGGGCGGGTATCGCTTCCGCGATCTGCGCGGGAATCGCCGCATCCTGGATGCCGAACACCTGCGGCAGGATGACAAGGTCTTCGTCCCGGATCAGGGCCTTGACGGCCTCGACGACCTTGCCGGGAATGCCGTCCGCGACCCGGGCGATGTTGACCGAGCGCATTTCGGACGGGCTGGTCCTGAGATCGGTGAGTTCCTGCACGTCCATACTGGCGACCCGGGCGGGGATTCCGCGTTTTTCCAGGCCGTCGGCGAGGAAGGCCGTATTGAAGTCCAGGAAGCCGGGAACCGTGACGATCAGCGCTTTATCGGCCTTCAGGTCCTCCTTTGCAGGGAACAGCGTCGCCTCTTCCAGGGAGAACCGGCCTTCCAGCATCGCGCCGGAAGGGGAGAGGCGCCAGCCGTTCTTCCGGGCGTCGCCGCCCAGGCGGATATCCGCCTCCAGGAAGAAAGGCTTCACTTCTTCCAGATATTTGTCCGTGTCAATCCGCGAATAGGGATGTCCTTCCGGGAGGACGGCGCCTTCGTTCAGCACGCCGAAAACGCCCGAGGCGAAGTGCAGGGCGTTCTGTCCGGCGCTCACGATGGCCGTCTTCCTTCCGGCTTTCTGCAGCCGGAGACCGGCCGTCAGGCCCGACAGTCCGCCGCCGATGATGATGGTGTCGAATCTCATTTCGCTTCCTCCTTCTGCAGGCCGAGCACCTGCGTATAAACCCATTCCATATATTCACATTCGCGCAGCGTGTCGCCCCAGGCGATGGGATACATACCTTTCCAGCGTTCGGACAGGAAATTCCGGAGATCGTCTTTGGCCCTGGCGGTACACTTCTGCGTCTCGCCGAGAATGCCGGCGGCGCGGAGGGCGCACAGGCCGCCCTGGCAGGTACCCATACCCACGCGCGTACGACGCCGGAGGTCGATGAGCTTGTGAACGTCGAGCCGCTCGACCGCCGCCTTGACTTCGCCGACGGAGACTTCCTCGCATTCGCAGACGAGCGCCTGGTCCTCCTTCTCCTGTACGGAGATTCTGGCGGCGCGGGTGCCGAAACGGCCGACGATGGCTTTGTGGACGGTAAGGGGTTTGGTCCAGATGGATTTGGACACCTCTTCGATGTCTCCGCCCTCGCTGCCCGGAAGGGGCGTCGTGGCGGTCTCGCAGCGTTTGTCCAGGTTGAGTTTCTTGCAGACAAGGTCGGTCGCCTGTTCGGCCATCAGTCTGTATGTCATCAGTTTGCCGCCCGTGATCGAAATGAATCCTTTAAGACCGTCGCGCGTTTCGTGGTCGAGGCAGACGATGCCCCGGCTGATATTGCGGCCGGTGGGATCGTTATCTGCCGAAACCAGCGGGCGCACGCCCGCATAGGCGCGCAGGATGCGGGTGCTGGACAGGGAAGGCGCCAGTTTGGCTCCTTCGGTCAGCAGCAGATTGACCTCGTCGGGCGTGACCTGCATATGGTCGCACTCCTCGAAAGGAACCCGCGTGGAGGTAGTGCCGATGACGCAGACGGTGTCGCCCGGGACAAGGATGTCGGCGTTGGCGGGTTTGCGGCACCGGTTGATGACGATGCCGTTGACCCGGTGGGCGAATATCAGGAGCGCCCCCTTGGCGGGAAACATTCCGATGTTGACACCTGCGAGGGCGGCGACATTGTGGCCCCAGATGCCGGCCGCGTTAACGGTGACGGCCGCACGGTATTCCGCTTTCTGTCCGGTCTGGTGGTCGAGCACGCAGACTCCTTTCACGACGCCCTGTTCGATGATGAACGCCGTCACTTCCGTATACAGCAGCACTTTGGCGCCGTGGAGTTTCGCGTCCAGAATGTTGGAGGAACAGAGCCGGAAGGGATCGACGCTCCCGTCCGGAACCCGGACCGCCCCGATCAGCTCGGGGTTGACGGAGGGCTCCAGCCGGATGGCTTCCTTCGGGTCGACGATGTCGGCCCGGATTCCCGCGGCAAGGCAGGCCTCCACGAATTTGGACTGATAGGCGAGGTCGTCCTCGGGCAGCGTGATAAAGAATCCGTCCGTTTCGTCGACGCAGTGCCGGGCGATCTTCCGGAGAATCATATTCTCCTCGATGCACTCCGTGGCGGATTCTTTGTCGGTGACGGCGTAGCGGGCACCGCTGTGGAGCAGGCCGTGGTTGCGGCCTGTCGCTCCGTCAGCGATGTCGTTCCGTTCGATCAGCAGCACCTTGAGACCGCGCATCGCGCAATCCCTCGCCGTGCCGGCACCCGTGATGCCGCCACCGATGATGATGACATCAAACTCTTCGTTCATCCGGCAATCAATAGTTTTCGGGACGGATCATGAAATAGCTCTTGGGATGCTTGCAGACCGGGCAGATCTCGGGCGCTTTCTTGCCGATGACAATGTGGCCGCAGTTGGAGCATTCCCACATCATGTCTTCGTCGCGGGAGAAAACCAGACCTCCCTCGATGTTGGCGAGCAGTTTGCGGTAACGCATCTCGTGCTCTTTCTCGATGGCGCCGACTTTCTCGAAGAGGAAGGCGATATCGGTGAAGCCTTCTTCGCGGGCCTTGGCGGCGAATTCGGCGTACATATCCGTCCATTCGTAGTTTTCACCGTCGGCGGCGTCTTTCAGATTCTCCGGGGTGGAGGGAACTTCACCGCCGTGGAGGAATTTGAACCAGATTTTGGCGTGCTCCTTCTCGTTCTTGGCCGTGGCCTCGAAGAGTTCGGCAATCTGGACGTATCCGTCCTTGCGCGCCTTTCCGGCATAATACTGATACTTGGTGTGCGCCTGCGATTCGCCGGCGAATGCGGCCTTGAGGTTGGCCTCGGTCTGGGATCCTTTCAGTTCGGGCATAATAGGGGATATTAGGGGGTTAAGATTTCTTGCAGAAGACGGCAAACAGAATGCTCGTCAGGATATAGGCGAGGAACGTAAGGAGGATGGCAAGACTCCAGTGGAGCCCGATGAGCGGGATCGTGATGCCGAGAATTACCGCTACGGTCACGATCGACACCTGCTTGACGACGCTGTCGCCCTTCTTGATTTTCAGGGAGAACATCGGCAGTTCGCACACCAGCAGGGCGCTCAGGACAAGGGCGACGGCCGGGAGGAACCACGGCGAGCCCGCCCAGCGGGCGAGGAAGCAGTCGGGGGTTTTGTCGATGAATAGGCACAGGGAGGCGGCGATGAGGGCCGATGAAGGCGTGGGCAACCCCAGGAAACTAGTGGTCTGCCTGTCGTCCACGTTGAATTTGGCCAGCCGGAGGGCGGAGAAAACCGCCAGCAACAGCGGGACCAGATAGAACCAGCTCTTCCAGGACTGCACGGCGAGGGGATCCTTGTGGAGGATCATCGTCTCCATCAGCATCAGGGCGGGGAGAACACCGAAACTCACCATATCCGAGAGGGAGTCCAGTTCTTTACCGACAGGGGAGGGCGCATCCAGCAGACGGGCCAGAAGGCCGTCCGAGAAGTCGAACACGGAAGCGGCGAGCATCATCACGAATGCCGCGAAAATATTGCCCTGAAGGCAGAAAATCACCCCCAGGATCCCGGAGAAGAGATTCAAGGAGGTGACTGTGTTGGGAATATGCTTGTATAAAGCCATTTATTTGATACCTAATTTCTTCTTGATGTCCTTCGGAAGGGCTTTCTTGTTGACGACGATGTTGAGCGTCTTGGCCCGGATGAAAGAGTCGGACATATACCAGGTGCCCTTGTATTTGCCGGCGTCGCCCCAGGAGTTCTTGACGAGGAAGTACTTGGTGCCGTTCTGGTCCTCGGCGAGGCCGTAGATGTGCATTCCGTGGTCGTCGGTGGTCTGCTTGTTGTCATACCCGGTCTGGCGGCTCTCCTGGGTCACTTCCTCTTCGGCGGGAATCTTGCTGTCGCCTTTCGCCGCGGAAGAACCGGCCCCGACCCAGCGCTCCTTGTCGGAGCCGCTCGTGGATCCCTTGGCCTTGACGAGGACGCCGAGACCGTCGCGGGTGAAGCCCGGCTCGCTGACGTCACCGCCCCAGGCCACCGTATAGCCGTTTTCGAGGGCGTTGTAAATGACCTGCATCATCTCGTCGAGCGGGAGGTTCCAGGCCGTGGACCAGCGCCAGTTGTCTTCCACCTCGATCACGAACTGGGTATAGAACGGATGATGGGTGAAGGAGGAGATGTTGACGTAGTCGTCGGGATTGATGCCCATCGCGTCACGGTAGGAGGCGGGGGTATAGGAAACGCCGTCGACGGTGAAGGTGGCGGGAATGTCGCCGAGATAGGCGTCCATAATGCCGTCGAAGCCCTTGATCCAGTTGGGGGTGAGGGTGCGGTTGGGATTTTTGACGATGCCGTCGACATAGCCCTTGAGGGCCGCGTCCAGTTCGCCCTGGACGGGGAGTTCGGTGCCGTAATTCATCCCGGTGAAGGCGCTCTGGGGCTCCAGACCGTAGTCGCGGATGACTTCCAGCACGTCGCCGAAGCCGCTGCCGGCGCTGAAGCCGAGGTGGCCGTTCAGGCGGACATATTTGATGGCGCGGTCGTGGTAGGCGTTGCGCACGATGTACATCTCGGAGAAGTCGGGATATTTGGTGGAGTCGGTGATGCTCTTGGCCTTGATGACCTCGGACTCGAGGAAAGACAGGGCGGAGAAGCACCAGCAGGTGCCGCTGCGGTTCTGGTCTTTGACGGAGGTGACAGGGATCTGCTTGAGCGTCTTGAATTCGTAGTTTTTGGCAACGGGACGCGAAGAGGCCGGCTGGGCCGTGGCGAGGGATCCCGTCAGGAGCAGTGCGGCCGCGGCCGCGAGGATGCTGCGTACTCTCATATCGATTCGTTTTATGTTTACAATTGACAAATCTACATAAAAATGTTTATTTTTGCAAAAGGAACCGCCATGAAAACGATACTCTACATACACGGCATGGGCGGCGGCGCGGACAGCCGCATCCCGAAGATTCTCGCCGAAAAGCTTGCCGCTGAGGCGGATGTCGTCATCCGGACCTACAGTTTCGATCCGGACGAAGGTGCGGCGCAGATCGCCTCCTGGGTGGAGGAAGTCCGGCCGGACCTTGTCATAGGGGAGTCCCTGGGAAGCATCCAGGCCCTTCGGATCCGCGGCGTCCCGCACCTGTACGTATCTCCGTCCCTGGGAGCTCCCGCCCGCATCGGCCTGCTCGCCGGCCTTTCGCTGATTCCCGGCTTCCGCTTCCTTTTCAACCGGATATGGAAGCCCCGCGAAGGAGACCGCCAGCCGCTGGATTTCCGCTTCCGCATTCTCCGCAAATACCCCTCCCACGGCCGCAAGGCCCTGCAGGGCACCCCGCTGCTGAATGCCGACGCGGACCCCGCTTTCGCCTTTATCGGCAAGCGGGACCATTACCGCCGCAGCGGTGTCGTCAGTCTCCGTAAATGGATCAAGTACTTCGGCCCCGGCTCCTACGCCCTGTACGACGGCACGCACTTCATGGAGGAGAACTACATCTATTCTCTCCTTATTCCTAAAATCAAGTCAATGCTCCAGCCGCTTCGGGAAGTACAGGCCTGAAGAACCCTCCGGATCTTCGATCCTCCGTCCCTCCCACCGTATGCATTTGCGATGCAAATGAGACCGGCGGGCCCCTCCCGTTCATGAGGCCACGGGCGGCCACAGGTTTTCAGACCTGTACTTCCCTACGCTTTGAGAATACTTGTTTAAAGGGAGTCCTTCGCGGAGCGGAGCCAGGCGGCGAAGGCGGAGGCGTCAAGGTCGTAGCCGCGCATCGGGGCGAGCTGTTCGCCGGAGGGGGAGAGGATGGCGTAATTGGGCTGGCCGTTGACGCCGAAGCGACGTTTCACGAAGTAGGAATTGACCCGGCCGACATCCTTGAGGACCGTGCCTCCCTCGGTCGTGACCCAGGCCGATTCGGGCAGGCGCATCTTGTCGTCGGTGTAGAGCGCGACGAGGATGAAGTCGTCCCGGAGCTGCGAAAGCACTTCCGGATCGCTCCAGACACGCGCCTCCATCTCACGGCAATTGACGCATCCGTGCCCCGTAATATCCACGAATACCGGCTTGTGCGAAACCTGTGCGGCGGCGAGCGCCTCGTCGAGCGAGGTATAGCCGACGAGCCCGTGGGGGAGGGAGATGAGAGATGCGACATCGGCCTCTCCGGCTCCTTCTTCCGTCATTCCCGGCCTGTCCGTGGATCCCAGAATGAAATCCTGCGTCTCCAGCGGAGGCAGATAACCGGAAAGGGCCTTGAGCGGAGCGCCCCACATTCCGGGAATCAGATACACCACGAAGGCGAGGTCCACGATGGCCAGCACCAGCTTCACCAGGTTCAGCGGCCGCCGCTCGGGATCGTCCTTGAAATGGATCAGTCCCAGCAGATAGAGGCCCAGGAGCGTGAAAATCACGATCCAGAGCGCCAGATAGACCTCACGGTCCAGAATGCCCCAGTGATAGGTCTGGTCGGCGACGGAAAGGAATTTCAGGCCCAGGGCGAGTTCGACGAAGCCCAGCACTTTCTTGACCCCGCCGAGCCAGGAGCCGCTTTTCAGCTTCTTCAGCAGCGACGGGAACAACGCCAGCAGGGTGAACGGAAGGGCGAAGGCGACCGAGAAGGCGAGCATCGTCACCATCGGCGTCCAGAATTCACCGGCCGTCGATTTGATGAGGACCGTGCCCACGATCGGCCCCGTGCAGGAGAAGGACACCAGCACGAGGGTCAGCGCCATAAAGAAGACGCCGGCAAGGCCTTTCCGGTCCGATCCGGCATCGGCCTTGTTGGTCCACGAGGCGGGAAGCGTCAGTTCGAACGCCCCGAAGAAAGAGGCGGCGAAGACCATGAAGACGATGAAGAACAGCAGGTTCGGCAGCCAGTGCGTGGCGATCCAGTTGAAGATGTCCGTCGTCACCGCTTCTCCGCCGATGAGGCGCGTCAGCAGGATGATGACCGAAATGGGCACCGTGTATAGAAGGACGATGAACAGTCCGTACATAAAGGCCTTGAACCGGCCCGCCGCCGGGGTGGACGACCCCTTCAGGAAGAAGGACACCGTCATCGGCACCATCGGGAACACACAGGGGGTAAGCAGCATTGCAAAGCCCCAGAGCAGGGCTTCCAGAATCAGCGCCCAGAGCCCGCGGGAAGACCCGCTCCGCACCGGAGAGACCGGCACCGTAAAGGCATAATCCTCCGGCATCCCGCACTCGTTGCCGCTGCAGGCAATCCACGTAAGGGTGCCGCTGACGCTTTTCCCTTCGGCCCGGACTACCTGTCGATATACGGCTTTCTTGTAGAAAACAAGACTGCCGTCCTCCTCGACGCCTTCGGAGGCATTCTCCAGCGTCCCGTCCGCCTCCGCGTCCGTATACTCGACCGAAGGCCCCTGGAACGGGACACCTGCTCCGTAGATATGGTATCCGTCGGCAATGGCGCCCGTAAACTCCAGGGCGTACAGACCCTCGCCGGACGGCTCGGCCTTCACCTTCCAGGAAACGGAAGGTGTCTGCCCCCATGCGACGAAACCACAAAGCAGGAGCAGCAGGCAGAGGACCGGTCTACTTCGCATACGCAACCGAACGGGTCTCGCGGATCACGGTGATCTTCACCTGACCGGGATAGGTCATCTCGTCCTGGATCTTCTTGGCGATCTCGCCGGAAAGGGCGGCCGCCTCGGCGTCGGTCACTTCCTCCGCACCCACGATGACGCGGAGTTCGCGGCCGGCCTGGATGGCGTAGGCCTTGGTCACGCCCGGATAGGACTGGGCGAGGTCTTCCATCCCCTTGAGACGCTTGATGTAGGATTCGATCACCTCGCGGCGGGCGCCGGGACGGGCGCCGGAGATGGCGTCGCCGACCATCACGAGCGGAGCGATCAGAGAGGTCATCTCGATCTCCTCGTGGTGGGCGCCGATGGCGTTGCAGATTTCGGGTTTTTCCTTGTACTGCTCGGCGAGCTGCATGCCCAGTATGGCGTGCGGGAGCTCAGGCTCTTCTTCGGAGACCTTGCCGATATCGTGCAGGAGGCCCGCCCGCTTGGCGATCTTCGGGTTCATACCCAGTTCGGAGGCCATGATGGCGCAGATGTTCGCCACTTCGCGAGAGTGCTGCAGGAGGTTCTGTCCATAGGAAGAACGGTATTTCATGCGGCCGATCAGACGGACGAGCTCCATCGACATTCCGTGGATGCCGAGGTCGATGCAGGTGCGCTTGCCGGTCTCGAGAATCTCATCCTCGAGCTGCTTCTTGACTTTCGCCACCACTTCCTCGATGCGGGCCGGATGGATGCGGCCGTCGATGACAAGCTGATGCAGGGCCAGGCGGGCGACCTCGCGGCGGACCGGGTCGAAAGCGGAAAGCAGGATGGCGTCCGGCGTGTCGTCCACGACGATCTCCACGCCCGTAGCGGCCTCCAGGGCGCGGATGTTGCGTCCCTCGCGGCCGATGATGCGGCCCTTGATCTCGTCGCTCTCGATCGGAAAGGTGGTGACGGCGTTCTCGATGGCCGTCTCCGTGGCGGTGCGCTGGATGGTGTTGATGACGATGCGCTTGGCTTCTTTGGCGGCGTTGAGCCGGGCCTCGTCCATCGTATCGTTGATGTAGGCCTGGGCCTCGGTACGGGCCTCCGCCTTCATGTTCTCCATCAGGATGTTCTTGGCTTCCGCGGCGGAAAGGCCGGCGATGCTCTCGATCTGGCGGTTGGCTTCGGCGCTGAGTTTCTCATACTCCGCGGCCTTGCGGTCGAGCGCCTCGTGCTGAGAGGTGAGGGAGGCCTTCATCGTGTCCAGCTCTTTCTGTCTGCGCTGCAGTTCGCCGGTCTGCTGGTTGACGGCGTTCTCTTTCTGTCGGATGCGGTTTTCGGCTTCGCGGATCTGGTTGTTGCGCTCGTTGAAGGCCTTGTCGTGCTCGCTCTTGAGATTGAGGAACTTCTCCTTCGCCTGGAGGATCTTGTCGTTCTTGATCTTTTCCCCTTCCAGTTCGGCCTGGGCGAGGATCTCTTCCTTCCGGCCCTTGAGGGCGGTCCTGACGATGATCAGATGGATGAGGAAGCCGAGCACAACCCCGGCCACGAGTCCTATCGATAAAAATACGTATTCCATAAATATCATTACATTAATTACAACATTTCAAAACAAACCGGGGCGGTCCCGTCCAGGAACCGTCCCGATCGTATAAAAAAGCCGTCAGCGTCTGTGTCAGAAAATCTTAAAAATAAGATTTGGGATCCGACCAGTTTCTAACTTCCCACGTCCCGCCTCCCGGCGGAATTCCCGAAGGTAACTTTGGGGCCTGTCATCCCTGGTCTGAGAAAACCCGGTACCGGAGTACTTGTTGTTTTCAGCAAGAGGATCTGACGGCTACTTTTTCTTTGCCTCCGCGATATATGCCTCTGTCTCCGCGGCGAGCGCGTCCGCTTCCTTCTGGAACGCTTCCAGGCTCTGACCGCTTTCGATGCGGGAGATGCACTCGTTGAGGGCGATGAAGGTAAGGATGTCATCATACGGCCTCCGGGGGAAGCGGGCCGAGAGATTGACCAGCTTCGCGCTGACATACCGCGCGGCGAGCCGGATCCTCTCTTCCTGCTCCGGGGAGGACGCCTTGAGGACGTAGGGACGTCCGTCGACATTGATGGTAACCTTCTGATCCATACCTTAACTTTCCTCTATGATGGAAATGCATCTGTCGATCTCCCGGATCATCCGCTCTATCTTCTCC
>ONSU01000044.1 GCA_900320545.1 uncultured Bacteroidales bacterium | reverse complement strand
ACTATCGTGGCCTTCGAGAATGGGGACGCATCAACGGTTATCTGACTGACACTTGCCTCACGGCCCAGGACAACTACAAGGCACTTCTGGACTATTTTAAAATTAAGTACTGATAATCAATGAGTAGAATTATATTAACAAGGCCATCGCCGGATCTCCGGCAGCCCTTCCATGAACCGAAGGTTCGAGATTCGGAGTGTTTGGTCTATCTTCGCACTATGAAAAGACTGACGGTTCCGATTCTGCTTGCAATCCTGTCACTGCCCCTGGCGGCGCAGTGGCGGGAGGGCGATTTCGCGCAGGCGGGCGAGGCGGTCCGGGTGCTGGCGGCGGATCTGCTGGAGCGCTATGACGCGCAGCAGCAGCAGGATACGGCGGTGCTTTGCCATGGTGATTATGAGATCCGTACGGCCCCGCTGCCGGGCGGATACAAAGGCCCCGGTCTGTGGGATAAGGCCGCGTCGCGGTTTATTCAGCCCTCCGGGACGTTCATTCCGGTCCGGATGTTCTTCATGGATTCGCAGAAGGGCCCGATGGCCGGCTGCCCGGCGCGGTTCGACGGCCATCTCTGGGTGGACGGATACGATTCTCCCGACCCGAAAAAGACGGCGGTCCTGCAGCATAATGTGGGCATTTACCGCATCGAGGACGGGACGCTGGTGCGAGTGATGTCCCTGGGCGATCTCTCCACCGGCTCCTGGAACGGCGGCACGCAGGTCGCCAACGTGGACGCCTGGGCGAAGGAGGAGCGGGAGAAACTGTCCGGGAAGGAGTATTCCGTGCATCGATGGATCGATCTGGCGGAGCCGCTGGGGGAGGGCACGGAATTCCTGAAACTGACCACTTTCCACGTCGAGGCGGCCCGATACGTCCGCGGCGAGTCCTGCCATTATACTCAGTATCAGGAGACCGCCTTCCTCGATTGGGAGGGGCGGCCGGTTCTGGAGGACGGCGCGCCGTTTGACGGAATGGAGCCCTTTCTGCTGGACGGTTACGGCCCTGTTGTCCTGGCGCGGAAGGATTCCCTCTGGGGAATGCTGGACGGGAAAAGCGCCGAGGTCCTCATTCCCTGCATCTTCCCGTCACGGGAAGGCACGAGCGTTTGGACCGCGCTGAAGGCGGCGATCGACCAGCGATTCACGAAGTTTTCCTATACCGTCTGGCGAAATGGCAAATACGGCGATGATTCCCTCGGCGCATACTTCGCCTGGGCGAAGCCCGGCCTGGGGATCGGCCCCTACGACGCTGAAAACGAGGCGTTTCCGCTGACGCTTACCTGCACGGAGATTCTCAACTTCCGGGGATTGGAACGGCCGGCCGAATTCGCCCGACCCATCATCTGGCGCACCTATCTCCTGAAGGTGCCTTCCGGGGAGGCGCCGGCTTTCAAGGACGCATTCTTCGACATTTTACCGAAAGCCCTTTCCGGCGCCGTCTTCCGCCTGCGGGGCGACCTGCCGGATCTGGAATCGGTCACTTTCACCCTGCCGGACGGCAAGGCGTATCATTACGGGAATCAATAGCCGAAGCAGCGGTCGAGTTCTTCGGGGGTGAGGTGCGCGATGCTCCTGAGGAGGGGATCCGTCGCGAACATCCGCTTGAGATAGGCCTGGCGTCCGTCGGCGTAGTCGTGAAGTCCCTGGATTTTCTTCTGCCAGGTGGCGTAGTTGCTCGCCGGCCAGCGCTTGCAGTTGCGCTCCACTTCCGAATCCATCAGTTCGACGAAATGGTCGATGGCTGCGTGGACGCGGTCCTTGTTCCAGATGGAGGTCATCTGGTATTCCAGCCGGTAGACATACAGTTCGCGGAATTCCGGATTCTTCATCAGCCCGCGGATGACGTCCGTCTGGCAGAGCCGCATCGGATTGGGGCGGTAGTAAATCATGAAACTGTCCGAATCGGGCTTTATCAGGCCCATATCCACGTCGTAGAGGATCCAGTGCCACTTGTTGTCGAGGTAGGGGCTCCGGAAGATGCGGACGTTGCCCGCGTCGGAGTTGCCGATCCAGGTCTCGGCGATGACCCAGTCGACGAAGCTGTTGATGTCGAGCCGGTCGGTGACGTACCGGTAGTATTCGGGCTTGGAGAGGTCGTGGGTCTTGATGTAGGAGAGCAGCGCGCTCCAGTCCCGGCCCGAGCCTTCCTCCACGCTGGAATTCCCCATGATGATGTCCATCGAGTCTTTGGGAATGTTGTAGTGACCGGCGACGAAGTGCTTGTTGATTTTCTCGCGGAGGCAGTAGAAGCCGTAATACTGGCCGTTGATGTAGTAGACGACGGGCCGCGTGGCCATCACGTCGATCATCCCGTCGGCAAGGTAGCAGGCGAGATCGTCCTTGATGAGCGTCCCGTAGACGTCCTGCCCGCCCGTGCGGACGACGAAACTGTTGTATTCGGTGATGTCCCGTTCGGGGAAGAGCCTGTAGTGCAGTTTGGAGGGACCGTAGATGCGCTTGAACTTGAACTTCATGCTCTTCTTGGGGTAGATGCGGGAGAAGCCGCCGAAGATGGAGGTGCCGCAGTCGGCCGAGAAGCCGGCCCCTTCTTTGGGAAGGAAGGTCACGTTGGCCCGGCGCCACCATTTCCGCCAGTAATTCGCCTGGGTGTAGGGGTAATTGATGCCCGGGGTGCCGTCGTCTTCGGTGCCGTGGGGCTTGAGCCGGTAAGGGCCGTTGGAATAGATGCCCGAACCGACGGAGAACAGGCCGGAGGGCTCGCTTACGAGACTCAGGACGTCCAGTTTGTGTCCCTCGTTGATGAGATAGGTGTAGGAACTGACGGGGCTGAGGGTGCCGTCCTCCGCCACGGCGACGGCACGGATGACCGTCGTTTTGGTGAGGGCGAAGGGCTGCTCGTATTTCTTCGACGAGGCCCCGGGAGCGGATCCGTCCAGGGTGTAGCGGACGGTGGCCCCCCTGGCATAGAATTCCACCCGGAGCGTGTCGATGCCGTCGTACTGGCCGGAAGCGACGCTGGCCGCGGGGGCCATCCCTTCGGCGTCGTTGGGTTGCCCGGGCGTCAGGATGCCGCTCGTGATGAAGGGCCAGCCGTTGACGGACACCAGTCCCTCTCCCTTGGGCATGCTGACAGGGCCGTATTCGAGGATGATCCTGCCGTCGCGGTCCTGCAGGTAGACCCGGTCTTCTCCGTTTTTGAGGGAGAAGGTCTCTTCGGAGCAGTAGACGACAAGGTAGCCGTCAGGGGCGATCGAGGTGCCCTCCGGGAAGGTGTAGAGCGGATAGTCCTCCTTGTCGGACAGTCCGAAGCCGGAAATGTCCGCCGCTTCGGAGGCGGTGTTGTGCAGTTCGATGAAGTCGGGGTCGCCGGAGGCGAGGATTTCGCTGAAGACGATGCCGGTCGGGTTGGGCTTCCGCAGGGTGGCGCAGTAGGCCTTGCGGCCGGCTACGTCGTTGGGGAATCCCGGCGTGATGTTTTTCTCCGCGCGCTCGCTGACGGCGCCGTCCGCGCCTTTCCTGCGGACAATGGATTTATGCGTCTTGCTGACGGGGGCGTCGATGAGGTCCACCAGCGCGCCCCGGGCGTCGGTGAGGTAGAAGCATTTCGCATCGGGGAGCGCCTGTATCCCCGCGATGAGCCGGAATTCGCCCGGAGCGAGGTCCGTGTTGTCGATGCGCTGCTTTCTGCCGTCGACGATCAGGCGGTATCCGCCGAAGGAGAGGGTGGAATCCGTGGGGTTGCAGATTTCCAGCCAGCCGTCCGCCACCCGGTATTCGGAGATGAAGACGGGGGAGTTGGACAGGGGAAGCCATTCGGGCGTCTCCGGTGCGGCCTTGCAGCCGGGGAGAGCTGCGGAAAGCGCCATCGTCAGGATTAGACAGGGGAGCGGCATTTTCATAAGGAGTCAGGTTATTCTACAAGAATCCGCTGCAGGGTCTCGATCTGCTCGCGCGTGACATCGTGCTTGAGCATCAGGTAGTTCTGGACCTTCTCGGCGAAGGTCCGGCCCTGGAAGTTCGTTTTGAGGTAGTCGACGGCGGGGGCGTAGTTGTAGGCCCCCAGGGCGTTCCGCGCGTGACGGGCGGAACCGCCGTGCGCGAGGCTCGTGATCTCGTAGTCGCGGGCGAGGTCGTTCTCGCTGACCCCGGCCATCGCGGCCAGCAGGAAGGACAGCATTCCCGCACGGTCCGCGCCGGCGGCGCAGTGCAGGTAGACGTTCTTCCCGCGGCGAAGGCAGTCCACGATCTGGGCGATGGGCTTGCCGTAGATATGGCTGGACTTGACGCCGCCGAAGTCGGGAATGTTGAGGTGGTAATACTCGACGTCCGGCCCGAGCATCGAATTGTTCATGTCGTTGTCGGGGTTGTCGTCCGTCAAGAGGAGTTCCTTGCGGCTTCTGAGGTCGATTTCCGCCCCGATGTGCAGCATGTTGCGGAAGACTTCGATGCCGTCGGGGGTGATGATCGGGCTGCGTTCGCCGCCGCGGATGTGGTCCAGCGCGGCGCCGCGGTACAGTCTGCCGTAGCGTAGCATCCGGCCGTCTTCGGTCCTGAGTCCGCCGAAGTCCCGGATGTTGGTGACATACGGGGCCCGGATCATCCGCCGCCGGCCCTTGACGAAGAAGGCGCCCTCTTCGAGAGGGAAACTGCTGCTGAAGTTCTTGCCCAGCAGGAGATAGCCGTACGAACGGCCGGGAATCAGATTGTAGACATAGCAGGCGCCCGTGCTGGTCGGGACCGTATACAGGGCGACGGGGCCGTTCATCGAGGACATGTCATAGATTTCCAGCCGGACCTCCTTCCAGAGCGGGGAGTTGTCCCAGCGGAAGACCACCGGCCGGGGCTTGTCGCAGATCCCGGACCGCTCCGGGACGTATTTCGACATGTTGGTGTAGGAATAATCGGCCGTGTCGTATTCCGAATCGTCCAGATACTGCGCCAGGACATCGTTCTCGACGGTCGAGACGTCCACCACGCACTGGGCGGACGCCGCGACGGACAGCAGCAGCGCGCTCAAAACCGATATGATTCGAATTCGGTCCATACAATCGTACAAAGGTACGGAAATTTTTTATAAATTTGCATTCGGACGGGGAAGGGAAACCCGGTGCGAATCCGGCACTGTGCCCGCAACTGTAACTCCCGCGGGGGAGAAGCCAGAATACCGGCCGCCGTCAAGTTATGCATCGGACTCGGGGACAAGTCCGGGCGGAAACGTAAAATTCATTCCATTATGAAAAAAGCATTCCTGCTTTTGCTTTGCGGCGCGCTTGTATTCTCGGCGTGCGACAAAAACAATCCGAATGGCGGAGCCAAAGAATCCGACCTGACGGGGGAGACGGTGGACCTCTCGGCGTTCGGTTATACCGGTCCCCGGAAAATCTTTATCCTCAACGAAGGCCAGAAGGGCGCCAACAATGCCAGTCTGGATGTCATCCGTTTCTCGGACAGACAGTACCTCTCCGGTGTTTTCAAGAAGGTCAATCCCAAGGCCGGCGGCCTCGGGGACGTGGGCAACGACCTCATCGTGATCGGGGACGAAGTATGGATCGCGGTGAACAATTCCGGCATCGTGGAGGTGATTTCCGCCGAGGATGAGAAGGAAATCGCCGCAATCAAGCTCCCGACGCCCCGACGGTTCGCTTACGACGACGATTATGTATATGTTACCTCCTGGGCGGGTGCTTTCGTGGACGGGTCCTATGACGAGAGTTTCAATTTCGTCATCACCGGCAGCGCCAATCCCAAGGGGCAGGTTTACCGGATCGACCGCAAGACCAAAAAGGTGATGGGCTCCGTCGAGGTGGGCTATCAGCCGGAAGGCATCGGCCTCCTGGAAGGAAAATTGTATGTGGCCAATTCCGGCGGCATCTCCTTCCAGATCGCTCCCGATTACGCGTATGACCATACGATCAGTGTCATCGATGCGGCGTCCTTCACGGTATCGGAAACCATCGATGTGGTCGATGTGGAGGGCGGCTCCAGGCGGGTCGTCAACCTTAAGGACGTGTATGCCGATCCCTTCAACAAAAAAATCTATTTCACCGCCCTGGGCGATTATGGCGACAATCATTCCGGTCTGTATTACATTCAGAATGATGGGAATATCTACCTCGCCTCCCATTATGTGAGCGTATCGGCACGGTATGGCAATGAAATATATTGCATCGGAACCGAGCAGGAGTTTGATTGGAACGCCACGTCAAAAGAATGGAGCGTCTGGAGTTGGAGCGGAAACCACAAGGTCACTTATTTTAACTCTTTCCTGAAGGATATGGCGGTGCCCTACGGGCTTTGCCTGTATAATGACAGGATTCTCTTCGTCTCCGATGCGGGGGATTATTTCAATCCCGGTACCGTGACGATGATTGCAGACGGCGGGAAAGTCTGGACGGTGACGGCGGGCGTCTGCCCCGGTCATTTCGCCATCTGGTAGCCGGTGCGCGGCGGTTTTTCCGTTTTGATTCTGTTGCTGTCCGTTTCCTGGCGCCTTCCGGCCCAGGAGGCGGATACGCTATCTGCAGCTTCCGTCCTCTCGGTACGGGAGCGTCCGGTGCTGCGGCCTTCCGAGGAAGTCCGGCTGGATGCGCAGGTGGCCGTCCCGCTGCAGGTCGCGGACGTGCTGAGCCGCTTCACGGGGGTGCAGGTGAAGGATTACGGCGGCCTCGGCGGCCTCAAGACGGTCAATGTCCGGAGTCTCGGCAGCGAGCACGTGGGGGTGTTTCTCGACGGGATCCAGATCGACAATGCGCAGAATATGCAGGTCGACCTGGGGCGGTTCTCGACGGACGGGCTGCAGTCGGTCAGCCTGTATAACGGGCAGAAAACCGGCCGTTTGCAGACGGCGAAAGAATACGCCTCCGGGGCGGCGGTATATCTCCGCAGCGAAAGGTTGGCGCATCCGGACGGAAGCGGCGGCATCCTGCGTCTCCGGGGCGGCTATCCCGGTATGGTCAATCCTTCTGTCCGTTGGGACAAGGATCTGCTGCCGGGCCTCACGCTTCGCACTTCGGCGGAATTCATCTACGGCGACGGCCGCTATCGTTACCCTTATTATGATACCACGCTCGTGCGTGAGAACGGCGACATTAAGAGTCTCCGCGCCGAAGTGATGCTTCTGGGAGCCCACAGCGGGGGAGACTGGCGGCTTCATATCTACTCCTACGGCTCGGAGCGGGGCTTCCCGGGGCCGGTTATCCGCCGCGCCCTCGGCTTCCCGTTCAGCGCGGAGCGGCAGACCGATCAGGATCTCTTCGTGCAGGGCGGATGGCGTCAGGAGTGGTCCCGTCGCTATGCCACCGCCATCCGGATGAAATACGCCAACAATTACACCCACTACTGCACCCACGCGGAGAAGGACCCGATGGCGTTCCCGTACGATCTGCACTACCGCCAGCACTCCGGCTATTTCTCTCTAGCCCAGTCGCTTACGCTGACGGAGGTGTGGTCGGTGGACCTGAGCACCGACCTCCAGTGCAACGCCCTCGACTCTGATGCCGGCCAGTTCGTGACGCCGCGCCGGCTGACTTTCACGGGGGCGCTGGCGACGCGCCTGGTGTGGGAGAAATTCCGCTTTGCCGCCCACGTGGCGTACCTCGGGGCGTGGGATGTCTTCAAGACGCCCGATGCCGGCGGATGGAGCCGGCAGAATACCTGGCGTGACGCGTGGATGCCTTCAGTGTCGCTCTCCTGGTGGCCGCTCCCGTTCCTGGAGGTGGCGGCGTTCTGCAAGCGGACTTTCCGCCTGCCGTCTTTCAACGATCTGTATTACAGTCTGATGGGAAATTCTTCGCTTGATCCCGAGTCGGCGTTCCAGTGCGGAGGAGAGGTCCGTTTCGCACGCGAATGGGGACGCTGGAGTTTCGAGGCGAGGGTGTCTCCGTACTTCAACCGTGTGGCCGGCAAGATCGTCGCCATCCCTACGGCCTCCCAGTTTCGCTGGACGATGCTCAATGTGGGGCTGGCGGACATTACGGGCCTGGACCTCAAGGCTGGCGCGGGCTGGTCCTCCGGCGATTGGGACCTCCGGCTGACGGGCCGCTACTGCTTCCAGCAGGCGCTGGACCATTCCGCGCGCGGAAGCCGGACTTACGGCAACCAGATTCCTTACATTCCCCGGCACAGCGGGAGCGTGTCCCTGCTCGTGCGTTGGCGCCGCTGGTCGCTCGGATGGGACAGCGTGTTTACGGGCGAGCGATGGTCCCGGACGGCCAACATCCCGGATTATCACATCGCACCCTGGAGCGTCACCGACATCTCCCTCGAGCGCCGCATCCTCCTTCCCCGGTTCGCACATCGCACGGCGCAGCCCTCCCTCGTGGCTGCCGTCCGCTGCACGAACCTCTTCAACTGCCGCTACGAAATCGTCCAGGGTTATCCGATGCCGGGCCTCGGGGCGACGGCTTCCGTCACTTTTGCCTGGTGAAGTGCGTACGGTCTGCAAAATTTCGGGACACCATACACGGAATGAGGGGTAAAATGTGTATGGTCTACAAAATTATTTTTGCTACATTTGCAGAATAAACCGATCAATATGGACAAAACAAGTTACGCAGTCGGTCTGAGCATAGCCCAGAATATGCTCTCCTCAGGTGTCAGGGACCTGACCATCGAAGATTTCGTCGCCGGCGTGAAAGACACGCTCGAAGGCCGCGAGCCGCAGGTTTCCTTCCAGGAGGCCGACAAACTCCTCCAGGCGTATTTCCGCCGCATCGACGAGGAACGTCAGGCCGAGCAGGCCGCCATCGGGGACGTCTTCAAGAAGGAAGGCGAAGAATTCCTCGAGGCCAATGCGAAGAAAGAGGGCGTGGTCTGCCTCGGAAGCGGGCTCCAGTACAAGGTGCTCGTCGAAGGCAAGGGCCGCAAGCCCGAGGCCATCTCCCAGGTGCGCTGCCACTACGAGGGACGCTTCATCGACGGAACGGTCTTCGACAGTTCCTTCAAGCGGGGCGAGCCGGCCGTGTTCGGCCTCAACCAGGTCATCCGCGGCTGGACCGAGGGCCTGCAGCTGATGTCGGAGGGTTCCAAGTACGAGTTCTACATCCCGTACGACCTTGCCTACGGTGAGGAGGGCGCCCACGGCGCGATTCCGCCCTGCGCCACGCTGATCTTCACCGTCGAACTGCTGGAGGTTCTCTAGTCTCCCTCCCGGGACGATGGACTGGAAGACGGCCTTCGAGGTCTTCTGCCTGGTGACGGGTGTCGCCTATCTGCTGCTCGAGATCGGGCAGCGGAATGCGATGTGGATCGTGGGCATCGTCACCGGCGCCGCCTGTGCCGTGGTTTTCAGCGTGGAGCGGCTCTATGCATCGATGGGGCTGAACGTCTACTATGTCGCCGTCTCGTTCTACGGGCTCTGGCAGTGGCGCCGCGATGCGGTAACGCTGTCCGGGGCGGGGGAGAGCGGCTCCTCGGAAAAGATGCATCTGCGCAGGCCGACGCCCGCCCTGCTGGGAATCAGCGCCGCGGTGCTCGTGGCCGGGACCGCAGGCCTCTGGTGGATACTCCGCCTGCTGGGCGATCCGGCATCGCTCCTGGACGCCGGCGTCACGGTGCTCAGCGCCGTCGCCACGTGGTGGCTCAGCCGGAGCGTCCTGCAACAGTGGCTGCTATGGATCGTTGCAGACACGTTCACGGCCTGGATGTGCGCACGCCAGGGAATGTACTGGATGACGGCCCTGTATGCCGCATACGCCGTTTCCGCCATCTACGGCTGGTATCATTGGAAAAAGAAAGGAGAATATATAGATGAGTCACTTTGACGAGAAATATCCTTCCGCACTGCTGGAAAATGCGGTGGACGCCATCTCCTCCCTTCCCGGGGTGGGGAAGCGCGGCGCGCTCCGTCTGGCCCTGTATCTGCTGAAGCAGCCCGCCGAGAACGTGCACCATTTCACCGGTGCCATCAACGCCCTCCGCGACGAGGTCCGCTATTGCCGGGATTGTATGATGATCTCGGACGGAGATGTCTGCGGCATCTGCGGCGACTCGCACCGTGACCACCATACCGTCTGTGTCGTCGAGAGCGTCCGCGACGTGATGAGCATCGAGAACACCGGCCAGTACCGCGGGGTGTATCATGTCCTCGGCGGGATCATTTCCCCCATCGCCGGCATCGGTCCTTCCGACCTCTCGATCCCCCAGCTGAAAGACCGTCTGGAAAAGATGCTCCCCGAGGTGGAGCGTCCGGACGATATAGAAGTCATACTCGCCCTGAGCGGCGACGTGGAAGGGGAGACCACCGCCTTCTACCTCTACCGCCAGATCGAATTCCTCGGCGTCAAAGTCTCCTCCCTCGCCCGCGGACTCGGCTTCGGCGACGACCTCGAATACGCCGACGCCCTCACCCTCGGCCGCTCCATCGTCAACCGGCAGGTATTCAAGCCGTAAGCGCTTTGATCTCTTCGGCATCCAGCCCGGTAAGATCGGCAATGGTATCGGCATCGAATCCCTTGGCCAGCATCGCCCGGGCAATGTTCTCCTTTTCTTTTGCGGCGCCCTGCACAATGCCCTGCTCGATGCCCTGCGCAATACCTTCCTCGATGCCCTTGCGGTAGGCCGGGGCGGTGTAGTTGTCGATTTCCCTTTGTGTGAACATTGCCTTGAGGTAGTTTTCCCACTCCTTGTCCGTGAAGCGCCGGGTCCGGCTAGCGTCAAGAAGCCCCCGGAAGCGTTCGTTCAGGATTTTGGGTCCGCCCGCTAAGGTAGTAAAATTTTTCATATTCTGGAAGTAATAGAACCATTCTTCGATGGAATTCATCTTTTCGTCGCTGCTTTTTGACAGGTTGGGAAGCTCGCAGCAGATGATGTGCAGCTGGTCGCCGTAGGTCTCTCCGGACTCCTGCTCCCGCATGGAATAGCGGTATATGAGCCTCTTGTCAGCGGGGTTGTCGTGGATGAGATTGCCGTCGAGGAAGATGAGGACATAGACGGGCAGGAGATCATACTTGTCCTCCCCGCGCTTGAGCTGGTTGTAGATGAGCGCCGATCCGTAGTAGAAGAGCCGGTTCTTGAGGTCGTCGGGCATCTTTTTCTGCATTTCGATGACGACCTGTCGCCCGTCGGCGAGTGTGCAGGTGACGTCCATGATGACGTGCCGGTCCTGGACGTATGTCGAGACCAGTTCCTCGGGATGATAGTGGATGGATTCGATGTCGAGTCGGAGGAAGTCCCCGAGGAGCATCTTGAGCAGTTCCGGATGTTTCCCGAAAACGTACTTGAAGGCATAGTCGACGGTGAGGTCCATATATTCGGCATGGAGGAGGTCGGCGAGGTACTTTTCCTTCTGCGCGTCGGACAGTCCGTCGAGGAAGCTGAATCGTTTGATCAGGTCCGCGTACTTTTTAATGAGAGGCAATTCCATAGAGCAATTGGGTTTTGAGGGTTTGAAAACATATCCCGGTCCGGGACAAAGATGGAAAGGGAATGCGAAAGCGCCAAGGGAAAAAGCCGGATGAAAGAAAATAAATTTATGATTTTTTAACGTTTTCGCGGTTTCTTTCATTTTTGATGCGTTTTTTGAATTTATCTATGGGGGATCACAATAAATTTTATGAAAAATGCCGTTTCCTACAACACGACGTCTCCCTCTTTCAGTATGGGCAATCCTAGCTTCGTCTGAAGCGACTATTTCGGCTCCGGCATAAGGGCGTGTAACATGTTTGATTACTCGGTTTGTGAAACAGAAATAATCTTTTTATCTTTGCAATTGTCAGGTAACTGACAGACATATTGATGAAAGTGTATGCTTTCTCCTTGACAGGAAATCTGGTAAATTTCATAACGCAAGGAAAACAGACACTCATCATCCGCTATGATCGTATGGCCTCTTCTGCGCCATCATCATACGGGTGTGGAGTAATGTTTATTTGCGTTAGGGCCTTACCAGAGCCTCCTGTCAGATAAGCATCGGCTCCACACTTTTTGTTTACCCTTTTGCTGATTCGGAGTCCGTCAGTGGATATTTAGGAAATTATGAAAATCAACAAACTCGCGAGGAAGGTATTAGGCGAAAAAGCTTATCCTGAGGTAAAATGGTTTCAAAAAACTTGTGAAATAGAGGGTTTCCCTGTGGTTGAAATTACCGCAAGTTTAACTATCAACATGACAAATGGGGAAGGAAGAGAAGAAATAAAATTCATATTTAAATGTAAATCATCTACATCTCCAGACGAAGGCTCAATTCGAACTTGTATTGAGGCAATTAATGAACAGTTCTCTCAAAAAGTTGATGATGTCATTACAAGCATTACAAAATAATTGTAAATTCTCTTAGACGATGAGAAAGATAGTTGGCTTGGCGGTATTTCTGTCATTGATTGTTTCCGGTTGCGGTTCGGAGGAGCCGGAAAAGCCCGGGGAGCCGACGGATAAACC
>ONSU01000038.1 GCA_900320545.1 uncultured Bacteroidales bacterium | reverse complement strand
AGCGGAATTATAATTAATTATGACGATTCGTGTTGATGAAGAAAAAATCCCGGTGCTGCTCTTGACCGGGTACCTCGGGAGCGGAAAAACGACGCTCCTGAACAGAATTCTGACGAACCGCCGCGGCATCCGGTTCGCGGTCATCGTCAATGACATCGGCGAGGTGAATATCGACGCCTCCCTGATCGAGAAAGGCGGCATCGTAGGGCAGGGGGACGACAGTCTGGTCGCCCTCCAGAACGGCTGCATCTGCTGCACCCTCAAGATGGATCTTGTACAGCAGATCACGGACCTCACGCGGATGCGCCGCTTCGATTACATCGTGATCGAGGCCAGCGGCATCTGCGAACCGGGGCCGATCGCCCAGACGATCTGCTCCATCCCGGCCCTTGGGCCGCAGTACGCCTCGGCACCGGAAGTGCGGCTCGACTGCATAGCGACCGTCGTGGACGCGCTCCGGATGAAGGATGAATTCGCCTGCGGAGACGCCCTGGAGCGGGAAGACCTCGGCGAGGAGGATCTCGAGCGTCTTGTGATCGAGCAGATCGAATTCTGCAACATCGTCCTGCTGAACAAGGCCTCGGACGTGACCCCGGAGGAGCTCGGCAAGGTCCGCCGGATCGTGGAAACCATCAATCCCGGCGCCGTCATCTACACCTGCGACTACGGCGACATCGACCTCGACAAGATTATCCATACCGGTCTCTTCGACTTCGACAAGGTGGCCACTTCCGCCGCCTGGATCCGGGAAATCGAACGCCACGACGAGGAGGAGGATGATGATGAGCACGAGCACGAGCATGAGCATGAGCATGAGCACGACCACCACCACCATCACGACGAGGAAGGGGAGGCGGAGGAATACGGTATCGGAACCTACGTCTATACCAGCCGTCCGCCGCTCAATTTCAACAAGTTCGACTACCTCGTGGCCAAGAAGTGGCCTTCCGGCATCATCCGCGCCAAGGGACTCTGCTATTTCGACGACGAACCCGACAAATGCTATCTCTTCGAGCAGGCGGGCAGGCAGAAATCCATCAAGGAGGCCGGAATGTGGTTCGCCACGATGCCCGAGGAGCAGCTGGCCCGGATGCTGGAGCGGGACGCCAACCTCCGCCGCGACTGGGATCCCGTCTACGGCGACCGGATGATCAAGATCGTCTTCATCGGCCAGCACCTCGACCGCGCCGCCATCGACGCCTTTATGCAGGACGCAAGTTAAATGCTCCGAATCATTAATTTGCCTGTCACTATTTAAATAATCCGAATCAATATGAAGAAATTTGTCATTGCAGCGTTCCTGCTGATCCTTCCCATCGTCATGATGGCGCAAAATTCGATCCGCTACCGCGGAGATATCGGCCTGCAAGTGTATTCGGGCTATTACAAAATCATGGGCAGCAGATCCTGGATCCCCGCGACCATCTTCTATACAACGCACGGTATCGAGTGGGAGGAATCCCTAACGGTAGCCGCGGGTCTGGGTCTCGGTCCGGCCTGGTATGTTGACATTCAGAGCGAGCCCATGCAATCCGTTCCGCTGGCGCTCCTTCAACTCTACGCCCATCTCGATTACGCATTCCTGAGGGACAATGACTTACGTCCCTTTGTCGGCGTCCGGTCGGGCTATGATTTCACATATACGAGCAGAGATAAACTCGGCGGAGCCCCCGAGGTCGGCGTAGGCGTAGGAATCCGTCTCAATGAGCGGCTGGAATTCTCCGCCTGGTATCAGATGCAAATCCCCCTTCAGGACAACGGCTCACCCCTTGGCATCATCCATTATCCCTCTATCGGCTTCGCCTGGCGCTTCGGTCGGACTCGATAAGGGCGACAAGACGGTCGGCGGCCTCCTCTTCCGGGATATGTCTCAGAAGGGGAGTCCGTCCTTTATAGATGGACACCTTATGGTTTCCCTCTCCCACGTAGCCCCAGTCGGCGTCGGCCATCTCGCCGGGGCCGTTGACGACGCAGCCCATCACGGCGATGACGACATCCTTCAGATGGGCCGTCTTGGCCTTGACCTCCTCGAAGGCGGCCTGAAGGTTGTACATCGTGCGTCCGCAACCCGGACAGGCGATGTATTCGGGCTTGTAGAAGCGGCGGCGGGCGGCCTGGAGGATCTCATTGCGGAGGTATTCCGCTTCCGCGGGATCCATATCCTCAGGGAAAGTGATATCGTCCACTTCCCGGCGCAGCAGCTTCGGTCCCCACTCGCATGCGGCTTCCAGCATCCTCAGTTCACGGGATGATATATTGCCGCAATCAACCGGAGCGGGAAGGTTTTTAGGAGGATTTGTCTGAAAGACCACCGGAGGCGTTTTGCTCCTAAAAACCTTCCCGTTCCGGCTATACATATCAGATAGATAACGCGCGACGGGGAGTTCCGCCTCCGGATCCTCGGTCAGGGAGACGCGGACGGTGTCGCCGATGCCTGCGGAGAGGACCGAAGCGATGCCGACGCAGGACTTGATGCGGCCGCTGTCGCCGTTGCCGGCCTCCGTGACGCCGACGTGCAGCGGGAACACGTGGCCGTATTCCTCCATCGCACGCTGCAGGAGACGGTAGGCCTCCACCATCACGACGGTGTTGGACGCTTTCAGGGAGACCACGACATTGTAGAAATCGTGCTCCACGGCCATCCGGATCCACTCCATCGCGGCCTCGGCCATCGCCCGGGGGGTATTGCCGTACTTCTCCGTGATGAAGGCGCCCAGCGAGCCGTGATTGAGCCCGATGCGGACCGCAGTTCCGTACTTCTTGCAGACTTCCAGAAACTCCGCGAACTTCTCCCGGGCCTTTTCGTGATCCTTGTGGAAATTGCCCGGATTGATCCGAACCTTCTCCACGACGGGGGCGCAGGCGATCGCCGTCTCCGCCGAGAAATGGATATCCGCCACGAGCGGCACGTCGCATCCCGCCTCGCGGACCCGGCGCCGGATTTCCGCGATATGCGGCACGTCGGCAAGCCCGGGAACGGTAATGCGGACCAGTTCCGCCCCCGCCGCGGAGAGCCGCAGCGTCTGCGCCACGGTGCCTTCGATATCATCCGTATGGGTGTTGCACATCGTCTGGACGACGATCCGGCCGTCGCCGATGACGACATTCCCCGCCTTGACCAAATGTTTATTCATCTCCATAAACCACCCGTTTTGCGGTATCCCGGAGCTGCTTGCGCGTGCGGCCGGACCGCTTGGTAAGCTGATAATGGACGCCCACCGAAATCTCGAAATTCAGCGGATAGGCGTACCGGTAATAATAAGGGCTGTACCAGTCCGCGTGATAGAGCGAGTTCCACGACCACTGCACCAGTCCCATAATGTGAATCTCGACCGGGTCGAACATCAGGCCGAAGCCGATGCCGCCCTTGAGGCCGTAGTCGAAACGGTATTCGAAGGGATAATACTTCTTCACGTAATTGTCGGCGAGGAAATCCCGCCCGTGCGCCGCATCCTCCGGCGTCTCCGGCTTGTACGGGTCATTCACGTTGAACGACAGGCCTTCCGACGGGAGCGTCCGGTTGATCCGCCAGCGATACGCCCCGAAAATGCCGAGATTCGCGATGATCTTCATCACCCCGATATCCACGTGCATATGCGCCATGAACGGCACCTCCAGCACCTCCATTACCGCCTTTGTCGCGCCGGCGAGGGTCCGCGTGTAATCCTTCTCCTTGTCATACTTGAACTTATACCCGTTGTAAGTATGCAGCAGCCCGATCTGGAAGCCGAAATACGGCATATATCCGAACATCTTCCCGTATCGGGTATAGGTGATGCCGAAGGTATTGGGCATAAAGGCCAGATCCGTCCCCCAGACGGGATTGAACGAGGTCATCATCAGCGACACGCCGTAATGCGCCCCGATCATCGAATAATCGTTGATGAGGAATTTCCGGCGAATCTTCACCGTATCGAGGTACTCGTTGGTTACGCTGTCGGGCATGGTGAAGAACAGCGTATCCGGCGGGGCCTCGACCTTCACCGAGGCCGCGGGCTTGAGGTCCCTCAGCCGCTTCCGCTGCTTCTTCTGCGCGAAGACGACGGAAGGGATCAGCAGGAGGATAACAAATATGCAGAAAGCCCTTCTCATCGGAACAGTTCCTCCATATTGATGTCCTGCTGCAGCTCCGTCCGCTCCGGAATGTCCAGCAGGAACGAATCGTCCTTCAACTTATAGAACTTGACCTTCTCCGGCTGGCGGCGCTCCAGCAGGGAGCCCGTGTCCACGATGCCGTTCCGGTTCAGGTCCTCCGTCATCCGGATGCAGTACTTGCCCGCCTTCACGTAGGGGAAGACCAGTTTCTGGTCGTAATCCACGATGAAACTCCGGATGACCTTGTCGCGTTTCTCGGTCAGGAGATCCACGATGTAGCGCTTGCCGCCGACACCCGTCAGACTGAGTTCGACGGTGCTGAGTTTCTCATCCGTCGGCAGGGTCACCTTCACCTCGGTGCTGTCGTTGAAATAGCCGTTGACGTCGCGGAACTTCCGGTAGGGGATCTTGAGGAAATACTCGTAGCCGACCATCAGTTCCTCCCTGGGCATCACGGTGAAGCGCCGGAGGTTGGTGCTGTCGCGGGTTACGGTATATTTCCCGATCTTCTCCTGCTGACGCGGATTGACGCTCCGGAATACCAGCGAATCCCAGGCGTCCCGGATCAGGGGATACTTGAACTCGATCGTAAATCCGTACTGCTCGACCGTTTCCGCTTCGGCTTTGGCCGTAAAGACGGCGATGGTGTCCTCGTGCTTGATATCGCGGCGGGAACTCTTGGCCGCCGCAGCCCGGGCCTTCTTGTCGAGGGCGAGATTGACCGTCTCCGTGGTCGGCCGCAGATTGCCAAGGGTGTCGGTCTTGTCGTAGCGGAGCTGGAATTTGAGCGTGTCCGGCATCTTCCGCTGGTCGTTGACCCAGATTTCGAGCGAATCCTTCTCGATGTTGAACTGGGTGATCAGTTTCTCCCGCGGCAGGCCCTTGATGCGCATCTTGTAGATATTCGCCCCGGGAGCCATGAAGGTGATGTACGCCGTGCGGTCGCCCACGCGCTCCTTCTTCACGATCATCTGCTTGGACGGTTTCTCGCGGAAGAGGTTCAGTTCGATTTCCTGCTTGCGGGCCAGGCACAGGGCAGTGTCCTTCATGTCGTATTTCGCCAGCTCCGGAAGAGAATCGTTCACCCGCATCTTCGGCCGGAAAAGCGTATCCAGGAAGGCCACGCGCTCGTTGTCGGGATCGTACTTGTTGTTATTGTTCTCATCCTTGACGGCATATACGCGGAAAACGGTATCCTGGATGTTGCGGATGCAGAAGTAGCCCCAGTCGTCGGTCTTGGTCGAAGCCACGGGCCGCCGGAGGAAAACCGCCGAATCCGCCTGGTCCTTGTAGAGCATCACCGTCGCGCCCTTCATCGGCTTGAGGGTGTTGCAGTCCTGCACGATGCCCGTCATCATCATCGAGTCGATCTGCGGGCCGGTCGAGAAAACCAGCGTATAGCCGGGGAACATATTGCCCTCGTTGTTGTCGGCCACGGCGCCGGTCAGGTCGAGCGTATAGGTCGTGTTGGGCTCCAGGTCGGATTCGAAGTAGACCACCAGCGTCTTGCCCTTCATCCGGTATTTCGGCGCTTTCTCCAGGGGAGGGGAAAGGTAGATGCTGTTGAGGTCCTTGACCACCACGTATTCGTTGAACTTGAATTCGAGCCGGGTCTTGTGCACGGGGACATTGACCGCGCCGGGGAGGGGACTGACCCCTTTCAGGACGGGCGGAATGGTGTCTTTCGGGCCGCCGGTCGGAGGCGTCGTCGTGTTGGCGCACGACGAGGGGAGCATCACGGGAATGAGCACCCCCGCAATGGCCGCAAACAGCGGAATCAGGCTGAATATCTTGCGTTTTTTCATTGCATATCGCTCCTGACGACACGCTGGATGCCTTCGATGCCCTCCAGCTTGCCGATGATGGTTTCGAGTATCTTCTTGTCCTTCACTTCCATATCGATGAATCCGCGGAAAATGCCTTCCTCGCTCGCGAGCGACAGACGCCGCATGTTCACGCCCATCGCGAAGGAGATATGCTGCGTGATCTCGCCCAGCAGACCGAGGCGGTCGATGCCCTGCAGGGTGATGCGGACCGGGAAGGAAGTGTCGGTGTGCCGCATCTTCGCGCTCCAGCGCGGGGAGACGATCCGGTCGGAGAATTTGGAGGCGAGTTCCTCAGCGACGGGGCAGGATTTCTTGTGAATGGTCACGGAGCCGTCCTCCTCCCGGAAGCCGATGACAGGATCGCCCGGAATCGGCTTGCAGCAGTCCGCCGTGACATAGCGGACGTTGCCGCCCCGGTGGTGCGGATGGGCGGCCGAATTCCGGCGGATGTAATCCGACACCTGGCTGCGGGCCTTCCGCGTCTTGAGGAAATCCAGCCATTCCACCTTGGGGGCGCCTTCCTCGGCCGTGATGATCTCCACGCGGTCACCGGTCTTGAGAACGGTCGAGAGGGGCACCAGGCGCATGTTGATCTTCGCAGCGAGGGCCCGGTCGCCGATCTCGGTATGGATGAGGTAGGCGAAGTCGAGGGCCGTCGCGCCCTTCTCGATGAGCCGCTGGTCGCCCTTGGGGGTGAATACGGTAATCTGGGTGCTGGTGAGGTCGTTGTGGATGATGTCGAGCAGTTCCAGGGCGTTCACGTCCGGATTGACGAGGATGTCCTGTACCTTCTCCAGCCAGCGGTCCATCTCGCTGTCGTTCTCGCTCAGATAGCCGCTGCGCTTGTAGGCCCAGTGGGCGGCGATGCCCTTCTCGGCGATGTCGTCCATCCGCCGGGTGCGGATCTGGACCTCCACCTTGAGACCTTTCTTGCCAATGAGCGTCGTATGCAGGGCCTCGTAGCCGTTGGGCTTGGGCTGGCGGATCCAGTCGCGGTAGCGACCCTCCACCGAGGCGTAGAGGCCGGTCAGTTTCTCGAAGATATCGAAGCAGCGCTCCCGTTCCTGCTCCTTGCTGGAGCCTGCGGGCGGAGTGAACACGATGCGGATGGCGATCAGGTCGTACACCTCCTCGAAGGGGATGTTCTTCTTCTGCATCTTCATCCACACCGAATAGGGCGTCTTGATGCGGCGGCGGATCTCATACTCCATCCCTTCCTTGCGGAGCACCTCGTCGATCGGGGCGATGAATTCCTCAATCTCCCCGCGCTTGCCGCTGACTTCCTCGTCGATCCGCTGCTTGATGTAGCCGTACGCTTCCGGCTCCTTGTAGCGCAGCCAGATATTTTCCATCTCCGACTTGATCTTGTACAGACCGAGCCGGTGGGCCAGGGGGATGAAGATGAACATCGTCTCGCTGAGGATCTTGTCCCGCTTGTATTCGGGCATGAACTCGATGGTGCGGCAGTTGTGCAGCCGGTCGGCCAGCTTGATGAGGACGACGCGGACGTCATCGTTCAGGGTGAGGAGGATCCGCTTGAAATTCTCGGCCTGGAGACTGCGGTTGTACACCGCGTCCTGATGGTCCTTCTCCTCGTTGTCAAGCATCGTCTTGATCTTGGTGAGGCCGTCCACCAGCGAGCCGATCTTGTCGCCGAAGCGTTTCCGGATGTCCTTGACGGTATAGTCGGTGTCTTCCACCACATCGTGCAGAAGGGCGGCGGAGATGGACTTGTACCCCAGTCCGATGTCGTTCACCACGATCAGGGCCACCTCGATCGGATGCAGGATATACGGGTCGCCGGAGCGGCGCCGGACATTGCGGTGGGCGTCATTGGCGAATTCGAACGCTTTCTCCACCACCGCGATCTCCCTGGGACCGCGGCAACGGCGCGCGGCCGCTTCCTTGAGAAGGGCGAACCCGCGCTCGATCTTGTCGTAATCTTCCCGTGTGAACTCCGCGTAACTCATTTCTTGAAAATCTCATTGCGGCGTTTCCGTCGCTGCTGCTTGCTTTCGCGAATCTCGACATCCAGGTCTTCGACCGTCTTGCCCCCTTCCTCGACCGCCTGGAATCCGTAGGCCAGTTCGGCGCCGTAGATGATGATCGTCCATCCCCAGCTGAGCCACACCATAAAGAGGGGCACGGCCGCGAGCACGCCGTAGACGGCGCTGGACTTGGCCACCATCACGGTCGTCTCCAGATACAGGTACTGGAGCGCGGTGAAGATGATGCCGGCATACAGGGCTGCCTTGAAGGCGTACCGGTAACGGACCTTGCAGGCCGGTATGTATTTGTACATCAGCGAGATGATCAGCACCGCCAGGCCGGCGAATATGACCCAGCTGAGGAAACTCTTCAGGTGGTCGGAGAATTCGAACGAAGGGATCAGGTCCAGGACGTTCGAATAGACGATGGAGCCCGAGAAGAACAGCAGGATCACGAAGGGGGAGAGGATCAGGATGATGAAGATCACCCCCAGCTGGCGCCACCATTTCCGGGGCTTCTGCACCTTCCAGGCATTGTTGAACACCATTTCCACCCGCATCATCAGCCAGATCACGATCCAGACGAAGGTGAGCATGCTCACGAAGCCGAAGAGGCCGGACTGGGCGGTATGGATGATGTTGTTGGCGGCGCTCATCACCGTGTCGATGAGTTCCGTATCATTACTGTACGAATAGAGGAACTGCTCCAGCATATCCGACATTCCCACGCCGCTGGCGAAGAAGAAGGCGATGGCGATGAACGGGACGATGGCCATCGCGCTGTGGAAACAGAGCGCGGATATCTGGAAGCCCATCTTCTGCTCGCGGAAGGTGTTCATCATCACCTGGACGGTCTTGACATCCTTCACCAGGCGGGCTTTCCACTTGGAGAGGTCGTCCAGGTTAAGGGTCCAGATGTCCATGGTCAGGAACCGGACGATCCCTTTCACCTTGATCCTGAGCATTCTGAAAAACGCGCCGATTTTCGATCCGGCTTTCCTGAAAAATTCCGACATACCTAAAAGAGCGTCAATTGGACGGGTTCTTCCTCCTTCTGCGCACGCTCTGAAGGAATCATCGCATAAAATTCTTCTTCTGAAATCACCTGTACGCCGAGCTGGGCGGCCTTGCGGAGTTTCTCCGGGCCGGCCTTTTCTCCGGCAAGGAGATAGTCGGTCCTGCCGCTGACGGAGCCGCCGGGGCGTCCGCCGTGCCGCTCGATGAGCGCCTTCATCGCTTCGCGGGAGATGGAGAAATTGCCGCTTACGACGATCGTCTTGCCCTGAAGGGCGTCAGATGCGGGTTCCTCGGCGGCGGCCATCTCCAGCTGCAGTCCTGCGGCCCGGAGCCGCTCCACATCCCGGAGATGCTCCTCGTCCCGGAAATACTGATACACGCTCTCGGCGATGACCTCTCCTACGTCGCTCACTTCCAGCAACTGCTCCTTGCCGGCGGCGGCGATGGCGTCGACCGTCCCGAAGTGCCGGGCGATCTCCCGGGCCGTCGTCTCGCCGACATAGCGGATGCCGAGGGCGAAGAGAACGTGGTCGAAAGTAACCTTTCTGGAGGCCTCCAGCGATTCCAGGAAGCGCTCCGCGGCGCGGTCTTTCCAGCCCTCCAGTGATACGAGCTGGTATTTTTTCAGATCGTAGAAGTCCGCCGGCGTACGCACCAGACCGAGATTGAAAAGCTGGTCGACCGTCGCGTCGCCCGCGAGGATATCCATCGCCTTGCGGCCGCAGAAGTGGATGAGTTTCCCCTTGATCTGCGAGGGGCAGCCGTCCTGGTTCGGGCAGAACCAGCGGGCCTCTCCCTCCGGTTTCACCAGGGGAGTGCCGCAGTCGGGACAGACCTTCGGGAACGGCGGGATCTCCGTCCCGGATTCCCGGGCGGATTCTTCCACGCCGGTGATCTTCGGGATGATCTCGCCGCCTTTCTCCACATAGAGCATATCGCCGATGCGGATATCGAGTTCGCGGATAAAGTCTTCATTGTTGAGGGTGGCGCGCATCACCGTCGTCCCGGCCAGCTGCACGGGATCGAGGTTGGCAACCGGGGTGACGGCGCCGGTCCGGCCGACCTGGTAGGAGATGCTCAGGAGCCGGGTGAGGGCCTGTTCGGCCTTGAATTTATAGGCGACCGCCCAGCGCGGGAACTTGGAAGTGTAGCCAAGGGCGAGCTGGGAGGCGATTTCGTTGATCTTGATGACGATGCCGTCGGTGGCGAAGGGGAGGGCGTGACGGGCTTCGTCCCACTCGGAGATGAAGGCCTCGATGCCGTCGATGTCCTTGCAGAGACGACGCTTGTCGGAGACGGGAAGCCCCCAGGAAGCGGCCTTTCGAAGGGCCTCGTCGTGGGTCGCGGCGCCGAGTCCGTCGCCGGGAATATGGTACAGGGTGCAGATGAGTCCGCGATGCGAAACTTCGGCGGGATCCTGCAGCTTGAGGGAGCCGGATGCTGCGTTGCGCGGGTTGGCGAAAGGCATTTCGCCGGTGTCCTCGCGCTCGGCGTTGAGCCGGTCGAAGGCCTCGTAGGGCATCAGGATTTCGCCGCGGATCTCGAATTCCTCGGGCCACCCCTCCCCGGATAGTTTCTGGGGAATGGACGGAATCTGCCGGGCGTTGACCGTGACATCGTCGCCGACCACCCCGTCACCCCGCGTCAGGGCGCGGTACAGCATGCCGTGGCGGTATGTGAGGCAAATGGCGGTCCCGTCGAACTTGAGTTCGCAGCAATAAGTGAATCCGCCCCCCAGGGTCCTGGAGGCCCGGTCGGCGAATTCCTCGATCTCGGAGATGTTGTAGGTATTTCCGAGCGAGAGCATCGGATACTTATGAGGGAACTGCGCAAATCCGCGCGTAATGTCGCTGCCGACCCGCTGGGTGGGGGAGTCGGGCGTGAGGAATTCCGGCCACTCCGCCTCCAGGGCCTCGAGTTCCTTCATCAGGTGGTCGTACTCGAAGTCGCTGATGACGGGTGCATTCTCGACATAATACCGCCGGCTGTTCTCCCAAAGCACAGCCTTCAGTTCCATGATCCGTTTCTCTGCCTGAATTTTATCCATATATACGCGTGCGCATAGTATCCCGCAAAAATACGAAAAATCGGCGAATAAAAAAAATCAGGGGTTCACGAGGCCACGGGCGGCCACGGTTTTATCCACTGATACCCCTGATTTTTTAGCCTTCTTCCAAAGAAAATCGCTATATTTGCAAATTGAAAACGAATTAAAATTAATTCAAAAAAATATGAAAGACTCCATCATTATTCTCTGCGGCGGGGGCCCGGCTCCGGGTATGAACACCGTCGTCATGTCGGTCGCCAAGACTTTCCTTTCGAACGGGTATCGCGTCATCGGCCTTCACGGCGGTTACAGCGGACTTTTCAGCAAGAACCCCCGGACAGAGGACATCGACTTCTTCAAGGCCGACGCCTACTTCAACAGGGGAGGCTCCTATCTGCAGATGAGCCGGTTCAAACCCACTGACAAAGATTTCGAGGAAAACTTCAACCTCGGCCTCTTCCAGGACAACGCCATCAAACTCCTCGTGACCGTCGGCGGCGACGACACCGCATCCACGGCCAACCGGATCGCCAAATTCCTCGAGGCGAAGCACTATCCCATCCGCAACATCCACGTCCCCAAGACCATCGACAACGACCTGCCGCTCCCCAACAACACCCCGACCTTCGGCTTCAACAGCGCCAAGGACGAGGGCGCGCATCTCGCCAGAACCGTCTATGAGGACGCGCGTACAAGCGGCAACTGGCTCATCATCAGCGCAATGGGCCGCTCCGCAGGGCATCTCGCCCTCGGCATCGGCGAGGCCACGCACTGCCCGATGACCATCATCCCCGAGATGTTCAACAAGACCGGCATCTCGCTTGACAAGATCGTCCGCCTGGCCCTCTCCGCCATCCTCAAGCGCAAGCTCCTCGGCATCCCTTACGGCACCATCGTCGTCGCCGAAGGCGTCTTCCACGACCTCGATCCGGAAGAGATCAAGGCGGCCGGCGTCTCGATGACCTACGACGAGCACGGCCATCCCGAGCTCGGCAAGATCTCCAAGGCCGTCCTGTTCAATGACATTCTCGAGAAGGAATTCAAGAAGATCGGAATGAAGGTGAAGACCCGGCCGGTGGAAATCGGCTACGACGTCCGCTGCCAGGATCCCATCGCCTTCGACCTGACCTACTGCTCCGAACTCGCCATGGGCGTCTACGAGCTGTTCAAAGCGGGGGAGACCGGTTGTATGGTGTACATCGACGCCGACGGCACCGCCCATCCGCTCTATCTGAAGGATCTCCAGAACGCGGAAGGCAAGATTCCGCCGCGCCGCGTCAATATCGACGGCGGCACCTCGCAGAATTACTACAGCCACATCTGCCACTACATCACCCCTGCGGACTATGAGGCCGCCGGCGAGATCGTGGCCGATCCCGCCCTCTACGACTTCAAGAAAATCCTCGGTTGGTAAGAAGGCTCCTCACACTTGTATCGACAGCGTTGCTCTCCGCCTGGATCCCGCTTGCGGGCCAGACAAGGGCAACGTTGTCGGGCTATGTGAAGGATGCCTCGAGCGGCGATCCGCTCATCGGCGCAGTGGTTTTCACCGCCGACAGAAAGATCGGCGTCAGCGCCAACGAATTCGGCTGGTACACCCTGCAGGCCCCGGAAGGGGAGTACACCATTCTATGCTCATACGCAGGATATAAGACCGATTCACTGCAAGTAACGCTTCAAGGCAACGTCAAACGCGATTTCCTCCTCGCCGAATCCCGGAACGAGCTCCGCGCATCCAAGGTTTTCTCACGCAGCAAGCAGGAGATCATCGCCCTTCCCCAGCTGGGCAAGGCGACGGTCGACGCCGGCCTCGTGAAGCGGATGCCGGTGCTGATGGGAGAGCCCGACGTCATCCGCGTCATCCAGATGATGCCCGGGGTACAGACCCCGAGCGAGGCGTCCACCGGATTCAGCGTCCGCGGCGGCGGCATCGACCAGAACCTCGTCCTCCTGGACGGCGCTCCGCTCTACAATACGGGGCACTTCCTCGGATTCTTCTCGATGTTCAACGGCGACGCCGTCAAAAGCGCCGACCTCTACAAGGGCGACTTCCCGGCCCAGTTCGGCGGACGACTGGCCTCGGTGCTGGACGTCAGCACCCGGGACGGCAATTCCAAGGAACTGCACGGCAACCTCTCCATCGGCCTCATCACCTCCAAGATCATGCTGGAAGGGCCGATCCCCAACACGCGCCTCTCCTGGATGATCAGCGCGCGGCGCACCTACCTGGACCTCTTCTTCCCGCTGTTCAAGCGCATCCCGAAAAAATCCCGGATGTTCTTCTACGACGTCAACGGCAAGCTCAGCTGGGTGGCGGGGGAGAAAGACCGGCTCTATCTGAGCGTCTTCAGCGGCCAGGACGTCTTCAAGATGGCGATGCCCGAATTCGATCTGGACGAGATGAAAATGGGTTACCGCAACAACGTCGTATCCCTGCGGCACCACCACGTCTTCTCGCCGAAGGTATCCTCGAACGTGATCCTCTATTCGACCCGATACGACAGCAACGTCGGCGCGGAACTGAACAACGCCTCCTTCGACTACAACATCAAGCTCTTCGAGCGGGGCGGCAAGGCCTACCTGACCTGGACTCCCTGGGCCCGCAGCAAACTCCAGTTCGGCCTGCAGGTGTCCCACATCACCCTCCATCCCGGAAATATGATCCCGCGGGAGTCGAACTCCGTCGTCATCCCTCTCCGGCTGGGCGAGACCTACGGCCTCGAGAGCGCGCTCTATGTGCAGAACGAGCAGAAGATCGGCCCGGTCACGGCCCGCTACGGCATCCGGATGTCGAATTTCACCACCTTCGGGCAGGCGGAGCAGCGCTACTACGATCCGGAGACGCACGAACTCGTCGAGAAGAAAATGTTCGCCTCCGGCCGCAAGATCAAGAGCAACTGGGGCTGGGAGCCGCGCATTTCGCTCTCCGTTCCGGCCGGTACGCCGGACGTGATGCTCAAGGCCTCCTACGCCCGCACCTACCAGTACATCCAGCAGGTGCCGACCTCGGTTTCGGGCAATCCGATCGACACGTGGTTCACCGTCTCACCCAACGTCAGGCCGCAGATCTCCAACCAGGTCGCCACCGGTGTCAACGCCCTTTTCCTCTCGCAGGCGCTCGAACTTTCCTGCGAGGCCTTCGCGCGATTCAACCGGAACACGATGGACTACAAGGACGATCCCGGCTTCATCATCGACAGCGCCGACCGCGAGGGCGCCCTCCGGTTCGGGAAATCCATCTCGTACGGCACCGAGGTGATGCTCAAGTACGAATTCGACAAATGGAGCGGCTGGGTGGCCTACACCTGGTCGCAGTCGTGGTACGACATTCCCGAGATCAACGGGGGCAAGCGCTACCGTTCGCCGCTCAACCACGAGCACGCCGTCAACATCCTCTTCAACTACGACATCATCCCGCAACTTACCGCATCCGCCACCTGGGTGTTCTACAGCGGGGCTCCGACCACCTTCCCGGTGGGCCGGTATTATTATGAAGGGGAGTATCACAGCATCTATTCGACCCGCAACGAGGACACGATGCCGCACTATCACCGGATGGACCTCTCGCTGACCTACAGGGGCAAGAAACGGGTCGAAGGCAAGCGATGGGGAGGCGAGTGGAACCTGTCGCTGTACAATGTATACGGACGTCACAACGCGTGGGCCATCGCCTTCAGCACGGATATGTCCAAACCCGATCCCGAGACGCGGAAAGTCTATCTTTTCAGCGTCGTTCCGTCGATCGCATACAGTCTTAAATTTTAAGGGAAATGAGAAGGGGAGTGCTTGTATTTGAATGCGTTACGCTGCTGCTCGGAGCGATGATTTCCTGCTCGGAGCCCATCAAGGTGCATACGCGGGAGATGGACAGGACTTACCTCGTCGTCGAGGGGCTGATTACCGACCAGCCCACCTTGGAACAATACGTAAAACTCTCTGTTTCAGTTCCTTACATGTCTGCAATCACCGAGGTTCCGGCGGTAGGCGAGGCGGAGGTCGTCGTGAGCGACGGAACGACCGACTATCTGTTTGAAGAACAGGAGAATACGGGCGTTTATCGGGCTCCCGAGGGGTTCTACGCGCGTTCCGGACGCAAATACAGTCTGTCCGTCCGGGCGACGGTCGACGGAGAGCCGCATCAATACGGAGCCGAAGCGCAGCTTCCGGACATCGCCTGCAACCTCGAGAAAATCGACTATTCCTACAACGGCAAAACCCAGCAGAAAATGGACAGCCTCTGGACAGTCCTGATGTGGGGCCGCGACTATGCGGCCGTCGACGGAATCTATCTTGTCCGCCTCGGAGTCAACGGTCACCGCCAGCCGATCGGATCCAGCCTGATGATGGAAGACAAATACTTCAACGGCAAACGCATCGAGGCGTTCCCGGTGGGTCTTCTGCTTCAGACGAACGAAAATTACAAAAAATACGGCGAGAGCGCCAAATTCCTCGAAGAGGGCGACGTACTCACGGCCGACGTCTACATCCTGAGCCGCGAATACTACAGTTTCATCGCCAAAATCCAGGGCGACGGCGGCGGCACCAACAATATGCCGCTGATGTCCTCCCAGCCGGCGAATCCGCCGACCAACCTCACGGGCGACGGCGACGTGATGGGCTTCTTCGGCGCCTGCGCAGTCGTATCAGCATCGTGCACCGTGAGCGATCCCTTCCAGACCATCAATTACCAGTCACAGTGACAGGGGATTGTTTTTCTATACACAACTTAACATAATATAAATTGTGTAACAATTACGGCCGCGCCTTTTTTACCCTTGCCAGACCGACATACGCCAGGAGAACGATATTCATGATCAAGGAATAAAGGATGGCCGGAATGGCCATTTCTTCAGAAGCGAAAACCAGCGGACTGGAAGCGATGGAGATGGCCTGCGCCGCATTCTGCATCCCGACTTCGATGACGACGGTGCGACGCTGGGCCGGACTGTTCCGCACGAGACGCGACAGCAGCGAGGAAATGATGACGGCCAGCAGAATGAGCGCCGTGACGCTCAGGCCGAGGACGCCGAGATTGTCGAGAATGGTCCGCCGATGCTGGATAAAAAAGATGGAAATCAGCACCAGAAGTAGCGGAAATGCCATTTTTGAGAGAATTTTATCGGTTTTTTCCGCCCCTTTCGGCCAGGCGTAATGGAGTCCGATGCCGAGCAGCACCGGCAGCAGCATCAGGACCAGATTCTGCTTGATGAGATTGCCTGTCGGCAGGGAAATCCCCACGCTCTCCCCTACCAGACGGGTCGCCCAGCCCATTACGACGGGGATGGTAAAGAGTGTGATGAGACTGCTCAGCGCCGTCAGCGTCACAGACAGGGCGACATCGCCGTTCGCCAGTTTGGAGAAAACATTGGACGAACTGCCTCCCGGGCAGCACGCGATCAGCACCAGCCCGATAAAGAACACCGGCGACAGATGGAAAAGCCAGGCCAGGGCGAGGGCGATGAGCGGAAGCAGCACGAGCTGCCCGAAAAGCGCTACCACGACAGGCCAGGGATGCAGGAAAACCCTTCCGAAATCCTCGAACCGGAGCGTCAGTCCGAGATCGAACATCAGGAGGGTCAGAATGGGTATGACAATCCAGATCGTATTCATATTGACTGCAAAATTACACAATCTTTCGTGCATTTTCCCCGCGAATCACTTTTTTTCTATCTTTGGCAGTTAACACTGAACCATTCACTATGAAAACCACATTCCGCCACCTCGTGACACTCCCCTTCCTGGCCGCCTTTATGGCCGCATCCTTCTTTGTCTCCCATCCCGGACAACAATCCATCCCGGACAACAATCCTCCCTTCCGGCATTGCCGGGTTTATTTTGTCAATGTAAGCCATAGATTATGATAGATTATCTAACACAAAAATAGCAACTTCATGCGGAGGATCGTGCATAGCTACATTGCCGAAGTCTTAGATATTTGCTAACTTTGTCTTCGAAAAATCGGTATTTGTATTGAAACAATTGTCATAAGAATTGCATCTATATAGAAAAATAGTATTATGAAGATACACACCATCGTTATTTTGGCCTTGACAATTCTGTTTATGTCATGTGCAAAGCGGGACATTCCAGCCATATCCGTCGCCCAGCAAGAGTATATTGTCGATTCAAATGGTGGAGAAATCACCATTCCAGTCACGTCGACAGGAATAGATGATGTAACAATAAAACTTGGCTATTCAGATAGATGGAATACCGATCCGGACAATGGGGATCGCACGCCTGCGGCGCCTTGGATCAGCGTTACCAAAGTTATCGAAAACTACCCTCAGACTAAGGCTCTTCCATCTTGGACATCTGGTGTAGTCCTGTCTATTGAGCAAAATAAGAGCACGTTTAAGCGTGAAGCTATCGTGCAGATAAGTTCTTTCACCAAGAAGGCAAAAGTCAATGTAGTTCAAGCTGGTCTCTCTGAGCAATAGAATCTTTCATGGCCTTTAATTCGAATTTATCGCTCACTTCGGTGAGCGTTTAATATGAGAAAAATGTGTACCAATTTGGTACTTGTTTTGAAAATACATATATTTGCATTGAACAAAAGAAAAGTTATGGTCGTAGTAAGTAGTAGAGAATTCAGAGCCAACCAGCGCAAGTACTTTGATTTGGCTCGCACCAACGATGTCGTGATTACCTCAAGATCTCACGGCAGCTACCGCCTTGTCCCAGTTATGGAAGACGATACTCTTATCGACAGAGCAACCTTGGATGCTAAAATCCGTCAAGGTATTGCCGATTACGAGGCAAAATCCGTCAAGGTATTGCCGATTACGAGGCTGGCAAGGTGTACCGGATGAACGAGGGCGAGAGCACCGAGGACTTCCTCGGCAGGATGATTAGCGAGAACTGATATGTACACCATCGTATTCACCGAAGATGCAAAAAAAGACCTGAAGGAACTCAACAAAAAAGCGCCACAGGCCGTATCCAAACTATCAAAACTTCTTGACGAAATCCGGGAACACCCTCGGACGGGTACTGGTCAGGTGGAACAGCTTAAGGGCTACGATGGTTCTGTCTATTCCAGACGAATCACCAAAGAGCATCGGCTCGTCTATAAAATCTACGATGAAGTC
>ONSU01000037.1 GCA_900320545.1 uncultured Bacteroidales bacterium | reverse complement strand
CCGCAAGGAAGACCTCACCCGTGAGGAATTCCTCGCTCACGCCTGGCAGTGGAAGGAGGAGCACGGCGGCATCATCCTCAAGCAGCTCCGCAAGCTCGGCGCGTCCTGCGACTGGGACCGCACGCGGTTCACGATGGAGCCGGCCCTCAGCGAGGCCGTCATCAATACCTTTGTCTATTTCTATAAGAAAGGATGGATCTACAAGGGCGTCCGGATGGTCAACTGGGACCCCGAGGCCCTGACGGCCGTGAGTGACGACGAGGTTATCCACAAGGACACCAAGAGCCACTTCTATCACCTGAAATACTACATTTCCGACGGTGCGGGCCATCCGACCGACAAATACCTTGTCATTGCCACGACCCGTCCCGAGACCATCATGGCCGACGCCGCCATCTGCGTCAATCCCAAGGACGAGCGGCATTTCTGGCTCAAGGGAAAGAAAGTGCTTATCCCGCTCATCAACCGCGAGATCCCCGTCATCGAGGACGACTACGTGGAAATGGACTTCGGGACGGGCTGCCTCAAGGTCACGCCCGCCCACGACGTGCACGACTATGAGATCGGCCTGCGGCACAACCTCCCGGTGCTCGACATCATCGACGAGCACGGAAAACTCAACGAGAAGGCGCAGATCCTCGTAGGGGAGGACCGCTTCGTCGCCCGCAAGAAGATCGTCAAGATGCTGGAGGAAGCCGGCAACCTCGTCAAGACCGAGGAATATGTTTCACCGGTGGGATACAGCGAGCGGACCGACGCCGTTATCGAGCCCAGGCTGAGCGCCCAGTGGTTCCTCAAGATGGACCAGCTCGCGAAGATGGCCCTCGAGACCGTCGACAGCGGCCGCACGCGCCTGATTCCCGACAAATATGTGAATACCTACCGCCACTGGATGGAGAACGCCCACGACTGGTGCATCTCCCGCCAGTTATGGTGGGGACAGCGGATTCCCGCCTGGTACCTGCCGGACGGGACCTGTGTCGTCGCTCCGACGGCCGAAGAGGCCCTGAAGGAGGCGCAGGCCGCGGATCCTTCCCTTACCGCGGCGGATCTCCGTCAGGACGAGGACGTCCTGGATACCTGGTTTTCCTCCTGGCTCTGGCCCATTTCGGTGTTCGATCCCGAGAAGCCCGGCCATCCGGACCACAAGCCCAACAAGGACCTTGCGTACTATTATCCCACCAACGACCTCGTGACCGGTCCGGACATCATCTTCTTCTGGGTGGCCCGGATGATTATGGCGGGCGAGGAGTTCATGGGCAGGGAGCCCTTCTCCAACGTGTATTTCACCGGTATCGTGCGCGACAAGATCGGTCGCAAGATGTCCAAGACCCTCGGGAACTCCCCGGATCCGCTCGATCTGATCGCGACTTACGGCGCCGATGCGGTCCGCATCGGGATGCTGCTTTGCTCCAGCGCGGGCAACGATATCCTCTTCGATATTTCACAAATCGAACAGGGCCGTAACTTCTGTAACAAGATCTGGAATTCGTATCGGCTCATAAAGGGTTGGAACGTAGATGATTCGGCCGCTCAACCGGAAGCGTCGGTTAAGGCGGTGGAATGGTTCCGCGCCAGACTTTCCCAGGCCATAGAGACCGTTGAAGACCACTACGGCAAGTTCCGCATCTCGGATGCGCTGATGACGATCTACAAACTGTTCTGGGACGATTACTGCTCCTGGTACCTCGAGGCGATAAAGCCGGCTTATGGTGAAGCGATAGATAAAGTGACATACGATAACACATTGTCTTTCTTCGAGTCGCTTCTCAAGATGATCCATCCCGTGATGCCGTTTATCTCCGAGGAACTCTGGCAGGACATCGGGAAACGGGCCGAAGGGGAAACCATTATGTATGCGCGTACGCCCAAGGCGGAGCCGTACGATCCCGCCGTTCTTGTAAACTTCGCCGCGGCCGAGGAAACGATCAACGGTGTCCGTTCGATCCGCCAGCAGAAGAACATCGCCCCGAAGGAGCCGCTCGCCCTCAAGGTGAAAGGCGACTTCCCGGCTTCGCTGATTCCGGTCATCGCCAAACTTGCGAATACTTCTTCGGTGGACATCGTCGACGGATTCGCGGAAGGGGAGAACGGTGTCTCCTTCCTTGTCGGGACTCTCGAAATGTTCGTTCCGCTCGGCGGTCTTGTCAACGTCGAGGAGGAAATCGCGAAGCTTGAAAAGGACCTGGAAAGGCAGCAAAATTTCCTCGAAAGTGTCCGCCGCAAACTCGCGAACGAGGCGTTTACCGCCCATGCGCCGGCCGCCGTGGTCGAAAACGAGCGCAAAAAAGAGGCGGATGCCCTCTCTCGGGTCGAAAGTTTGACCTCGCAACTCAACAGTTTGAAAAATAGTAAATAAAACAAAGTTGTTATTTACCCTAACATTTTTGTTATGGTGCATTTTGAGCTAAAATTCCCCGTCCGGTACTACGAAACCGACCAAATGGGCGTCGTGCATCACTCCAATTACATCCGTTATTTCGAGTGCGCGCGCAACGGGATGATGGCCTCCCTCGGACTGCCGATCGAGGTGGCCGAAAAGGAGCACCACGTGATGGTTCCGATCATCAGCGTCGAGTGCCGTTTCCGGCATCCGGCCCGGATGGGGGATACGCTTACGGTGACGGCCGACATCGAGAAGATTCCGCTTGCGAAACTTTACGTCAGGCAGACCGTCCGCAACCAGGACGGCCGGATTTGTGCCGAAGGGCAGGTGGTGCTCGGCTTTATCAACAGCGAGACTTTCGCCCCGATGCCCTGTCCTCAGGCGATCATCGATATCCTCCAAAAAGCGGACGCGTGATCTCCATCAACAACCTCACGGTATCATTCTGCGGGAAAGAGATCTTTTCCGATGTGGGGTTTCATATCTCCGACGGCGAGAAGATCGGCCTCGTCGGCAAGAACGGCGCCGGCAAGTCCACCCTGATGAAGGTCATCACGGGGGAGCAGCGGCCCACATCCGGGAGGGTGGAACGGCCTGAAGGACTCACGATCGGCTATCTTCCGCAGATCATGGACCATCGACGGGGCGTCTCCGTCCTGGATGAGGCGATGACCGCCTTTGACGATCTGCGTGACGCGCAGGGCGAGATCGACCGCATCAACGGGGAACTCGCCACCCGCACGGACTATGAATCCGCCGCTTATGCCGATCTTATCGTGCGGCTAGGGGAACTCAGCGACATCCTGGCGATGGAGACCAGCGAGCCGCCGGAAGTCCGCTGCCGCAAGGTGCTTTACGGCCTGGGATTCCGCGACGAAGACCTCGACCGCCATACCGAAACCTTCAGCCAGGGCTGGAACATGCGGCTGGAACTCGCGAAGATTCTCCTCCGCCGTCCCCGCCTCCTGCTGCTGGACGAGCCGACCAATCATCTCGACCTCGAATCCATCGAGTGGTTCGAGGAATACCTGAAGAAATTCCCCGGGGCGGTCCTCCTCGTGTCGCACGACCGCAAATTCCTCGACAACGTGACAAACCGAACCGTGGAGATCCTCCTCGGCAAGATTCACGACTATAAAGTCCCTTACAGCCAATATCTTACGCTTCGTGCCGAACGGGTAGCCCAGCAGACGGCCGCCTATGAGAACCAGCAGCGGATGATTGAAACTGGAGCGCATCGAGATCGACGAGACCGACAACGCGGCGCTCGTGGTGAAGTTCCCGCCGGCTCCCCGCGCGGGCGACGTCGTATATAAAGGTACCGGCCTGGATGTGGGATATCCGCAGAAAGTGGTGTTCCGCGGCGCGGACATCGAGATCAAGCGGGGAGAGAAGGTGGCGCTGGTCGGCCGCAACGGCGAGGGCAAGACCACGATGATGCGCGTCATCACCGGGTCGCTGGAGCCCTTTGCTGGGGAGTCCCGGCTCGGACACAATGTCAAGACGGGCTATTACGCCCAGAATCAGGAGGATGCGCTGGACGGCCGTGAGACCGTCTACGGGACGCTCGAGCGGATTGCCGTCGGCGAGGTCCGCACCCGTCTGCGGGACATCCTGGCGGCGTTTCTCTTCCGGGGAGAGGATATCGACAAGCGCGTGAGCGTGCTGAGCGGAGGGGAGAGGGCGCGTCTGGCGATGGCCTGCCTGATGTTGCAGCCCTACAACCTGCTGGCCCTCGACGAGCCCACGAACCATATGGATATCCGCTCGAAGGAGATCCTCAAGCAGGCCCTCCAGCGATACGACGGCACGCTGGTGGTGGTCTCCCACGACCGCGATTTCCTCGACGGCCTGGTGGACAAACTGTACGAATTCCGGGACGGAAAGGTCAGCGAGCACCTCGGCGGCGTGGCCGAATTCCTCGAGCGTCGCAAGATCGAGACGCTGCAGGAGTTGGAACGCCGGTTCGCTCCCTCCGCGCCGAATCCCGTCAAACCCGCCTCTCCGGCCCCCTCCAGACCCCGTCCGGATGCCATGGACCGGAAAAAGAAGAACCGGCTTGCGTTTTTGGAGCGCCAGATGGCCGATCTGGAACGCAAGTTGAAGGAATTGGAGGCCGTGCTTTCCGCCCCCGGAGAGCAGGATGACATTATGGAACTGACAAGTAACTATCTCAATGCCAAACGCGATCTCGACGCTTACGAGACCGAATGGCTGGAACTGCAATAATCGGAAAATATGAAAAAAGCATTGACCCTTGCGGCCCTTGCCGCCGCCATCCTGGCCCTCGGGGCCGCATCCGCTTCGGCCCAGACCCTGGAACGAAACGGTGATTTCTCGGCTTTCGACGCCATCAACGTGACCGGTCCTTTCGAGGTAAACTTCGTTCCCTCCGAAAAGTACACCGTGAAATTCGTGGTGGAAGCCGTTCTAGCCGACTTCGTCGTCTATACCCAGCGCGAAAACGCGGTGTATGTGACTTATTCCGACAAAGACGTGCCCAAGGAGGTCAAGAAGATCTTCAAGGGAAGGAAGAATCCGGACCCTACTATGCAGATGACCGTTTATGCGCCCCGCCTGAGCGAGATTGTCCTCAATGGCGCCGCCGTGTTCAACGCGGATGCGGAGATAACGGGTGATAAACTGGATATTTCACTGACCGAGAAGGCCAAGGTCGCCACGTTGCGCGCCCGGGTCGAGAATGTCGGTATCAATCTCAAGAACAAGGCCTCCGCTACGCTCAGCCTGGATGTTCCCGGTAGCCTGGCCGTCTGGACGGAAGGCGCCTCCAACGCCCGCATAGCGGGTAAGTTCGGCTCGGTCTCGACCGTTTCCGCCGGCTCGTCCACCATTGTCGTGGAAGGGGATTCCGAGGAAGTGGCCGTCAAGAGCGAGGGATCTTCCCAGGTGAGTGTCAAGTCCAAGACCGGCAAGGCCCGTATCGAATCCGGCAACACTTCAAAGGTCTCCATGGAGGGCTCGGCTCAGGAACTGGAGGTGCTTGGAAAGAACAATTCCGTCGCAGATCTCCGCAAGCTGGATGTGGATACCGTGACGCTTTCGCTGAACTCTTCCACCGCCCACGTCGGCAACAAGAACAAGCTCGTCCTGGAACTGACCGGCGGGGCCGAAGTCTTCTACGAAGGCAATCCCGAGATGTCCGTCGTCAAGATCGTCAAATCCACCCTTGCCCCCAGCGGAAGCAAATGATTGTCCTGGATTCCCATTGCGATACGCCCTCCCAGCTCCTGCGGTGCCGGGTGATGGAGAGGGACAATGATTACGGCCACGTCGATTTCCCGAAACTGCGTCGGGGCGGCGTGGACGCCGTTTTTTTCGCCCTGTTCACTTCCAACGCGCTGTCCGTTCCCGATTCGACAACGCTCGCGCTGCGGATGCTGGCGGCTACCCGCGACGTGGTGGCGCGCAACGCTTCCATAGCGGCTCTCGCCACCGATCCTTCCGAGATTGCGGCCAACAAGGCCGCGGGAAAGGTTTCCATCTTCCTGGGAATGGAGAACGGCTCTCCGGTCGGGACCGACCTGGCCCTCCTGCGCCTGTATTACGATATGGGCGTCCGCTATCTTACCCTGACGCACAACGGCGACAACGACATCTGCGACTCCGCGGCCGTCGGGAAACGCTGGAACGGCCTGAGCCCGTTCGGCAGGGAAGTGGTGGCCGAGATGAACCGCCTCGGAATGATCGTCGACATCGCCCACTGCTCCGACAAGACCTTCTGGGACTGCATCGATGCAAGCAAGGCGCCGATCGTGTCGACGCACAGCTGCTGCCGGGCACTGGCGTCGCATCGCCGCAACCTGACGGATGATATGATCCGCGCGCTCGCGGACAAGGGCGGCGTCATTCAGATCAATTTCTATCCGCTTTTCCTGTCCGACCGCTTTGCGAAGGAGTTGGAGCGGGACGGCATCGGGGATGCGGCGGAAGCGGCCGACAAGGCCTTCCGGGCCAATCCTTCCGATCCGGAACTGACCCGCCGCTGGCATGAGGCGCAGGACGCCCTGAAACGGCTCTGGCGGCCGGGCGTGAAGGAGGTGGTGGATCATATCGACCACGCCGTCGCCGTCGGAGGTATCGACCACGTCGGCATCGGAACCGATTTCGACGGCATCGAGGTGCCGCCGGAGGGGCTGGAGGATATTTCCATGCTGCCGAAGGTATTCGACGAAATGCGCCGTCGCGGCTACGGCGAGGCGGATATCGCCAAGGTGGCCGGCGGCAATTTTATCCGGGTATTCGAGGAGGTCAGAGCGATCGCTCGATCTCTTTCCTGAGTTCATTGAGGGCCGCGGCGGCGAAACGCTCGATGTTGCGCTTGCGGTCGTTGCGGTATTGTTTTTTGACGGTGACGGTGCCTCTTGCGGAGGAGACGCCGATCCATACCGTACCCTCCGGGTTGGCATCGTCGCCGCCGGGGCCGGCCAGGCCGGTGGTGGAGACGGCATAGTCGCTGCCGGTGAGACGCCGGACCCCTTCCGCCATCTCCGCGGCCACTTCCGCGCTGACGACGCCGTGGGCGGCGATCGTTCCGGCCTTGACACCGAGTACCTGCTCTTTGACGCTGATGGCATAGGAGGTGACGGAGCCAAGGAAATAGGCGGAGGAGCCGGGAATTGTGGTGAGAAGGTGGGCGATTTCACCTCCGGTGCAGGATTCCGCGGCGCTGACGGTCTTGCCGGCGGCCTTGAGGAGGCGTCCGACGGTCGCTTCCAGGCAGTCGTCCTGCTCGGAGTAGATGAGGTCGCCCAGGATTTCTTTCAGGGATGCGATCTGCCGGCCGATCCTCTCTTCCTGCTCCTGCTGCGTGCCGGTGCTGGTGGAAAGACGCAGGCGGATGCCTGTAAGGGTATTCGGCAGGTATGCCAGGTGAATATGGTCCGCAGCAAGGGCGTCTTCCCAGGGCGCGATTTTCTCGGAAAGGGCCGATTCCGCGATGCCGTATACCATCAGACTGCGGTGCAGGATATGTCCGGCGGCGGGGAAGTGGCGGCGGATGTCCTCCAGGATGAGGGGAATGGCGCCGAGTGCCTCGTGGGGCACGCCGGGCATGGCGTACAGGCGCTTCCCGCCGGAGAAGGAGAAAGCCATCAGGGGAGCGGTGCCGAGTTCGTTCGGGATGACTTCGGCCTTGTCGGGGACGTCGGCCTGCGCCAGATTGACGGGAAGGATGTCGAGGCCGCGGCTGCGGAGGATCCGGTGGACGATGGCGAGCTGCCGTTCGTCCCGCTTGTAGCCGGTGCTGCCGGAGAGGGCCGAGAGGGCGGGCTTGGTGATGTCGTCCTTGGTAGGCCCGAGGCCGCCGGTGGTAATGACGATGTCGCTCAGTTCCAATTCGCCCCGCAGCGTTCCGACGATGTCGTCGTGGTTGTCCGACAGCGAAAGCATCCGCCGCACGGCGATCCCGTTCTCTTCCAGCGCCGCCGCGATATGCGCCGAATTGGTATCGACGATCTGTCCGATCAATATCTCGTCTCCGATGGTACAAATACTGGCTTTAAGCATAATCTCGAATCCGTTAACTTCCTGCAAATTTACTAAAATCACCTGATTGACGCAAAAAGTATTGTTTGAAAACCGTGGCCGCCCGTGGCCTCGTGAACGGGAGGGGCCCACAAGACGTCAGTCGCAGTGGGAGGGATGGAGGAGCGAAGCTCCGGAAGTTTCTCAAACAATACTTTTGGAGTCAAGCAACGTATGATTACTGTAATTCCACGAACGTACCGTCGGTGTAATATACAATGATTTTTGCGATACCTTTTTTATTTTCAATGGGTTTCACTTCGTTACTTGAAGTGATGATTTCATTTACGGGCGGATTTTCCGGGGATTCGTCGGCCCTCGGGCCGTTATACATCCGTCCTTTGCCCGTTATAAGCCACTCGATGTTGAGATCGGGGTAGTGCAGCATCAGGCTTTCGATGAAATCGTAGCCGGGTTTGTTACGTCCCGCGAGAATGTGCGAAATGCCCGCTCTCGCAACACCTAGCGTGTCTGCGAGGAGGGATTGCGAGATATTTTCGGCCGCCAGGAATTGTTGGAGACGTTTATTCATAATATAAATATCAAATAATCAATAGAATATATACGATAACTAAAGTAGTACTTTATATAAAATGCTTGTTTTTGCCTGTACGTGATCCGCTCGCTTCCGTGAAATTCGGATTTGTGTATCGGGCGATTACAAATGTAATAAATTTATTTGACAAAGACAAGTCTTCCGGCAGAGTGAGATGAGGGGTCTGGTGTATATAAGGTGGGATTCTTATATTAAAGTGATACCTTTATTAAAATGATATAAAATACTGGGTATCGTTATTTTAGAAGTGGCAATGTGGAAAATTTTGCCTTAATTTCGACATATTTCGGGCTCAGTTTGTCCTCCTTTCTTTATTGAATACTTTTGGTAAACTCCATAAATGATTAGTATAGCCATATTTAGCATTACGAAAATCTGATTATAATTTTTGTTTATTTAGGATATAACAACCGCTTTTATACAATTGTAAACAAATTTTCCGCGTTTACAAAACAATACAACGCGGCTTTCTCCATGATGTTAAACTTGTAAACAAAATTATTGCTAACTTCGTGTTCCCGTTCAAAACGTGATTTTTATGCAAGAGATTCCAGATATAAGGATTGAAGATTATGCCTATCCGCTGACCGACGACCGGATCGCAAAATATCCCCTCGCGGAGCGCGATGCCTCCAAATTGCTCCGTTACAAAGCGGGCGAAGTGGACGAATGGATTTTCCGGGAACTCCCTGCCCTGCTTCCCGAAGGAAGTGTGATGGTTTTCAACGAGACCAAGGTCGTTCCGGCCCGTCTGCATTTTACCCGGGAGTCGGGCGCCCATATCGAGATCTTCTGCCTGGAGCCGGTCGATCCGGTGGAATACAACCTCGCCTTCGCGGCCGGGGAGACTTGTACCTGGAAATGCGTTATCGGCAATGCAAAGCGCTGGAAGGGGGATATTCTTTCCCTTTACCTGCCCGAAGAGGGCCACGAAGAGGCCTCGGCGCTGGATCTGAAGGCGGAACTCGTCGGACGGGAAGATCGCACCGGCATCGTCCGATTCTCCTGGCAAGGAGGGCTTCCGTTCTCGCGCGTCCTGGAAATCTGCGGTACCATTCCCATTCCGCCTTACCTCAACCGAGCATCCGAGGCGATTGACAGTGAGCGCTATCAGACCACATACGCCCGCATCAGGGGCTCCGTGGCGGCTCCGACGGCGGGGCTGCACTTCACGCCCCGCGTGATGGACGAGCTGTCCGCCAAAGGGATCGACCTTGAGAAAGTCTGCCTCCACGTCGGGGCCGGCACCTTCCTGCCCGTCAAGAGTTCCAGGGTCTCCGAACATCCGATGCATCGCGAGCCTTTCGAAGTGACTCTCAATCTTTTGGAACGTCTTATTTCAAGAAAAGGTAAAGTTATCGCCGTCGGAACAACCTCCGTGCGGACCCTGGAATCCCTCTACTATGTCGGCGTCGGCATTCTCGAGACCGGAGAGCCGCAGGATGTGGAGCAGTGGGCCCCTTATACGCGGGATTATGCTTATTCGACGGAAGAAGCCCTCGAGGCCATCGCGCTCTATCTGCGCCGGACCGGAAAGGACCGCCTTACCGTCGGCACGCGCATCATCATCGTTCCCGGCTTCCGCTTCCGGCTCGTGGATATTCTCGTCACCAATTTCCATCAGCCCGAGAGTACGCTGATCCTGCTGGTCTCGGCCTTTGTGGGCGGCGACTGGCGCACCATCTACGATTACGCGCTCGGGCACGGCTTCCGCTTCCTCAGTTACGGCGACAGTTCCGTCCTCTGGCGGCGCTAGTTTTTTTTCCGGTTTTTGAAGGCCGCGATGTCGAACCGGTACTTCAATCCGGCCGAGATGCCCCAGAACGGGTAGTCGTGGATGCCGTAAACGGCTGATACGAAAGGAGAAAAATCCCTGGCGTGGAAGTCGAGCCGTGCACGGACCGTAACGGGCATATCTCCGTCTTTCTCCCATCCGAAATACCCGGCGCACTGGGCTTCGAAGCGGAATACGCGCGTATCCAGCATTCCGGACACGCCGGCCTGCACGGCGTCGTTCTGACGGCCGTTGTCGGTCTGCCAGCAGAGGAATCCGCAACTGACGGCGCCCCGGAGTTCACGGGCGAATCCGTTGAAGCGGAGAGAGTTGGCGATGGTCGCATCGAAGAAGTAGCCGGCGGCGTCGTAGTAGCGGGCTTCGTTGAAACTATTGCCCGAAGCGGTCTTAAGGCAGGCACGGATGAGGATGTCGGGCCGCCATCCTTTCGCGCGCAGGACGTGGATGTCCGTGCTGATATAGACATCCCCCGAATCGTGTCCTTTGCCGCCCTGCAGGAAATTACCCTGCAGGCGCCTGTACGCCGCCGTTTCCGGTCCGTATTGCCACCATTCCACGATAGGCATCCAGACATTCAGGGTGACCCTGTCGGTAAACAGCGGCAGCGAAAGGCGGAAGGACGGCCCGACGGTCAGATCCTCGCCCCAGGACTTGCCGAGCCCCGCATAGAGGTCGGCGGACAGTTCGGCCGAAACGGCCAGGGCGGTCCGGCCATCGGGAATGAGCGGCACGGGGAAGGCGTTCGGCCCGAAATAGGCCGGAGCGACCTTGGACGGCACGCCCAGATCGGACTTTTCAATGGGTGTCTGGGCCCGTGCCGTCAAGGCGACGACGAGCAGGAGGACGACCGGGAACAGTCTGCGCATAAGAGGAACTTATTCCACACCCATCCGTTCGCGGGAGAGGACGGGATTGGCGTAGATGCCGAGGAAGATGTCCCGGAGATCCTGGCGGTTGAGCGTCGGCTCCACCTGATCGAGCTGCTTCTCGACGAAGACGATGAACTGCTCGACCTCTTCCGGCGTATATTTGTCCGTATACTTGAAGGTATGATGGGCAAGGTCGTAGGCGATGTAGTTGGTCTTCCAGAGGCGGTATCCCTCGATGACCCGCTTGTCGACGGCCTGCCTGATGGCCTGGTAGCGGTCGTTGCCGCCGCAGGTGGATGCCGCGACGATCTCCTCTTCCGTGAGCGGCTTGCCGATATTGAGGTGGATATGCCCTTTCTGCTGCTTGATGCCCAGCATGATGCTCTGCAGGTCCTCATTCTCGGTCTTGACGTATTTCTGCGTCCGGGAGATGAGAATCTCGCGCGCCTTGAGGATGTCGCAGGGCTCGTACTCGTAACTGATGCTGAGCGGGATGATGTTGAGTTCCATGAAGTTCTGCACGAAATCCTTCGTGCCGCTCATGTCGAACATTTTCAGCAGGCCCTGCTCGGTGAGGTCGATGCCATCCTTGGTGCGGCCCTGGCGCTGGGCGATCCAGACGGAGCTGCGGCCGGAAGTGATGGCGTCCCGGATGTATTTCGAGAGGATCTGCGAGGAGAGGTAGAGCTCCCTTGCGGAGATGCCGCGGATGACCTTGATCATTCGGTTAGAGCGGATCAGGTACTCGATGGTCCGGCTCTTGAGGAGGTTGTCGCCGACGCAGATTTCCGTCAGGGGAATGTTGTTGCGGTACAGGACCACCTGGGTGATGGCGGGGTCGAGGATGATGTCGCGGTGGTTGGACATCAGGAGGAATTTGCGGTCGGCGGGAATGTTGGCGATGCCGTCGTAGGAGAAATTGTGCGCGGAACGCGCCAGCACCCATTCCACCGCCTGGTTCATCACGAGTTTCTGGAATTCGTCGATGCTGTGCAGGTTCAGGAGGATATCCCTGAGATAGGTTTCCGGCTGCCGCGGGAAGATATACTTCGAAATCCACGGTACCGAGGGGTGATGCGCTACCTTGGCGAGGGCGGCTACGGCTTCCTCGTCGGAATAGGGGGCGATGTTTTCTAATTCGGCTTGTTCCATATCCGGTTAAGCTTTTATTGTTTCAAATGTACGTCAAGTTGCGGGAACGGGAAAGCGATGCCCCGTGCGGGGAGCTCGGTGTAGATGCTTTCGTTCATCGCGAAGAGCACGTCCCAGTAGTTTTCGGCGCGGGCCCATACCCGGACGATGAATTCGACGGAACTGTCTTTCATCGCGCGGAGGCCGACCATCGGATCGGCAGCCCCGGGGGTCGTGGCGTCGAGAATCCGCGGATCGGCCTTGAGGATGTCCAGGATGACTTCCCGGACGGTGGCCGCGTCGCTGCCGTAACTCACCGTCACCGTGGTCTCCACGCGACGGAGCGGGAGGGTGGTGATGTTGTTGATGACGCCGTTGGAGAGGGCGCCGTTGGGCAGGATGACGATCCGGTTGTCGGGCGTAGTGAGTTTGGTGGAGATGATGTTGATCTCAGTCACCTTGCCTGTGTGCCCCTGCGCCTCGATCATGTCGCCGGAGCGGAAGGGCTTGAATATGAGCAGCATGATGCCGCCGGCGAAATTCTGGACGGTGCCGCTCAGGGCCATGCCGATGGTGACGCCGCCGGCCGCCAGCAGGGCGGCGAGCGAGGTAGTGTTGATACCGAGGGTGCCGATCGTGAGGATGATCAGCAGGATCCAGAGCGTGACGCTTACGAGCGAGCCGACGAAAGTGATGATGACCGGCTCCGTCTTGCGGCGTTCGAAGCCCCGGCCCATCGCGCGTTTGATGAGTTTGATGACCCAACCGCCGATGATGAAAAGGGCCAGGGCCGCCAGGACCTTCAGTCCGAAGTGGAGACCGTCCAGCAGCAGGGTATGCATCAGTTCCTGCGGAGGCGTAGATGTGATGGTGTCCATCAGCTGCCGTCCTTCCGCTTTGAGCGAATCCGGCTGTGACATCTTCTGCGCGAGCAGGGCGAGTGAGTCTTGCAGCACCATAGGCGATTAGAATCCGAAAAGATGGTCGACCTGGGCGATGATCTCGTCCTCGGTGAGCGCGGGGCTCAGCACGAGGTCGGGCATCGCCATATAGTAACCGTGCGACTTGGCCATTTCTTCGCCGCCGCCGGTGACATTGAGCATGATGATCTCATCTTTTTTCACGTCACCCGCCTTGACGGCCTGGTCGAGGGAGGCGACGGCCACGGCCGCGGCCGAATAGATGTCCACGCCTTCGAGCGCCTGGAAGCGGCGGGCCCAGAAGAGGAGTTCCTCGTTGGTGACTTTGTACATATCGCCTTTGCTGTCGACGAGGGCGTCGTAGAGGCCTCCGGCAAGGCTGTAAGGCGGCTTGCGGTTGGAGAGCACCTTGGCGTCGATCTCGGCGACTTTCAGGCGGGATTCTTCGGGGGTGATGGGGACGAGGGCGCGGCTGTGCTCTTTCCAGGAGTCGTACATCAGCGTGAACGGCGCGTTGACCGAGGGATAGAGACGGATTTTCTTGTCGCCGAAGCGGCCGTCGCGGATGAGGCGGAGATTGTTCTCCCAGACGGCGATGGTGCCGGTGCCGCTGCCGACGGCCTGGAAGTAGGCGTCGGGAAGCTGGCCGATGGTCTCGACGGCGGAGAGCAGCGTGGTGCCCATTCCGTCGCGGCGGGCGACGTTCTTGGCGCCGCCTTCCGCCAGGTAGTGCTCGCTCAGGCAGAGTTTCTCGCCGAGGGCGATGGCGTCGAAATAGTCGGAGCCGGCGGGCGTCGCGATGATCTTGACGCAGGGACGGAGCTTCTTCATGAACCAGAGGGCGCTCACGTTGTCTTTCGGGATGCAGACGACCAGCGGGATGTTGTTGTCGGAGCAGACCTGGGCGAAGGCGCGGGCCGTATTGCCGGCGGACTGCACGACGAGGATCTTGTCGGTCTTCTTGGGCAGACGGGCGCAGACGCTATAGGCCTCGGTCGCCTTGAACGAGCAGGTGGGCACGAGGGCGCCCTTCTCCGGGAACCAGCCGGTAAACGTGATATAGAGATTCTTGAGCCCGAACTCTTTGGCGAGGCCTTCGCTCTTGTAGGTGACGGGACCGTAAGCCCCTTTGAGCGCCCGTTTAACGGGCAGCCAGTTGGCATAGCGGTAGAGGTCGTTCCGGTCGAGCGGTTCGAATTCCTTCGTCTCGTAGACGGCCCTGACCAGCGAGGGCTGCTCGCCGATCGGATCCGCCAGGGTCCATCCTTTGTCTTCGAAGACGCGGCCGCTGGCCACATCCATCAGTTTGTAAGAGGTAGGTTTCAGTTGTTTCATGGTATGAATCTATTTTCGCGTATAGACCAGGATCTCTCCTTCGTCGTCCTTGATGGACATTTCTTTGTCGGTGAGGGAGACGATCGTCCCGGTTTCGCTCTCCTTGAGGGCGGATTTCACTTCCTTTCTGAGCTGCTCGCTGAATATCGTACTGATGAATTCGGGGGCGTTCTCGGTGGTGACGTCGATCTGCGGTTTGGCTTTCTTGTCCGGCGTGAGCGTCAGCTGGTCGCCCTTTCGGGTCCAGGTGCCGGGAACGGTGCCGCTTGCGGTAATCTTGATGTTCACGGGTTCGGTGCCGGAGGAGATGGTGACCGTAAAGGAGGCCGTGCGGGTGAAAGTGCTTTCTGTAAAGACCAGAAGGTCGGTGCCTTCCATCGTGGTCACGGCGCCGTCCTGCTGTTCTGTTTCGGAAAAGCGGGTGGTCCAGGTGCCGATGAGGGACTGTGCCGATGCGCCGATGGCGGCGGCGAGAAGCAGGGATCCGATAAGGAGAATACGTTTCATGACTACAGTGTGCTAGATGATTTCATAAATAAGCCAGCCCATATAGGCGCACCAGGCGGCGACGAGGACGGCGCCTTCCCAGCGGTCGAGGCTGTTTTTCTTTCCGGTAAAGAGGCTCAGCATCAGGAGAAGGACGCTGCCCAGGAGCGCGCCCGCATCCACGAGGTCGATGCTGCCGAAGGAGATGGGCTGCACGAGGCCGGCGCATCCCAGGATCAGCAGCAGGTTGAAGATGTTGGAGCCGATGATGTTGCCGAGGGCGAGCTGCCCTCTTTTTTTGATGGCGGCGACGATGCAGGTCGCGAGTTCGGGCGCGGAGGTGCCGCCGGCCAGGATGGTGATGGCGATGAATTTGTCGCTCACACCGATCGCGTGTGCGATGTTGGTCGCGGAGTCGACGAAGAATTTGCCGCCGGCGATGAGTGCGGCAAGTCCGATGATGACAAACAGAATTGCCCTGAAGAGTTTCATTTCCTTGCCGGAGGCCTCTTCGTCCGTCTTCTCTCCCTTGGCGAAGGAATGCCACATGTAAAGGGCGAAAACGAGCAAAAGGACAGCGGCGTCGATGCGTCCCAGCAGATTGTCGCCGAAGTGCATAAGTGTAGCGGTCATTCCCAGTCCCAGCACAAGCAGGGAGGCCAGGATGTTGACCGGGATGTCTTTGCGGCGGGTGCCGGGGGAGATGGCGATGGGGAGGACGAGGGCCGTGACGCCGAGGATCAGCAGGGTGTTGAAGATGTTGGAACCCACGACGTTGCCGATCGCGACGTCGGCGTTGCCCTCGAAGGCGCCCACCAGGCTGACGACCAGTTCGGGGGCGGAGGTGCCCATTCCGACGATCGTGAGGCCGATGACGAATTCGCTGACCTTGAAGCGGCGGGCGATGGCGGAGGCGCCGTCGACGAGCCAGTCGGCCCCGAAGATGATCGCCGCCAGGCTTATAAGGAGGATGAGAACCTGCCACCAGATCATAGTCCGCGTCGTTTTAAGGCGCAGACGTTCTCGACGTGCTGCGTGTGGGGAAACATGTCGACCGGCTGGACGGCCGTGATCTCATAGTCGCGGCAGAGGATCGCGAGGTCGCGGGCCTGCGAGGCCGGATTGCAGCTCACATAGACCATCCGGTCCGGAGCGGCGTCGAGGATGACCTTGGCCACGTCGGGATGGATGCCGGCGCGGGGCGGGTCAAGGATGATGACGTCGGGACGGCCGTGCTCCGCGATAAACTGTCCGTTCAGCACGTCTTTCATATCGCCGGCGAAGAATTCGCAGTTGGTGATGCCGTTGGCGGCGGCGTTGGCCCGGGCGTCCTCGATGGCCTCCGGAACATATTCTATTCCAATGACTTTGGCGGCCTTCCGCGAGACGAACTGGGCGATGGTGCCGGTGCCGGTGTAGAGGTCGTAGACGGTCTCCGTGCCCGTGAGGGCGGCGAACTCCCGCGCGACGCCGTAGAGGCGTTCCGCCTGGAGGGTGTTGGTCTGGTAGAAGGACTTGGGACCGATCCGGAAGCGAAGCCCTTCCATCTCCTCGTAGATGGCGTCCTGGCCTTTGTAAAGGATGCAGTCCTGGTCGGAGATGGAGTCATTGACCTTGCGGTTGATGATGTAGTAGAGCGAGACGATCTCGGGGAATTGATCCGAGAGGGCGTCCAGCAGGGCTTCCCGGAGGGGCTGATCCTCGTAGCCGAAGCAGAGGATGAGCATCACTCCGCCTTGCTCGGTGGACCGGACGAAAACGCTCCGGAACCAGCCGGTATTTTCGCGGATATCGTAGAAGGAGGCGCCATGCTCGATGCAGAAACGCTTGATAAAGAGGCGGATGGCGTTGCTCGGCTCTTTCTGGAGGCGGCACTGTTTAATGTCCAGCACCTTGTCGAAGAATTTGCCGACGTGGAAGCCGAGGCCGGGCCGGTCTTCCGGGGGAATGGCCTCCGGGTCCTCCCCGGTGAGAATCCATCTCTTGGCCGAAGCGGAATACTCGAGTTTGTTGCGGTACTCGTAGATGCGTTCGGAGGGAAGTGTCGGGCGGATTTCGGGGACATTCAGGTGGCCGATGCGGACGAGCTGGTCCTCGACCTGCTGCCGCTTGGCCGCGAGCTGCATCGCGTAGGGGAGGGGCTGCCACTTGCAGCCGCCGCAGACCCCGAAATGCGGGCAGGCCGGCTCCTGCCGCTCGGGCGAGGGCCTGACTATCCGCTCGATGCGGCCTTCCATATAATTCTTTTTCTTGCGGAAAACCCGGATGTCGACGACATCTCCCGGAACGGCGAAGGGAACGAAAACGACCATTCCGTCCACGTGGGCGAGGGCGTTGCCCTCCGCAGCGACGGCTTCGATCGTTACGCCTTCCAGCAATATGTCCACCTTCTTCCTTGACATAATTATCCAACAAAGATAACTTATTTTTTGCTATTCTGCAATAAAGATGGCCGATCCGGTCGGCCATGACGGAAATGTGGTGGAATTCACCACAAAGAATTCAGAAATACCGAGTAAATTTGTAATGTTATGCAAATCAAACGTCTATGAAGATTCTTCGAAACTGGCTTCTGACTGTGCCGCTGCTTCTGGCGGGGCTTTCCCTGCATGCGCAGAAGGGTCTGCCCGCCGCGTTTACCGGGCGGCAGGACGTGCTTCCCAACGCGCCCGTCTGGCACGGGCCGGACCTGTATGTAAATCCTTTCCCCGGCGGTCAGAACCGGGAATATGTCATCCTGCGCGACTCCACCGGCCTCGGCGGCATCTGGGATAATGAGGCCCGGGCCTGGTGTCTCCGGCCGACCCCGTGCGAGTCGATGACCTTCGCCGCGCCGGATATGCTCTGCATCCGCTCCAAGGAGGGGCGATTCGGTGTGTTCTGCGATGAGGCGATGTACGATATCCTCGACGCCGGCGTCATCCCGCCGCTGATGTTCGAGGAGGCGCGCTACCAGATCAGCCGAAGCACCGGCAAGATCAATAATCTCATGGTGGCTGTCGGCGGCAAATGGGGCGTCATCGGGGCGGACGGATACTTCCTCGTCCCGACCCGTTATGATTCGCCGCAGGCGGCCTCGGATGCGATGGCGGAGCGGAGCAAATATATCAAGCCGACCGGGATGGCGGATTACGATTTCCTGATGCAGACCATCGCGAAACTGGAGGATACCGGAATGCATTCCGACTGGACTTACCAGGATCCGGTGACCCACGTGCTCTGGTTTACGCTGAAGGAACTGCCTTGGTCGGGACCGTATTATTTTGTGCCGGAGACGGATCCTAAGGATGTCGCTCAGGCGCTGTCAGAGGGAATCACCCTGTCTCCGATTCTCTGTGTGTCCGACGGCCTTGTGACAGTAGCAGAAGCCGATTGTGCTTACGGCGATGTCGTCTTCGCGGAGGAAATTCGACCGATCTGGTGGATGGGCGAGGGGTTTCTCTGCCTTCCGCTTAACGACTGCGTGATTAAGTGTGCGAAGGAAGGAGAGCGCATCGCCCTCGGCAAGAAGATGGTTTTCTACGGTATCAAAAGCCCGTTCGGCTCCTACCACTTGGGCTATATCTTCAAGGACGGCAGTGAATTCCTGAATGGCATATTCATCCTTAGGACCAACGGGGATGAGGTTGCTGGCGAAAGATATGGCTGGTACATGGATTTGGGCCCGAATCCTTACCTTGGTCTGGATTTCATCCATGAGGAATATGTCCGCAATGGAGGCGACTGCGGGACGGCCGAAGAACAGATCGAGTGGTTCAACAGCCGAAGCAAAGGCTTCCGCATGGAGGAGTTCTTCTACATCGCCTTCTATGACAATGAGAGAAAATCCCTGGTCCTCACTTTCGATGATCTGGGCCTTCCGGCAATGTATCTTCCTATGACGGCCGCTCAGGCGAAGCAGGTGGAGCGTGAAGGCGGGATCTACGACAGGGGGGACTGGGTGTTTTTAGCGACCCCGTATCTCGACGAGGACAGGGAGATCCAATACAAAGACATCTATTTGAAGACCCCTGAAGGCAGGGAATTCGGAAAATTCGTACCTAGATAGTAAGTCATTATGAAAAAGATATTCATCCTTCTTATTTTGATGCTCTCAGCCTTTGCCGCGCAGGGCCAGAGCGCGCTCCGGCAGCTGGAGTCCATGGCCGGACGGTCGATCAGCAGCTTTAGTGTTCCGGATCCCGGTCCGCCTATGCTGGTGGAACGCGATTCCGATTCGTACAGCAGCAGTTCGTCCAGTTCCAGCTACAGTTCCAGCAGTTACACATCCTCGTACTACGAACTTGGGTCTGTGCTCGCTGACGGCCTGTTCAACTGGATTGATTCGCTTATCGAAAAGGCCCGGGAAAACCGGGCGCGTAAGCAGGCCCTCAAGGCGCAGGGTGCTTCCTCCCGTTCCAACGCCACCAAATACACCCGGACCAGCAATTATAAGCTCAAGGACGTCAAACCCATCAATGCCGGGAAGACCCTGCAGGTCGAAAGCGGGGCGGCGGGGGATTATTCGGTCTACGCCAAGTACGACCAGAAGGGCAATCCCAAGTATGGCATCAAGGACGCTGCCGGGAAGAAATGGGTTTACAAGCCCGTCTCCGAAGGGATCAAGATCGTCGGCCTGCACGGCGCCACGGTCACCCGCGACGGCAAGACCGGCATCGTCGACCCCGTCACCGGGAAGGTGGTCGAGGCGCTCGACTACGACAAATACCGCGCATTCTGCTATCCGGACAGTCCCTCCAATATGGTGGTGATCGCCCTCGGAAAGACCGCCCCGGACGGGCAGGAGGCCTGGCAGATGTTCCACCCGGATGCGGACGGCAACTATGTTTCGGACGGCAAGACCTACTCTCGGGTCAACTTCTTTGAGGACGGTACCGGTCAGAAGATTATGTACCAGGAGCAGGGCGGTAAGGTCGGCCTCCTCAACGGAAAGGGGGAGCGCATCCTTCCGCCGGTCTTCGACGATCTTTCCAGTATCAATTATACCGTCGACAACGTGGCCTATTATCAGGCGAGCGTCAAGACGGATAGCGGGGCGTCGCTCAAGGGCATCGTGGACGAGACCGGACGCAGCATCATTCCGTGCAGCTTCGACAAAGTGGACACCAAGTCCTTCGGATCCTACGGCATCAAGGTGGAGAGCGAAGGTAAGCAGGGCGTTTACGATGTGGATGGGTATCCCATTCTGCCGGCAGGCTTTGACAAGGTGGAACTCGACCATTTCTACGACGGGCAGAAGCACCGCGCCTTCTACCGCGGCTATACAACCGACGCCCATGGCAAGCAGATCAGCATCCTTACCGATACGAATGGCCGTCCGCTCACGGAGTTCGTCTCCGGGACGGCTTCTGCCGACCTGATCAAGGACCAGGCGGCGGATCTGATGGAGTATCGGATTTAAGTCATGATAAAAGTCAAGTAATATGAAACGCCTGCTCATACTCATTCTCTCACTCTCGCTCGGGCTGAGCGTTGCGGCCCAGACAACCGGACAGAAAATTACCTTGTACATTGACGGTGTGCCCTTTGAACTCACCTGGGTCGAAAGCGGCTCAGTCACCGTGCCTGCACACACGGGCTACCGGACACTCTCTTGGGACACGGTAAAGCAGCAGTACTGGATTGATACGAAAGGAAAGCCCGAAAATCCGCCTCTGCCCAAAGTAACCAGGGAGGTGAAGGGATTCTGGATCAGCCAGCGACTGACCAAAGCGCAGGTGGCCCTTTACAACAACAAAGTGGCGCCGTCGGCCGATGTCTACAAGGAGCGGAATTTCCTCAACGAGGACAAGAAGAGTGCCTTCTTCTGCATTCGTTTTTTTGCCGATGCAAGCGGTTTGCCATTGAATATGCCGCTTAGGGAGGAGTGGCTTTATGCCCGGGGTGTGGGTGCCCTGCCAGATGTGGAAGAGGATGTCCCGGAAGGTATAGTCGGATGGCGGTTTACAAAGCTGAATGGGAAGGATGTTTATTATCCCATCTACAATGCGGCTGATCTGGACTGGCCCGCGCAAGTTATCACCTATAAAGAGCGGGATGCAAGCGGGAAACTCACGAATAACTTAAAAGGAAAGTGGAAGGATTACAGGCTTTGGACTGCTTCCGAGGCGTATGCTTCCTACAATGGCCGTCACGACTGCACGACCCGCTTCATCGTCCGCGACCTTCCGGCCGGATTTGGCGGTGACTATGTTTATGGCATTGTCCAGTCCGCAGGGAAGTACGGCTATTGGTGCAACAACAGGCTGGAGATTGACTGCGAATACGATGAGATTCAAAGCAGATCCACTTATCCCAATGGTTTGTTCTTGAAAGCAAAACCGTACTTCAATGGAACCGGTTTCGAATTTATACAGGAGGGGAGGCGTGGTTTCATGGCACTGGATGGCAGGGTGATTATGCCCGCCTGCCTGCGAAGGGCGGATCTGGGGATGAATGTCTGGCTCCGCTATGTGGGGACCGCCTCCTATGATTACGCCTATGAAAAGAAGGCAGAGGCTCTTCGGAGCGTACGGGGCGAATTCGAGAAGACGGCCGATTTCAATGCCCGTCAGAAAGATCCTGCCTTGCAGGAGACCTATGTTAAGGAACACATGCAGGGCTTCGAGCGCGAATACCTGAAAGGTGTTATCACGCAGACCCTTAAGGACAACAAGGACGTAATCGACCTTCGCTGGTGGGCTTATCAGGCCGATGAAGAGTTCTATGCCTTCTATTCCGCAATGACTCCATACGGCTTCTACAAGATTCATGTTCCCATTGCGGAGGCTGCCGCCTTCAAAGAATTCACGGAAAAGGCCGACAGTAAGGCGCTGCTGAAAACCTGCTATCTCTGTGTATGCAACGGTACTCAGCAAATTGCCCGCATAACCTTCACCCTGCCGGACGGAAAAGTGTATGAATACGTGAACCCGGACGTCACCCCGGATACCCACCTCTATCCCTTCACGGAACTCTCGTCCTGGGCGGATTAGGAAGAATTCAGGATCTAAAAATCAGCACCCAGGACGGCTTCTTTGGAAGAATAGGCCACGGCGGTCTCATCGGTGAGGTAGCAACCATAGCTATTGTGGCTGTAGATGGGGTTGCCGTCTTTGTCCTTGCTGCCGTATTCCTTCCAGCCGTAGGTTGCATTCGGCATCGAGGGATTCGGGCGGGGATTGTTGTACCAGCCCTGGCTGTGGATGACGGGGTACATCGTGCAGCCGATGAAGGTGACGTTGTCGTAGTAATTCGTGTCGCCGCCGGAGCGGGCGAGATACGTCTTGCCATACGGGGCGTCATCCCCCGCAGTGAGTTGGCAGTTCAGGAAGACGAAGCCTTTGTCATTCTGACCCTGGATGCGGGCCTGGACGATGTAACCGGCCTCGAGCGAACAGATTTCGCAATCCTCGAACAGGCAGGCCTTGGGATAACCCCAGATGTAGTCGCAGTGGCCGGCGATTAGGGATTTGTGCACGTATACAAGCCCCTTGCAGAGGAAGGTGTCCTGGAAGGACCAGAGCTCGCAGTCCTCGATGGTGAGTTTGTGGGCGTTGCTGCCGCTGTTGAAGTAAATGGTTTCGGCCTGCCCCTTGAGTTCGCCGAAGGTATTCCTGATGGTCAACTTTTCGAGGGTGAGGTTGTTGCAGTTCTCCACAAGGAAGAGCCCGCGGCCGCCGGAAGCGCCGATGGCCTGTCCCAGAACCGGCTTGCTGGTGGAAGCGCTGCCACTGCCGCTTTCGTAGCTCTCGTTATTGGCGTATGCGATGACGGCATATGTGCGGAGGATGCCGGATCCCTTGACCGTTACATTGTCTTTGTCACGCAGATAGAGCATATCCGTATAGGTGCCGGGAGTTACCTGGATGGTTATGGCTGTTGATTTTCCGAGCGTGGAGGCATAGTTCAAAGCTCCTCCGACAGTGCAGAAATCTTGTTTGCCATTTTGGGCGACGATGAGATCCGGCATAATTGTGCTTCCCGGTTTCTTCTTTGTCTTGAAAGTCGTTTCCCAGGCCTCGGTCTGCCCTTCGGTGACGCTGGCCTCCACGGTCACCTTATACTCGGTGTCGAATGTGAGTACGCCGGTATGCAGCCTGATCTCCAGCCCGTTGTCCGTCGCCCGCAGGGGAGTGTAGTGCACGACCCGGTAGCGCCCGCCGGACGTGAGGACGTCGTGGAAAGTGTTGAGTTTCGTATCCTTGGTGATCTGCTCCTTCGGAATCATCTGTCCGTCGTCCCGAATGGTAACGGTGGCGAGGTCTTCGAGGTCAATCATATCCACCTGCGAGCCATCATCGGTCTTCGTGACGATGATTTTGCCGGCCGTCCCCAGCGTGGGCTTGCCGCTGGTCGGCATCAGGATGGGCGCATCGACGCATACGGAGTTGTCCACAGGCTTAAAGGGATTCAACGGGTCATCGTCCCCGGAAGGGTTCGAGGGGGTCTTGTGACAGGCGGTCGCCAGCAGCGCAAAGGCCGCCAGATAGGGGAGTACCAGTAGTTTTCGGACGAGCGTGGAGTGGATCATAATATGTTGATTTTCAATTATTTCCTTGTTTTTGTACCCTGCTTTTGAGGGGTACGAAAAGTATCATTTGGCTCAGTATCAATGAGTTAAAATGAACGTCTGCGTAGGGAATACGCGTTTTCAAAACTTTCAAATTTAGCAAAAATCTTTGAGATTTAGACTGCTTTGACTCCAAGAATAGGGTTTGAGAAACTTCCGGTGCTTCGCACCTCCATCCCTCCCACAAGTCTGCGACTTGCGGGCCCCTCCCGTTCACGAGGCCACGGGCGGCCACGGTTTTCAAACCCTATTCTTTGCGTCAAACCAGTCTGTCCAAAGAAAAAATGCTCGGGAAAATATAGGGAATGTGAGATTTTTTGCCTATATTTGTATTTAGTTGATAAAGAATCAGTTATGCGTAGATTTATTTGGATTTTAATGACAGTTCTGGCGATGGCGTCCTGTGCGGCGGCGTATGCCGACGGGCAGCCGTCTTCCGGCGAAAAATCCGCCGGTCAGGCGTGGCTGGAGCGGCAGGATTCCGCGACCCGGGCGATGCTGGAGATGTACGGCGCCACAGAAGAATACCTGGCGATGCAGGCGCAGATGGATGACATCGTAGCGCAGCAGGAGCGCGCCGAGGCGGCGAAAAAATCGCGCAACCGGATCATCGCTTTGATTTCGCTCGCCGTAGCGCTGGTACCGACAATTGTCGTCATCCGGATGGCCATCCAGGGAAAATTCGAAAAGCCGAGCATCGGTGCGATGATCTCTGCCGCTGTCGTGTTGATTCTCGGCGGTGCACTGCTGTTCGCGTTGAATTTCGGCTGGCTCCAGCTCCGCGTGAATTACGGCCGCGAAATGAATATCGTTCTCGCGGCACTGATTGTCGTCGCTCTGACGGTTGTCGCCATTGTTTTTATGCGCAAGAATAAGCCGGAAGAATAATCTCGATTTGTCATCAAACTGACCGTAGCGTTGTCAAAATAAGTAGGAAAATCGTTATCTGTAATGGCCGAATGTTGAGAGCACAAGTACCTCGACGACTTCATCGTAGATTTTATAGACGAGCCGATGCTCTTTGGTGATTCGTCT
>ONSU01000036.1 GCA_900320545.1 uncultured Bacteroidales bacterium | reverse complement strand
TGCTTGAGATTGAAGGGATACCAGAGCTTGCCGCCGTCTGCCTCGGTGCCGCCGAGCCGCTTGTAATCCTTCCATTCCACACTGCTCACCTTATCCTTCTTGACCGCCCGCCACCACTCGCCGTTGCCGTCGATGATGCCCTCGCCGGTGATGCTGATATCCGTCCGTTTGCTGGCGGAAATGCCCGGCTTGCACTTGCCTTCCTCGCTGAGGAATTCCTTCCTGTCGGGAGTGAAGAGAATGATTGCACCCCGCTCCACGTGCAGGTCGATCCTGCTCTTGAACGAGATGGGGCCCGTGAGCCAGATGCCTGCGGGGACGTTGAGGTGTCCGCCGCCCTGCTTGTCGAGCTTGGCAATGGCCTTTTTGAAGGCCTCCGTGTTGAGGGTTACACCGTCGCCTACGCCTCCGAAATCGGTCACGGAGACCGTCAGGGCCGGGATTACCGGCGCGGCTGGCTGCTCCAGGGTGATGGGCAGATCCTTATAGTACGCGGAATAATCCCCGCCCTGGGCGGAGAAGGCAACCAGAGCCGCCAATGCGATGAGAATCGATTTTTTCATACTAGAAATAGGCAATCGGCAGGACGTATGCACGATCGGATGGTTTGTTGAGGTATTTGATACCGCCCTGTGCCCCCGAGATGACAAAACCGACGGCTTTGGAGTATGTATCATTCATTGCCTGCTGAGAGGTCCAGTAACTGTAGTTATAATTGGGGATGGAGGCATCCACTCCGTGGAAAATATAAAGCGAAGTCCGGAGAATATTGATTTTCGAGCTGAAGGAATAGGTCTTGGTGGCATCGATACCAGGATATTGGTCGTAGAATACCATAAACAAATCCTTTGCAGTCGGGAAAAGCCAGGGAGATAATGGGGACGTAGTCGGATTATAGGGTGCTTTGTCGGAGAAAGGATCATCCTTCGGATTCTTCAAGTTTCCGGTAATCATACATCCATAGAAGTCGCTCTCCCAGCTGAAGCTACTGGTCGTGAGGTCGGGCTTTTCGGCCAGACTGGGGGCGAGGAGCTCATTTTCCACGAAGAAATTGGCTGGCTTTACATCGTGGGAAGTGCCGCAATACCGGTTACGATACACAAGGGCGCAGGTATTGGTGAAGGCTGTCATCCTGGAATAGTCCATATAGATGTAGCTGAGATAATGGTCTTTGAACCATTTCGGCCAGGCGTCGGAGGAGACCAGATTGTCCCATTCGTCCGAAAAGACTTCCCCGTTGGGCTTTGTCTTCCGGTAAAGATGTGTCGTAAAAGTCGGAATGGCGATTCCGTGTAGGACGGTACCGTCTGCGGCGACGAGACCGCCATAGCAATAATCATTTCTGTAAACCTGATCTTGCTGGAGATGGTCTTTTCCTATCCACGCAATGATGGAAGGGTAATCCGCGCAGTAATGGTAAGGATAATAACCTTCGTCGGTAGATCCATTTTCATAATAAGGCCGTTTGAATTCACGGATGCCGTTGCCGCGGTTGCCTCCGTCGATGAAAGCAGGACCTGTAGACCCGCCGCCAAGAAAATCTCCCGGTTTCGGCACATATGGATCCAGCTCGGAGAGGGTGAAACTGAAAGTCTGCCTGTATCCGCCTTCCTGATCGGGGCCTTTAAGGCCGATGGTCACAGTGCTGATTACTTCGCTTGTCGACGAGGAAACCGTGGCCTTGGCAGGTGCTTTCGCCGTGAGGGTAATACACGCTTTATCGTCAATGACCGTCCTTTCGCTGAGCGAGAACTCGACCTGTCCGGTGTGATCGACAATCTCGAGCGCTTCCGTCAGAGGATATAGAGATAAACAGCCTTTCGAGTTACTGACATTATACGTGTCCATCCAGATATAGAAAATAAAACGCTGCGTCGCACCCTTTCCGATGTATTTTGAGTGCCTCGGATGGGAAGGACGGGGATGGATGAAGCCATAGTCGCTGGCTGTGGAAGATAGATACAGGTTCTTGGCATAATATCCGGAAGTGGAGGAATCCCCGGAACTGGCCACAACGACATACCTTCTTGTCGATTGAACGTTCTTGTTTTTCTTGGAGCGGACATAGAACTGGACCGGGATGAATCCGTTGAACTGGCCGTAGTTGGCAATGGGTATGAGCGTTGCGGTGGCGACGCCGTTCACGGTAGGACTGATATCCGTAATGTAGTAGGACGGGGCCTGCCCGGTCTGGACGAATTCCAGCTGGTCATCGGCATTCGCGGGCTCCGCCGTTGCAGTGACAGTTATGGTACCGCCGGGCCTAAGATATATCTTCTGATCGTGCGACGGATGGGAGGTGATGCGGATCGCGGTAAAAGCGTCCGCAGTGGCCTGGAATACCGAAATATCTTTGCTCGCAACCTTGTTACCGTCTTTCGACGTAACCGAAATGAGCGCCTCGCCTACAGAAACGGCCGTCACGAGGCCCTTGTCATCGACTGTCGCCACCTCTTTGTCGGAACTCGTCCAGGTAATGGTTTTGTCCTCCGCATCTTCGGGGAGAACGGTACAGGTAAGCTGTGCCGTTTTCCCGGGCTCAAGGGTGATGGCTTCCTCGGGCCCGATCGTTACCTCACTGACGTGAACCGTGTTGTCGACGGGCTCTTGGCCCGGCTCCACCACGGGCTCCTCCGGATCGGTCTGCTCCGTCGGATCGTTCCCTTCGGGCTCCACCGGCGGCACTTTCTTGCAATAGGTCAGGGAGAATAACAGTAAGACCAGAAATAAAATCTTTTTCACTTTGAAATTTTTCTAAAATGCTGCAATCAGTTCTTCGTTGCCGTAGGCATCGGCGCCGTAGCAGGTCTTGAGGTAGGCGAGGCCGCCCTGGAATTCCTCTTCCGTGAAAGAATTGAGACAGTCTTTCGCCGCGACAACGTCGTAGCCGAGGCAGTAGGCGTCGGCGGAGGTGTGGCGGACGCACATGTGGGCGTGGAGGCCGGTCACGATGACGGTCTTGACGCCGAGTTCCTTGAGGAGGATGTCGAGGTCGGTCTGGAAGAAGCCGCTGTAACGGCGTTTCGGCACGACGTAATCTTTCTCGCAGAGTTCCAGTTCGGGAATCACTTCCGCGCCCTTGGTGCCGGCGATGGCGTGGTCGCCCCAGATCTGGAGCTCGCGGTCGATGCCGGGAAGGTGGGCGTCGTTGCAGAAAATCACGGGAACGCCCTTGGCGCGGGCTGCGTTCAGCAGTTCTGCGGTGGCGGGGACGATGGCCCTGGCGCGGTCGCAGCCGAGGGCTCCGGTGACGAAGTCGTTGAGCATGTCAACGACCAGAATAGCGGGATGGTTGAGTTTTTCCATAATACATTCTTCGTTAGAGTTTCGCAAAAATAATCATTTTTTATATATTTGTATGGTTAAAGATGAACTTGAGATGACAAAACATTTCATCGCCATTGATCTTGGCGCCACCAGCGGGCGGGTAATGCTCGCCGCGCTGGGAGAGGAGAAGTTCGACCTCCGGACCCTGCACCGGTTTCCGACACCTCTGGTTGAGGACGGAGGAGCGTTCTACTGGGATATAGACCAGATTTTCAAGGGTATTCTGGAGGGACTTTCCCTTGCCGGGAAGGAGGGCGTGAAAGTGACCTCCATCGGCATCGATACCTGGGGCGTCGACTTCGGATGCATCGGTGCGGACGGAGCCCTGACCGGCCGTCCCCGCAGTTACCGCGACCCGTACACCGCCGGAATCCCGGAGAAAGTCTTCGAAAAGATTCCCCGCGAGACGCTGTATGCCCGCACGGGCATCCAGATAATGGATTTCAATACCATCTTCCAGCTCTATGCGCGCACGGAGGCGTCCGATGCGGATCTTGCGGCTGCGAAACATATCCTCTTTATGCCGGATCTGATCTCGTATCTCCTCACCGGGCACGCCGTCTGCGAATACACCGACGCCTCCACTTCCGGGATGATGGACCAGGCCCGCGGCCAGTTCGACAAGGCCCTGCTGGAAGAGCTCGGCATCCGGAGCGACATCCTTCTTCTCATTGTCCCGTCGGGGACGACGGTGGGGCCGCTCCGGCCGGAACTGGCGGAGCGGACCGGGCTGGGACCGGTACCGGTGGTTGCCGTGGCGGGGCATGACACCGCCTCGGCCGTGGCCGCCGTGCCGGCGTCCGACGGATATTTCGCCTACCTTTCCAGCGGCACCTGGAGTCTGATGGGCATCGAGGTCCCCGCTCCCATTATGAATGAAGATTCCGCCCGGGAGAATTTCACCAACGAGGGTGGTATCGAAGGCACGACGCGCTTCCTCAAGAACATTACGGGGATGTGGCTGCTGGAGCAGTGCCGGAAGGTCTGGAAGGAGACGGGAAAGGATTATTCGTACGCCGAACTTCAGGAAATGGCCCTCCGGGAGAAGGACTTCCCGGGCCGCATCAACCCCGACGATCCCCGTTTCGCCCATCCCGGCGACATGGTCGCGGAAATTACCGCGTCATTCCGGGACACGTTCCCGGAATCTCTCTCCGACGCTCAGATCGTCAGCTGCATCTACCACTCCCTCGCCGACCGCTATGCCGAGGTGCTGAACATCCTGCGCGGCTTCGCGCCTTTCCCGATCGATAAGCTCCACATCATCGGCGGCGGCAGCGCCAACGACCTTCTCGACCGGTGGACGGCCGACGCCTGCGGCATCCCGGTTATCGCCGGTCCCACGGAGGCCACCGCCATCGGAAATGTCCTCCTGCAGGCCAAGGCCGCCGGTCTCGTCCGCGACCGCTGGGAAATGCGTCGCCTCGTCGCCTCCGCCTTCCCGCTGAAAGTATTCGAACCGAATAAATAACCCATAATATGACAGAACAATCCATCCTCCAGGCTTACGCCTATGCGAAAGAGCGTTATGCCGCACTCGGCGTAGATACCGACAAGGCCGTCGCCGAACTTGAGAAACAGCAGATATCCCTGCATTGCTGGCAGACCGACGACGTGGTCGGCTTCGAGCGCAACCAGGCCCTCTCGGGCGGCATCCAGACCACCGGCAACTATCCCGGCCGCGCCCGCAACATCGACGAGGTCCGCGCCGACCTCGAGTTCGTCAAGACCCTGCTGGCGGGACATCACCGCGTCAATCTGCACGAGATCTACGGCGACTTCGGCGGCAAGTTCGTCGACCGCGACGAGGTCGGGCCCGAGCACTTCCAGAGCTGGATCCAGTGGGCCCGGGAGCAGGGCTTCAAACTGGACTTCAATTCCACCTCCTTCTCGCATCCCAAGAGCGGCGACCTCTCGCTTTCAAATCCCGATCCGGCCATCCGCGAATTCTGGATCGAGCACACCAAACGCTGCCGCCGCATCGCGGACGTGATGGGCAAGGCCCAGGACGACCCCTGCATCATGAACATCTGGGTGCACGACGGCGCCAAGGACCTGACCGTCAACCGGAAATACTACCGCGAACTCCTCGCCGCCTCGCTCGACGAGATCCTCGCGGAGAAACTTCCTGGGATGAAATCCTGCGTCGAGGCCAAACTCTTCGGCATCGGCCTGGAGAGTTACACGGTGGGCTCGATGGACTTCTATGAGGGCTACTGCGCCACCCGCAAGGTCATCTATACGCTGGATACCGGTCATTACGAGCAGACCGAGAATGTCGCCGACAAAGTGGCCTCGCTGCTTCTCTTCGTGCCCGAGCTGATGCTCCACGTGAGCCGCCCGGTCCGCTGGGACTCCGACCACGTGACCCTGATGAACGATCCCACCCAGGAACTCTTCAAGGAGCTCGTTCGCGCCGACGGCCTTTCCCGCGCCCACGTGGGTCTCGACTACTTCGACGCCAGCATCAACCGCATCGGCGCCTACATCATCGGCACCCGCGCCACGCAGAAGTGTATCCTGAGCGCCCTTCTGGAGCCGCTCGCCAAGCTCCGCGAATACGAGGCGGCCGGACAGGGCTTCCAGCGCCTGGCCCTTCTGGAAGAGGCCAAGACCCTTCCTTTCGGGGCGGTGTTCGATTATTTCAACTACAAGAACGGCGTTCCCGTCGGCGAGGCCTTCATCGGCGAAATCGAGCGGTACGAGCGCGAAGTCACTTCGAAACGGTAGCGTATGAAAATAATCCTTGGTCTGTTAATCATCGCGGTCGGGGCGTTCTGCCAGTCGTCCAGCTATGTGCCCATCAACAAGGTCAAACAGTGGAGCTGGGAGAGTTACTGGCTTGTGCAGGGCATATTCGCCTGGCTGGTATTCCCCCTTCTTGGGGCCATCCTGGCGGTCCCGTCCGGTGAATCCCTCTTCGGGATGTTCGCCGCCAATCCCAAGGCATCGCTCCTGACCGTCCTGTTCGGTATGCTATGGGGCGTCGGCGGCCTTACGTTCGGCCTGTCGATGCGCTATCTCGGCGTCGCGCTCGGGCAGAGTCTCGCGCTCGGCACCTGCGCCGGTCTTGGCGCCATTCTCGGCCCGGTCTTCACGGGGCACGCGCACGACCTGACCTCGTCGGTCATCATCGGCGTGGTGGTCACCCTGGTCGGCATCGCCATCATCGGCGTCGCCGGCGCGATGAAGTCCGCCGCCCTCCCGGAGGAAGAGAAGAAGAAGGCCGTCAAGGACTTCAACTTCCCGAAAGGGATCGCGGTCGCGCTGCTGGCCGGCTTCATGAGCGCCTGCTTCAACATCGGCCTCAGTTTCGGCGAGCCGCTCTCCTGGGCGGCGACGCCGGAGATCTTCAAGAGTCTCCCCGCGACCCTGCTGGTGACATTCGGCGGATTCCTGACCAACGCGGGCTACTGCCTCTTCCAGAACGGCCGCAACAAGACCTGGGGCGATTACGGCAAAAAGGCCCTCTGGGGCAACAACCTGCTGTTCTGCATCCTGGCGGGCCTGCTCTGGTACAGCCAGTTCTTCGGCCTGAGTCTCGGCAAGGGATTCCTCGCGGAGTCTCCGGCGCTCATTACTTTCAGCTGGTGCATCCTGATGGCGCTGAACGTCGTATTCTCCAATGTCTGGGGCATCCTGCTTAAAGAGTGGAAAGGCGTCTCCCGGGCGACCGTCGCCGTACTCGTGTCCGGCCTCGCCGTGCTTATTTTCAGTACTTTCCTTCCGCAATTGATATGACAGTCCTGAAGAATGCCGCCCTTGCGGCGGAGATCGGCAAGGTGGCCGAAGTGGCCGGATACCTCTGGCAGAAGGGATGGGCGGAACGCAACGGCGGCAACATTACCGTCAATGTGACGGACGCCGTGGACGATGAGATCCGCGCCCTTCCCGCCATCAGCGAGCCGCGTCCCGTCGGCAAGCGCCTTCCCCGCCTGGAGGGCTGCTGGTTCTATTGCAAGGGCACCGGAAGACGGATGCGCGACCTCGCGCGGGATCCGATGTCCAACGGATCCCTCATCCGGATCCTGCCCGACTGCGCCCATTACGAGATCGTCGCCGACAAGCCCGTCGCCCCCACCTCGGAACTTCCTTCCCATCTGGCCGTGCACGACTGGCTCCTCGCCAAGGGATCCCCTTACCGCGCGTCGCTGCACACGCATCCCATCGAGCTCGTCGCCCTTACCCACAGCCGCAAGTGGATGGAAAAAGACGCCGCGACGAAGATGCTCTGGTCGATGATTCCGGAGACCCGGGCCTTCTGTCCCCGCGGCCTCGGGATGGTGCCCTATCTGCTGCCGTCCAGCGTGGAACTGGCCGAAGCGACGATCCGGACGCTGGAGGAGGATTACGACGTGGTGATGTGGGAGAAACACGGGGTGTTCGCCGTGGAGGAGGATATCATATCCGCCTTCGACCAGGTGGACGTGCTCAACAAGGCCGCCCAGATCTATATCGCCGCCCGCGGAATGGGATTCGAGCCCGAGGGGATGTCGGAGGCGCAGATGCGCGAGCTCGGCGAGGCCTTCCATCTGCCGAAGTGATCTTTTGCCGTGTCATGAAAATTGCGTAATTTTGCACCCTGTTCTGTAAAAGGATGACGACGGTTCTCGGCATATTCTCATTCCTGCACCTGGATATCGTGGATGTCCTGGACATCGTGATGGTCGCGGTGATCATCTTCCTGGTATTCAGGTGGATCCGCGGCTCTTCCGCCAAGAATATCTTCGTCGCCGTGATCCTGCTCCTGGTCATCCAGGCCGTGGTGAACGCCCTCGGGATGAAGATGATGTCGGCCTTTATGAACACCCTCCTCGATCTGGGCGTTCTGGCGCTTCTGATCATCTTCCAGCCCGAAATCCGCCACGGACTCAACCGGATCGGCAGCAATTCCGCCCTGTTCCGGCGGGGTGAGCGGCTTATCGGGCGCATCCTGGGCGTCAAGGCCGCCAAGATGGACACGACGGCCGTCAATGAGATTACCGAGGCGGTGCGGATGATGTCCCGCGACTATACCGGCGCGCTGATCGTCATCTCGCACCAGAACTCCCTCGAGCCGGTCATCGAGTCCGGCGACAAGATCGACGCCAATGTGTCCCGGCGGCTGCTCCGCAATCTGTTTTTCAAGAATTCCCCCTTGCATGACGGGGCTGTGATCATCACCGGCAACCGGATCGTCGCGGCCCGCTGCACCCTTCCGATGACCACCCGGACCGACATTCCCGCCAGTTTCGGGATGCGGCACAAGGCGGCCATCGGCATCACCGAAGAGACGGACGCTTCCGTCGTGGTCGTCTCCGAGGAGACCGGCGGCATCTCTTTCGTCCGCCGCGGTGAACTGCAGCAGATCGGCAACCTCAACGAACTCAAGTTGCTGCTGGGCGCGGCCGAGGACGGCAAGGATAATGGAGGCGCGGCGTAGTGGACATCCCGAAAATCGAAGCGAAACTTGGGTTTGACAGGGTCCGGAAGATGATCTCGGACCGCTGCAGCACCGCGTATGCCGCCGCTCGCGTGGAGCGGGAGCAGTTCTCCTGCGACGAGCGCGAAATCGCCCGCCGGCTCTCCCTGACCGACGAGATGCGTCTGGTCGCGATGTTCGAGGATACCTTCCCGACGTCGGGCTATATCGACTGCATTCCCTTCCTGGCGCCGCTGGAGAAGTCCGGCGCCATCGACGTCCTGTCGCTCGGGAAGCTTTCCACGATGCTCGTCACCCTCCGCCGCCTCATCCATTTCTTCGGCGGCATCAAGGACGGCGTCTATCCGGGTCTCAAGCGGATGGTCGCGCCCTTCAATTCCTTCCCGGAGGTGCAGCGGCGCATCGAACTCATCCTCGACCGGCACGGCGCCGTGAAGGATACCGCATCCGACGAGCTGTACGCCATCCGCAAGGAGATCGCCGAGAAAGAGGCGTCGGTATCGAAGCGGATGCTTGCCATCCTGCGCAGGGCCCAGCAGGACGGGCTCGCCGACGGGGACGCGACGGTCGTCGTGCGCGACGGCAAGATGCTCATTCCCGTCAAGACCTCCCACAAGCGTTCCTTCCCGGGCTTTGTCTATGACGAATCCGCCACCGGCAAGACCACCTTTATCGAGCCGGCCGAAATCGTCGAGGTGACCAATGCCGTCAGCGAACTGCATTTCGCCGAGACCAGGGAGATCGCGCGGATCCTGTATGCGTTCTCCGAGTTCGTCCGGCCGTACATTCCGGACCTCCTGAAGGCCGCTGCCCTCATCGGCGAGATGGACTTCCTGATGGCCAAGGCGCAGGTCGCCCTGGACTTCCGCGCGGGGATGCCGGTCATCTCGGACCGGGGCGAGACCTCGCTCCGCAAGGCGCGTCACCCGCTGCTGGAGAAAGCGCTCCGTCGCGAGGGCCGGGAGATTGTCCCGCTGACCGTCACGCTTACGCCCGCCAGGCACATCCTGCTGATTTCCGGGCCGAACGCCGGCGGCAAGTCGGTCTGTCTCAAGACGACGGGTCTGCTGCAGTATATGTTCCAGTGGGGGATGCTCATCCCGACCTCGGAAAGTTCCGAGATGCGCGTTTTCAAGCGGCTGATGATCTCGATCGGGGACGACCAGTCCATCGACAACGACCTCAGCACCTACAGTTCCTTCCTGTCCGATATGAAGGAGATGCTCTCCGTCGCGGACGGCGACACGCTGGTCCTGATCGACGAGTTCGGCAGCGGGACTGATCCGGCCGCGGGCGGGGCCATCGCCGAAGCCATTCTGAGCGAACTGGACCGCAGGGGCGTCTATGGCGTCATCACGACGCACTACACCAATTTGAAGCTTTATGCGGCGGGCGCGGAGACGGGCGTCATCAACGGGGCGATGCTCTTTGATGCGGCGAATATCGCACCGCTGTTCCAGCTCGAGATCGGACTCCCGGGCAATTCCTTCGCCTTCGAGTTGGCCCGCAAGATGGGACTCCCGGAGCCGGTTGTGAAAGATGCCGAAGACCGCGCCGGAAAGGAATTCGTCGATATCGAGCGCAACCTGCGCAAGATCGCCCGGAGCCGCCGGGCCATCGACGAGCGCCTTCAGAAGATTAAAGCGACCTCCGGCACGCTGGACAGCATTACGGACAAATACCAGAAAGAGCTGCAGGACATCAAGAAGACCCGCAAGGACATTCTGGACGAAGCGCACCGCCAGGCCGAGGACATCATCAAGGGGGCCAACCGCCAGGTGGAGCATACCATCCGGACCATCCGGGAATCCGGCGCGGAGAAGGCCGCCACGCAATCGGCCCGCCAGCAGCTGCAGGGGTTCCTCGGGGCCCTGGAGCAGAAGAAGGAGACTGAGGAGAAGACGCGCGGGGAATATCTGGAAGAGAAACTCCGCAAGGTGGAGCGGCAGCAGGCCCGCAGCCGCACCCGCAAGGCGCGGCCCGCGGAAGAGGACGAGAAGATGGCCGCTTTCCGCAGCGCCCCGCTCAGTGTCGGCGAGAAGGTCCGCCTCAAGGACGGCGGGATGGTCGGCGAGGTGGCGAAGGTCTCCACGAAGGCCGTGACGGTCATCGTGGGCAATATCACCACCAAACTTCCGCACGACCGTGTGGAGCGGGTGACGTCCAATGAGTACAGGGCGGCGATGAAGCAGGTGGAAAGGCCTTCCGTCCGCCGGGTGGATCCCGCCCTGGAGCGCCGCCGCCTGGATTTCCATCCGGAGATTGACGTGCGGGGAGAGCGGGTGAACGACGCCATCGAGCGCGTGATGCACTTTGTCGATGACGCCATTATGCTCAGTATGCATTCCGTACGCATTCTCCACGGCAAGGGCACCGGCGCCCTGCGCGAGGAGATCCAGAAATATGTCCGCACCGTCCCCGGAGTCGCCTCCGTCGCCGACGAGCAGATTCAGTTCGGCGGCAGCGGCGTCACGGTGGTGACGTTCGAATAGATAACGGGAGGCGGGATGAAACAATACGGCGGAAAAAGCAGTAATCAGAGTGTAGGGAAGAAAGGGGAGGATGCGGCGTGTGCGTTTCTGGTGGAGAAGGGGCTCCGGATCCGGGAGCGGAACTGGCGTTCGGGGCATCTGGAGATCGATATCGTGGCCGAGGGACCGGACGGAATCCATTTCGTGGAGGTAAAGACCCGCACGCTTCCCTGTGCCGCGCCGCCCGAGGAGAATGTGGGGCCCGTGAAGCAGCGGCGGATTACGGCGGCGGCGCTCAGTTACCTGCACCGTGCGGACTGTAATGGGAAAGAGGCGTTCTTTGATGTGATTGCGGTAGCGGTTTCACCGGGCGGCGAGACGGAGGTCGAATACTTCCCCCGCGCGTGGATACCAATATATGTATAAAGAAACACTAAAATAAACCAATGAACCCCAAGCATTTCTGTGTGATCATGGCCGGCGGGAACAAGCCCTTCCTCAGGCCGACATACGAACGCTTCCTGAAAATCATTCCCCGGGAGAACATCCTCGTGGTGACCCTGGAGAAATTCCGCTCCGCCGCGCTGACGGCCATCCCCGAAATCCCGGAGGAGAATCTTCTGCTGGAGCCTTATCCCCGCGGAACCGCCCCCTGTATGGCGTATGCGATGTATACCATTCTCCGCAGATGCCCCGATGCCGTAATCCTCGCCACCCCGTCCGACCACTTCATCCAGGACGAAGAACTCTTCGCCGAGACGATGGGAAAGGTCGCGGGTTATGTCGAGAAGCACGACGTCCTGATGACCCTAGGCGTCGTCCCCACCACCCCGGACGCCAATTTCGGCTACATACAGGTCCGCGGCGGCCGGAAAGCCATCGCCAGGGGCGGCCCCCTTCAGGTGAAGACCTTTACCGAAAAACCCGATGAAGAACTGGCGAAGGTGTTCATCGCCACGGGTGAATTCTTCTGGAACTCCGGCATCTTCGCCTGGAAAGCCCGCGTCATCCGTGAGGAAATGGAATTCTACCTCCCCGAAGTGACCGAACTTTTCAAGGGCTGGGAGGCCTGTCTCGCCGACCCCGGCTTCATCCAGCGCGCCTATGCCGAGTGCCCCCGCATCTCGCTGGATTACGGCATCATGGAGCGCACCGGCCGTGCGTGGCTTTACCCCGCCCGCTTCGACTGGCAGGACCGCGGCCGCGGCTGAGGATATGAACTGGGATCTTGCAAAACGGGAGATGATGAAACCGTTCGTGGCGCTGGGAGATCTGCTGATGCCGCGGACTTGCCCGGTCTGCGGACGGGCGCTGGGCCTGGAGGAGCGGGAAATTTGCCTGCACTGCGCTGCGGATTTGCCGCTTACATTCTATTGGGAACGCACCCACAATCCGATGGCTGACCGGCTGAATGCCGCGTTACTGGACATGGAAGGGATGCCGTATGCGTATGCGGCGTCGCTGCTGTTCTATGATGACGATGCACCCTACAAGATGATACCCCGGCGTCTGAAATATGAAAACGGCCTGGGGACGGGACGCTATTTCGCGGCGATGCTGGGACGTTATCTGAAGGAGAGCGCACATTTCGCGGATGTGGATACGGTTATTCCGGTTCCGCTCCATTGGATGCGTCGCTGGAAACGGGGCTACAATCAGGCGGCCGTCATCGCGCGGGCGGTGGCGAAGGAGTTGGGGGCCCGTTGCCGGGAGGATATCCTTTTCCGAAGGCGCAGCACGGCCACGCAGACCCGTCTTGGCGGAGAGGAACGTGCCCGGAATGTGGCGGAGGCGTTTGCGGTGAGGAGGAGGTTTCGGAACAAGTCAGGAATGACGCCCCCGCGGCATGTGCTGCTTCTGGACGATGTCTTCACGACCGGTGCGACTTCGGCGGCCTGCTTCCGGGCGCTGCGCTCCGTCCTGCCGGAAGGCACCCGTATTTCCGTGGCGACGCTGGCGTTCGTGGAAGAATAATCGCGAAAAAATTGGATACGTAGAAAAAAACACTTATATTTGACTTTCGGATAGTTGCTTAACATATTACTATTAATATTAATCTTTAAATCCTAGTGCAATGAAACAAGAACTTATCCAGCAATTCCTCCTCCAGAACGGCGAGTGCTTCGATCCGCTTCAGCAGGCCGAGATCCAGAAATCCCTCGAAGAGATTCCCGACGAGAAATCCGCACTGGTTCTTGGCGGCAGCTATCAGAAGCCGACCATCATCCTCATCATCGCCATCCTCCTCGGCTGGGAGCGTTTCTTCCTCGATGACATCGGAATGGGTGTCGTGAAGGTCCTCACCGGCTACGGCTGCGGCATCTGGTGGCTCATCGACATCTTCAGCGCCAAGAAGAGAGCGTACGAGTACAACTACAAGAAGTTCCAGGCAGCCCTCGGTATGGCCAAGGCCTAATCCGGAAGGATCTTCTCTCTGAGATGCCGGCGGTTTCCCGCAGGACAAAGAAAATAGCGGTCGCGGTGATCATCACCGCGACCCTATTTGTCGGTATCTGTCTCTACGGATATTTCGATCCGGAGCAGTCCCGCTGGTTCCCGAAGTGCCTGTTCCTGACGCTGACGGGCTGGAAGTGCCCCGGCTGCGGCTCGCAGAGGGCCCTTCATCAGCTGCTGCACGGGCATATCGCCGCGGCATTCCATTACAACGCCCTGCTGATCTGCGCCATTCCCCTCGTTGCCTTCCTCTTCTCGGCGGAATGGCTCAGAGACCGCTGTCCCCGGTATTACCGGGTCAGCCGCAACCCCGTCTTCTCCTGGGGCATCGTCGTCGTGACCCTTCTCTGGTGGGTCCTCCGGAATCTCTACGGCTGGTGACCTACCGGAAAGTCCACTTGACGGCGAGGGTCGGGATGGCATAGAAGCCCTTTCCGACGAAATTATTGGAGAGTTCCACCTCCGATCCGATACTCAGATTGAACTTTTCCATCCCCTTGATGGTATTGAAATTATACCAGATCTGGGGCTCGGAGAGGAAGATGTATTTCGTGCCCTGCCAGGCCCTTTCCTCCCGCCAGAAATCGATGAATCCGCTGAGAAGGACCGCTTTGTTGGCGAACCAGAGGTTCCACACGAGCGTGAGCTGGAAGTTGTGGGGGGAGGGATTCCGCGGGATTACCTTGTACATCGCGGAAATGGAGAAGGTCTTGGTGAAATCCTTGTTGGCGAACGAATAGGTGATACCGGGCAGCCAGGCGTCGTTGTAGATGACTCCCGAGGGCTGGAAATCCAGGCCGCCGTTGTATTCGGCGTGGATGGAGATGGGGAAATTCCAGAATCTGAGTTCCCGGGAGATCTCCCAGTAGGCGCCCAGGACGCCGCCCTGCGACGTGTCGGAGAGATACTTGCCGTAATTCATGTCCACGAAGAAGAATGTGCTTCCGAAACTGTCGGGGTGGAACATTTCGACGGTCGTCGTGAGCTGGGGCCGCGTGGCGAGACTCTTGCCTTCTTTCTGGTAGAGGAGTTTGCCGAAGTCGTAGTGAAGCTGGACATTCTGCGCATACGAAGGCGCCACGGCCATCATCAGGAGTGACGCCGCAAGGATAAGGGTACGTTTCATAAAGGGATAGGTATAAAGTTCGTTTACAAATGTAGCAATAAATTTTGGAAAATATTCCTATCGGACTTTTTTCATTTTCCACCGCTCGAGAATGCCGAGGATAAACCGCCGTGGTCAAGTTCTTCCCTGTCGTGGTCGTTAATCGTCTCATTGCCACAAAGATAGAAATATTTGAGCGCTGACGAACGATTTTTCAAAAAAATACTTATCTTTGAATCCCGGTTAATCAATCGGGATTTTTCATGTCCGGAACTTTGCGCAGTGCGAGCCTTCGATATGTCGGCCTGCAGAAAGATACGAACATATACGAACTGCAAAGCGCGCAGTTCGCCAACAAGTATTTCATTCTCAGCGGTGAGGGGAGCCGTCGGCTGATGGCGTCGCCCGAGGTGGTCGGCTTCGATTCTTATCTCGCCCTGCTCTCCGAGACGGTTGACGCCCTTCGCTTCTTGCTTCCCTCGGGAGGGGATGTGGACATAATGACCATCCTTCGCGGCGGGCTGAACTACCCCATAGAAGAGGCCTGCTTCCGGGCCGGCGTGCGGGTGCGCGACATGCATTTCGTCTCGTGCGAGCGCATTATCGAGGACCACGTCATAACGGGGCTGGACATCAAATACGAAAAACTGCGCATCACCCGGGACCGCACGCTCGTGATCGGCGATATCATCGCCACGGGAGACACCCTGAAAATGTGCATGGACGAGGTGGTGGACCGGTTCCGCAGGAAGGGCGGCAGCATCCGCAAGATCATCTTTTTCACCATCGGCGGCACCCGCGCCATCCCTCTGATGGAGAGGATGACGGAGCAGATCGGCGCCCTTTTCCCGGGATTCGAGGGTTTCGAATGTTTCTTCTACGAGGGCGTGTTCTCGGTTTACCGTGACAAGGGAATGAGCGGCATCAATGTCCCCGACATCGACTTCTGCTGGAACGGCGGCGTCGTGTTACCGGAATTCCGCCGCTATATCCTCTCCCGCCCCGACGCCCTTTTCGAGAAGTGCATCATCTACGACGGAGGTGCGCGCCGATATGAGATTCCGGTTCATTTCCGGGAGGTGCTCGACTATTGGGAGGGCATACTTGGGAGGGCGGACCTCATCGATCCGTTCGCGCTGGCCTGCGAAAAGCTGGGCTATGCCGGGCCGCTCGGATACGAGGACTGGCTGGCCGCGACATCCTTTGAAGAAATCCCCCAGAAGGGGCTTGGGAAACTGTGGAAAGATGAACAGGCACTGCTCCGGAGGGCAGGGGAGATTTCCATCAGGGAGCTTGCGCAGCGCCGGATCAATGAAATTTCAAACATATCAAAACTATATGAGTAACTTACTTTTCGCATTGTGCGAAACAACCATATTTAGAGCCTGAAAGGCGAAAGAAAGTCCCTTTTCCCGAGGAAAAGGGATTTAGGGAAAAGGGTAACGTGGACAAAAAGCGCGTGAGCAACTGCACAATATTGGCGTATTGATAATTTTTAATTGAAAAACTGCAAGTAGAGACTTGCGAAACTGAAATGAGTAAACAGAAGTTCGATGTGGATTACACCGGAAAGCCGGTGGACCGCGCCGGTCGTAAATCGACCCTGAGCATGTTCATGATCATGCTGGGATTCACCTTCTTCTCGGCAAGTATGTGGGTGGGCCAGAATCTCGCGGCCGGCCTGGACTGGTGGGGCTTCATCTGGGCGATGCTGCTGGGCGGCCTTATTCTGGCGGCCTATACCGGCGCGCTCGGCTGGATCGGCGCGGAGAGCGGTCTCTCGCTGGATATGCTGGCCCGGCGCAGTTTCGGGTCGAAGGGCAGCTGGCTTCCCAGCGCGATGATCAGTTTCACGCAGATCGGCTGGTTCGGCGTAGGCCTGGCGATGTTCGCGATTCCCGTAGCCAAGGAACTGATGGGCCTTGCCGTCACACCCGACAGCATGCCCTGGCAGGGGTATCTTCTGGTGGCCGTGGCCGGCATCCTTATGACGGCGAGCGCATATTTCGGCATCAAGAGTCTCACGATCGTGAGTTACGTCGCCGTTCCTGCGGTTGCGATTTTGGGAACGGTGGCTATGATAATGGCGATCAGCAAGGGCGATATGGGTCTGGTTGAGCAGTTCTCGCAGGGAGCCAAGGACCTGGGTGTCATCGCGGGCGCGGGCCTGGTGGTGGGCAGTTTCGTCTCGGGCGGTACCGCGACGCCGAACTTCACGCGGTTCGCGAAAAGCGGAAAGGTGGGACTCATCGTCACGGTCATCGCCTTCTTCGTCGGCAATTCGCTGATGTTCCTGTTCGGCGCCGTCTCGAGTATCTATGCGGGGGGTAATGATATCTTCGAGGTGATGCTGAATCTGAACCTGTTCTACATCGCCGTCCTGGTCCTCGGCCTTAACATCTGGACCACGAATGACAACGCCCTCTACACCGCGGGCCTCGGCCTGTCGAATATCTTCGGCCTCTCCAAGAAGACGATGGTGCTCATCTCGGGCATTATCGGAACGGTTGCGGCCGTGTGGCTCTACTGGAACTTCTGCAACTGGCTGAACGTGCTCAACTGCACCCTTCCGCCGGTCGGTATCATTCTGATAATAAGCTATTTCAGCAACAGGAAGAAATACCTCGAGGGATCTGTTCCGGAGAAGGTTGTCAACTGGTGGGCCGTCGCCGGTGTCGTGCTGGGCGCTGTGGTGGCGAACCTTGTTCACTGGGGTTTCCCCGCCATCAACGGTATGGCTGTCGCCGCCGTCTGTTACCTGATTGGAAATTTTGTGAATAAAAAATAGTCAGCTTATGAATACGAAAGAACCCTTCGTCATTACCATCAGCCGGGAGGTGGGCTCCGGCGGTCATACCGTGGGCGGGATCCTCGCCGGGAAATTGGAAACCCGCTATTGCGACAAACTCCTGGTGGAGTCCCTCGAAAAACAGTTCGGGATAGACGCCCGCAGCATCGAAAAGCTCAAAGGCGAGAAGAAGAACTGGCTGGCGGACTTCGTTTCCAGGATATCTCCCGTTCCTTCGGCCCGGATTCTGGGGCTGGATTCCCGATATACGAAGGAATACCGTGAAGAAGTCACGTCGGATGACATATTCAAGGCCGAAGTGGAGATTTTGCAGGGAATCGCCCGGATGGGCTCCTGCGTCATTGCCGGCCGCTCGGGATTCCATATCTTCAAGGACCATCCCAACAGACTGAACGTATTCATCACCGCCTCTTTGCCGCATCGCATCGCGCGGGTGGTCCGGAAGCAGGGACTCTCGGAAGAGGAGGCCCTGACCCTCATCAAGAACGTCGACCGGTCCCGCGAGAACTACATCAGCCGTTACGCCGGCGTAAGCCGCTACGATGCCCGCAATTACGACCTCGTCCTGAAAGCCGACGGCCACACCGAAGAAGAACTGGCGGATTTCATCCTGTCGTTCCTGTAGGGGATCCTGGATTTGCCGCTCTCCAGGCACATTGCCAGGGCTTCCTCTTCGGTGGGGGCCACGGGCCATTTGCTAAAAAGTACACTTTAAGTACACTTACTAAAAATGCAAATCCCTCTTAATCAAAAGATTAGGAGGGATTTTTAGTGCCCGGAGCGGGAATCGAACCCGCACGGCATTGCTGCCACAGGATTTTGAGTCCAGCGCGTCTACCAATTCCGCCATCTGGGCATCTGCGTGGGGACAAAGTTATGGGATTTTCTGTGAAAATGCAAAAAATCAAAAAAAAATTTGTCAGAATTAAAAAAAGTCGTACCTTTGCATTCCCGCTTTGGAAGCGGGGTAGATCATTGACAATACTGAAAGACTTAAGTACAAGGAAAAGTAGCACAGGGACGCGCTGCGAGGCGTGTCCGAAACTTTGAACGAGCGTCGATTCTTTTTTAAGGAATCAAGGTCAGGGAATCAAGCTTGGATTTTAATAATATACAATGAAGAGTTTGATCCTGGCTCAGGATGAACGCTAGCGGCAGGCTTAACACATGCAAGTCGAGGGGCATCGGGTTGTAGCAATACAATGCCGGCGACCGGCGGAAGGGTGAGTAACGCGTGAGCAACATGCCACCTTCAGGGGGATAGTCATTGGAAACGATGCGTAATACCCCGTATGCATAGACCCC
>ONSU01000042.1 GCA_900320545.1 uncultured Bacteroidales bacterium | reverse complement strand
GAGCAAGACCCGGCGGTTCACGGACGAGGAGTGGGAGAAATACCTACAGGCAATGTTCACACAGAGAGAAATCGACAATTATACCGCCCCGGCCTACCGGAAAGGCGTGGAGGAGGGCATCAGGCAGGGACTGGAGCAGGGACTGGAGCAAGGAATCCAGCAAGGACTTGAGCAGGGAATCCAGCAAGGCGCCGCGCAGCGGAATATCGAGATCGCCAAGGCATTATTAAAGAAGGGTGTGGACACCGCCATCATCCTGCAGAGCACCGGGCTCACGCAGGAAGAACTGGCGGCGCTGTAGATGGTGCGTACCCAAATAAGAATCCGGAGATGAGAATCATTCCATCCCGCGGAACGCGCACCCCTCGCAGGCGGAGGTGTACTTCCCCGTGCAGCCGGAGGGCTTTTTGCCCTGCTCACGCAGCTCATCCTCGCGGGGGCAGGTGATGCCGAGCCGCTTCATGTCTTTGTTCTTCGAGATGTCGGTCTCGGGGAAGTGGCCGCCCTTGCGGAAGAAGATGCTCACGCCGAGGCCCAGGACGCAGAGGCCTATGAAGAGTACGGCGGCGAGGAAGACCTTCATGAAGCCGGCTACATGATGAATTCCGTGCTGATGGGCTGGTAGTTGTACACGCGGAGGATCATCTTGGCGACAGTCGCGGCGATGGAGACCACGCGGAACTTGCCCTGGTACTTGACCTTCTCGGGATCGGTCGAGAGCGGAATGGTATCGGTCACGTAAACCTCCTCGAGGGCGGACTTGTCGATGCGTTCGTAGGCGGGGCCGGAGAGCACGGCGTGCGTCGCGAAGGCCCGGACGCTCTTGGCGCCGCGTTTCATCAGTTCGTTGGCCGCCTCGGTCAGCGTGCCGGCGGTATCGATGATGTCGTCCACGATGACGATGTCGCGGCCTTCCACCTCGCCGATCGGCTGGATGCGGTCGACCTGGTTGGCCCTGGAGCGGGTCTTGTGGCAGATGACGACCGGGCAGTGGAGGTGCCGGGCGTAGATGTTGGCCCGTTTGGCGCCGCCCATATCCGGAGCCGCGATGGAGAAGTTGGAGCGGTATTTCCGCTGGAGTTTGAGAAGCGTATCGAGGAAATCGTTGCTGGCGTAGAGGTGGTTGACCGGGAAATCGAAGAAGCCCTGGATCTGGTCGGCATGGAGGTCGCAGGTGATGAGGCCGTCGGTGCCGACGACCTTCAGGAGGTTGGCCACGACCTTGGCGCCGATGGAGACACGCGGCTTGTCCTTGCGGTCCTGCCGGGCCCATCCGTAGTAGGGAAGCACGGCCAGTACCTTGTCGGCGGAGGCCCGCTTGGCGGCATCGATAGCCAGAAGCAACTCCATCAGATTGTCGGTGGGAGGAAAGGTGGACTGGAGAATGAAACAGGTCGCGCCGCGGACGCTCTCGGCGAAGGAGGGCTGGAACTCTCCGTCGCTGAACTGGGTCACCTCCAGGTCGCCCAGCTGGATGTCGTGCACGTAGGGATCATTGAGTTTGTTGATCTCTTCTACAACCTTCTGTGCGAAATCTTTCGCCGCCCGGCAGCTGAAAAGTTTCATCTGGTGCTCTCGATTTTCCATAATCAAAGGGATTTTAGTACACTTTCTATATAGTTGAGGATGTCTTCTTTCCCGAGCCCCGTCTCCGACGAACTCACAAACACAGGGGGCAGTTCCTCCCATTTTTCCAGCAGGGTCTTGCAGTTCTTCTCCACCTGCGCGGCACGGACGTTGGGGCCGGTCTTGTCGCCCTTGGTAAAGATGATGGAGAAGGGTACGCCGTTCTCCCCGATCCAGTCAAGGAATTCCAGATCCACCTTGCCGAGGTCGTGACGCGAATCGATCAGCACAAAGAGGAGCACCATCTCCGCCGAACCGAGGATGTAGTCGCTGATGATCTGCCGGAGTTCCTCCCGGCCCTTGTCGGACATTTTGGCGTAGCCGTATCCGGGGAGGTCTACGATATACCAGGAGCCGTTGATGCGGAAATGGTTGACGAGCCGCGTCTTGCCCGGGGTCTGGGAGGTCTTCGCCAGGCCGCGGCGGGCGCAAAGCATATTGATCAGGGAAGATTTGCCGACGTTGCTCCGGCCGATGAATGCAAATTCCGGCAAGCCGTCCTTCGGTTTCTGCTGAATCCGGGTGCTGCTCTGGACAAACTGTGCGTCTTTGATTTGCATCGCTTGGGGAATTTGACAATACAAATATACAAAAGATTTCTATATTTCCCTATATTACTTGGGATAGCTGATAGTGAAGCAGGCGCCGCCGAGGGAGAAGGAACGGGAATACCGGACTTCGCCCTTGCAGTACTCCACGATGCTGCGGGTGATGGCGAGCCCGAGGCCCGAGCCGCCCGTCTTGGTCGTGAAATTGGGCGAGAACAGATTCGGGATATCCTCTTCCTTCACGCCGGGGCCGTTGTCCTCGAACACCATATCGTAGTAGCCGTCCCTGATGGAATTGCGGAGCGAAACCACAATGCGGCCCTTCCAGGACTCCCCTTCCGCCTGCCGGCGCTGGTCGACCGCCTGCACGGCGTTGGTAAGGAGATTGACGATACACCGGGTCAACTGGGGCTTCGGGCCGTTGATCACGGCACCCGAGAGCCCGATATAGGTAAATTCGATATCCTCCCGGGACGCGAACATATCCACCTCATCCGAGAGCAGGGCGTCGAGCGGAATCTCGACGGTCTTCTCCATTCCCAGTTTGGCATAGTTGGAGAATTCGTCTGCCGTGGAGGCCAGGATCCTGATATGGCTGAGGATGATCTTCGACGCCTCGTCGAACTTGGCGGTCCAGGCAGGATTCCCGGTCTCCTTCTGGCGGATGAGCATCTGGAGCTGGAGCTGCATCGGGGTCAGCGGGTTCTTGATCTCGTGGGCCACCTGACGGGCCATCGCCGTCCACGCCTTGTCCCGCTCGGCCTCCGCCAGTTTCCGGGTGCTGTCCGAGAGCACGTCCACCATCTGGTTATAGGCATTCACCAACGAGGAGACTTCATCGTCGCGGTCGTATTCGATATGCTCCAGATGCGTCACGTCGGCCGCCTCCATCTTGTCGCTCATCTCGCTGAGAGGCCGCACCAGCCGGTCCACCAGCCGGGAGGAAATCAGCCGCGCCAGGATCAGCAGCAGGAGGAACACCACCAGGATCGTCGCGATGTGGGACACCGCCTCGTTCTCCATCTCATAATCGTCGCTGGAGTAAGGCGATCCGATGATGGCGACCATCTTCCCGTCCCCGTTGGTAAGCGGGGCGTAAAGGGCGTAATACCGCTTGGAGCCGATGCGCTCGGGGCTGATGACGAAGCGCTTGTGACGGACGACGATGTCGCCGAGCACGTCCATATCGATCCGGGTGCCGATGATCATCCTGTCGAATATCTCGGGCGTCGTGGTCATCAGCGCCTTGCCCGACGGCGTGTAAAGCGTCAGGTCCGCCTTGAGACTTCCGCTCACGTTCTCCATCGCGGAATGGACCTCCTGCGTCAGCAGGTCGCGGAAATCCTCCGCATTCCGGCAGCGGCCCAGCATCACCGACTGGATGGTGTTGATGCGCGAACTCAGGATATCGCGCCGCGCCGCCTCGCTGCGTCGGTACACGAAGTAGACGCTGAACACCGCCATTCCGACCATCGTCAGCAGGAGCGAAGAGAAGAGCACCCAGTTGATCCGGCGGCGGAAATACGCCTTCTCCGGGCGGTAACGGCGGCTGGGCGTGTACCATACCAGCGTCAGCATCAGATACAGGACGATGGCGAAGATGACCCCTTCCACCAGGTAGTTGAGCCAGTCGATGACCGGGCGCGAAACGACGATCATCTCGTCGCCGGGAATTTCCCGGATGAAATGCACGAATCCGCCCATCTTGAGGGACCCGCCCGCGTTCCGCTCCATCTGGGAGCGGATCTTGTCGCCGACCAGCGTCGGATAGGCGTAATTGCCCTTGAAGGTCACCAGGCGGTCGTTGACGTATTTGGCGTAGGAATAAACCGACGGCAGGTTGACCCGGCCCGGCTCGGAGATGCCGAGCAGGGTGAGGTAGCCGCGGTCCTCGCGGTTGGCCTTCGACTCGACGCAGATCATCAGGCCGGTGGAGCCGTAGCCCTCGACATAGTAGGTGAAGAACCCCGTGTAGCGGGAGCGGCCGTTGTTGTCGCGGCTGTAGAAGAAGTGGGAATCCTCCGCGATGGGCGTTCCCCGCCGGACACGCCGGTCGAAGATGGCCTCCACCCCGCGGGTATTCTGGTCGCCGAGCAGGTATACGCTGATGTCATTCCCCTGGGCGAGACGTCCCATGTAGGTCTCCTTGAGGTTGTCCTCGATCTTGAGGTTGCTCCCCGGCTGGGCGGACATCAGCGCCAGGCGCGAATCCTCCCGGAGGGCCGGATCGATGCTCCGGAGCTGCAGTTCGAGGGCGATGTCGCGGTCCATTGCGAGGCGGTTGCCCCAGACCTCCACCCGGTTGATCTCCTTCCGGAATCCCAGCACGGAGGAGGCCGCCACGAAGTATATCGCCGCGACAAGGGCGAAGATGAGGCGTCCCTGAAGGGTGACGGCGTGCGGGAAGCACATCCTCGCCAGCAGCGGCACCGTCAGCGACAGGAGGAAATAGGACACATAGACGAGGAAGGTGTAGACCGACAGGCTCGCGATTTTGAAGATCTCGGTCGAGATGCCCGAATTCATCACCAGACTCCGGAAAGTCAGGTGAATATAGGCGATGACCAGCAGGATCGCCACGCTGCAGAGCACAATGCGGAGCGGCGTTCGCTTCGATCCCGCCACAAAGGAGATGCTGAAGACCAGAAGCGTGATGAGGAGATTCAGCAGCAGCAGGGCGCCGAGCGAATAGAGGAAGGCGCCATCGGCATATAGCAGCGGGGAGAACATCCGGACGCTGCCGGAGAGAGTCCGCCCGTAGAGGTACAGCGTGAAAATCACCGCAGTCACGACCGCGAGGGCCAGCGCCAGCCACCCCGGAGAAGGATGTCCCTTCAGGAAAATCAGGACGGAGCAAAGGAGAAGCAAGGCGGAAATCCAGATCAGCGGAGATGCCCTGCCGGCAGCTTCGCCGGAAGCGGTGCCGGAGATGTTGAAAAGCGGCTCCCCATTGACATATACGGGTTCGCCGATACTCTCGGAAAGGGGCTTCACGGTGTAGTCTTCCTCGGCGAGGTCGTTGGCGACCTCCAGGCCGAGGACCGTCTTCAGGGGGCCCAGCGTCTCGCACCGGGCGATATACCACTTGGGCCCGTAATTGACGAAACTGTACTTTTCGTCCAGATCGGCCAGCGGGGATACGATCCGGCCGTGCAGCCCGGAAAGCCGCTGCACGGCGACGCGGGAAGTGAGATCGTCCCGGTAAAGCGGGAACTGGTTGTACCAGGCGACGAGCGAATCGTTCTCGTAACGGTAGATGACCATATCGTCCGGCAGCTTCTCCGAAGAGGGCTGCTGCGCGAGTTTCTCGATCCGGGCGATCCGCCGCCCGAGACTCCGGCCCATCCTGCGCGCAAGCGCCGCATTTCCATTCCCGGCAGGGGTGGACAGGAAGGATATTCCCGCCGTGCACAATGCCAGAAGCAGCAGTGCGGCGGAAAGGATATTGATGAATTTCCCCTTATTCATTGTGATACGGCTCCCCTTTCATGATGGTAAACGCCCGGTATATCTGCTCGGCGGCGATGGCACGGACCATCTGGTGCGAGAAGGTCATCTTCGAGAGGGATATCTCCCCGTCCGCGCGGGAATGGACGGCGTCCGAGAAGCCGTACGCCCCGCCGATGACAAAAAACAGGTCGCCCCGCGCGCGGACCGTCTTCTCCTGAAGGAAAGAAGCGAATTCGACTGAGGTGTACTGCCTGCCGTGCTCGTCGAAAAGGAACACCTCGTCCGTCGGTCTGACCTTTCCGAGGATGAGCGACCCTTCCTTTTCCTTGATTTCCGTGCGGCTCAGCGCCGATACGTTCTTGAGCTGGGGGATTTCCACGAGATGGAAGCGCGCATAATGCGACAGCCGGGAGACATAGACCTCCAGTGCATCACGGACCCAGTTCACATCCGTCTTCCCCACCACGAGCAGATTCAAGTTCATAACGCAAAAGTATAAAAATGGCTCGGAATTTGCAAGTTATGTGCCTGGAATGAAACTCAAAACCATCATTACGACGCTGCTCCTGACCTTTGCGGCCGGACTCGGAACCACCGCCCAGGAGCCCATCAAGGGCGATGTCTTCGTCCCGATCGCAAAATATATCCGGCAGGGGGACGTCCCCAGTCTCTCGGCCTGGTTCGCCGACAACCTCGAGATATCCATCATCTCCTCGACCAACGATTCCTCCCGGAAACAGGCCCGGCAGATTCTGAAGAGTTTCTTCGACGAGCACACGCCCCGCGCCTTCGAGATCACCCATCAGGCCAGCAGCGGCAATATGAAATACGCCCTCGGCAGCCTGACCGCCGGCGGCGAAATCTATCAGGTCACCCTCTTCCTCAGCCTGAAGGGCGACACTTATCAGATCCAGCAATTTAAAATCGAGCGCATCACTTATTAATGATGCGCTCGTTTTCTCTAGCTATTTCTCCGCTATCTTGAGATTCTGATACCTTATACCCGCTGTCCGTAGGTACGGTCGGTGGTATTGACCGTGATGACGTCGCCCGTGTTGATGAAGAGCGGGACCATGATCTTGGCTCCGGTCTCGAGCTCAACTTCCTTGAGGGCGGAGGTAGAGGCGGTGTTGCCCTTGACGGCGGGCTCGCTGTAGGTGACCTCCAGGGTGACATAGGTCGGGAGTTCGCAGGTGAGGCAGCGCTCCTCGGGCTCGGTCACGAACATCATTTCGACGTGCTGGCCGGCCTTCATCAGATCGCTGTTCTCCACGACGTCGTGGGGAAGGGTAATCTGCTCGTACGTCTCCTCGTGCATGAAGTTGAACGCCTCACCGTCGTCATAGAGGAACTGGTAGGGGCGACGCTCCACCGTGATGGTGTCGATCTTGACACCGGCGGTGAAGGTGTTCTCGAGGATGCGGCCGTTCTCCAGGTTGCGGAGCTTGGCTTTTACGAAAGCGGGACCCTTGCCCGGCTTGACGTGCTGGAACCATACGATGACGCAGGGTTTGCCGTTGTAATTGAGGTAAAGACCGTTCTTGAAATCAGCTGTTGTTGCCATATAAATTGATATTTAATGTTTTCGCGGCTGCAAATTTACAAAATCCCCCGCTTAATCGCAAACGGGACGGATCATCGCGCCATAATAGCGACACTTCCATTCGTCCCCGGCATTGCACTCCGAGCCGAATTTGATAAAAGACATCATGGCGGAGAAGTTATCCGGAGAGGCGTTATACCATCTGTAACGGACCTCATCCCCCCAATAATAACCCTGATTCTCACCATAATACCCGCTATCGGGATACTGCATCGCACTCTCTAACTTATAACCGCCGAAAGGAAGGATAATCTCGTTGTACTGACCACGACGGTCTTTGTTCTTTGCCGTAAATTTGATGCCGCCCGAGACTTTGGTCAAGGTGCAGTTGGTGCGAAGTTCAAACCAGTCGGCCGCGGAGGGGATCCGCCAGGTGCCGCCGAGTTTCTGCCGGGCGGCGTCATCCTCGTAATCGGCCTGACGGAGATAAGTCAGATGATCCCCATCCCCATAACTGCTGGAATAACTGCCCTGGTATTTTTCATACATAATATGAGTGGTCGATTTCCACTTATAGTTACCTTCCGTGAACGAACTCTTCGAGGATATCTCGGCCCAGGCATAGTAATCTCCCCTCTGGGAGGCGTTGTTCGCCCCCAGATTGCAGTTGCGCCAGTAGCGGCCCGAAGGGAGGCCCAGATCGATCGCACCGGCGGGCGGAACGGATTTTACGGAAATCTTGCAGCTGCCGTACTTGGAGGAGGTCTGCACGGAAGTCGCCGTAATGGTCACTTCCCCGCCGCTCTTGCCGGTCACGACCCCCGTGCTGCTGACCGTCGCGATCTTGTCGTTGGAGGAAGTCCAGGTGACCTGCTGGTTCGCATTCTCCGGCAACACCTTTACCGTCAACTCCATCGGCTTGTTGTCCTCCATATAAAGGATCGTCGCGGGAGCGGTCACGGTCACGGAAGTCACGGGGATTCCCTGCGTCCGGAAAGATTTCTTCTTGCCGTAATACTCCTTCCCGTCCGCCTTGGCGTAGGCCATATATTCGTAGACCGTGTCCGGGGTCAGGTCGAAGAACGTGACATAGAATTTGCCGTCCTCCCCGGGAACCGAAGACACGCGGGGCGACTTGGAGGCATTGAGTTTCCCATCCTTGTCGCAGATGACTCCCACATTGTCGCCTTCGATCTCAGTGCCGACGTAATGGGCGTGAAGCCGCGCGGAGGTGGCAGTGATGTTGTCAGAATCGTCCGTGAAGACGAAACTGGATCCGGAGCCGTGCGATGAGATCTTCTCCCCGCAGGAGAGGATCGCGGACAGCGCGACGGCCAGGCCCAGCATAGTACAAACTAACTTCTTCATATCTCTCTATACATAAAGTTTGACATCGTTTTCGGTAACCGGATCGCCGCCGAGGATGATGAGGCGTTCGACGACGTTGCGGAGTTCGCGGATGTTGCCGGACCAGTCTTTCGCGACGAGGGCCTTTACCGCCTCCGGCGTGAAATCCTTGCGGGGTTTGCCGGAATCCGAGCAGATTTTCTCGATGAAATAGTCCGTCAGCAGGGGGATGTCGTCCTTCCGCTCGTCCAGCGCGGGGACCCGGATGACGATGACGCTGAGCCGGTGATACAGGTCTTCGCGGAAACGCTTCTCCCGTATCTCCGTCTGGATATCCTTGTTGGTCGCCGCGATGACGCGGACATCCACCGAGATATCCTTGTCGCCGCCGACGGGGGTGATCTTCTTCTCCTGCAGGCACCTGAGCACCTTGGCCTGGGCCGCAAGCGACATGTCCCCGATCTCGTCGAGGAAGATGGTGCCGCCGTCCGCCTGTTCGAATTTGCCCTTGTGGTCTTTGATGGCGGAGGTGAAGGAGCCCTTCTTATGGCCGAAGAGTTCGCTGTCGATCAGTTCGGAAGGGATGGCGGCGCAGTTGACCTCGACATACGGCATCATCGAGCGGCCGCTGAGCTGGTGCAGGCTGCGGGCGACGAGCTCCTTGCCGGAGCCGTTGGGACCCAAAATGAGCACGCTGGCATCCGTGGGAGCCACTTTCCCGATCATATCCTTGACACGGAGGATGGGCTCGGACTCTCCGATCATCTCCTGCCCGTAGATGCGCTTGCGGAGGACTTTGTTCTCCTTCACGAGGGCGCCTTTCTCGGAGGCGTTCTTGACGGTAATGAGGATACGGTTCAGGTCGAGGGGCTTTTCAATAAAATCAAAGGCGCCCCGCCGCATGCACTCCACGGCCGTCTCGATGTCGCCGTGGCCGGAGATCATCACGATCGGCGTCTCGACTCCGTCCTCGATCAGTTTGGCGAGCACCTCCACGCCGTCCATTCCGCCGGGCATCTTGATGTCGCAGAACAGGACGTCGTACTTCTCGCTCTCGGCCATCTTGACGGCGTCCGCTCCGTTCTCCGCCGCATCGACCGTATGGTTTTCCATCTCCAGAAGCTCCTTCAGGGAGCTCCTGATATACCTTTCGTCGTCAACTACCAGAATTTTCATACCTTTCTCTTAAATTAGCGTAAATGTCGCCTCCGTCGCAATATCCCCGGCGCTGCATCCGATGCGGGCCGTGAAAGTGCCGTTCTCGGAGACCCAGGCGTGGGCGTCCGCATCGAAGTAACGGAGATCCTCCTCCTTGACGGTGAATGTCACGGTCCGGGTCTCGCCCGGATTGAGGGAGACTTTCTCGAAGCCCTTGAGTTCCTTCGCCGGACGCAGCACGGAGGCCTCGTCGTCGGAGATGTAGAGCTGGACAACGGTGGCGCCGGCGCGGTCGCCGGTATTTGTCACGGGAACGCTGACTTTCAGCGAACCGTCCTTGCGGATCGTCTTGCCGCTCAGCCGGGCCTCCCCGATCTCGAAGGTCGTATAGCTCAGGCCGTGGCCGAACGGGAAGAGCGGCTTGACGCCCTTGGTGTCGAACCACCTGTAGCCCACGAGGATACCCTCGTTGTAGAAGGTCTTGCCATCGTTGGGGAATGCCATTCCTTCCTGATGGGCCGGGCAGTCCGCAAGCGCGACGGGCCAGGTGAACGGAAGATGGCCGCTCGGATTGACATCGCCCCAGAGGACGTCCGCCAGGGCGTGTCCGGCCTCGCTGCCGCCGTGCCACGCTTCGACGATGGCATTGACATCGTCTACCCACGGCATCGCGACGGGATTGCCGCTGATGAGGATGACGGCGGTCCGGGGATTGGCTTCCACGATGGCGCGGATCACCTCATCCTGACCGTAGGGAAGTTCCAGCCCTTCGCGGTCCTTGCCTTCGCAGTCCTGGTTCTTGGATTTGTTGAGTCCGCCGATGAAGAGGACCAGATCGGCCTTGGCGGCTTCTTCCACGGCCTCGGCGATAAGCACGCCGGCGCTACGGCTCTCGCTCAGATCCTGACCGGACTTGACGCCGTTGTAGGAATTGTCCGTACTGCCGACATAGCCGCGGACCCACTTGACGCTGGCGCCGGCCGCCTCGGCCCGCTCGGTGATACCGAGCAGCGGATAGATTTCCCGCTGGGCCTTGAGGGAGGAACTGCCGCCCCCGACGATCATACTCTTGATGGCGTTCTCGCCGACGATGAGGATATTTTTGGTTTCGGGCTTGACGGGCAGGAGGCCTTCGTTCTTGAGGAGGACGATGCCTTCGTCTCCGATCCTGCGGGCGGCGGCATAGTGCTCGGGAGAGCGCATGCTGCCGGCGGGTTTGTCCTGATTCATCGCGGTGCGGTGAATCAGGCGCAGCACGCGGCGGACTTTGTCGTCAAGTTCTTCCGTACCCACCTCGCCGCTGCGGATCTTCTTCAGATACGGATCGGCCAGATAGTAACTGTCGTAGGAATTGGTCTTGCCCATCGTGAGGCCGTCGGTCCAGGTGCCGAATTCGATGTCCATCCCGTTGTGGATGGCCTCGTCGGTGTCGTGGACACCACCCCAGTCGCTGATGACAGCTCCGTCGAAGCCCCATTCGCCCTTGAGGATGTCCACAAGGAGACGGTGGTTGTGGCTCACGTGCTGGCCGCGGTAGAGGTTGTAGCTCGACATGATCGACCAGGATCCGCCCTCCTGCACCGCCTTCTTGAAGGCCGGCAGGTAAATCTCATACAGCGCCCGGTCGTCGAGGTCGATATCCACCGTGTGGCGATTTGTTTCTTCGTTATTGAGGCAGTAGTGCTTGACGCAGGTCGCCACGCCGTTGGACTGGACGCCCTTGATGTAGGGAACGGCCATCTCCCCGGCCAGATACGGATCTTCGCCCATATATTCGAAATTGCGTCCGCCGAGCGGCGTGCGGAAGATGTTGACGCCCGGTCCCAGCAGCACATCCTTATCGCGATAGCGGGCCTCCTCGCCGATGGACTTGCCATACAGCGCGGCCACCTCGCGGTTCCAGGTCGCCGCCAGGCAGGTCAGGGCCGGGAACGCCACGCAGGAGTCGCTGGTCCATCCTGCCTGCACCCATTCATCCCAAAGCACTTCGGGACGGATTCCGTGCGGGCCGTCGGTGCACCACAGCTCGGGGACCCCGAGCTCCGGCACGCCGGCACTGGAGAATTTGGACTGTGCATGGATAACTTTGACTTTCTGCTCTACGCTCATCTTCGCGAGCGTCTGCTCGATCCAATCCTCCTCGGAAACGGTTTTCCGAGAGGAATTTACGCAGGCCACAAAGGTTACCGAGGCCGCAAGGGCCAGGCTCAGGAAGGGGATGTATTTCATTCTATGCAAAGGGTTAGGTTATTATCTTGTACATCAGAAGTAAGCAATCGGCAGGACATAGGCCCGATTCTGATCCTTCAATTCCAGCTTGACAGTAATCACAAATCCATTGCTGATGGTCAGGCGCGGTGCCGTGGCGGCTTGTGAGCTGCTCTGGGAAAGCCAGTAAGAGTAATCGTAGGCAGGCTTGACACCACTGAAGTATTTTCCGCAGGTTTGGAACACCCCCAACCGGTCCATGACCCGCGAATCGCGTACCGTGACCTCCTTTTCGGTGGTGGTAAGGCTGGAAGAGTTGATGGAAACACCCAGGATCAGAGACATGTCGACGAGCGTCGGCAGAAGCCAGGGAGTATGTAAATAACACCTGTCCGGATACAGGGTCTTGGCGTTGAAGGTATCGGAGGTACTCTTCCAATTGCCCGCCGACAAGTCGCCGTAAAAGTCGCTTTCCCAACTGAAATCGTCAATCGTCACCTTCTCCTGGCTCTCGCTGGGCTTGAGAATGGAATTTGTTACGAAGAAATTGGCCGGCTGGACATCGTGGGAAGACCCGCAGAAACGGTTGCGGAACACAAGTGCGCTGGTGTTGGCGTAGGCGCTGGCTTTACCGCTATAGAGAGAAATCAGGTCCGTGAGATCAACATTATTTTTGCTGTCCTTGAACCATTTCGGCCAGGCGTCCGAATTGAACAGATTGTCCCGGTCTTCCGAGAATACTTCGCCGTTGGGCTTGGAAGATCGGTAGAGGCGGCCGGTATTGACCGGAATCGCGATGCCGTGGTAATTCACGCCGCCGGCACTGATTCCACCGGCACAGTAGTTCTTGTAGATCGGATCGGCTTCGTAGGGAATGTTCCCCAGGTAGGCGATCATCACGTTGGCCTTCTTGTCGTCGGCCGTATAGGGCGGCTCTTCGAAGACACCGTTGCCACGGTATCCTCCGTCGAGATATCCTTCTTTGTCGGCACGCAGGCCGTCCCCGAGTTTGGGATAGAGCGGGTCGTCCTGGCAGACGAGGAACGGGATGGTCCGTTCGCCGCCGTTGACCTTAATGGTCACTGAGGCCTCGACGGTCGAGTTGGGAGAGCAGACCGACGCATTTGTGTTCACCGTGGCTTTCCAGCGGTTGCCATCTTTTACGAAGGAGACAGGACCGCTCGAGGAGACAATCGAGAAATTGCTGTTGACGGCCCGGTAGCCCCCATCCGCGGTTTCGAGATAGACCCCGAAATTGCGGGTAACGCCCTTGCCGATATACTCACTGTAACGGAGTGGCAGGACAATGCCTGCGGGATGGACGAAATGATCGGGAACAGAGGAGTCGACAATGGCAATCCGCTTGGTGTTGCTGCCGGTGACCTGAATATAGTATTTTGCGCTGACTTTCGGGTTTTTCTTGGAGCGGACAAGGACATAATGATTCCTGTAATCATTGCTATTGAGCATTCCGCACCCGCTCGTGGCGGTGAAAAGACCGTCCGGAGTGACGTCGAAGCCCAGCGAACCGGTCGCATTGAGGAATTCCAACTCATCGTCCGCATCCTCGGGCGTACCTTTCGCCTGAAGCTGGAAAGTCTCACCGGGACGGAAACGAATGACCACGTCGTGACCGGGGGTAATCATGTGACTGTCACCTATAGCCGGCGCCGTGGGCGTGATATAGGTAAATGCCTGGGGCTGCGGCTTGTAGACTGTAACGAGCTTGGTCGCGGTGATGCCGCCGTCCGTCGCGACGGCGGAAATCCTGGCCTCGCCGGCAGCGACGGCCTTTACCAAACCCTTGTCATCCACCGTTGCGAATTCCGTGTGATCGCTTTTCCAGCTGAAACTCTTGTCGGCGGCATCCTCCGGCAAGACCGTACAGGTAAGCTGCTCGGTCTGGCCGACCTCCAGGACGATATCCTCGTCCGGACCGATGATAAGATCCGACACATGGACAACTTCCGGCTCTTCAGGCGTATCCGGCGTGTCGGGCGTATCTGGATCGGGGTTTTCCGGACGGGTGCAGCATGATAAGGACACCGAGAACAGAACGCTCAGTGTGCAAAACAAAAACTTTTTAAGAGAAATACGCATGGCTTTCCTGTGCTTATTCCTACAAATATAATAATTTTTCACCATTCACGCTTTCTCCGCCCCTCCAGTTTACAGCCCCGCAGCATGAGACTCCGGCCGTTTTCCTGCAATTTCGCCCCAATCCTCCTTCCGCGGCATAAGCCACCGGCTGCCGGGCTTCGACAAAAAAGGCCCGGGAGTCTTTTGGACTCTCGGGCCTCTCGAAGCACGGCAGCTACCTACTCTCCCAACTGGTGGGTCAGTACC
>ONSU01000039.1 GCA_900320545.1 uncultured Bacteroidales bacterium | reverse complement strand
GAGAGAGAATGAAGGGATTATACAGTAAGGGGTTAGTTTTGGCAATGTTCGGCGGTGCAGGTCTGGCAGAACATATCACATCAAATCGAGGATCATTTCCGGTATGCGCGGTTGTACTCGGAATCGGATTCATTCTCATGTTAGTGAGTTATGAGAATAAGGACAGATGAACCGGCTATAAATTTTGCACTAATGAAAGAAATACGAGCGGCAGAAGCAGCCGGGGTAATTCATCCAAATGCTCCGCTTGATACGGAGATCGAGGAAAAATACCTGTCAGAGCTTGAGCGAGTTCTTCGGGTTCTGGATGAGGTCGAGAACTATGTCGCGGTCAAAACACTTGTGAAACATCACAAACAGCTATTCGTAAGGATTTTAGACTACATGAACAAGGAAGGGGAACAGTAATGGAAGAGCTTATAAGCATTTTGGAAACAGAGATTGCACTTCAGACAAAGCATTTGCAGGAGGACAATGAGAGAATCAACGATCCTATTCTCGGACAGTTCTTCCGGGGAAGGTCAGCGGTCGAGGAACACAATCTCGAAACATTTAAGCGGATTTTCGACATCGTAAACCGCATGAGATAAGGAAAGGATGGAGTTAGTTATGACGCAGAGCGAATATCGATCAGATCCGGCAATAAGCAGGTCGGAACTCAACATTTTAAGGGAATTAACGCCGTTGCATTTCAAATATGCAATGGAACACAAGGAAGATGCGGAATCCCTTGCGGTCGCGCTGGAAAGCGCGCTCCGGCTTTCACCGGAGGAAACGACGGCTCGTGCCAAACGGACCCGTGCGTTTGTCCTCGGCAAGACGGCCCGTGCCCAGGGCCGTAAAATACTGGACTTCCTCGTGAAATGAAGCACAACCTCTATATCGGCGTCGTGATCGCTCCTTACCGGGTGGATCTATGCAACTGGCTCTACGAGAAGTTCGACTGCGAGATCTATCACCTTTATGATCGTGACGATACGGCGGGTTTCAATTCGGAGGCGGTCGCCTCTTTGTGCCGGTTCGGGCGCCTGCTGCTGCCGTCCTTCGCGGTCGGCTCGCGGCGGATCGGGAAAGGGCTCCGGCGTCTCGTCCGGGAGCGCCGGCCGGAGGTCGTGTTCGTATCGGAATTCTCTCCGGTTACCCTGCAAGTCCTCTGGATCCGGGCTACCTCCCGTCGGAAATTCAAGGTCGTCGCCCTCTGCGACGACAGTCTCGATATGATCGGGGGAAATGATTTTTCTGCCGTGCACCGGCTCCTCCGCCGCTTCGTGCCCCGCTTTGTGGACAACCTCATCCTCGTCAACGAGCCCGTTGCCGCGTGGTACCGGGAAAGATTCGGAAAGGGCGTCTGTCTGCCGATCCTTTCGGATGAGCGGCGTCTCCGCGACGAAATGAGGAAGGCCCTGCCGCTCTGCGGAGAAACGGCCCGGGAGTATGATCTGTCCGGGAAGAGTGTAATTCTGTATGTGGGGCGTCTCATCCCGCTAAAGAATGTCGGGACGCTACTGAAAGCCACCCGCGGAATGGATGCGAAGGTCGTCATCGTCGGAGACGGAGAGATGCGTCCGCAGTGGGAGGAACTTGCCGTCCGACTTGGCGTGGATGCCGTCTTTCCCGGCCGCAAATCCGGCGAGGAACTGTATGTATGGTACCTTTTAGCGGATGTACTTGTCCTGCCCAGTCTGCAGGAGGCCTTTGGAGCCGTGGTGAACGAGGCGCTCATCGCCGGCTGCCCGGCGGTGGTCTCCGACCGGGCGGGGGCGGCTTCGCTGATTGACGGGACCAACGGAGCCGTTTTTGATCCGACCTCTCCCGAGGAGCTCTCCTCCTGCCTCCGAAAGGTGTTGTCCGGTGTTCCCGGGCGGCGGGACGGTGCGCTTCGGGACAGTCTGATGTGTGTTACTTTTGAAGAAGCCGTCTCGACGGCGATTGAGCGATTATGACAAAACTGTTTTGCCTGCTGCTGGCCATCCTCGTGCAGACCCAGGCGGAATTCGAACGGATTCCGGCCCTGGTGAAAGAGGCGCTTTCCGAGGGATCCCGCGAGCAGATTGACGTGCGGCTAGCTCCGGGCGTATATTTTTATGACGATCTGTTTCTGGAACTGAAGGATGTGGACGCGCCGGAAGCTTCGCTCCGCCTGAGCGGGGAGGACGCCGTCCTGGTCGCTTCGGACGGAGGCGACAGGACTTATACCCTGGAGAAAGGTTATGTCGACCTGAACGCGATGAAGCCGGTGGATATCCGCACGGAAATGCGGCACGCGCGGTTCTGGCCGCTCAGGGTGCCTTTCCGGAAGCATCTTTACCGCCTTCGTTGCCGGGAAATTCCCGTCCCGAAAGATTCTCTCGGGGATGCGACCTTGTTGCTGACACAATGGTACATCAGCACCCGTTATCCGATCGAGCGGATCACGAAACGGCACATTTATTTCCGTCGCGACAAGGTCTACGAGACCGGGATGCTGTCGGAACTTCGCTACGGCCGGTGCTTCCCGCGCTATATGCTGTGCTATCCGCCGAAAGACAGTCTGCTGCATCCCTGCAGCGCCGTCCGCTTCCTGCATATGGATGGCGTCCGTCTTCAGTCTTTCGCACTCGAGGGGATTCATTTCCTCGGCAACGGGGACAGGAACGGTGACTGGCTGATCCGCATGCAGGGCGTGGAGGCGGATTCTCTACTGGTTTCCGGTTGTCGTTTCGAAGGGATCCGCTCGGGCGGCTTCTGGGTAGAGCGGACCGATGGAATCCTGCTGCAGGACAATGAGTTCACGAAGTGTTACCGGACCTGCATCCGCATCCAGGATTCCTGCCTGGGGGCGAGGATCATAAGCAACCGTTTCATCGACAACGGCTATCAGATATCCAACGGCCCCGTCGTCAACTGCAAGGGAGGCGATTTCCTCATCAGCGACAATTATTTCGAGGATTTCTCCTATAGCGCCATCGGGCTCGGCCATCACTACTGCGTGGAGTCGGAGGGCGGACTCTCCGGCATCGTCGAGCGCAACGAAATCTGTATGAGCGAGGCCTTCCGCAGCACCGTCCCGCGGATGCTGATCGACTCCGGCGCCATCTATGTCTGGACCCGGAACAACGGCCTCATTATCCGGAACAATTACATCCACGACATCGCAGGCCCACACGGCAACCGCGGTATCCTCTGTGACGACGGCACCTGCAACGTGCACATCTACGGCAACCGCGTCGTCCGGGTCGAGGGCACGTTCTGCATCGACCTCCGGATGTTCCGCCGCGTCGGCTGGATGAAGGGCAGCCGCGTCCACGATCCCAATACCGGCAATGTGATGTACGGCAACATCATCGACGGCCGCTGCCGCTTCCGTATCCGCCGTAGCGACCCCACCTCCCATAAAGGGGCGAATATCAAACTGTGAAAAAGATCCTCTTTGTCCTGCACCTTCCTCCGCCGGTGCACGGCGCGTCCGTCGTCGGGGAGGCGATCCGCTCCAGTGAACGGGTCAACGGGACCTTTGCCTGCCGGTACGTCAATCTGTCCACATCGGCGAGCGTCGCCGACATCGGCCGGCTCTCGCTGCGGAAACTGAAGACACTTACCGGGCTTTACCGGTCCGTAGACAGGGAACTGCGGGAATTCCGTCCGGACCTTGTCTACATTACCCCTGCCGCCCGCGGGATGGGCTTCCTCAAAGATTACTTCCTGGCCCGCAGGATCAGACGGAAAGGTTTCCCGCTGGTCGCCCATTTCCACAACAAGGGCGTTGCGGAGGCCACGGGGCCGCATTGGAAGGCGATGTACCGGGATTTCTTCTCCGATATGAAAGTTATCCTGCTCTCGGATGCGCTGTATCCCGATATTGCGCAATATGTGCCGCGGGATCGGGTCTTCGTGTGTCCGAACGGTATTCCGGACGTGCAGGTAGTTCCCGCCAGGGAGAAGAATTCGGTATGCCACATCCTGTACCTTTCACATCTGCTTTTCGCGAAGGGGATAATCGATCTGCTGGATGCCTGCAAAATGCTGAAAGATAGCGGATTCCGATTCGTGCTGGACATTGCCGGCGGGCCGAGCGGGGAGATTTCCGAAGCCCGGCTGCAGGAGGAAATCGCCGCCCGGGGACTGTCGGATGCGACCCGCTGTCACGGCTTTTTGTCCGGGGAAGAAAAGGACCGGATCTTCTCGCAGGCGGACGTATTCGCGTTTCCGACCCGGAATGAGGCGTTCGGCCTGGTCGCCGTCGAGGCGATGGCGCACGGCCTGCCCGTCGTGGCGACCCGCGAAGGGGGGCTGGTCGATATCGTGACGGATGGCGAGACCGGATATCTCGTCGCCAGCAAGGATGCCGCTGCCCTGGCCGAAGCCCTTGGGAAACTCCTGTCCGACAAATCCTTGCGGGAGCGGATGGGCGCGGCCGGGCGGGCCCGGTTCGAACAGAAATTCACGCGCGAGGCCTTCCTGGACCGCTTCGTGGAAATCCTTCAGTCCTTATGAGAAAGTTCTTGCTTACAGTCCTGTCGCTCTTGCTGCTGCCGCTCACGCTTCTCGCGAAATCGATGGAGGTGGAGATCCGCAGCCAGGAGGAATTCGACCGGCTCGGAAACACGCTGGCGGGAGCCCTCAAAGGGGGATTCTCGGAGATCAACGTGCGGATCGCAAAGGGTGTTTACTATTTCCGGGAACTGCATCTGCAACTGCTCAATTACTCCTGCCCGGGCACCGTCGTGGTTCTGGACGGCGGCGGCGCGACCTTTATCGGGTCGGGGGAGGACCTGCTGCTCAAACGCAGGAAGAAAGGCCGCTACACGGCATCTTATGATGCGTATGACTGGCGTCATGGCGTCGTCGAGACGGAACGGCTGGCGGACGTGCCGCCCTTCGGCCCGCTCCGCCGGGCCCTGGGCCCCGTCGAGATCGTGGACGCGAAGGCCGGATTGTGCCGGTTCGCGGCGTCCGAGCAGGCGCAGCGGCATCCGGAACGGATGTTCGTCCGCCTGACGAGCTGGTACCTTGCGATGATGTATCCCGTAGAGAAGATTGCGGACGGATATGTCTGGTTCAGGGCGTCGGACCTTTCCAGGAACGGGGCCTTCTACAATGTCGAGGGTGACCGCAGTTACGGCGGGACGCTGCCGAAGTATCAGATCGTCAATTCGCCCGAGGCGGATGTCTGCTGGGCGGACGGCCGGCTCCGGGCGGCCCGGAAAGGGGAGTACCACATCTGCCGCGCCTCGCAGTTCCTCCAGATCGGAGACTGCAAGTTCAAATCCCTGGAAATCAGGAATTTCCAATTCCTCGGCAACAGCGACCTCCGCGAAGTGATGATGCACGTCTACCGGACGACGGGCGATATCCATCTCCACGACTGCACCTTCCGGGGCATCCGCAACCACGTCGTCAGCGTTTCCGGCACCAAAGCCGTCCGCATCACCGACTGCCGCATCGAGGGCTGCTACCGGGGTTTCTTCCGCGACTACGAGGACGCTTCAGGCAGCCGGATCTGCCGCAATACCTTCCGGAACAACCAACTGCTGTTCAACAACTTTATGGATGTCATCTGCCGGGGAAAGGACTTCCTCGTCAGCGAGAACGTCTTCTCGGATTTCTCCTATTCGGCCATCGGGATCGGGACGCATTTCGCGTCGGAGGCGAAACCCGTCGCCAGCGGGGTGGTGGAGAAGAATGAGATCTTCTATTCGGACGCCTTCCGCAAGGAGCCGAGCCGTACCCTGATGGACTCCGGCGCCATCTATTGCTGGACGGGCTGCGCGGGCGTCATCATCCGCGACAACTACATCCACGACTACACGGGCGGCAAGGACAACCGCGGCATCTTCGGCGACGACGGCACCTGCAACGTGACCGTCTCCGGCAACCGGATTCTCCGCATCGGCAATTCCTTCTGCATCGATTTCCGAAGGGTGGAGTCCGTCGAGACGCGGGCGGATTCGCGCCATAAAAAGGTGAATACGGGCATCAAAATGTACGACAACACCGTGGACGGGACCGTCCGGTTCGAGCCCCGGCCCGGCGACAAGACCTCCCGGCTGGGCGCCAATAAATTCCTATGAACGAGCGTAACTACAACTACGACATCATCCGGATGACGGCGATCGTCTTCGTCATCCTGATCCACTCCTGCGGCCTGCTGATGGAGAATCTGGAAATCCGGTCCGTGCAGTTGATGCAGATCGGACTTACCTCGCTCGTCAACACCGCCGTGCCGCTGTTCGTGATGCTCAGCGGCGCCCTGCTGCTGGGGAAGGAGGAGCCACTGGGCGTCTTCGTCAGGAAACGCCTCTCGCGGATCCTGCTGCCATTTGTGATCTGGAGTTTCATCCTGTACCTTGCGCAGCATCCGCCCCGCAGCGCGGCGTTCCTTTGGGAATACCCGCTGGCGCTGCTGACCGGTGGCGTGCACGAGGTGTACTGGTTCGTCTATATGATCATCCTGCTGTACCTGCTGACACCGGTCCTCCGGCCCGCGATGCGCGACCGGGCGACGGGGCTCTGGACCGGCGGGGTGATTCTCGGGCTGTTCCTCCTGTATTTCCTCTTCCCGGACATCCCGTATGTGAAGAACGCCGGGTTCGAAAACATCCGCTTCCTCCTCAGTTATGTGGGCGGCTTCCTCCTGGTGCGGCACCTTTCGGGAAAGCGGTGGCTCGGATGGGCCGGTCTCGTGGTCGCCATTGTGGGATATGCGGTGAATTTCCTGACGGGGCTCTACTATCCGGTCCCGATCCCGGTCTATGTCTTCACGGCCTTCGGCCTGTTCGCCTGGATCCTCTCCTGGAAACCCCGCAAACCCCTGGCCGTGGTCACTTTCCTCAGCGAAACCAGTTACGGCATCTACCTCTGCCACGTGGCGGTCATCTCCCTGTTCGTCCGCCTCGCGGGGGCATATATCCCGGTTCTGGCCTCACCTTTCGTCACCGGGTCTGTCACCCTCCTGACGTGCGGCCTTATGATGTGGCTCTGCAAGAAGTGCAGACTTAAGAAGATTTTATACTAACCCATGATTCAGACTTATTTGATTCTTTTTTCGGATCTGATCCTGGGGTCGCTCATCGGGGCGGGCCTCATCCGGATGCTGCTTTTCATCGCTTACAAGAACCGGATTTTCGACCAGCCGGACGCGACGCGGCGGGTGCATACCATCCCGGTGCCGCGCCTGGGCGGAATGTCCTTCATGCCGACGCTCATCATCGTCATCACTTTCACGGTGGGATTCCTCTACCGGTTCGGGCTGATGACGAAGCCCCTGCAGGACAACGTGCTGCTGATCCGCGTGGCGTATATGCTGGGGAGCGGATTCCTCCTGTACGTGCTCGGTGTCGTCGACGATCTGACGGACCTGAACTACAGGGTGAAATTCCTCATTCAGATCGCGGCCTCGGCCCTGCTGGTATCGTCCGGCCTCTGGATCAACAATCTGTACGGCCTGTTCGGGGTCTGGCGGATCCCGTTCTACATCGGAATGCCCCTGACGCTGTTCGTGATGGTGGTGCTGACCAACGCAATCAATCTGATCGACGGTATCGACGGACTGGCCTCCGGGCTCTCGCTCATCACGCTCGGCGTGCTGTCCGTCATCTTCATCTACGAGCGGAAATTCGTCTATTCGATGGTCTCCGTGACGATGCTCGGGGCCGTCGCGTCATTCTGGCTCTTCAACGTATTCGGCACGGCGGAGCGGAAGACCAAATTATACATGGGAGACACCGGCTCCCTCACGCTGGGGCTCGTGCTGTGCTTCCTGCTGGTGTCGATCTGCTCGTTCCTGGGGCATAACGGCATCACCCGCAACTGCAAATATTTCATCATCGTCTTCTCCTCGCTGATGATCCCCCTCCTGGAGGTCGCTCGGCTCTTCTTCACCCGGATCATCCACCACAAGAGCCCCTTCAAGGCCGATCTCAACCACATCCACCACCGCCTGATGCGCTGCGGCCTCTCGGTCCGCCAGACCCGCTGGGCGATCCTCGGTGCGGACGTGCTCCTGATCCTCGTGAACGCCGGGCTCAGCATCGTCCTCAACGTCAACATCCTCCTGGCGGTCGACATCCTGATCTATACGCTCGCGATGATCCTCATCGGGCGGAAAATGAAGCCCGGGGAGGCGCTGGCCGGGGCAGGTGCTGGTGCCGGGGCTAGTGCTGGGGCTGAGGCTGAGGCTGGGACTGGTGCTAGTGGTGCTGATGCTGGTGCTAGTACTAGCTAGTACTACTTTCGGTGTTAGTGCCGGTGCTAGCGCTATTGCTGAAGCTGAGACAGGTGTCGGGACCGGGGCTAGCGCTGATGACGGGGCTGGGGCAAGCGCTTTTGCTGAGGCTGAGACTGGTAGCGAGACCGGTGCTGGTGTCGGTGCCGGGGCTGGTTCCGGGGCTGGCAAGTCAGCGTAGGCCGAGCTTCTCTCTAAGGGTCAGCGCCAGGAACTTCGGGGTGCTGACAAAATTCCTTTTCCACATACGCCTCGGCTCTTTCAAGAGCCGGTAGAGCCACTCCAGGTTGTGGTCGAGCCACCACTTCGGGGCGCGTTCGTGCGTGCCCGCGAAGAAATCGAACACGGCTCCGATGGTGCCGCAATGGCAGTGAATGTCGAGCTCATTCCAGTGCTCACGGGCCCATTTCTCCTGTTTCGGAGCGGTCATTCCAATCCAAAGGAGGTCGGGGTCGGCGGCATTGATGGCTTCGAGGATGGCCTTGTTATCCGCTTCGGAGAACTCCGGCTTGTAGGGAGGGGAGTAGGTCTCAATCCGGATATTGGGATACACATCTGCGGCCTTCTCCTTTATCTTGCTGAGGACAGCCTCGCTGCTTCCCATAAAGAAACATTTCCCGCCTTTCTCATTGAGTCGCTGCATCTCGAATGCAAACAGATCCGCTCCGGCGATCTTCTCCTTCGGCGCATCCTTGCACCTGAGCCACCGGCACGCCTTCACAATCCCGATTCCGTCCGGAATCAGATAATCTCCCCCAGTCAGCGCCTCCGCGAACGCCTCATCCTCCTGCGCCGTCACAAACGAATGGGCGTTGACCGTATTGATCAGCACCTTCCCCTCCGGAATCCCCGCCAGCGCCGCCTTCTCCGGCACCAGCTTCAGTTCGCGTATTTTCAATCCTTTCGGCATAATCCTGTTCTTCTCTTTGCGGGAATCTCCCCGCGAAGTTACGAATTTCTGTTTGAAATTCTGCGGAAACTTCCGTATTTTTGCACCGTTGGTGAGCGGTGGATATGGCGAATGCTCACGGATAGTAAATACTCACGGATAGCGAAGTATGAGAGTCATTGCAGCGATACTTGCGGGAGGCAGCGGTTCCCGGATCGGGGGCGAAACCCCGAAGCAGATGCTTCTCCTCGGCGGAAAACCCGTCCTGGAGCACTCTCTCGCCACCTTCAATGCACACCCGGGCATCGATGGCATCGTCATCGTCAGCCGGGTAGATATGATTCCGGCCGTCCGTGCATTGGCGGCGCCCTACGGAAAAGTCTGCGCGGTCGTTCCGGGCGGAGTGGACCGGACGGGATCTTCGCTGGCCGCCCTGAGAGCAGTTGAGGCGCTGCCGGAGGACGGAGCATCTTCCGGCCCATCTTTCGGTCCATCTGCAGGGGCGGAGGCGTTCTCCGGCTCCCAGCTTCTGATCCACGACGCCGCACGGCCGCTGGTCGACGCGGGTGTCATCACCCGCTGCCTTGAGGCCCTGTCAGAGTTCTCTGCCGTCGAGCCTGCCGTGCCGCTGTCCGATACGATCATCCGGATCGACGATGATGGGCTTCTCGTCGACGTCCCCCCGCGTTCCACATTGCGTGCTGTCCAGACTCCCCAGGGTTTCCGTCTCCCCGTGCTTGCCGAGGCCTTCCGCCGGCACCTGGAGGACCACTCCGGCTTCCGCGTCACCGACGACATCTCCCTCGTCCGGCACTACCTCCCCGACATCACCATCAAAGTCGTTCCCGGCTCTCCCCGCAACCTCAAGCTCACCCATCCCACCGACCTCCCGCTCCTCGAAGCCTTGCTCTCTACCCGCTAGCATGGTTTCACCGGCGCTCTTTGACCTCTCACTCCTCTAAACCCTTCTTTCTACCTACCTGCTAGCATGGTTTCGCCGGCGCTCTTTGACCTCTCACTCCTCTAAACCCTTCTTTCTACCTACCTGCTAGCATGGTTTCGCCGGCGGCCACCGACCTCCAGTTCCTTGAAGCCCAGCTGGCCATCTCCTCGACATAGTTTTCGGGACCTTGAAAACCATGGCTGGCCAATCTTCCGGGTGCGTATGGTGTCCCTAAAAATGGCAGACCATACGCACTTTAGCCCTATTTTCGTGTATGGTGTTCCAAATATCAGCAGACCATACGCACTACCCGTGGTGCAGACCGTTCCAGCACCGGCATTCAGAAACTATTCCGCAATTGTGCGGCCCACCGACCTTCCCGTTCCTCGAAGCCTTGCTCTCTGCCTGCTAGCATAGTTTCTGTGCCCTCTAACCTCCCCGTTCTCGAGGGCTCTGCTGGCCATCTCTTTGGCAGTTGTCGGGCCCTTGAAAACCTCGGCTGGCCGGTCTTTCGGGTGCGTATGGTGTCCCCAAAAATGGCAGACCATACGCACTTTAGCCCTATTTCCGTGTATGGTGTCCCAAAAATCAGCAGACCATACGCACTACCCGTGGTGCAGCCCGCTCCGACACCCAGCCTTTAGATACTATTTCGCAGTTGTGCGGCCCATTGATCTCCCCGTCCTCGAAGCCCTGCCGGCCACCTTTTGGGCATAGTTGCCGGGACCTCGAAACCCTGCCGGCCACATCCTCGGCATAGTTTTCGGGACCTTGAAAACCTCGGCTGGCCGGTCTTCCGGGTGCGTATGGTGTCCCCCAAAATGGCAGACCATACGCACTTTAGCCCTATTTCCGTGTATGGTGTCCCAAAAATCAGCAGACCATACGCACTGTTCCTGCATTTTAGCACGTTCCAGTACTTGCATTCGGCTGGACCGTACTATTTCCCATTTTCCTAGATGCTCTGCTGGCCACCCCCTTGGCATAGTTTTCGGGCCCTTGAAACCCTCGGCTGGCCGGTCTTCCGGGTGCGTACGGTGTCCCCAAAAATGGCAGACCATACGCACTTTAGCCCTATTTCCGTGTATGGTGTCCCAAAAATCAGCAGACCATACGCACTGTTCCTGCATTTTAGCCCGTTCCAGTACTTGCATTCGGCTGGACCGTACTATTTCCCATTTTCCTAGATGCTCTGCTGGCCACCCCCTTGGCATAGTTTTCGGGCCCTTGAAAACCATGGCTGGCCGGTCTTCCGGGTGCGTACGGTGTCCCCAAAAATGGCAGACCATACGCACTTTAGCCCTGTTTCCGTGTATGGTGTCCCAAAAATCAGCAGACCATCCGCACTACCCGTGGAGCAGACCGTCCCAGCACCTGCATTCAAACAGACCATACGCACTACCCGTGGTGCAGCCCGCTCCGACACCCTGCATTCAGATACTATTCAGCAGCTGTGCGGCCTCCTTGTACGTGATTCCGCAGATTCGCGCCACTTGGTGGGCATCGGAAGAGAAGCGGAAGCGGACCTGGCGTGCAAATTCGACTTTCTCTTCGTCGGACAGATCCTCGAAACGGTCCTGATGAAACATACTCCGCATCAGATCGACCACGGCGGCAATAATGGTCTGGTCCCGGAAGGAAGGGAGACTCTCGGAAGATTCCAGCCGTTTCCGGGCCTTCGAAGAGGTCTGCAAGAAAAAATTCATCCGTTTCGGAGTGCGGAAAATGGCTTCCACGGCCCTCATATCCACATACGACTGGGGCAGGATATATCCATCTTCCCCGAGGATCCAGTCCGCCGGCAGCGCTTTGCGTCCCATATGCAAAATCTTACTGCGTTCCCGCTGGGACAGGTCTCCCAGTCTCGTCCCCCTGGCGGAAGTCCGGTTGAAGAAAAGATTCCCGGTACCCCAGGGGTATTGGACCGGGCTCAGGCAGATATTCGCGGCGACGCAATTCATCTGGACATATGCGATCACCTTTTCAGGCGACTCATCTCCGTACGGAATCAGCTTGATATCCACATCATTGCGACGAAGGAATTTCCGGATTCCATACTTCCTCTGCATATACATGGAATACCGCTTCTTGAACCCGTCCACAAACGCCTTCACCTCCTCCCGTTCCCCTTTCAGGATGAAATGTACGTGGTTGGACATCAGGATAAAAACATACACCGCCACTTCCGGGCAACTGGCGGCCTGAATCGCGATATAATTCATCGCCACCTTGAAATCTTCCTCATCGCGGAACCAGAGTTCGTCTTCCAGATGAGCCGTCGTGAGCAAATAAAGTCTCTTCATGTCACACAAATTTAAAGTCAGACTTATCTGCACCACGTGGCAAAGATAGTGATTTGCCGGAGGCCCTGCAAGAATTTTTACGGTTTCGCGGGCAGGGGGGGGCAAAAAGTCTTATCTTTGCAAAAGCGAAATGTCCAATCCATCGTGAACGCACTTCTGACACGCCTCCTCGCCGTGGCCGATCCCTCTCAGGTCGCGGGCCTTTCCCGGTTCTTCAAGACCGGGCCGGGACAGTACGGGGAAGGGGATAAGTTCCTGGGAATCAAGGTTCCCGTCACGCGGGCCGTGGTGAAGGAATGCTGGCGGGATGTCTCTCGGGCCGATCTGGAAGAATGCATCGGGAGCGATTACCACGAGGTTCGCCTGGGTGCGCTTCTCTCGCTGGTAGAACTCTTCCGTCACCCCCGTCCGGAATTCCCGAAGGAGGAATGCGTGCGCTTCTACCTTTCCCACACCGGCCGCATCAACAATTGGGACCTCGTGGACCTGAGCTGCTACTCCCTTCTGGGGGAATGGCTGCAGGACCGGGACCGTACGCTTCTGTACGAATTGGCCCGTCGCGGCAAGACCCTCTGGGAGCAGCGGATCGGGATCGTGAGCACGATGGCCTTCATCCGCCGCGGGGAATTGGAGGACACCTTCGCCATCGCCGATATCCTGCTGCATCACCAGCACGACCTGATCCGGAAGGCGGTCGGATGGCTCCTCCGCGAAGCCGGCAAGCGGGACAAGAATGCCCTCGTCGAGTGGCTCGGGCCCCGTTTCCGGACGATGCCCCGCACGATGCTCCGGTATGCCATTGAGCGTTTCCCGGAGCCGGAGCGGCAGGGGTACCTGAAAGGGAACTGAGCGGTGTGGGTGCCTGAAGGGGGCTGAACGATGTGGATGCCCGGAGGGAACCGGAGCGGCAGGGGTTCCTGAAGGGGGCCTGAACGCCGGGGAGGGGGTGTCCTGAACGGAAGATTGTATCGGTGGCGGTGATCGTGTGGAGATGAAAATTTTACATTTTTTTGCATCCGGGGAAGACTTTCGGATAATTTTGTAACGGGCTGAATGCCAGGATGATATGGGAAAACCGCCTTGCAAGTTGCAGGCGGTTTTTTTCATTCCGGCGGCCTCACAGTGCCCTGAGAGGCCGAAAATTTTACTTAACCGTCAGTGGTTTTGACTAACGGATAATTCGCCCGATCTTGCACCCGGAAACGAAAAATTCGGTCCGTGAAACAAAAGAAAAAACAAAATGAGCAACAATCGATTTACCCGCTTCCTCCCGCCGGAAGATTACGAAAAACTGCGGACGAAATATCCCAAATTCAACGAGCCCTGGGATGACAATGACATAGAAGAACTCAAGAAGATGTACGCGGACGGGCAGCCGGTGCAGGCGATGGCCGAGCAGCTCGGGCGCACGCCGAATTCACTGCGGCTGCGGCTCAAGGCGCTGGGCCTATGGGAGGCGCCGCCCGCTCCGAAGCAGTGGACGGGGGAGGATGACGCCGCCCTTGTGGAGAGTTACGAGGCGGGTGTCTCCTTCGATGAGCTCGCGGAGCGCTTCGGGCGGTCCGTGCGGGCCGTCATCGCCCGGCTGGTGCTCCTCCGGGTCAGGCTTTTCAACGGGGAATGAATCTCTGCACCACAATCTAAAAAAAATCATTCCCGTCTCATCCCCGATCGCCCTTATCGGGGATGTTTTTCCGTGCCCGCCGCAAAAGTAGCATGCTCCGCAGCAACAGTAGCATGCCCGAGGCTGGCGTTGCAAGTTCGCGCAAAAATTCTATGTCGAGGCAAAAGTTGCAAAAAACAATAAAAAAAGTTATATTTGTATGTTTATCAAGAGGGCGAATCGGGTCCCTTCTTTTCCTGGATAGGAAAAGCCCCCTGTTCGGTATCTCCCCGCAGCATCATCCTGCACCGGGGGAATATAGGTTTTGTCTTTCAGCCGGGTGCGGCGTGATGGCTGTGGCAGCATGCTGGTTGGGAAGGTTTGATGACTGAAAGACCTGATGGCTGAAAACGACCTGAAGACTGAGGCGGCATTATGGCAGGGAAGGTCTTGGTGACCGAAACAGCGTGATGGCTGTGGTAGCATGCTGGCAGGGAAGGTCTTGGTGACCGAAAAGACGTGATGACTGAAAAAGTTTGACGGCAGTGGCCGCATGCTGGCAGGGAAGGCTTGATAACGGACCACAATACATACAATTCTGATTTTATGAAAATTGCAATCGCTGGTACGGGGTACGTGGGGCTGAGCCTTGCGACGCTGCTCTCGCAGCGGCACAGGGTGGTGGCGGTGGATGTCGTTCCCGAGAAGGTGGAGAAGATCAACCGGAGGGAGTCTCCGATCGCCGACGAATACATCGAGCAGTATTTCGCCGGGAAGGAGCTGGACCTGACGGCGACGCTCGACGGGAGGGCGGCCTACAGGGATGCCGATTTCGTCGTGATCGCGACGCCGACCAATTATGATCCCAAGAAGAATTTCTTCGATACCACGCACGTCGAAGAGGTGATCGCTCTGGTGCTGGAGGTCAATCCGGACGCCGTGATGGTCATCAAGTCGACGATTCCCGTCGGGTATACGCGGGCGGTGCGGGAACGGTTTACCTTCCGGGAGCGCCTCGCGGACGGCACCACGAAGGTGGTGCGCCCGCGGATTCTCTTTGCGCCGGAGTTCCTTCGGGAGAGCAAGGCGCTGTATGACAACCTGTATCCGAGCCGGATCATCGTCGGGTATGATGAGGAAATGACGGACAGGGATGCGGCGGAGAAGTTTGCGGGGATGCTGAAGGAGGCGGCGCTGAAGGAGGATGTGCCGGTGCTGCTGATGGGGACGACGGAGGCGGAGGCGGTGAAACTGTTCGCCAATACGTATCTGGCGCTGCGCGTGAGTTATTTCAACGAACTCGACACGTATGCCGAGATGAAGGGGCTCGATACGAATTCGATCATCCGGGGCGTCTGCCTCGACCCGCGGATCGGCGACCATTACAACAATCCCTCCTTCGGCTATGGCGGGTACTGCCTTCCCAAGGATACCAAGCAGCTCCTGGCCAACTTCAATGACGTGCCGGAGAACCTCATCAAGGCCATCGTCGATTCGAACCGGACCCGGAAAGATTTCATCGCCGACCGCGTCCTCGAGAAAGCCGGCTACTACAGTTACAGCGGCCGGAACGCCTGGTCGCCGGAAGGGGAGAAGGAAGTCACCATCGGCGTATTCCGCCTCACGATGAAGACCGGATCCGACAACTTCCGCCAGAGCGCCATCCAGGGCATCATGAAGCGGATCAAGGCCAAGGGCGCCCGCGTCATCGTCTACGAGCCCGCGCTGGAAGACGGGACCACCTTCTTCGGCTCCCTCGTCGTCAACGACCTCGCCGCCTTCAAGACCCGGTCCGACGCCATCATCGCCAACCGCTACGAGCACGTCCTCGACGACGTCGCCGACAAAGTATACACCCGCGACATTTTCGGAAGAGATTAGATGATAGCGGGGAAGGTGTGACGAAATGCCCCGGACCTTCCCCAGTAAATGTACCTCAGACACTAATTTGCGGGGAAGATAACCACGAATTGAACACACCTTCCCCATTCAGATAACAAGATAACGCTATGTCCATTTTCAAAGACAAGACACTGATGATCACCGGCGGCACCGGATCCTTCGGGAACGCCGTACTGAAACGCTTCCTACGCACCGATATCGGAGAAATCCGGATCTTCTCCCGCGACGAGAAAAAGCAGGACGACATGCGCCATGAATACCAGGCCAGATACCCGGACGTCGCGCACAAGATCAAATTCTACATCGGAGATGTCCGCAGCCTCGAATCCTGCCGGAGCGCCATGCCCGGGGTGGATTACATCTTCCACGCCGCCGCGCTGAAGCAGGTCCCGAGCTGCGAATTCTTCCCGATGGAGGCCGTCCGCACCAACGTCATCGGCACCGACAACGTCCTGACCGCCGCCATCGAGGCCGGCGTCAAGAGCGTCATCTGCCTCTCCACCGACAAGGCCGCCTATCCCATCAACGCG
>ONSU01000034.1 GCA_900320545.1 uncultured Bacteroidales bacterium | reverse complement strand
CTCTATATCGACCATATCGAGCGGGACGGTAAGCACACGCCCTCCTATGTGGCCGGAAAGACCGGCGGACTGTTGACGCTTCGGCGCCTCTAGAACCGCACGCCGAGGCCGGTTTCGACCCGGATGGTCCGGAAGGTGACGGTGGTGACACCGGCGAAGGCGGTCAGCCACCTCCATCTGAAAAGCAGTCCGGCGTCCGCCTGGATTCCGCGCCGGGTCAGGTCCGTTATCGCCACCCATTCGTGATTGGTGTCTTCCCAGTAAATCTTTTCCTGGCCGTATCCCGCCCCGGCGTAGATGCCGAGGTATTTGAGCGGGAACCAGGATCCGCCGGCGGATATGCCGAAGCGGGAGCGGCGTTCTTTGCCCGTCGTCCACAGCGTGCCCTGCTCCGAGGTGCCGTCCGAAAGGCCGGAATACGCCGGGGAAACCCATCGCACGCCGACATATCCTTTGGCGTAGAGACCCCAGTGAGGGGTGTCGGCCGTCAGCATCAGCCCCGGGGCGAAGAACGGAAATCCGGCAAAGGCGAGAATCCCGACATACCAGGGGGAATGGAATCCGCTGTCAACGATGCTCTCCGGAGAAGTGGGGACGGACGGGCCGCGGGCCGGATCGAGCGAAGCGGCGACATCATCCGAGACCGGAACGGAGGTGCCGGGCAGGAGCGTCGGATTGAAGGCGCGGGCATAGCGCTCCCGGATGCTCTCGAATCGCCGCAATTGCTCGAAGCTCATTTCGCCTTTGGAGCTGCCGAGCCTCTCGCGGAGCCCGGTAAGGCGCTCCAGCAGGGGAGTGACAGCCTCCGCGGCAATCTGCTCGCCGGACCGCATCCGGGCCCGCAGGTCGAAGCACTGGTTGCAGATGTCTTCGTAGTAGTCGAGGGCCGCGTCCAGGTCCTGCACATTCTGCGCAGAGAGGACGATTTCTCCCAGCAGAAGAATGAGAATCGCCGCGTATGTGAGAATTCTTGTGCCCATTCATACAAAAATAGCAAAATAATTCGTAAATTTGAGTGAATATTAGGGATTTACTGAACGTGGAAGAGACTTCCGGCTTTTTTTCGAACCCGTCAGCACCGGAATCCGGGGAGATTTCCTCCCGGATGCTGATCCATACCTCTTCCGGCGGGGCGTTCTGCCTCTTTCGCATAGAGCGGCAAGGAAAATTCCGTGTGCTTAAATGCCTTAAGGAAGAGTACCGCGGCGACGCTCTCTACGTAGGCCTGCTCCGGAAGGAGTTCGAGATCGGCAGTTCGCTGGATCATCCCAATATCTGCCGTTATTATTCTTTCACGCAGCTCGACGATCTGGGAAACTGCATCGAGATGGAATGGGTGCACGGGCGTACCCTTGGGCAGGCCTTGAAAAAAAGCGCCTTCAGCCGGGCGGAGGGAGACCGCATTATCGAAGAACTCTGCGAGGCCCTGTCATTCCTGCATTCGCGGCAGATTCTGCACCGCGACCTGACCCCATCGAACGTGATGCTCACGGCTTCCGGCAACAATGTCAAACTGATCGATTTCGGATTCTCGGATTCGGATGAATTCTCGATGCTCAAAACCCCTGCCGGAACGCGGAGTTTCACGGCACCGGAGGTGCTGAACGGCCGGGATGCGGATATCCGCAGCGAAATCTGGTCGCTCGGCGTGCTGATCGGCCTGATCACCGGGGGAAGGCGCCACCGCTCCGTGGTACGTCGGTGCTGTGCCGAGAACCCTTCCGCCCGCTATGCCTCCGTCTCGGAGGTCAGGGATGCGATACATAAGCGCAGGGGCTGGATGCTGTGGATCGTTCTTTTCGTTATTTTATTGGCGTTGAGCTTTTTCCTTCAAAAGCGGGATGCGGATTCGCAGGCCGGGGCGCCCGCGCCGCAGCGAGATACGGTCATCCTTCTGCAAGAGGTCCCCGTTCCCGTTCCGTCCGCTCCCGCGTCCCCGCAAAAGCCCTCTGCCACCAGGCCTGAAAAACCTGTCGCACCCCGGCCCGAAAAACCCGCGCCAAGCCCTTCCCGGGTCGACTCCGGCGTGGTCGATGAGATCTTCCACCAGGCGACCGAGCTGTTCAATTAGACCAGATGGTGTCGTAGAATTCAATCCGGGTTTCGGCAGGAATGTATTCTTCGCTCCGGTTCTCCGTGATGTGAGGGATGTGCGTCCCCTTCGGCAGATAGAGAACTTCGAGCAGGTTGTTGCCTTTCTCGTCATTCATCGGAGCGCACTTTAGCATCGTCAGATGCTGGAATTCACTGATCCGCAGGCTTTTCAGCCGGTTGCGGCTGCAGTCCAGTTCCTTCAGGGGGGAGATCTCGAGATTGATGTCGGTCAGGAGATTGTCGCTGCAGTCCAGTTTCTCGATACGTGAATAGGCGGACATCAGATCCAGATATGTAATCTGGTTGCCGGAAATGGAGACATCCCGGAGCTCGCAGGCATAGCCGACATAGAACTTCCGGAGCCCGGCATTATTGCAGCTGAGTGTCTGAAGATGGGATTCCGTTATTACATAGGAATTATATTTGACCAGCATCAGGCCTTCATCGCTGATTTCGTCTCCACTGACTATTCCGAATTTGTTTCCGTCACAGTTGAGATAGGTCAGACGGGGAAGCATCGTCACGTCCAGCCACGTCAGTCCGCCGGGGGAACCCGTACAGGTAAGGCTTTCCAGGTTGACGCAATACTCCAGCCCTTTCATGTCCTGCAGGTGGTCGGTCGGAACCGTCAGCGTCGTGATGGAGGAGAGCTCCGTTTCGGAGAGATATCCGTCTTCGTTCAGGTCGTACTGCGGGATGTAGTCCTTGAAGGAACAGTTGACATAATCCGCCGGGGGCGGCCCCGGCGTCTTGAAGGTGGCGCTTTTCGAGAGGATCCTCTGCTTCCCGGCTTCGATATATCCTTCCCATTCATAGGTCCGCTCGGGCGCAAGGTCGTGCAAGGTGACGGAGAAAGTATTCCCCGAAAGGACGGCGGGATAGTCCGACTTGGTTTCTCCGACAGGGCCGACCAGGAAACCGCACCGGTCCACCCGGGGGATATCGACATGGCATTGCAGAACGATGCCCCAGACGTTGAACGAGGCGTCGGCGCTCTCGATTTTGGGTGCGACGAAGTCCCCGCTGCCCGACTGAAGGCCTTGGCAGGCCGCCAGCGACAAGATGGTCAGTATGGGCAGCAGGCGACAGCGCATATCAGTCCACCTCGAAGAAATGCAGTTCCCGCAGCTGCTCGAACATCTGGTCGAGGTAGTCGGCGGAAGTGGGACACCAGTGGAAGCCGTTGCGGAGGAGGATCTGAACGGTGAAACTGGTGGAGGGCCAGTTGACGACCTCCGGATCTTTCCCCGGCGCCTGGTTGTAGGCGATGAGAGGGGAGAGGCAGGGGGCGAGGGCGGGGTCTTCCATCGCTTTGGCGAGAATCACGGAGAATTCGTCCGCTTCCACGTAGCGAAGGGGTTTTCCGTCCACCAGCGAGAGTCGTCCCATCACGTCTTCCATTGGGATGAGGTGGTTGTTGGAGATGTGCAGGACGCAGTTCTCCCTGGGCGTTGCGCTCAGCAGGCGGACCGCACGGGCCGCTTCGTCGATCGGGGTCAGTTCCACGCGGGCGGTCGCGCTCATATACGGCACGACTCCCAGCAGTTTGCAGGCCCGGAGTCGACCCATCGCGGCGTTCGTGGTCATGTTCTTCTGGAATTCACCATCGGAAGACCGGGGCGAAAGGTTGCCGGCCCGGAGGATCTTGGCGTTGAGCGTCCCCTTCGTGATGTGCTCCAGGATGTAACGTTCCGCCAGGAACTTGGAGTGGACGTACTGATTGCCGGTCTGCTGGCCGAAGTAAAGGTGCTGCTCGTTGAAGACGGCGGGACGGAATCCCTTGGTGGTTCCGCCCACGCTCTCGGTCGAAATCTGCACCAGCCGCGCGCCGCACATTTCGCAGAATGCGACAATGTTCTTGACGCCGCCGTAGTTTACCTCTTCGATATCGGTCCCCTTCGAGAAATGCTTCACGTTGGCGGCGCTGTTGATCACGAGGTCGACCGGCGTGCCGGAGGCGGCCATCGCCTGGAAGGCGGACATCCCGGTGATGTCTCCCTGGACGATGCGGATCCGTTTCCATTCCGGCTCGGTGAAACCCTCCGGGAAGTAGTACGCCACCATCGCCTTGAGATTGTCTAGGGCGGAACGGTCCTTATGCCCGCGCACAAGGCACCAGAGGATGGTATCCTCGGGCGTGTTGCTGATCATCTCCCTTAGGATGTGGATGCCCAGGAATCCCGTGACGCCGGTCAGGAGGATGTTCTGGCCAAGGGGCTGCGGTTCTCCCTGCAGGTATGCTTCCAGGGTGTTTCCGGACAGGAGTTTGTCAATGGCGGAATAGTCGTAGTCCTCGATGCTTTCCTCGTTCGCGCCCGTTTCCGCCCCTCCGCCCAGGAAGGCCGCGAGACTCCGCGCGGTGGGATGCGAGAACACATCGGCGTAGGCGAAATTGAGGCCGGCCTTCTGGGCCGCCACCAGCACGTTCGTGACGACCAGCGAAGTACCGCCGAGGTCGAAGAAATTGTCGGTGACGCTTACCTTGTCCATTTCGAGCACGGCGGCGAAAATTTCGCACAGCGTCTTCTCCACGGGCGTCTCCGGGGCGACATAGTCCTCGCCGGAGCGCGGAACCGGGGCGGGCAGGGCCTTCCGGTCGACTTTCTGGTTGACGTTCAGCGGGATGCGGTCGAGCTGGGTGATGCTTTCCGGAACCATATAGGGCGGCTTGCGTTCGCGGATGAACGCGGCGACCTCTTTCGCGTCAAGTGTGCCGTCGTACACCACATACGCCGCCAGGAACTTGCCGCCGGAGGGCTTGTCGAATGCCTGCACGGTAACGTCCTTCACGAGGGGCATTTCCCGCAGGACGGTTTCCACCTCCTTGAGTTCGATCCGGAATCCGCGGATCTTGACCTGGGAGTCGCGGCGGCCGACGAATTCGATGTTTCCGTCCTCCCTGTAGCGGACGATGTCTCCGGATCGATAGGCGCGCATTCCCTTGATGAAAGGATTGTCGATGAATGCCTCCGCCGTCTTTTCCGGCTGATTGAGATACCCTCTGCCGACGCCTTCTCCGGCGATGATCAGCTCGCCGGGCGCCCCGACGGGAAGCCGGCGGCCCTGCGCGTCGACGACATACAGATATACATTGTCGAGCGGATGGCCGATGGGGATGTTGTCTTCCCGCCGCTTCACCTCGAAGACGGTGGAGAAAATGGTGCATTCCGTGGGGCCGTAGCCGTTGTGGAAGGCATAGGACGGGGGATCGACGGACACGAGTTTTTCTCCGCCCACGGAAAGGTGCCGGAGACTCATGTTGTCGGGGAAATTCTTCTCGAACATCACGCCCACCTGCGTGGTCATGAAACTGTGCGTGATGCCGTTTTCGGTGATGAAGCGGTCCAGCGCCATCATATCGTGGCGGGTGTCTTCCGGAATAATGTACACGCAGGCGCCCGTCGTAAGCGCGGGATACATATCCATCATGCAGGCGTCGAAGCCGTAACTGGCATAAGCGGCGACCTTGTCACCGGCCTTGAGGCCGTAATAGCTGCGGTACCAGCCGCAGAAATTGACGAGGTTGCGGTGCTCCAGCATCACGCCCTTGGGAACGCCCGTGGAACCGGAAGTATACAGGAGGATGAACAGGTCTTCGGGTGCGGGTCCCTCCGGGCATTTCCCCTGAGGCAGCGCCCCGATGTCGGAGGTCTTGAGCACGGGACCGGCATAGTCCGGCAGAAGGCCGGTCAGGTCTTCGTCGGCGATCAGCAGGCCTGCCGCGGCATCCTTGATCATGAAGCCGAGGCGTTCCGCGGGATAGGAAGGATCCAGCGGCTGGTAGGCGCAGCCGGCCTTGAGGATGCCCAGCGAGGCGAGCGCCATCCATTCATTGCGTCCGATCAGCACCGAAACGACGTTCTCCCGGCCAAGGCCCAGAGAAGCGATATAGGCCGCCAGACGGTCGGTAAGGCGGTCGGTCTCTTCATAGGACCAGGTCTTGCCGCCAGCGGAAACGGCTGCATTGCCGGGTGTGGCCGCCGCCTGTTTCCGGAAGAGGGAGACGATGCTTTCGTCGGGATTCAGCGGGGCCTTGTAATGGTTGAATCCGTCGAGTTCGTCGATCCGGGGGGCGTCCACGAAGGGAACCTCGGCTGTATTGCCGGCCCTCAGCAGGCCCTTGACCACGCAGGCGAGCGTCTGGGCGAACCGCTGCATGATCTCCCGGCTGTACAGGTGGCTGTCATAAGCCACCACAAAGCGCTCGTGACCCTCTTCTCCGTCGACAAAGATGCTGACGGGGAACTTGGGATAGCCCGTTTCCAGCACTTCGCTTTGCACTCCGGAATCTTTCTCGACGACGCCCACTTCATAGGCCAGCATGATCCGGGGCTGGAAGCCGTACGCCGCCGCCACCTTCGAGAAAGGATAATTCTCATGTCGCAACGTTTCGGCGAAATCGGCGTGGACCTTTTTCAGGAATTCGTCGACGGGCGCGGGCGCCGCATTGCCGTGGAGCGCCAGGGTATTGACGAACATACCCAGCGTCCCGGAAGTCCTGAGATTGCTGCGCCCGCCGGATACGGTGCAGATGTACACGTCCGGCCTTCCCGCAAAGGCGGATACGGCCAGGTAAGTAGCTGAAAGGAAGAAACTTGCGGGAGTGATCCCGAGCTCCTTGCACCGCGGCGCGACCTCGGCGCCGACCGCTTCCTGGACATAGAGTTCCCGGCCCTTGCCTTGCTGCAGGGGAAGATCCGGAAGGATCTCCGACGCCTCTTCCAGCGCCTCCAGCTGCTTCCCGAAGAAGGCGCCCGCCTCCTGGAATTCCGGGGTGTCCACGCCGGCCTGCTGGTCGAGCACGTATTGGGAATAGGAATAGGATTCCCGCTCCGGTTTTTCTCCCCGGAGCGCTGCGGAAAGTTCTTTCCCGAAGATATCGTAGGAAGCGCCGTCGAAGATCAGGTGATGGAAGTCGGCGGCGAGGACGACGCCTTCCGGCGTATCGAGCACCTTTAGCCGGTACAGGGGCGCTTCCTGCAGGTTGAAGGGCTTGACGAACGCGTCTTTGTACGATTCTGCGGTGATGCGGTCCTCCGTCTTCTCGATGCTGACGGACGGGGTGACATCCGCGGGAACCGCAAAGACCTTCCCCTCGCGCTGCTCGAAATACACGTTGAGCCCGGGATGGGCCTTCAGCACGTCGAGTACCGCATCCCTGACCGTCTCCGCCTGTGTCCCGGAGGGGAAGCGCCACAGCGTCGGAATGTTGTACTGCGTCTCTTCCGGGGCCTTCATGCAGTCGTAATATACGCCCTCCTGCTGGAAGGAGAGTTCCCGCGGCTCGTTGTCCGCCGCCGCGGTCTCCGCACCCGATGACTTCCTGTCGCCCGCCATCAGGACTTTCAGGACTTCGTTCTCGATGGTCTGGAGGGTGGCGGTCTGCGCGAAACTGGCCATATCGGCCTGCAGACCATATTTCTTGTACAGTTCCGTGGCGAGCCGGAGCGCGCTCAGGGAACTCAGCCCGTAGTAGAGGAGCGGATCGGTAAGGCCGAATCCGTCGATGTGGGCGGTCTCGCGGATGATTCCGGCGATTTCCTCTTCCAGGATGTTCAGCGGGGCGTTTTCGGCCCGTTTCGCCGCCTGCTCCCGTACCGGCTCGGGCAGGGCCTTCCGATCTACTTTCTGGTTGACGTTCAGCGGGATGGCGTCGATCTGCATCGTGACGGCAGGCACCATGTACGGGGGCTTCCGGGATGCGATAAAGGCGTTGAGGGCCGCGATGTCGACAGGGGAGTCCGCGACGATATAGGCCGCGATGAATTTCCCAGCACCGGCGCCCTTCTCGTCGAAGGCCTGCACGGTCACGTCCCTGATCCCCTCGTATTCGCGGATGACGCTTTCGACTTCCTTCAGTTCGATACGGAAACCGCGGATCTTCACCTGGGAATCTTTCCGGCCGATATATTCGATGTCACCGTCGACGCGGTAGCGGACGACGTCGCCGGTACGGTACATCCGCCGATAGGCCGGATCGCTTTCGTACGGATTGTCGGAGAATACTTCCGCCGTCTTGTCGGGACGGCCCAGATAGCCGTCGCCCACCTGTTCGCCCGCCTCCAGGAGTTCGCCGGCCGCGCCGACGGGGAGGCGCTGGCCGCCCTTTGCCACGATGTAGGCGTGGATGCCGGGAACGGGGCGCCCGATAGGAATTTCCGCCTCTTCCTTTACCTCTTTATAAATGACGTACGCGAGGCTCTCCGTGGGACCGTAGCAGTTGAACAGACGGTACTCGGGGAGCGGGAAGGAGGACAGTTTCTCTCCGCCGGTGTACAGGGCCCTGAGTCCTTTGCAGGCCGGGAAATTCAGCGCGAACTGGGTGGCCACCTGGGTGGTCATAAAGGAGTGAGTGATGCCGTTCTCCTCGAAATAGGCGTGCAGGGCGGGGAGGTCGAGCCGGAGCTCTTCCGGGATAATGTAAAGGGCGGCGCCGCTGGAAAGGGCCGTGAAAAGGTCGCTCACGAAGGCGTCGAAACCGAAACTGGCGTAGGCCGTCATCCGGCTGTCGCCGTCCAGGCCCAGGATCGCCGCGTTGAGCTGCGAAAAAAGCGCGACGCTCCGGTGCGGCAGCATACAGCCCTTGGGCGTGCCGGTGGTGCCGGAAGTGTAGAGGAGAACGAAGAGGTCGTCCGCCCCGGGCCGGGATTCGGGATGCCCCTGCGGGAGGCCGGGAATGTCGGCCGTGCGAAGCCGGGGACCCTCGAAACCCTCCACGTCCAGGCCGTCGTCGGCGATGAGAAGGGCGCTCTGCGCGTCCTGCACCATAAACTGCAGGCGGTCTGCCGGATAGGACGGATCCAGGGGCTGATAGGCGCATCCGGCCTTGACGGCGCCGAGCGGAGCGATCATATTGTACTCGTTGCGTCCCAGCATGATGGATACCACCTTCCCGGGGCCGACATTCTTTTCGATCCAGGCGGCCAGGCGGTCCGACAGTTCGTCCACTTCTCCGTATGTGAGGCGGGTGTCTCTGTAAACGATCGCCGTATTCCCGGGATTCTGCTTCTTGAAAAGGTCGAGGATGGTCGTTGCGGGATCCGAAGGATTTTCTTCCCCCTGGAAGGTGTCCAGGAGCTTGAGCTGCGCGGCATTGGCATACTGCAGGTCCCTGACGGTCTCCGCTGTCGCGAGGGACAGCACCGTGGCGGTGTAACTGTCTGCGAAACTGCGGAGAAGGGACTCGGAATACAGCCCGCTCCGGTACCAGATCCGCATTTTGTACGGTCCATCCGCGGCCGTGAAGAATTCGATGGAGAGGCCGATGCCCGGCGGATTGGTCCGGAGGTCTTCGCCCTCGATCACCTTCCCGTCGATGACCAGCCGGGGTTTGTCCCCGACGAACTGTCCCTGGAAGCCGAAATTGATGCCGTTTCCGAGCCCCAGGTCTTTCGCGCAGTCGGCGAAGGAGTAGAAGCCCCTGGCGCGGATGCCCAGGGTCTGCTCTTTCATCGCGTCGAGGATTTCCGAAACGGGTCTTCCGGAGGGCGCATCCACATAGACGGGAATAGTGTGCACCTGCATCCCGATGCCGCCGGAAAGTCCCTTGCGGCCGTTCCATATGCTGGTGAAGAAGGCCTTCTCTTCGGCGTTCCAGGCGGCGAGCGTGAGGCCGAACGCGGCCGTGAAGAGGACGCTGTCCGCATAGCGGTACCGCTCCGTCACGGCCTGCATCTTCTGCCTGTCGAGATCGAGGTCGAGGAAAAGTTCCTTATAGGGACTGTCTTCTTCGTATTTGTCCGGAATGATGCGGGACTGCGTCTCCGCCCCGGGGCCGAAGGTCCGGGCATACCATTCCCTGGCTTCGCCGAAGGCCTCGGAGTCGCGGAGTTCCTGCTCCCTGAGGGCGACGTCGGCGCCGCTGACTTTCTCTTTTTCCAGCTCTTTCCCGGTGTACGCCTCGTCCAGGGATTTCAGGAAAAGATGGGTGGACGCCCCGTCGAAGAGAATGTGGTGGGCGTCGAAATAAAAAAAATTTCCTTCCGGGGTTTCGTAAATTTCCGTCCTCGAGAGCTGCTGCGTCTTCCCCTCCGCATTGTTTATGTCCAGCGGCATGGTACGGCCCAGCGTGCTTCTGTCGAGGGTTTTGAACACGGGGACGGCCGCCTCCGGCTGATCCGGGGTCTCCACGCGGACTTCTCCGTCCTGCAACACCAGGCGGGAAAGCAGGTACGGGTGCGCCAGCAGCGTCTTTTCCAACGCTTGCTTCAGGCGGTCCGGGTCAATCTCCTCCGGCAATCTGAACAGCATTGCAATCTGATAATTTCCTTCGTTTTCTTTTAATCCCTGGCATGCCAGATAGATGCCGAGCTGGGCTTGGGAAAGGGGTGAGATCATCTTCGATTATATTTTTTCACAAATTTAGAATTTTTCCGTGGACAAAAAAATGATTATCTTCGTAATTATGAAAATCGTGATCGCACCGGATTCCTACAAGGAGTGCCTGTCTTCGCCCCGGGTGGCGGAGGCGATGGCCGCGGGTGTGCGGAGCGTCTTTCCTGATGCTGAGATCGTTACAATCCCGCTGTCGGACGGAGGAGAGGGGATGCTGGACGTACTCCTGGCCGCACTTGGTGCGGAGGAACGGACAGCGCGGGTGTCGGACCCGCTCGGAAGACCCGTCACGGCCCGGTGGGGCCGGCTCGGGGACCTGGCCGTTGTCGAAACGGCGCAGGCGGCCGGCCTGACGCTGCTCGCCCCCTCCGAACGCAATCCGCTGAAAACCTCCACCTATGGCGTCGGGGAACTCCTTCTGGAGGTCTCCCGACAGGGGTGCAGGCATATCCTCGCGGGACTCGGCGGCAGCGCAACCTGCGACGGGGGAGCGGGGATGCTGGAGGTGCCCGGCCTCTCCGAGGCACTGGAGGGATGCCTTGTCGAATTGCTGTGCGACGTGGATGCGCCCTTCGTGGGACCGTGTGGTGCGGCCCGGATCTTCGCGCCGCAAAAGGGCGCCACTCCGGAGGAAGTGGAATTGCTGGAAGCGCGGATGATGCGGATGGCGGATTATCTCCGGCAGCGGACCGGAACGGACGTGTCCGATCTTCCCGGAGCCGGTGCCGCGGGCGGCCTCGGCGGAGCCCTGACGGCCTGTTTCGGCGCCCGGAGGGTAAGCGGCATCGATCGGATTCTGGATCTGGCCGGCTTCGACGATGCGCTCTCCGGGGCGGATCTCGTGATCACCGGGGAAGGCCGCTCCGACCGGCAGACCCTGCAGGGAAAGGTGCCGCTGGGTGTCCTGCACCGCGCCGGCACGATCCCGGTCGCCCTTCTCTCCGGCCGCATCGACGATCGCGACGCCCTTTCCGCCGCCGGTTTCCGCGTGCTCCTGGAGGCCTCTCCCCGGGATCTGCCCCTCTCCGTCCTCCTCCGCCCGTCCGTCGCGGCCGAAAACATCGCCGCCGCCACCGCCCAGCTACTCTCGCATCTATAGGAAGTGTCAAAAAACAAGCGATTTTCTGCGCTTCCTCGGGTTGCGAGTATAGGATGTGTCGAAAAACAGGCGATTTTCTGCGCTTCCTGGTCTTGCGAGTATATGATCTGCCGGAAAATAGGGCGAATTCTGCGCGTCCTCGAAAAAATTGTTATCTTTGTAGAATTAAATTATAAGATATTATGAAGACAGATCTTTCCAAGATTCTCGCCGTGTCCGGCCAGCCGGGCCTTTATCAGTATCTGGCGCAGTCCCGTACGGGCGCCATCGTCGAATCTCTTGCCAGCAAGGAGCGCAAGAACTTCGATCTCCGCAGCCGGATCACGTCCCTCGCGGACATTTCCATCTATACCGCCGAAGGCGAACTCAAACTCAAGGAAGTCCTTCTCAAGCTGAAGGAGGTTCTCGGCGACGCCGAGGCACCGGGCCCCAAGGCCGCTCCGGACGAGTTCAAGGCACTTTTCGAGAAGGCCGTTCCCGACTATGACGGCGACCGTTTCTATGTCTCGCACATGAAGAAGATCGCCCAGTGGTACAATGAGATCCTGAAGTACGCGTCGTTCGATTTCGAGGAGGAGGACGAGCCCGGGAATGACGAAGAGGCGGCCGGGAATGACGAGTAGAACCGGGAGGTAGCATGCCGACGCTGCGGGTCATCACGCTGGGCTGTTCGAAGAACACCGTGGATACCGAGCACCTGCTGAGTCAGGTGCAGGATCGGTATACCGTGGTGGAAAATGACGCGCCGGCGGATGTCCTGCTGATCAATACCTGCGGGTTTATCGGGGACGCCAAGGAGGAGTCTATTCAGACCATCCTGGAGGCGGTGGAAGCGAAAGCGGCGAAGAAAATCTATGTCTTCGGCTGCCTGTCGCAGCGCTATCCCAAGGAGATGCCCGGACTGATTCCCGAAGTGGACGGCTGGTTCGGCGCCCGGGAGCAGGACGCCCTGGTAAGGGCGCTCGGTTGCGAGCCGCAGCCTGCGCCCGGCCGTGTCCTTACGAGTCCCGGCCGTCCGTACGCCTTCCTCAAGATTTCCGAGGGATGCGACCGTCGATGCTCCTACTGCGCCATCCCGCTGATCCGCGGCGCGCACCGCTCCGTCCCGATAGAGACGCTCGTCGCCGAGGCGGAGGACCTGGCCCGGCAAGGCATCCGCGAACTGGTCGTCATCGCCCAGGACACGACCTGGTACGGACTGGACCTTTATAAGAAACGTGCCCTTGCAGACCTGCTGACCGCCCTGTCCAAGGTGGAAGGCATCCGCTGGATCCGACTCCATTACAGCTATCCGTCTTCCTTCCCGGAGGACGTCCTGGACGTGATGGCGACCGATCCGAAGGTCTGCCGCTATATGGACATTCCGCTTCAGCATATCGCGGATCCCGTCCTCGAGGCGATGCACCGGGGGATCGACGGGGCCGCCACCCGCGCCCTCATCCGGCGGATGCGGGAACGGGTCCCCGGCGTCGTTCTCCGCACGACGATGATGGTCGGGCATCCGGGGGAGGGACGGAAAGAATTCAAGGAACTGCTGGATTTCGTCCGGGAGGCCCGCTTCGAGCGCCTTGGAGCCTTCGCCTACAGCGAAGAGGAGGGGACTTTCGGGGCGGAGCATCTCCGCGACAGCGTCGACAAGCGCACCAAGGCGCGGCGTCTCGACCGTCTGATGGCCCTCCAGCAGCAGATTTCCCTGGAGGCCAACCGTGCCCGCATCGGAGAGGAGACTCTTGTCCTCGCCGACGATTTCGTGGACGGGTATTATGTTTGCAGAAGTGAATTCGAAAGCCCCGAAGTCGACGGGGAGATCATCGTTCCGCTGCGTCGTCAGACGTTCGGAGACGTCGATCCCTACAGTCTGGTCGGTACCTTTTTCAAGGTCCGCATCGACGGGGCTTCCGAATATGATATGACTGCAGAATTTATTGACTATGAAGAGGATTAGTACATTATTCCTGTTGCTCGGTCTCGTCGCCTGCGCCCCGTCTGTCTACCAGATCAGCGTCGAAGGGCGGCAGCCGTCCAAGTCCGGGATCGACCTTGCCGGCAAGACGATGGCCGTCGTCTACGCCGAGCGCAGCGAACGGGCCGCCTTCAAGCTCGCCTTCGCCGAAGGCTTCGCCAAGGCGCTGGAAAAGGATTATTTCAACGGGGAAGAAGTCGTCGGCCTGTTTACCGTCGAGGATGAGGACTACACCTCGCGCGATTCGATGGTCAGTCTCATAATGCAGACTGACGCCGATGTCGTCTTCTTCGTTCAGGAACCCGAAATCGGGCCGGTCAGGCACGAGGAAGGCCTCACGACCGCCGTGGTCGGCGTCAAGATGCTTGCCTACGACGCCCTCTCCGGGGAGAAGGACAAGGTCCGTAACTTCAACGGTTCGGTCAAAGTCTCCCGGGTCGGCACCCTCGACGAGGCCGCCTGGCGTCCGGTCGTCGATTCCGAAGCCCCGGATCTCGGCACCCGTGCCGCGTCGTCTTTCCTCAGTACCTGGAAGCCGGAGACCTACGGCATCTATTACTATGATTCCTTCCGGGACGGGTGGCTTTCCGGTGCCAGGTATGCGTCGGAATTCAAATGGAAGGAGGCCATTACCGAATGGCTGACCCTCCTGGATACGAAGAACCGCGAGAAAAAGGCCTGCGCCGAATACAATATCGCCCTGGGATGCTTTATGTCGGGCCAGAGCGCGCTTGCCCTCAAGTGGCTGGACCGCGCCGACCGGGACTATCCGCTCTCCCAGAGCGCCGTTCTTCGTAAAAAACTGGAGCCGCAGAAGAAGTGATGACTGCCGGGAAGAAGAAATACGGCCTCTGGACCGCCTCCGCTTTCGTGGTGGCGAATATGATCGGGACGGGCGTTTTCACTTCTCTCGGCTTCCAGCTCGAAGCGACCGACAATTTCATCGCCATTCTGGTCCTCTGGGCCGTCGGCGGCATTATCGCCCTTTGCGGGGCGGTCAGTTACGGCGAACTCGGATCGCTGTTTCCGCATTCCGGCGGCGAGTATTTCTATCTGAGCCACATTTACAGTCCGCTCGTGGGATTCCTGGCGGGATGGGTTTCGCTCGTGGTGGGGTTCGCCGCCCCGGTGGCCCTTGCCTGCATGGCCCTGGCGTCCTATGTGGATGACCTTCTTCCTTCCGTTCCGCCGGAGGCGATTTCCATCGGCGTACTGACGCTCATCACGGTCGTGCACGCATTTACCCTGAAAGTCAGCGGCATCGCGCAGAATTTCCTGACCTGGCTGAAGGTCGCGGTCATCCTGGTCTTCATCATTCTCGGCTTTACCCTGCCCGACCACCTCGAGAGCATCCGCCCCTCGGTGACGGGCTTCGACTGGAAGGTTCTCTTCAGCGCGCCGTTCGCCGTCTCCATCATCTGGGTCTACTACGCCTATTCCGGATGGAACGCCTCGGCCTACATCGCTAACGACATCGCCCGTCCGCAGAAAACGCTTCCGGTGTCGCTTCTGCTCAGTACGCTCGGCGTTACGGTCATCTATATGCTTCTGAATCTGGTGTTTCTGCTGACGGCTCCCGTCGCGGAAATGAAAGGCCAGGTGGAAGTCGGCCTCATTTCGGCGGGTCACATCCTCGGTCCCCGGATGGGGATGGCGATGGGCCTCGTCATCGCCTTTATGCTTTTCTCGTCCATCAGTTCGATGGTGTTTATCGGCCCGCGGATCTCGCAGGCGATGGGGGAGGAGCATCCGATGCTCCGCTTCCTCCGGGTGAAGACCCGCGCCGGCATTCCATGGGCCGGTCTGATTTTCCAGTATGCCCTGTCGGTCATCATGATCCTGACGGGCAGTTTCTCGCTGGTGACCCGCTATACGGGCGTCCTGCTGTCGCTGTGCTCGATGATGGCGGTGGCGGGCGTCATCGTCTGCCGGTTTACGCGAAAGAAATGGCAGCGTCCTTTCCGCTCGCCGCTTTTCCCGGTACCGCAGGTCCTGTTTATCCTGCTGATGCTGGTGTCGATCGTGTATGCCGTGGCGGAAGACTGGAAGGTGGCGGCGGTGAGCGCCGGAACCCTTTGCGGAGGAGTCCTATTCTACTATATCGAACAAAAATTCTTCAAGCGATGAACAAGATCTTATTCGCCGCCGCCCTTGCGGCGCTGATGCTGTCCTGCGGTGGACGCCCTTCGAAAAATCCCGCCCCGGAACCCGAGCCCGTGTCCGAAGAGACCCTTGTGCCGGAAGAACCGCTGCACGGCCCGGACAGTCTCAATGACGTGGCGGCGCTCTTCTCGGGCCTGCCGGTTGACAGCACCTCGGCCCTTTTCGCCGAGACGAAATCGGCCGTCTGGAAGAGTCACAGCGAGGTGATCGGCAAGCGCTGGAAACCCTGCCGGGAAGGTCTTGACAAGGTCGCCGCATTCTCCCGCGACTCTCTCGCCGATATACGCGCGAAGGCAAAGACGGTGCTCTACACATTCAGCGGTCCCGATTTCGTCTATCCGGCGGTGCTTTTCCCCGAGGCGGACACCATCATCATGGCGGCCCTGGAGCCGCTCGGAAAGGTCCTTCAGGCGAAGGATCTGGGCAAGAAGACCTACTTCAACGCCACCCCGGCCCTCTCGACGCTGATGCATTCGAGCTATTTCATCACCAAGAGCATGAAGGACGACCTCGGCACGGCGGGACTCGGCGGCGTGACGCCCGTCTTTGAGTTTTTCCTCGCCCGGCTGGACTGCGAGATTCTCTCCATCGAGTTCGGCGAGCCGTCGCTCGTGAAGATCCGCTATTTCCAGCGGGGGGAGAACCACGCGAAAGAACTCCGCTACTACAACGTCAATCTTCTCAACGGCAAGATGCCGGAGGCGTTCCGCAAGATGCTTTCTTCCCTGGATCCCGCCACGACCGTCGGGATGTTCAAATCCTGCTCCTACTGTATGCATGAGAGGAAGTTCAGCGAGGTGCGCGACTATGTCCTGGACCACAGTTTCGCCATCGTGCAGGACGATACCGGCGCGCGGCTCAAGGTGTTGCAGGAGAAGGGCTTTTCGGTGAAGTTATACGGCGAATACCGTCATCCGCTGGCCGTGTTCGGCAGCGAAGTCTATCAGGCCGATCTGGCCGAGGCCTATAAGAAGTCCTGCGCCGGACCGGTCGATTTCCGGTTCGGGTACAACGGGGTTCCGCCCGTGATGGTGGCCCGCAGGAATTAGAGGACGCCGAGGAGCTTGCTCCTGGAAAGCATACAGTCGCCGACGCAGGCGGCCTGACGGCCGAGTTTGGAGAACTTGATGGTCGTGTCGCGGTTGACGATGTTCTGCGCCAGTTTCTTGACGTTGCTGCGCAGCGGGAGCATCAGGTAGTCTCCCGCCATTGCGAGCTTGCCGCCGATGATGACGAGTTCGGGATTGAAGACGTTGATGAGGCCGGCGATGCCGCGGCCGAGCGTGGCGCCGATCTCCTCCACGACCTCGATGGCGAGCACATCCTCTTCCTTGATGGCGGCGAAGATATCGTCGAGCGAGATGTCACCCGTCTGCTTGTACTGCTTCGTCAGGGACGAGGCGCGGCCGGCGGCCAGCTGTTTCAGGATCATCCGGTGGAGGGCCGATCCGGAGGCGCCGGTCTCGAGGCAGCCCACTTTGCCGCAGCGGCAGATGATGTCGTTCTGGAGGAGCGGGAAGTGCCCGATCTCACCGGAGAAGCCGGACTTGCCGTAGTAGAGTTTTCCGTCCAGGACCATACCCATTCCAAGACCCCAGTTGACATTGATAAACAGGATGTTGCGCTCTTTGTGCGTCGAACTGGAGACGTATTCCCCGTAGGTCATCGCACGGGAGTCGTTCTCGATGTTGACCGGAACGCCGAGGTCTTCCTGGAAAATCTTGTCCAGCGAATTGTCCTCGTCGGTGGAATAGGTGTAGCTGTAGCCGGTGGTGGGGTTGACGCGGCCGGTGAGACTGATGCCGCAGCCGAGCACCCGGCTCCAGTCGATGCTCTCTTCGATGAAGAACATCTTGAGGGAACGGCAGATGGCGTGGATGCATTCTTCCTTGGGCTCCATCGTGAAAGGGATGTCATCCTTGTAGCGGATGATATTGCCCTTGAAGTCGGTGACGGAGAGGTGGATATGGTGGTGTCCGATGTCGATGCCGGCGAAATAGCCCGCGTCGGGGTTGAGCCCGTAGATGCTGGGACGGCGGCCGCCGGTAGTGCCCTGTTTGCCGAGGTCGACGATGAATCCCTCGTCGATGAGTTCGCCGAGGAGTTTCGTGACCGTGGGAACGCTGGTGTTGAGTTTGGTGCTCAGGTCGGCGATGCTGTATTCCCCGTCCCGGATGCAGAGGCGGAGGATCATTTTCTTCAACAGGGTGTTCTTGTTGTCTTTCTGGCCAAGGAATGTCTGTCGCATTGCGGTGTTTTTTAAGAATACGGACAAATTTATAAATAATTTTTTGACAAAACAAGAGTTTTTTAAAATTTCTAAAATATAGCGTGATTTTGGAATATTATGCGTATTTTTGTAAGATTGAAGGTCATACGTTATGTTCAGGAAATTGAGAAACCGCATCCGCGAGGTGCACCTTTCGCTCCGGACCAAACTGCTGCTGAGTTTCAGTTCCATCGCGGTGGTCCTGCTCATCTCGAGCATCATCTCCATTATGGAATACAGCCGGATGAGCAGCTACGTGTCCGAACTCATCGCCGACGATATCTACAGCATCAACGTCTCGCAGAAGATTTCCACCCTGCTGGACGGCTATAACCTCCAGGTCCTGACGGCCATCGGCGACTCGTCCGTGACGCGCCTGCCGGACTTCGACCAGCGGCGTTTCGTCGCCTCCTGCGATTCGCTCAAGGCCTCCATCGCCGGATCCAAACTCCTTCCCCTGGCCGACTCGGTCCTCTATTCCTACCAGGCCTACATGCTCACCTCGCTCGAGCTTGAGAGCGTCATCCAGTCGACCTTCATCGACTCGCGTTCGTGGTATTTCGGCCGCCTCCAGCCCGCCTTCAATCATCTCCGTTCCGATATCGACAACCTCAACACCGGCATCTACGCCGACCTCCAGGCCCACTCCGAGACCTTCGAGCGCGGCTTCTACCGCAGCATCATCCCGGGGGCCGTGGCGGTGGGCGTGGGCATCGTCCTGGTGCTCCTGCTGATGTTCTTCATCATCGCATACTATGTCAATCCCGTCTACAAGATGCTGGACGGCCTCGACAATTACCGCGACTATAACCGCAAGTACACCTACACCTTCGAGGGCGACGACCAGCTCTCCTCGCTGAACACCCACGTTTCGGAACTCATCGAGGAGAACCGGCAGCTCCGCCGCAAGGTCCGGGAATACAAAGAATCTGAGGAAGGATGAATCTGAAGGTCATATCGAGAAACATCGGCCTCGCCCTCCTGGTGAGCGCGCTGTTCATGCTGCTGTCGGTCATCGTGTCGCTCGCAAACGGAAACGACAGCGCGCTGGCGGCCCTGCTGATCAGTTTCTCCCTGACGTTCATCGTCGGTATCTTTCCGTTCATCTTTGTCCGGCGCACCGAGAATATCACCCTTACGGACGGGTATATGATCATCGTCCTGTCGTGGATCCTTTCCTTTGTCTTCGGCATGCTGCCGTACGCCCTCTGGGGCGGTCCGTTCACGCTCGACAACGCCTGGTTCGAGAGCGTATCGGGCTTCACGGCGACGGGCGCCTCCATCCTGGAGAATGTGGAAGAACTGCCGAAGAGCCTGCTCTTCTGGCGGGCCTCGACCCATTTCATCGGCGGCTTGGGCGTCGTCGTCTTCCTTCTGCTGATCATCCCGAATTCCTCGCCGGTCCGGCTCCGCCTGACCAATATGGAACTCTCCTCGCTGTCGAAAGACGCTTACAGCACCCGGGCCAACAGGACCGTTTCCATTTTCGCCTACGTATATCTTACCATCGTCGCGGCCGCGTTCGTGGCCTATCTGCTCTGCGGGATGTCCGTATTCGACGCCGTCTGCCACGCGTTCAGCGTCAGCGCCACGGGCGGATTCTCCACGAGGACGGCCTCCATCGGGGCCTTCCATTCCATCGCCGTCGATATCGTCACGATGGTCTTTATGATAATATCTACCTCTCCTACCTGGTGGTCGTCATCGTGATGATCACGCTGGACCTCCGCCTGCAGGTGCCGGACATGACCTGGGGCAAGGCCATTCTGGAGGGTTCGTTCATGACGGTCAGCTATGCTTCGACGACCGGATTCGCCATTTCCGACAATTCGACCTGGCCGATGTTCTCGGGATTCCTCCTGCTGCTGGTCGGATTCATCTGCGGCTGCGCGGGCTCCACGACCGGCGGCGTCAAGGCCGATCGCGTCCTCGTACTCGTCAAGGCGATCGGACGGCAGATCCGCGCCAGCATCCATCCTTCCTCCATCGGCGGCATCAAGATGGGGAAGCGCCTGCTCCGGGACGAGGATGTGTATCCGCATATCCTCTATCTGTCGATCTTCATTCTGTTCGCCCTGGTCTCGATCGTCCTGTCCTACATCGCCGGCGCGAAGGATCTTGACGCCGTCTGCGGGACGATTTCCAGTCTCTGCAACGTGGGACCGTCGATCGGGGAGCGGATCGGGTCGCTGGGCAATTACAACTCCCAGCCCACGGCGATGAAACTTATTTTCTCGCTGGACATGTTCCTCGGCCGCGTGGAGATCTATCCGGTCCTCGCGGTTGTTTCGATGATTTTCCGCAGGAAAGGCAGGGTATGAGCCGCGACACCGTCCTATACAGGCAGTTCCTTTCGAACCTGGGATACGACGCAACGCCGTCCCAGGACCGTTTCTTTACGGATTTCGCTGCGTTTCTGACTTCGGACGACGGCGATATCTTCGTGCTGAACGGCTATGCGGGCACCGGCAAGACGACGGCGGTCGCCGCCGTGGTGGATACGATGCGTTCGCTGAATATCGCCACGGTGCTCCTGGCGCCGACCGGGCGCTCCGCCAAGGTGCTGGCGTCCTACGCCGGGAAGCAGGCCTACACCATCCACAAGCATATTTATCGGCAGAAATCGCACGGCGACGATGGCTTTGGGCAGTTCTCCCTGGCTCCCAACAAGGCGAAGACGACGCTCTTCATCGTGGACGAGGCGTCCCTGATGGGCATCGAGTCCGGGAACGGCGCCTCGACGGCGTCCTTCGGCAGCGGCAACCTGCTCGGCGACCTGGTGGAATTTGTCCGCCGCGGGGCGGACTGCCGCCTGCTGCTGGTAGGGGACAGCGCGCAGCTTCCCCCCGTCGGCCTGGATGCCTCGCCGGCCCTTTCGGAAGAATATATGGAGGGCTTCGGCGGCGTGCGGTTCGGGACGCTGACGGAGGTTGTCCGCCAGGAAAAGGCCTCCGGGATTCTGTACAATGCCACCCGCATCAGAGGACTTCTGGAGGGCGGTTTCGCCGAGGTTGATATCCCGCTGGACGAACTCCGGCTGGAGGTGGAGCCGTTCGACGACATCGCGCGGATCAGCGGGGGAGAACTGCTGGAAACACTCTCGGACGCCTACGGAAAATACGGCGAGGACCGGACGATCGTGCTCTGCCGGTCCAACAAGCGGGCCAACCGCTACAACGCCGGAATCCGCGCCCAGGTGCTCTTCAAGGAGGAACGGCTGGTGCGGGGCGACCGCCTGATGATCGTCAAGAACTGCTATCAGTTCGTGGAGAATCTGCCGGAGCTGGATTACATCGCCAACGGGGATATGGCCTCGCTGGTGAAGATCTCGCATTTCGAGGATCGCTACGGCCTGCATTTCGCCGACGCGGTACTGTCGTTCCCGGATTATGACGACGCGGAAGTGGACGCCAAGGTGCTGCTGGATACGCTGGAGTCGGAAAGCGCCACCATCACATACGAGCAGTCGAACGCCCTGTATCAGGGGGTGTCAGCGGATTATGCGCACATCGCTTCCAAGAAGAAGCGTTATGACGCGGTCCGGGAGGATCCGTACTACAACGCCCTCCAGCTCAAGTATGCGGAAGCGGTTACCTGCCACAAATCCCAGGGCGGCCAGTGGGACTGCGTATTCATCGACAATCCCTTCTGGCAGGACGTCCTTACAACCGACGATCTCAAATGGCTCTACACCGCCCTTACCCGCGGCGTGAAAAAGGTATATTTAATTAATAAAACCGTGGCCGCCCGTGGCCTCGTGAACGGGAGGGGCCCGCAAGTCACAGACTTGTGGGAGGGATGGAGGAGCGAAGCTCCGGAAGTTTCTCAAACCCTGCTCTTGGAGTTAACCAGGCAACGAAAATAATTATGAGGGTTAAATTATTCATATTGTCGTTGCTGCTGCCGGTAATGGCGGCGGCGCAGGAAGGGCTGAACCGGGTGCCGTCGGAGTGGAAATGGATTTCGCCGACGGAGGCGGCGTTCACCTTTGACGGGACGTATGGCGACGCGGGGGCTTTTATCTGCGATCTGGAAGGAAATAAGCGTTTCGGCATTCCCGCCGGACTCCGGACGCCCAAGGCCGGATCCGAACCCGGACTGGAGAATCCGACGCTCTCGCCGGACCGCTCGCTGACGGCCTATACCCGCGCCGGGAACCTGTTCGTCCGGGAGGAGGCTTCCGGAAAGGTCGTTCAACTGACCTCGGACGGCAGCGACGTCGTGTACAACGGCTATGCGGCATGGGTCTATTACGAGGAGATCTTCGGCCGGAAATCCAATTACCGGGCCTTCTGGTGGGCGCCGGATTCGCGGACGCTGGCATTCTACCGATTCGACGAAACCGATGTCCCCGAATTCCCCATCTATTCTCCGAAAGGGGAGAAGGGCGGAACCTTGCGCGTGACGCATTATCCCAAGGCGGGCGATCCCAACCCGAAGGTACAGATCGGATTTGTCGCGCTGGACGGACTTTTCACTGGAAGGGCGCCGAAGGTCGTGTGGGCGGATTTCGATCCGTCGCAGGATCAGTATTTCGGGAAACCCTTCTGGGCGCCGGACGGGAAGCGGTTCTTTATCCCGCGCGAGCCGCGGATCCAGAATACGCTGGAACTCTTTGCCGTAGACGCATCTACCGGAAGCAAGACTTCCGTATATCGGGAGCAGGTTGCGACCTGGCTCGACTGGATTGACGGCCCGCTCTTCACCGACAAAGGCCTTTATATCGTACGTGATTTCGAGAGCGGCTGGCAGCAGATCTATTTCCTGGGTTACGACGGTACCCTGAAGCGTCTTACGGACGGGACCAACTGGAATGTCAAACTCCTCAAGGCGGATGCCGCGGGGAATGTCTTCTTCCTGGCGAACCGCGATTCCCAGGTGCGGAAGTCCCTCTGCAAGGTCAGCCCGAAAGGCGTCGTGACGGTGCTGACCGATCCCGCCCTGAATGTCGGACGCTGCGAGATTTCCCCCGACGGTAAATACTACATCGCTTCGCTGTCCTCGCTGTCCGAGCCCGTCACGATCGTGCTGGGAGAGACCGCTCCGAAAAAGAAAAAATCCCCGTTCCCGCGCCTTCTCTGCGATATGAAGGGACCTCGATACAAGGCGGACGACTATCCCGTCACGAAGCTGGTCTCCATTTCTGTCGACGGCCTTGAAATTCCCGGCACCGTCACCTTCCCGAAAGGTTTTGATCCCGAGAAGAGGTATCCGGTCCACATCTATCTGTACGGCGGACCGGACACGCCCGTCGTGAGCGATACGTGGCGTACGCCCGGCTTTGAAGACAACTGGTTCTACGAAAACGGCATCATCGCCGCGCGCATCGACAACCGAGCCTCGGGCCACAACGGACGCGAGGGACTTGACCAGATCTATAAACACCTCAATACCGTCGAGTTGAAGGATTTTGTCGAATGGGGTAAGTATTTCCAGGGTCTGCCGTACGTAAAGGCGGACCGAATCGGCGTGGAGGGCTTCTCCTTCGGCGGGACGATGACGGCGGCCCTGCTCCTGAAAGCCCCTCAGGTGTTCTGCTGCGGCATCGCCGGCGGCGGGGTGTATGACTGGATGCTCTACGATTCGCATTACACCGAGCGGTTCATGTCTACGCCCGAAGACAATCCGGAGGGATACTGGGCTTCGCGCGTGATCGATTATGCCCGCGGCGCGAGCGGCCGTTCCCGGCTGAAACTTACCCACGGCACGGGCGACGACAACGTCCACTTCCAGAACACCCTCCTGCTGGTGGACGCCCTGCAGGAAGCGGGCGTGGAATTCGACCTGATGGTCTATCCCGACGGAATGCACGGCTACCGCGGCTATCAGGGCTCCCATTCCGTCCTCACCGATCTGATCTTCTGGAAAAAATATCTGCTGGAATGACACGGAAAGAAAGATATGACAGAATTATCGGCTGGTTCGCTGAGAACGTGCCCGTGGCGGAGACTGAACTCCACTACGGGAACAGTTTCCAGCTGCTTGTGGCTGTGATCCTCAGCGCGCAATGCACCGACCGGCGGGTCAATATCGTGACGCCGCCACTGTTCGAGGCGTATCCGGATCCGGAAACCCTTGCGGCCGCTTCGTTCGACGAGCTCTATCCGTATGTCCGCTCCGTCAGTTACCCCAACAGCAAGACCCGCCACCTCATCGCGATGGCGCAGAAACTTCTTTCCGATTTCGGCGGGGAAGTGCCGTCGGATATCGACGCCCTGATGTCGCTTCCCGGCGTTGGGCGCAAGACCGCAAACGTGATCGCTTCGGTGGTGTATGACAAACCCGTCATCGCGGTCGATACGCATGTGATGCGCGTCTCCCGCCGCCTAGGCCTCTCCGACGGCAAGACGCCCGAAGCCGTCGAGCGCGACCTCGAACGCCACATTCCCGTCGAAAAACGGGCCATCTCCCACCACTGGCTCATTCTCCACGGGCGCTACACCTGCACCGCCCGTGCCCCCAAGTGCACCGGATGCCCCCTTACCGACTGGTGCCGCGAATATACCCTCAAAAACATCCAGTTATGACAGAACCCATTATTTCCTTCAAGCACGCCGACATCCTGAACGGCGAGAGTGTCGTCGTCTACGACCTCAATATGGATATCAACCCGGGCGATTTCGTCTACATCGTCGGCAAGGTCGGAACGGGGAAGACCTCCATCATCCGGACCATGACGGCCGAGAATCCGCTCAAGAAGGGGGAGGGTGTCGTCTGCGGGTATCATCTCGAGAAACTCCGCAAGCGGGATATCCCGTATCTGAGGCGGAAACTCGGTGTCGTATTCCAGGATTTCCAGCTGCTGATGGACCGGACCGTCTTCTCCAACCTGGAGTTCGTGCTGCAGGCGACGGGGTGGAAAAAGCTGCTGGACCGCGAGAAACGGATCGACGAGGTGCTGGAGGCCGTCGGGATGCAGAACAAGGCCCACAAGATGCCCTGGCAGCTCTCCGGCGGCGAGCAGCAGCGCATCGCCATCGCGCGCGCCCTGCTCAACAGCCCCGAGGTCATCCTGGCGGACGAGCCGACCGGCAACCTCGACGCCGAGACAGCGGACGGCATTATGGAATTGCTGTGCGGGATCAATGCCGAGAAGAAGACTGCGGTCGTCATCGTGACCCACAACCGCCGGATATTCGAAAAATATCGCGGCAGGGTGATGGTCTGCCGCGATGAATCGTGTTACGAAGAGAAGGAAAAAGAGGCGGTCGGACTCGACCTTACGATATAAACTCTTCCTTCAGGAGGGAGATCTTGCGGGCCGCTCCTTCTCCCTTCGCTCCGAAATAGAACTTGATCTTGGGCTCGGTGCCGGAGGGCCTTACCGTGACGACGTCGCCCTCCTGGTTGAAGAACTGGAGGACGTTGGACTTGGGCAGGCCGGTCTTCTCGGGATGCATGTAGTCGACGACTTTGACGACCGGGATGCCGGCGATGGTCTCCGGCGGAGAGAACCGGTAGTCTGACATGATGCGGGCGATTTCCTCGGCGCCGGATTTGCCTTTGCGGACGATGTAGACCATTTCCTCGAGCCGGTAGCCGAATTTTTCGTACACTTCCTGGAGGATGTCGTAGAGGGTCTTGCCCCGGTCGGCGGCCCAGGCGGCGCACTCGGCGACGAGGCAGCCGCTGACCTGCGCGCACTTGTCGCGGACAAACTGCCCGGCATTGAATCCGTAACTTTCTTCGCCGCCGCATATGAATTCTCCGTCGGCCTCATGGCGCTTGACGACCTCGGCGATGTATTTGAATCCGGTGAGCACGTTGTAGCAGGGGACGCCGAAACCCTGGCAGATGTCGGCGAGGAGTTCGGTGGTGACGATGGTCTTGACGCAGTATTTGGTACCGTCGAGTTTGCCGAGCTCTTCCCAGCGGGTAAGGATGTAATAGGTCAGGATGGATGCGGTCTGGTTGCCGTTGAGACGGAGCATCTTGCCGTCGGCGTCACGGATGGCGATGCCGAGGCGGTCGGCGTCGGGATCGGTGGCGAGGACGAGGTCGGCACCGACTTTGTCGGCCTTCTCGAGGGCCATCTTGAGGGCGGCGGGCTCCTCAGGGTTGGGGGATTCGACGGTCGGGAAGTCTCCGTCGGAGACGTCCTGCTCGGGGATGTGGTAGATGTGCTTGAAGCCGATCCGCTGCAGGGCTTCGGGCATCAGGCGGACGCCGCAGCCGTGGAGCGGGGTGTAGACGATCTTGATCTTGTCGGCGTTGCGCTCGCGGGATTCGGGCGAGAGCATCAGGGAGAGGATATCGCGGAGATAGGCCTCGTCGACGTCGCGGCCCATGATGTCGATGCCGCCGACGGGTCCGTCGGGTTCGAAGCGGACTTCACCCGGATCGGTGATTCTGGCGACCTCCTCGACGATTTCCTTGTCGACGGGCGCGGTAATTTGGCCGCCGTCCGCCCAGAATACTTTATATCCGTTGTATTCCTTGGGATTGTGACTGGCGGTAATCATGATGCCGGCCGTGGCCTTCTTGAGGCGGATGGAATAGCTGAGCTCGGGGGTCGGACGGATGTTGTCGAAGAGCCAGACGCGGATGCCGTTGTTGGAGAGGACGTCGGCGGAAATCTTTGCGAAGAGCTTGCTGTTGTTGCGGCTGTCGAAACTGATGCACACGCTCTTGTCGCCCTCGACGTGGGAGTTGATATAGTTGGCAAGCCCCTGGGTGGCCATCCCGACGGTGTATCGGTTCATCCGGTTGGTGCCGGGTCCCATGATGCCGCGCAGGCCGCCGGTGCCGAATTCGAGGTTCTTGTAGAAGGCGTCCTCCAGGGCGGCGGGATCGGAGTTGCGGAGCAGGAGGATCTGGGTTTTGGTCTCGGGATCGAAACTCCCGGTAAGCCATTTCTGTACGTTCTCGTTGAAGTCCATATCGGTTCTTGTTTTAGTCGACTTACAAATGTAAGAATTTTTTTTGATTTTAATCTTTCTTCTGCGAGTATCGCTCCGCATGCATCCCTCTCCGTGAGCGATTTGCTAGCAGCACTGCTCACCATATCTTAATTCTTTGTAAATTTGCGTTATGGAATGGCCGGACTTTATATTGCAGCACGAGGGGGACGACCTGACGCGGCTGGTTCTGGCACGGGACAAATATCCCGGCGTCGACGTCGCATTGGCTGCGGCGACCATCGAGTGCCGGCGTCGGCTTCGGGAAAAGGTTCCCGAGTGGTACGCCCGTCCGGAACTTGTATTTCCGATCCGGCTCTCCGCCGAGCAGTGCAGTTCCTCCGCTACAGCTCGCTACAAGGCCCGCCTGGCGGCCTCTCTCCTGCCGCTTTTGCCGCATTCCGACCTCCCGCCGCAGTCCGCTCTTACTGCTTCAGGCGGTTCCAGGCCTTCTCCCTCCTGTAACGGGCGGCTGGCGGATCTGACCGGTGGGCTTGGTGTGGATAGCTGGGCGTTCAGCGAAGTGTTTTCGGAAGTGCTTTACAATGAGATGCTTCCGGAGCTGGCTGATGCGGCCCGGCGAAATTTTTATGCGCTCGGGGCCGGAAATATCCGGGTCTGCAGCCATCGGATCGGCGGAGGATATAACACTGCGACGCCTGATCCTGAGAGCATCCCGGTTGCCGCTCTGCTCGGGGATTTCCGCCCGGATGTCATCTATCTGGATCCCGCACGAAGGGGATCCGGCGGACGAAAAGTATTCCTGCTGGAGGACTGCTCTCCCGACGTGACACGACTGCTCCCCGAACTGCTTGCCGCCGCACCGTATGTGTTACTGAAACTTTCTCCGATGGCGGACGTCTCGATGCTTCTCTCGCGCCTCCAGCATGTCAGGGAGGTCCATGTCGTGGCCGTGGGAGGGGAGTGCAAGGAATTGCTCCTGCTTCTGGACAGGCGTTTCGATTGCGAGCCGGAAATCGTCGCCGTAGAGATTCCGGAACGGATCCGGAATGACGAGGGGACTGTCCGGAATGGCAAGGTGCTCCCGAATGACGTTGTGGCAGTGCGAAGTGACGCGGCCGCTGCCGGGAAAGACAAGGTGCTCCCGAATGACGTTGTGGCGGTGCGAAGTGACGCGGCCGCTGTCGGGAAAGACAAGGTGCTCCCGCATCACGTGGTGGCGATCCGGTTCCGGAGAGGGGAGGAGGCGGATGCCGTGCCGCAGTTCGGAGTACCGGAAGTCGGGAATTGGCTCTTCGAGTCCGGAAAGTCCCTGTCGAAAGCCGGATGTTTCAATCTGATTTCGGAGCGTTTCGGACTTCGGAAGCTCGGCCGCAATACGCATCTGTATTTGGCGGAAACGTGCCCGTCCGTGCACGCGAATGCGGGAACCGGGTGCTGTGAGGACGCCGAAAGGGTCCCGCTTCCGGGCAAGTGGTTCCGGGTTCTGGAGTTGCTCCCGCTCGATAAGCGGGGCATCGTAGCAGCCGGGTCGAAGTATCCGGGGGCGGACGTCACGGCCCGCGGCGTTCCGCTCACTTCGGACGACCTTGCCGCCCGCCTGAAGAAGGCCTCGAAGAAGACCGCCGGGAAGATTCCGGAACAAGACGTCGCTGATGCCCGGAATGACTTCGCCGGTGTCCCGAAGGATATGCCATGTGCCTGGAATGACCTGCCGGTGCATCTATGGGGGGTGCATTGCGATGTATCCGGACAGAATCTTCTGCTCGTCACAGTTCCATTTTCTATCTGATTCCACTTCGCAAAACGCTTCCAGACGGCACCTGCAGGATGGGTTAAGTAACATTTTGCCCCCAAAACGCTGCCATATGGTTCCTGCATGAAGGGTTAAGTAGCATTTTGCCCCCAAAACGCTGCCATACGGCACCTGCAGGAAGGGTTAAGTAGCATTTTGCCCCCAAAACGCTGCCATACGGTTCCTGCAGGAAGGGTTAAGTAGCATTTTGCCCCCAAAACGCTGCCATACGGTACCTGTAGGAGGGGTTAAGTAGCATTTTGCCCTCAAAACGCTTCCATACGGTTCCTGCAGGATGGGTTAAGTAACATTTTGCCCCCAAAACGCTGCCATACGGTTCCTGCTGTTGATGTCGTCGTACACTGTGCAGGGTTCGGTGGCGGCACCGTGCTCGTTTTGGGGCCTTTTGTGCACGGCCGGGTGCGGTGATGGAGATGTGCACAGACTTGGGGAAACATTTTTGTGTACGGAGTGCGGTTTTTTGCGTCGGGGGAGGCATGTGTTTCAATTCGTCTTGCAGAATTAGGGAAAAATTACTATCTTTGAAAGATATTATAACTTAGGTTGTATATATGCATAAAAAGGCCTTGCGCAAAGCGTTGCGGAGGCGCAAGGAGGCAAGTGAGACGAAATAATTGAAATAAGATATGCGACTTGGAATCCTGTTTTGTACGATGTGCCTGGCCCTGCTGACGGCAGGGACGGCGGAGACCGGGGCGGCCGCGTCTCCCGGGGAGATGCGCCGTGCGGTAAGTCTTTATCAGAGAGGATTTTACAGCGAGGCGAAAAATCTGTTCGAGGCAATGAAAGGCGATCCGCTCGCGGACGGCTATGCGGCGCTCTGTGCCGCGTCGCTCGGGGAGGAAGGCAGCCGGGCGCGGCTTGAGGGCTATCTGGCCGCCTGCCCGGAGTCGGTGCTGGCGCCCAGGGTGCAGCAGGCGCGGGGCGACCTTCTTTTCGAAGAGGGTGACTACGGCGATGCGCTTGTGGCGTACAATCTTGTGCCCGTGACTTCGCTCTACAAGCGGGAGCGGCCGGAGTTTCATTACCGCAAGGCCTGGTGTCAGTATGCGCTTGGACGGGCTGACGAGGCGGCGCAGGGCTTCGAGAAGGCCTCTTCCGCAGGGGATGCGGAGGTTAAGGCCGCCGCGGAATATGCACTGGGCCTGATCGCCTACGAGAAAGGCGATTTCGCCGGTGCGGTTCCGCATCTGGAGGCGGCGGCGAAGGATGCCCGCTATGCCGACAATGCGGCCTACTATCTGCTCGAATGCCATTTCATGCAGAAGGACTACCCGTATGTGGTCCGGCAAGGAGCGAAGATCTATCCCGATACGCCCGACGAGCGGAAGCCCCGGCTGGGGCGCATCCTGTCGGAGTCCTATCTGATTCTCGGCGACGTGGAGGGGGCGAGCCGCTACTACGAGCAGGATCTCGCCGGCAAGGAGCCGAAGAACCGTTCCGATTATTTCTACGCCGGTTCGTTGCTGTATGCGCTCAGGAATTACAAGGGCGCCGTGGAGAATTATTCGCGGATGGAGAACCGCGCCGATTCGATCGGGCAGATCGCCAATTACCATCTCGGATTCAGCCAGGTACAGCTCAAGGACAAGGTGTCGGCGCTCGGCGCTTTCCGCGACGCCGCGTCTCAGACTTACGACAAGGCCATCCAGGAAGACGCCTGGTTCAACTGGGCCAAACTCGCCTTCGACATCAACAAGGACGGCTCCGTCTTCAATTCCTACATGGCCCGTTATCCCAGCCGGGAGAAGAATGACCAGATCTACAGCTACATGGCGATGGCCGCCCTCTACGAGCACGACTATGAGGCGGCGGTCCGGGCGTACGACCAGATCGACCTGCTGGACGAGGATATGAAGAGCAACTATATGAAGGCCTATTACCTCCGGGCCGCGCAGCTCATCGCGAAGGGCTCGTACCGGGACGCTATTCCGCTGCTGAAGGTGGCGGCGTACTACAGCCCGAAGGATAATCCCTTCAACCAGATGTCCCGCTACTGGCTGGCCGAGTCGTTCTACCGGGACGAGCGCTATGGCGACGCCCGGGAGGTGCTGACCGACCTGTACAACCTCTCCGCCCTCGACGGCCAGACGGAAGGGGACCTGATCGCCTATAACATGGCATACAACTACTTCAAGGAGGAGAAATACGACGACGCGCTCCGCTGGTTCAACAAATACCTCCAGGCGGAGACCGATACTTTCGGGGCCGACGCCGAAACGCGGATCGGCGACTGTTATTTCTATTCGCGGGATTACCGCAGCGCCATCGCCGCTTACGAGCGCAGGATGGCCGATTACCCCGATCCGGACGACATCTACCCCGCCTACCGCGCCTCCGTCGCCAGCGGCCTGCTGGGCAATACCAAACAGAAAATCGCCTTCCTCGAGCGCGTGCAGACCGCCTCTCCCGGCGTGAAATACTGGGATGAGGCGATGTACGAACTCGGCCGCGCCTACGTGGCGGCGAACGACGACATCTCGGCGGCGCGTACCTTCAAAACCCTGAAGGGCGGCACCAATGATCCTACCTACGTGGCCCGTTCGCTGATCGAGCTCGGTATGATCGAGGGCAACAACGGCAACGACGACACCGCCCTTTCCTACTACCATCAGGTCGTCTCTTCGATGGCCGGTTCCGACTATGCGGAAAGCGCCCTGCTGGCCATCGAGAACATTTACCGCAGGAGGGAGGATCCCGACGGATATCTCGCCTACGTCAATTCGCTCGGAAAGGAGTATGGACTCGGCGAGGACCGCAAGGAGGACGTCTATTTCAATACCGTCGAGCAGATGTACCTCGGCGGATCCTATGAGAAGGCGCTTTCGGGCCTGGAGGCCTATATGCAGAAATATCCGCAGGGCGCCCATCGCGGCGAGGCCCTGTTCTACCTGGGCGAATGCTGCCGGATGCTGAGCCGCGGCGAGAAAGCCTGCGACTACTATTCCCTCGCCATCGAGGAAGGGGAGGGCAAGGCCTATCTGGAGAGCGCGATTCTCCGCTGGTCGCTGCTGTCCTATTCGCTGGGCCATTATGATGACGCCTACAAGGGATTCCGCACGCTGTCCGAGAAGACCGGGATGCAGGAGAACCGCACCGCCGCCCTGGAGGGGATGATGCGTTCGGCCTATCGCGGCAGGAAGTATGCCGAGGCCGTCAAGGCGGCGTCTCAGCTGGATACACGCGAAGCGAAATACATCCTTGCGAAATCTTATCTCGCGACGAGCCGCCGCGCCGAGGCGATGCCGATCCTGAAGGATCTCTCCGCCAAGCCGTCCGACAACGAGGGCGCAGAGGCGATGTACCTCGTCATCCAGGATCTCTACGACCGGGGCGAATTCGCCTCCGTCAGCGACAAAGTATATGAATTCGCCGGGAAGGCGGCCGGCCAGAACTACTGGCTCGCCAAGGCCTACATCACCCTCGGAGACAGTTTCGTCGAACTCGGCAACCGGGCGCAGGCCCGCACGACTTTCGAGAGCATCCTCTCCGGCTACACGCCGCGGGAGGGAATGGACGACGACGTGCTCGACCAGGTAAAGATCAGATTGGAAAGATTATGAAAAGATTCCCTATAGCGGCGGCGGCCCTGCTGACGACGGCCGCCCTCTCCGCCCAGAACCTCAACCCGACCGTCGAGGTGACCAATGTCTATTCTTCCAGCGCGAAGGATATCGGCAAGCCCGTTCAGGAGATGGCCGTTCCCGATTCCGTGACCACCTTCAACCTGAAACTGGACTATTCCGTCTTTGACAGCCCCTATAAGGGCGCTTATGAATTCACTCCGTACTCCACGGCGGACGGCCCCGCGGCCCGGCCCGTCGACCGGAAGCAGTTCTACCTCCGCGCCGGGATCGGCTATTCCCTCCATCCCGAATTTGAGGCCGTCTGGTCGCCGGAATTCAAACACGGCGTCCGTCTGGACGCATTCGCCCGCCATCAGTCTTTCTTCGGCAATTACCGCGGCCTGAAGGGGGTGACGTTGAATGACGGCAAGCGGGACGTGACCCGGATGATCTGGGACAAAACCCTCTCTTTCGGTTATGACGCCCTGACGGATGTCGGTGCCAAGGCCTCCTGGGCCTGGAAGAAAGGGGAGGTGACGGCGACGGCCGCCTACACCAACCTCTCCGGCAAGGATTATATGATCACGCGTTCCCTCAACGGCGCCCGCATCGGCGCGACGGTCCGCAGCATCGGCACGGAAAAAGTCCGCTACGCCGTATCGGCCCTCTGGCGGTACGGCAGCGACTGGGGACGTTTCAATGAGGAAACGGATCACTACCACGTCGTCGAGAACCGCTTCGATCTCCGCGGCGACGTGGCTTTTCCGCTGTCCCTCGGTGAAATCTATACCAAAGTGGACTTCTCGCTCGAATCGCTGAAGAAAAGCATTGACGAGTCCGGGATGATCCTTGCGGCAACGCCCGGCTACCGGTTCTCCAAAGGGGACTGGTTCTTCGACCTGGGCGTCCGCGTGGACGGATTCGTGGGGGAGCGTGAACGCTATAAACTGCAGCACGTTTATCCCGCCGTCTTCGTCAGCTACAACATTTCCTCCATCGATATGACGGTCTACGCCTCCGCGACGGGCGGCAGCCGGCTCAATGCATACGGCGACATCGTCTCCGCCACGCACGTTTTCAGCCCGAACCGCTATATCATCCCCGGCGGCAGACTCCTCGACAACAGCGTCGAACGGATCCGCGCGACCGTCGGTCTGCGCGGGAATGTCTCCCACAGGTTCTACTATGACATCCGCGGCGGTTATGCGCTCATCGGCAACGGCCGTCTGGATGCGATGGTCCTGGAGGACCCGCTCGGCAATCCTTTCGCCGGTCCGATGCCGGCCACGGGTTACGCCTCCTTCCACCTGGCTTTCGCCGATCTCGACTTCGGCTGGATTTCCGATCACGTCAAGGCGGACGCGCACCTGAAACTGGACGGCGCCTTCCCGCTGAAATCCCACGGCACCGGCACAGCCCCGTTCTTCCTGCCGGCACTCCTTTCCGGATCGGTCAAGGGCGGCTATATCTGGAACAAGGCCCTCACCGTAGGGCTTTCCGTCGACTTTTCCACGAGCCGCCGGTCGCCGTTCGCGGCGGATCACTGGTACAAGATCCCGGGATATGCCGATCTGGGCGTGTTCGGGGAGTATCAGATCAACCGGCTCGTCGGCGTCTGGCTCAAGGGCGGCAACCTCCTGCATTCGACCAATCAGGCGCTCCCGCTGTACACCGCGAGCGGGATTTATTTCACGGCCGGCGTGGTCTTGACTTTCTGACATTTTTTTCGTAAATTTGCACGTTTTATAGGAAAATTAAATTTTACGTTACGATATGCTTGAAAATGAAGAGATGAAACAGGCGGAAGAACAGTATTCCGCCAATAGTATCCAGGTCCTCGAAGGGCTTGAGGCCGTCCGCAAGCGTCCGTCGATGTACATCGGCGACGTCGGCGAGCGGGGTCTGCATCATCTGGTCTACGAAGTCGTCGACAACTGTATCGACGAGGCGATGGCCGGATTCTGCAACGACGTGCAGGTGACCATCCTGGAAGACAATTCCATCCGCGTCCGCGACAACGGCCGCGGCATCCCGACGGGAATGCACGAGAAAGAGCACCGCAGCGCCCTGGAGGTTGTTCTGACGGTCCTCCACGCCGGCGGCAAGTTCGACAAGTCGAGTTATAAGGTGTCCGGCGGTCTGCACGGCGTCGGCGTGAGTTGCGTCAACGCGCTGTCCGATCACCTGCACGCGGAAGTCCACCGCGAAGGCAAGGTCTTCGAGCAGGATTACTCCCGCGGCAAGCCGCTCGGAGACGTCCGCGTCACAGGCGAGACCGACGATACCGGAACCATCATCACCTTCCATCCGGATGCGACCATCTTCACCCAGACGATCGTCTACAAGTACGATACGCTTGCCGGCCGTCTCCGTGAACTGGCCTATCTCAACAAGGGCATCCGCATCTCCCTCACCGACCAGCGCGAACTGGTCGACGAGATGGTGACCGACGAGGCCAGCGGCGACCGCAAGGCCACCGGCAAACTCGTTTTCCGCCACGACGAATTCTTCTCGGAGGCGGGCCTCAGCCAGTTCATCGAGTATCTGGACGCGGGTGTCGCGCACCTGACGGCGGAGCCGATCTGCGTCAATTCCGACAAGATCATCCCCATCGACATCGCTCTCCAGTACAACACCGGCTACAGCGAGAAGATCTACTCTTACGTCAACAACATCCACACGATAGAAGGCGGCACCCACCTCCAGGGCTTCAAGATGGGACTTTCCCGTACCCTGAAGAACTACGCCGAGAAGAACAACCTCCTCTCCAAGCTCAAGGCCGAACTCTCGCCGGAAGACTTCCGCGAGGGCCTCACCGCCGTGATTTCCGTCAAGGTGGCCGAGCCGCAGTTCGAGGGTCAGACCAAGACCAAGCTCGGCAACCCCGAGGTGACCGCCGCCGTATCCCAGGCGACCGGCGCCGCCCTGGACGTGTACCTCGAGGAGAACCCCAAGGAGGCCAAGCTCATCATCGAGAAGATCGTCCTCGCCGCGACGGCCCGCGCCGCCGCACGCAAGGCCCGCGAGATGGTCCAGCGCAAGACCGTGATGTCCGGCGTCGGAATGCCCGGCAAGCTCGCCGACTGCTCCGAACGCGATCCCGAGAAGTGCGAGCTCTTCCTCGTGGAGGGAGACTCCGCAGGCGGTACCGCCAAGCAGGGCCGCGACCGCCGCATCCAGGCGATCCTCCCGCTGCGCGGCAAGATCCTCAACGTGGAGAAAGCCATCGAGGCCCGCGCCTTCGAGAGCGAGGAAATCCGCAACATCTACACCGCCCTCGGCGTCACCGTGGCGCAGGAGGACGATACGGGCGAGAAGCGGATGGACCTTTCGAAACTCCGCTACCACAAGGTCATCATCATGACCGATGCCGATGTCGACGGCAGCCACATCGCCTGCCTTATCCTGACCTTCTTCTTCCGCTATATGTTCGACCTCATCAAGAACGGCTATGTCTACCTGGCCACGCCGCCGCTCTTCCTTGTGAAGAAGGGCGCCGAGGAGGTCTACTGCTGGACGGAAGGCCAGCGGGACGAAGCGATCCAGCGCCTCGGAAAGGGCTCGGAGAAAGGCCTCACGGTGCAGCGGTACAAAGGTCTCGGCGAGATGAGCGACATGCAGCTCTGGGAGACCACGATGAATCCCGCGCGCCGTCTCCTCCGCCAGATCACCATCGAAAACGCGGCCGAGGCCGAGCGTACCTTCTCGATGCTGATGGGCGACGACGTTCCGCCGCGCCGCCAGTTCATCGAAGAGAACGCGCATTACGCAAACATTGACGCATAAAACCAAAAGATATGTTAGACATTTTTGACAGAATATCCCGTGACACGGGCGGCCCGATCGGCCAGTATTTCGAGCAGGGCTTCGGCTATTATATGTACCCCCGTCTGGAGGGAGAACTCGGCCCCCATATGTTTTTCAACGGCATGCCGGTGCTGAACTGGAGCCTCAACAACTACCTCGGGCTGGCGAACCATCCCGAGATCCGCAAGGTGGAGACGCAGGCCACCGCCGACTGGGGCCTCTCGTACCCGATGGGCAGCCGGATGCTCTCCGGTCACACCAAATACCACGAAAAACTCGAGAAGATGTTCGCCGACTTCGAGCAGAAGGAAGACGCCTTCCTCTTCAATTTCGGCTATCAGGGCATCGTCTCCACGATCGACTGCCTCGTCGCGCGTCACGACGTCATCGTCTATGACAACGAGGCCCACGCCTGCCTGCTGGACGGCATCCGCCTCCACATCGGCAGCAAGTACAAATACCGCCACAACGACATGGCCGACTGCGACCGTGTCCTCGCCCGCGCCTGCAAGGAGGCCGACGAGAACGGCGGCGGCGTCCTGCTCATCACGGAAGGCGTCTACGGCATGACCGGCGCCCTCGGCAAGCTCGACGAGATCGTGGCCCTCAAGAAGAAATACTCCTTCCGCATCCTCATCGACGACGCCCACGGCTTCGGCCTGATGGGGGCGCACGGCCGCGGTACTTCCGAGCATTTCGGCGTGATGGACGGCGTGGACATCTACATCGGCGCCTTCGCCAAGAGCATGGCCTCGATCGGCGGCTTCGTCGCCGGCCCGCGCAAGATCATCAACTATCTGCGCCTCAACATGCGTTCCCAGATGTACGCCAAGAGCCAGCCGCTCCCGTTCGTCATCTCCAACATCAAGCGTCTTGAAATCATCATGTCCCCCGAGGGCGACGAGCGCCGCAAAAAGTGCATGGAGATCACCCACGCCCTGCAGAAAGGCTTCCGCGAGCAAGGATTCGACATCGGCGAGGCAGAGGCCTGCGTCACCCCGATCCACATCGACGGTGGCGGCATCGCCCAGGCGACCAAGATCGCCAAGGATCTCCGGGAGAATTACAAGATCTTCTGCTCGATGGTCATCTATCCGGTGATCCCGAAGGGAATGATCATCTTCCGCATCGTCTCCACCGCCTCCCATACGATGGAGGACGTCGAGTACACGCTCAACGCTTTCAAGGAGATCAAGGCCAAACTCGACGCCGGTCTGTACGACGGCGACGACATCGCCGCGATGAAGGTCGAATAAATCTTTTTTATGAATAACGCCGCTTACTTCAAAGACAAGGTAATCATCGTGACGGGGGCGAGTTCCGGAATCGGACTCGCTTCCGCCCGATTGTTCATATCCTACGGCGCCAGGGTCGTGATGGCTGCCCGCAGTCTGGAGAAAATGGAGGCGGAGGCGGCCGGAAACGACAATGTCCTCTGTGTCAGGACGGATGTCTCCCTCGAGGAGGATTGCCGCAGGCTCGTCGAGGAGACGGTCGCGCGTTTCGGACGGATCGATATCCTCGTCAACAACGCCGGCCTGTCGATGCGGGCGATGTTCAAGGATCTGGACCTCAAGGTCATCCGGCGCCTGATGGACGTCAACTTCTGGGGCACGGTCTACTGCACGAAATACGCGCTTCCTTATCTGCTGGAGAGCAAGGGGCAGGTGGTCGGGGTGATCTCGATTGCCGGTTACAGCGCCCTGCCCGCCCGGACGGGGTATTCCGCCTCGAAGTTCGCCATCCGCGGCTTCCTGGATACGATCCGGATCGAACACCTCAAGGACGGTCTCGGCGTGCTCGTCTTCGCGCCCGGCTATACCGAGTCGAATGTGCGGAACGCCGCCCTCACGGCGGACGGATCCGCCCAGGGCAAGACGCCCCTCAACGAGGAGAAACTGATGAGTGCGGAGCGCTGCGCCAAGAATCTGGCCCGCGGCCTCCGTCTGCGCCGTAGCGAAATGATCCTGTCCCCGCTGGGGAGGATCACGGTGGCGGTACGGAAAGTATTCCCCTGGTTCGTGGACTGGCTCACGTATCGTTTTATCGCCCGCGAGGCCGACAGCCCGTTCAAATAGATAGATGATGAAAAAATTCCTTCCGCTTCTGTTTGCCGTTGCGGTCCTCGTGCTCCTGATGCCGAGGTCCGCCAAGTTCAACTATGACTACAAGAAGGGGACACCCTGGCCTTACGAGACCCTGATCGCCCCCTTCGACTTTCCGCTACTCAAGTCGGAAGCGCAGATCGCGGAGGAAAAAGCCCGCATCGGCGGGGAAGTCATCCCGTGCTACAGATGGACGGAAGACGCCTATACTTCGGCCATCAAGGCGGTGGATGCGGTGGATTTCGGGAAATATGCCCGCCTGAAGCCGACCCTGCTGAATTCCCTGCGGGACATTTACGGGAAAGGCGTCCTCTCCGATGCCCGGGTGAAGGTTTCCGGCGTATACGGCCAGGTCTCCGAGAGCGTCGTGATGGTCCAGAAAGGGAAGACAGCCAACAATTATCCGGTCTCGGAACTGTACAAAGTTTCCGAGGCGCGGTCCCGGCTCCTTTCGGATGCGACGCTCCGATTCGCCGACTTCCCGCTGGATTCCATTCTCACCAAATCGGGTATTTACAATCTCCTGATCCCGAATCTCGTCTACGACCGCGCCCTTACGGAACTGATCCATTCCGAGACGACGGATGTCGTTTCCCCGACCGAGGGCTATGTCCGGGCCGAGCAGAAGATCGTCTCCAAAGGGGAGATCGTCACCGACGAGATCGTCCGGATGCTGGATTCGTACAAGGCGGAGTTCAACGCCCTCTTCGGCTACAACGGCCCGCGGATCCTCCTCTGGCTCGGCAACATCCTCATCGCGCTCATCCTCGTCGTCATCCTCTACCTGACGGTCTATTACACCAACGCGTCCGTCTTCGAGGACAGGAACCGCTACTACTACCTCATCACCGTCTTCCTCATCGCGTCGCTGACCGCCTTCCTCCTGGAACGGCTCTACCCGTCGCTGATGTATCTCGTGCCGTTCCCCGTGTCGGCGCTCTACCTGCGCGCCTTCTTCAAGAAGCAGGTGGTGTTCCCGGTGTATACGGTATGCCTGCTGCCGCTGCTTGTTTTCTCCGCTAACGGCGTGGAACTCTTCGTGATGTTCCTCTTCGGCGGCGCCGTCGCCCTGTACGCCTTCAACTACTTCAGCAAGGGCTGGCATCAGTTCATCGCCGCGCTCATTGTCTTCGTCGCGATGCTCTTCGTGTATTTCGGCTTCCGCCTGATCGATACGGCGACGGCCGGAAACATCGGCCGGACGGTCATCTACCTGCTGGTCGGCTCGCTCCTGCAGGTGGCGGTCTATCCCGTCATCTTCCTCTTCGAGCGCATTTTCAACCTTGTCTCCGGCAACCGCCTCCGCGAACTCGGCGACACCAACAACAAGCATATCCGCGAACTGCAGCAGAAGGCCCCCGGCACCTTCCAGCATAGTCTGCAGGTCGCTTCGATGGCGGAGGATGCCGCCCGCAGCATCAGGGCCGACGTGCTCCTGGTGCGTGCCGGCGCCCTCTACCACGATATCGGCAAGATGCGCAATCCGCTCTGCTTCATCGAGAACGAGCCGCCGTCCGCCGAATACCACTACCACGACCATCTTTCCCCGAAGGAGAGCGGCCGTGCGATTGTCCGCCATGTGACGGACGGTATGGAACTCGCGAAGGCCTGGGGCCTTCCCACCGTCGTCGCGGACTTTATCCAGACCCATCACGGTACCTCGTGTACCCGTTATTTCTACAATCAGTATATCGAAGCGGGCGGAGATCCCGCAGACGCCGCGGATTTCTTCTATCCCGGCAGGAAACCTTCCACTGTCGAACAGGTCCTGCTGATGATCTGCGACAGCGTCGAAGCCGCTTCGCGTACGCTCCGCGACCATTCTCCCGAAACCGTCTCCCAGTTTGTGGAAGGCATTGTCGAAGGCAAGATCCGGGAGGGGCAGCTGAGCGACGCCGACATTTCCATCCGCGACCTCAGAACGGTCAAGGAGACGCTCAAGGCCCACCTGGCCGGCGTTTACCACGAGCGGATCGAATATCCCAAGGAAGAAACAAATAATCAACAATAAATCATTATGAACATTACCAAAAACCAGATTGATGACCTCAATTTCGAGGTTGTGCTGAAGATTGAAGCGGCCGATTATGCAGAGGCCGAGAAAAAGAAAATCTCGGAAATCCGCCGCAAGGCCGAACTGAAGGGATTCCGCAAGGGCATGGCGCCCGCATCCCTGATTCAGCGTCTTTACGGCGGACAGGTGCTTTACGAAAGCGTCAACGCTGTCGTCGCCGAGGCGATCGACGGCTTTATCAAAGAGAACAAGATCCGCATCGTCGGAGAGCCGCTCCCCAGCGAGAACCAGCCCCAGCTGGACTGGACTTCCGGCAAGGATTTCGAATTCCATTTCGACATCGCCCAGACGCCGGAGGTGACTTTCACCGTCGACAAGGAGGACAAGATTCCTTTTTACCAGATCAATGTGACCAAGGAGGCCAAGGCCGCGATGAAGAAGAACCTGCTGAACCAGTACGGCTCGATGCAGGAGGCCGAGGCCGCCGGCGAAGAGGATTATATCGTCGCCGATCTCGACAACGGCACCCACAAGGTGGACGGCGCGTATATTTCGCTCCGCAGCGTTGCGGAGGGTTCCCGCAGCCAGTTCCTTGCCCGCAAGGCCGGTGACGAGTTCACCGTGGACGTCAACGCCGCGTTCGAGAACGAGACCGACCGGGCCGCGATGCTCAAGGTCTCCAAGGACAAACTCGCCGGACTCGATCCGTCCTTCAAGGTCACCGTCATCAATGTCAAGACCTACGTTCCCGCCGAGGATACGCAGGAGGGATGGGACAAGATCTTCGGTGAAGGTGCCGTGAAGAGCGCCGAAGAGTTCGACGCGAAGATCGCCGAGCGCCTGGGCGCCGACTATCTCCAGCAGGCCAACTACCGTTTCTCCAAGGACGCACGCGACTACTTCCTGAAAAAGGCTGACATTCAGCTTCCCGAGGCCTTCCTCCGTCGCTGGCTCATCTACGTCAACGAAGGCAAGTACACCGCCGAGCAGGTCGACGCCGAATTCGAGTCCTTCCTCGCGGATTTCCGCTGGCAGCTGACCCGCGGCCATATCCTCCGCCTGTTCGACCTCAAGGTGGAAGAGAAGGATGTCGAGGAAGCGGCCGTCAACTATGCCGCCTATCAGTATGCGATGTACGGTATGGGCAATGTCCCCGCCGAAATCCTCAATGACGCCGCGAAGCGCATGCTCTCCGACGAGAACCAGCGCCGCCGCCTCGAGGAGCAGGTCGAGGACAACAAGGCCTTCCAGGCCGTCCGCGAGAACGTAACGCTCCAGAACAAGAAGATCTCCGAAGAAAAATTCCGTGAACTGAAGTAATATGTCCGAATTCGAGAAATTTGCATCGAAAGGGCAGGGGATTTCCCCGATGACCTTTCACCGTTACAGCGCTGCGTACGACGCCTACATCAACCCGACCATCATCGAGGAGCGCAAACTCAACGTCGCCTCGATGGATGTCTTCAGCCGCCTGATGATGGACCGCATCATCTTCCTCGGCGTGCCGATCGACGACGACGTCGCCAACATCGTCCAGGCCCAGCTGCTGTTCCTCGCCTCGACCGACAGCAATGCGGATATCTCGCTGTATCTCAATACCCCCGGCGGTCAGGTGAGTTCCGGCCTCGGAATCTACGACACGATGCAGCTTGTCGACCCGGACGTGGCGACGATCTGCACCGGCATGGCCGCTTCGATGGGCTCCGTGCTGCTCTGCGCCGGCGCTCCCGGCAAGCGCTCCGCCCTTCCGCACTCGCGGGTGCTGATCCATCAGCCCCTCGGCGGTGCGCAGGGGCAGGCGACCGACATCCTCATCGCGGCCAAGGAGATCGAGAAGACCCGTACGGAACTCTTCAGCATCATCGCCTCCCATTCCGGCCAGAGCGTCGAAAAGGTGGCCGCCGACGGAGAGCGCGACTACTGGATGACCGCACAGGAAGCGCTTGATTACGGTATGGTGGACGAAATCCTCGTCAAGAGAAAGAAATAATGGCAGGAAAGAAGAAGGATACGCCCCATTGTATGTTCTGCGGGCGCGCGGAGTACGAAGTTCCCTTTATGCTCAAGGGACAGGAGGGATACATCTGCAGCGACTGCGTGCATCTTGCCAACGAATATCTGCAGGAACTGGACGCCCCGCCCGCATCGACGGAAGGCGGCCGTATCGAGCACAATCTCAAGCCCCGGGACATCAAAGAGTTCCT
>ONSU01000027.1 GCA_900320545.1 uncultured Bacteroidales bacterium | reverse complement strand
TTGTAAACGCGGCGGTAAGCTTGAGGTTATCTATCTGCTCTTCTAATTCGGTTATACGTTTCCTGTAGGATTCCTTTGCTCCGTTGCTCTCGGCGAGGGCGGCCCTGAGCCTTGCGGCTTCGGCTTTTTCCGCCTCGTAGAGGGCGATGAGATTCTGAATGCTCTTTCTGACGTTTTCCAGCATTTCGCAAAAAAATCCTTAACTCTGCAAATTTAACAATCTGTATCGAATAATTCAAATTTTTTCAAAAAAACTGTCTCCTTTCACATCGGAGGGCATCCGCCAGTCGCCGCGGGGCGAGAGCGAGACCGGTCCGACCTTGGGCCCGTCCGGCAGGCAGGAGCGCTTGAACTGCTGGGCGAAGAAACGGCGGAGGAAATTCCGGAGCCACTTGTGGATGGTGGCGTCGTCGTACACGCCGTCGAATGCCTTGCCTGCCAGGAAGCGCAGTCTCGCGGGGGAGGCGCCGAACCGCAGGAAGTGATAGAGGAAGAAGTCGTTGAGTTCGTACGGCCCGATGACATCCTCGGTCAGCTGGGTGATCCGCCCGGACTGCTCTTTCTTGAGTTCGGGGCTGATCGGGGTGGCGACGATGTCCTTCAGCGTGTCGCCGGCCTCCGGGAACATCTTGTCCGCAGCCCAGGTGCACAGCTGGCGGACCAGGGTCTTTGGAACGGAGGCGTTGACCCCGTACATTGACATATGGTCGCCGTTATAGGTGCACCAGCCGAGGGCGAGTTCGCTGAGGTCGCCGGTGCCGACGACGAGGCCGCCTTCGGCGTTGGCGACGTCCATCAGGATCTGCGTGCGCTCACGCGCCTGGGCGTTCTCATAAGTAATGTCCTTGGTGACGCCGTCGTGCCCGATGTCACGGAAATGCCGCTCGACGGCTTCCGCGATGGAAATCTCGCGGGAGGTGACGCCCAGCCGGGCCATCAGGTCGACCGCGTTGTCTTTCGTGCGGGCGGTGGTCCCGAGCCCGGGCATCGTGATGCCGAGGATCCCGGAGCGGGGGAGTCCCAGCTTGTCGAAAGCCAGGACCGTGACCAGGAGGGCCAAGGTGCTGTCGAGCCCGCCAGAGATACCCAGGACGGCCTTTTTGGCCTTGATGTGGTCGAGGCGGGTGGCGAGGCCGAGGGTCTGGATGTCGAGGATTTCCCGGCAGAGGGAGTCCACTTCGTCCTCCCGTCCCTTGACGAGGAACGGATGAGGGTCGATGTCCCGGAGGAGACGCGCGCCGAAATCGGTGGCGGGCGCCGCCCCGAGGTCGATGATGTCGAAATTGCGGCTGTAGGCGGTACCCCTGTTGCCGTCCGGGGATACGATGGCGAAGGAACTCTGCTTCTGGCGAAGGGCGCGGAGCGACTCGATGTCGATGTCCGAGACGATCATCGTCGATCCGGTGGAGAAGCGCTTGTTCTCGGCGAGCATCCGGCCGTTCTCGCAGATCATCGAGGATCCGGCGAATACCACGTCCTGCGTGGACTCGCCATAGCCGCTGGAAGCGTATACGTAGCCGGAGAAGGTCCGGGCGCTCTGGCTGATGACGATGCGGCGACGCTCCTTCTGCTTGCCGCAGGTTTCATTGCTGCCGGAGATGTTGATGATGATCTCGGCGCCCTCGAGCGCGTGGAAGGAGGACGGCGGAACCGGCGCCCAGAGATCCTCGCAGATCTCCACGGAGAAGGGAACTCCGCCGATGGTGAAGATGGGCGTCTTTTCGCCCGCATCGAGGAAGTCGGCCCCGGAGGTGAACCAGCGGGACTCGTAGAATTCGTTGTAGTCGGGAAGGTAGATCTTCGGGAAATAGCCCGCCACCTTGCCGTCGGAGATGACGACGGCGCAGTTGTAGAGCTTGTTGCCCTTGCGGATCGGCGCGCCGACGACGACGGCGATCCGGAGCCCTTCCGTATAGGCGCGGATGGTCTCGATGCCCTCCTGCGCGGCCTCGATGAGGCGGCTGTTGGCGAACAGGTCGCCGCAGGTGTAGCCCGTTACGGACAGTTCCGGAAAGGCCAGGATCGATATTTCCCGCTCCACGGCCTCGCCGATCATCCGGCAAATCTCGGCGACATTGGACTTTACGTCGGCGACCCGCACCACGGGGGATGCGGCCGCCACCCTGATATAACCGAAATTCTCCACTTTACAACCTCTCTATAAGCTGGCCGAAGATAAGCGACATCCTGTCGGCCGCGGCGTTGGCGGCACGTACGATGGCTTCCCCGTCCGTCACATAATTCTCATCGTCCGTATCGTGCGCGACGTCCGTGATGACCGACATGCCGAAGACGGGAATGTCGCTGTGCCTCGCAACGATTACCTCGGGGGTGGTGCTCATCCCGACGGCGTCCGCGCCGACCTTCCGGTAGAAGCGGTATTCGGCCGGGGTCTCGTAGGTCGGACCCGTGCAGGAGAGATAAACGCCTTTCTGAAGCGTGATGCCGTTCTCCGCGGCGATCTTCTCCGCCAGCGCGATCAGCGCGGGATCGTAGGGACGCGTCATATCCGGGAACCGGGGGCCGAAATCGTCGAGATTGGGGCCGATCAGCGGGTTGGGCTGGAGGTTGATGTGGTCGCGGATGATCATCAGGTCGCCGACCGTGAAGCCGGGATTGGTGCCGCCGGCCGCATTGGAGACGAAAAGATACCGGATGCCCAGCACCTTCATCACCCGGACGGGAAGGGTGACCTGCCACATCTCGTATCCTTCATAATAATGGAAGCGTCCCTGCATCGCGAGCACCTCCTTGCCGCCGAGGGTGCCGGCGATGAAATTGCCGGCGTGTCCGATGGCGGTGGAGACGGGGAAACCGGGAATCTCCCGGTAGGGAATGACGAGCGGGTTTTCGATCCGGGCGGCAAGTTTGCCGAGGCCGCTGCCGAGAATGATCCCGACAACGGGTTTGCGCTCCGCAAGCCTGACTTTGAGGCTGTCGGCGGCCGCGTATATGTTGTTCAAAAGGTCCATTATATAGTGTTATTTAAAGTGCTTCTATCATTCCGGCGAAGAGGGCGGTCATCCGGTCGGCGGCAAGGTCGGCCGCGGCGATCACCTCGTCTCCGTTGTTCTCGAAATCTTCCGCATAGTCGTCGTGCGCCTCGTTGGTGATGACCGACATGCCGAAGACGGGGATGCCGGCGTGCCGCATCGCGATCACTTCCGGCACCGTGCTCATCCCGACGGCGTCGGCGCCGACGGTGCGGTAGAAACTGTATTCGGCGGGCGTCTCGTAGCAAGGGCCCGTATCCGCAAGGTAGACGCCCTCGCGGAGGGAGATGCCTTTCGCCTCCGCCACTTTCTTCGCCAGGGCGATCAGGGCGGGATCGTACGGGCGCGTCATGTCCGGGAAGCGCGGGCCGAGTTCGTCCCTGTTGGGGCCGATGAGGGGATTGGGAATCATTGAAATGTGGTCCCGGAGGATCACCAGGTCGCCGATGCGGAAGTCGTAATTGACCCCGCCGGCCGCGTTGGACACGAAGAAATACCGGATCCCGAGAGCGGCCATCACCCTTGCGGGCAGGACGACCATCTCCATCGGATATCCTTCATAACTGTGGATGCGGCCCTGCATCGCAAGGACGTACTTGCCGCCAAGGGTGCCGGCCACAAAAGCCCCCTTGTGGCCGATGGCGGTAGACACAGGGAAGCCCGGAATGTATTTGTACGGGATTTCGACGCGATCCCCGATGCTTTCGGAAAGTTTCCCGAGTCCGCTCCCCAACACAATACCGACAATAGGACGCCGCTCCTTCAGTACCGAACGTACGAAGGAGGCAGCCTGGGAAATGCTGTCCACCTCTTCGCTACAATTCTTCAAATGAAACATCACCCTCCGCAGGACCGCCTTCTTCGCTCAGGAAATTCGCCTTGATATAGGCGATGGCGTCCTGAAGGCCCTCGACGAATTTGTCGAAATCTTCCTTGTAGAGGAAAATCTTATGCTTGTCAAAGGTAAAGGAACCGTCCCGTTCGGTGCGCCGCTTGCTTTCGGTGATCGTCAGGTAGTGGTCGTTGTTGCCTTTGGTGGCTTTCACATCGAAGAAGTAGGTCCGCTTCCCGGCCCGTACGGGCTTGGAGTAGACGTCCTCCGAATTCTCGCGGGGAGCAAAACCCCTTTCGTAGTTTTCGTTGTTGTACATAAGCGTACAGAGTTAAAAAATTCAAATCGTACAAATATAAAAAACAAAATTTGAACTGCAATCATTTTTCACGAAAAAAATTATTCTAAACTCTTGATTTCTAACAATTACGAAGGGGACGGTTCCCCGCTCCGACAGCCCCTGAAGAGAAAACATCGGCCGTGCAGGGCCGTGTATTTGTAAAATTGATTATCTTTGTATGATTTAACATTCTTTTATCAGTAAATGACCAAAGGACTCAAGATTTCATTATACTGTATCGGGGGACTCCTCCTCGCGGGCGTCGTCGCCGTCAGTTCGCTCACCATCGGCGGCAAGACGACTACCTTCTCCGAGGACGGGCGTCTGGTCCAGGAAGAGGGGCTCAGCCGGCTCTACGACGAAAAAGGACGCTTCGACGGCTTCAGCATCGACAATTCGGAGGGGAAAGTGACCTGCAGTTACGACGCCTCCAACCTCCTTACCGCCAAACTCGAAGACTTCGACTTCAGCAAGGGCGACTACACCTATCAGTACGACGAGGACGGCAACCTGACCGAAGAGATGCTGACCCTGTCGGAAGGGGATTCCCTCGCTGTTTCTCTCACGCGGCGCTATATCATCCTCGCCAAGGACGCATACAAGAACTGGACGCTCCGCCGTACGCCGGACGGGCAGCTGGAAGAGCGGATCCTCTCATACGAGGAAGATCCCGAGGGACAGAAGGCGCTCTACCCGGAGATCGGCCGGCTGGCCTATACGATTCTCCGGAAGAAAAACAGCCCCGTGACGCTGCGCATCCTTGCGGAGCGCTACCTCGCGCTGGGCGAAGTGGAGAAGGCGATGCCGCTCCTGAACTCGGCCGTAGAGGGCGAAGACGCCGAAGCGATCTATCTGATGGGCCGCTGCTATGCGGAGGGGACCGGTGTGGAGAAAGACGCCGACCGGGCCGCACAGTGCTATGAGGAAGCCGCCGAGAAAGGCAGCGCGGCGGGCGCCGTCCTTACGGCCGACCGCTATTTCGACGCCAAGCAGTACGAGCGCGCCCTTCCTTTCCTTGAGAAGGCCGCTGATGCGGGCGACGCGGTTTCCGCCCTTCGTCTCGCCGACTGCTACCGCAACGGCTGGGGCGTATCCCAGAACCAGAACGAGGCGCTTTCCCTTTACCGGAGCGCCTCCTCGGTGGGCAACCTGCTCGCCATCAACCGGCTCGGCACCTGCTACGAGAACGGGCGAGGCTGCGAAGTGGATTCGCTCAGCGCCTTCAAGGCCTATCAGATCGCCGCGATGTTCGGCCAGATGAACGCCCAGTACAACCTGGGAGAATGCTACAGGAAGGGCATCGGCACCGAAATCGACCGCTACAAGGCCCGCCAGTGGTACACCAACGCGGCCAACGCCGGTTCCGCCTCGGCCCGCAACGCCCTCGCGGAGATGGAGACCGAAGAATTGAATCCGGAATTCACCGAACCCGGCGCCGAGGATGGCGAACGGCCCGCCGTCGACTACAAAGACTATTTTAATTTCTAATCCATATGAAAAGACTCATCCTTTTAACCGCGGCGCTCTGCGCCTGCACGGCAAGTCTCCTTGCCCAGGAAATCACCCCCGAGGTCAAGGCCCGGGCCGCCGAGATCGTCTCCAAAATGACGCTCGAGGAGAAAATCGGATACATCTCCGGCGATGAGGACGGCTTCAGCATCAAAGCGGTGCCCGGCGTCGGGCTGCCGCAGCTCCTGATGGCCGACGGTCCGCAGGGTGTCCGCAACAGGACCCACAGCACGCTCTATCCCTGCGGCGTAGCGGCCGCAGCCAGCTGGAACCGCGATGCGGCCCACCTGATGGGACAGGGAATCGGCCGTGACGCCCGTGCCCGCGGCGTGGCGATCATGCTCGGACCCGGCGTCAACATCTACCGCAGCGCCCTGAACGGACGCAACTTCGAGTACTTCGGAGAGGATCCCTATCTGGCCTCTGAAACGGCTCTGCAGTATATCCTGGGCATGCAGGAGCAGGGCGTCATCGCCACCATCAAGCACTTCGCGCTCAACAACAGCGAATTCGACCGTCATGGCATCAGCTCCGTCGCCGACGAGCGTACGATGAACGAAATCTACTTCGAGACCTTCCGCAAAGCGGTCGAGAAGGGCAAGGTCGGCGCCATTATGACCAGTTATAACATGGTCAACGGCCAGCACGCTCCCGAGAATTCCTGGCTCATCAAGGAGAATCTCCGTGAAAAATGGGGCTTCGAGGGCATCGTGATGTCTGACTGGGTCTCGACCTATTCCACCCTCGGCTGCTTCCAGGGCGGACTCGACCTCGAGATGCCGCGTCCTCTTATCTATAAGGAAGACATTCTCAAGAACCTCCTGGCCAACGGCGTCATCTCCGAAGCCGAACTGGACGAAAAGGTGCAGCACATCGTGCAGACCCTCATCGCCTTCGGATTCCTGGAGAAGAGCGTCAAGGACACCTCCATCCCCGAGGACAGCGAGGAGTCCCGCAAAGCCTGCTATGACATCGCCGTCGAGGCGCCCGTCCTGCTGAAGAACGAGGGTGCGCTTCCGCTCAAGGGCGGCAAGAAGAACCCCGTGGTCGTGCTCGGCCCGATGACGGACATCATGCCTTGCGGCGGCGGCAGCGGCGAGGTGCATCCCATCGAAGGGAGGAGCATCACCATCAAGGACGCCGTGGCGAAACTCGATCCCAAGAAATTCGACGTCACCTGCCTGGAGCCCAGTTTCGGCTCGTATGACCTCGGCGCGATCCGCAAGGCGTCCGCCGTGGTGGTCGCCGTCGGCTACACCAAGAAGACCGAAGGCGAGGGCCATGACCGCGAATTCTTCCTTCCCGACAATCAAGACGCCCTGATCGAAATGGCCCTGGACAACAACAAGAACGTCATCGTCGTCGTCGTGAGCGGGGGAGAAGTGGATATGTCGAAATGGCAGGACCGCGCCTCCGCCATCCTGATGGCCTGGTACGACGGCCAGGATCTGGGCACCGCCGTGACGGAAATCCTCACCGGCAAGGTCGTTCCTTCCGGCAAGCTTCCGTTCACCTGCTGGGGAACGCTGGAGAACAACCCGGCCTTCGCCTCCTATCATCCCACGATGACCGCCTTCAAGGGCAAGGAGGGAACCCGGCATGCCCGCCGTTTCGAGCGCTATCAGTATACAGAATATTCAGAAGGCGTTTTCCTCGGCTACCGCGGTGCGGAGCATTTCGGCCTCAAGCCGCTGTATCCGTTCGGTTATGGCCTGAGCTACACCACCTTTGACTATGCCGACCTGGCGGTAACGCCTTCCGGCGACGGATTCGACGTCTCCTTCACGGTCCGCAACACCGGAAAGGTGGATGCGAAAGAGGTCGCGGAGGTCTACATCGCCCCCGTGGATTCGAAGATTCTCCGTCCCGCCCGCGAGCTCAAGGAATATCAGAAAGTGTTCATCCCGAAGGGCGGCAGCGCTTCCGTCAAGGTCCACCTCGACCTGAGGGCCTTCTCCTTCTACGATGTCGACCTGCACGACTGGGCCTTCGACTCGGGCAAATACCGCATCGAGATTGGCCGCTCCTCGGAGGACATCGTCCTCTCGCAGGAGGTGACGCTTTAATGCAATGGCCGGGTCGTCCCGGCCATTTTTTTCTAGTAGGCGAATTTCAGTTCGTCCAGCCAGAGGGTGGAGCCGTCGCCGCCGGTGAAGTAGTTGCCGCAGTCGGACGGGGTGGCGACGATGATGACGTACTTCGGCGTGCGCTCGTCTCGGTAATTGATATCGAGATGGAGCCGGACATAGCCGCCGGTATCTTTGGTGAACCGGGCCCGGCCGTGGCCGATGATGTGGGGATCGTCATCGGAGAGGAAGGTCTCCGTGACCGTGTTGATGCGGACCGGAGTGTCCCAGTCGCCCAGGAAGACCTGGATGTTCCCCCTGTCCATCTGTCCCTTTCGGTGCAGGAACGGTTTGCGGGCGTAATTGATAACGACGGGCTTGTAGCAGTAATAACCTTTGAGGGCGACCGGGCGGGAATGGAAGGGGATTCCCCAGTGAATCTCCGCACCCTTGGTGCCGATCAGCTTGCCCCAGCTGCCGGTATAGAGCGCACCGGCGGCAAAGGCCCACAGCACATTCCGGCTCGTCAGCTTAGCCGCCTTCTTGCCAGGCCCCGGGACCGCGACGAACTCCTCGTCCGGAGTGGTCCCGTTCATGCCCAGAAGGCTGAGGCCCTTGTTGGCCGTTCCCCAGACCCGTTCAGTGGGACCGGATGCGGCGAACCACTGCCCGCCCTTCTTGTACCAATGGTCGAATTTCATATTTTCAATCTGTTCCTGGGCCGACACGAACCCGGCACAGAGAAGAAACAGCACTGTCGAAAGGAACAAATGTTTCATTTGTGTTACAATTTTTCGGGTGCAAAGATATCGAAAAATTGTGCCAAAACAAAAACAGCCCTTGTCATTTGGTGAAAATAATGTAAATTTGTGAATTCGATATGACGAACTAAATTCTAACAATTATGAATAAGGTCAGATTCTTTCTTCTCGCGGCCGCACTCCTGACGAGCACCGCCGCATTCGCCCAGAACAACGTCCCTACGGAGGCGGAACTCGCCGCCCAGAGAAGCCAGGAGGCCGTCAACCAGGCCAAAAAGGAAGCCCAGGCCCAGGCCCAGGAGACCAAGGCCCAGGTGAACGCCAGCAAAGACGCCATCAACGCCAACAAGCAGTCCATCTCCGCCTGCAAGACGGACATCGAGGCCTCCAAGCGCGAGATCGGCATCATTCAGGACGCCAACAAGCAGATCCTCGAGAAGGTAAAGGCCAACAAAGAGGTTCTCAAGCTCAAGAAGAGCCAGCTCAAATCCCAGAAAGACCTTCTGAAGAACAAGAACTACAACGGCAACGACGTCTCCTTCGAGACCGTCCGCACCATTGAGGCGGAAATCCGCGCCATCGACGCCGAGATCAAGGCCGACCAGCAGAAAGTCAATGCCAACAAGGATCTGATCAAGCGGCACCAGGCCGACATCAAGGCCAAGATGGGTGAAATCAAGTCCATCCAGGCCGAGAACAAGAACCATCAGGCCAGCATCAAGGCCAGCCAGGCCGCCCAGAAGGAGGCCGAGGCCAAGGTAAAGGAGGCCAAGAGCGACCTCAAGGAAGCCGAGAAGGCCGTCAAGGCGGAGGCCCAGATGAAGGAGCAGGTCGAGAAGATCCAGGAGATGGAGCGCAAGGCCGAGGAGGCCGGACAGAAGGTCGAAGCCATCGACCAGAAGGTAGAGAAGATCCAGGAGAAGATCGAGACTCCCGCGGAGCCGCAGCCCGCTGAAACGCCCGTCACGCCCGTCACCCTGTAATCGCCTCCACGCATCATGATCAAGGTATTCTGCAAGAACACGGGCACCTCCCGGAGTTTCCGGGAGGGCACCACCTTGCTGGAAGTACTGCAGGGTTTCGAGTTCGAAAAACCGTACCCCATCCTTTCCGCCAAGGTCAACAACGTCTCCGAGGGACTCAAATTCCGCGTATACAACAGCCGCGACGTCGAATTCCTCGACTACCGCACCTACACGGGCCGCTCCACCTACAGCCGTTCCCTCTGCTTCCTCCTTTGCAAGGCGGCGAGGGATCTGTTCCCCGACTGCAAGATCCGGCTCCGCCGCCCCGTTTCCAAGGGCTTCTTCTGCGAATTGAGCAAGGCGGACGGGTCGCCGCTGCTGGACGAGGAGGTCGACAGGATCCGCGAACGGATGAAGGAACTGGTGGAGAAAGACGTCGACTTCCACCGGCACGAGGCCCGCATCGAGGACGCCATCGCGGTATTCCAGAAGATGGGATATGCCGACAAGGTCAAACTCCTCGAGACCAGCGGCCGCGTCTACATCAATTATTACACCCTCGACGGCACGCCCGATTATTTCTACGACGCGCTCGTGCCCAGCACCGGCTATCTCAAGGTCTGGGACCTGTCCAAATACCGTCACGGAATGCTCCTGCGCCTGCCCGACCGCCATCATCCCGAAGACCTGGCCCCATTCTACGAGCAGCCCAAGACCTTCGACGTGATGATGGAGAACGAGCACTGGAATAAGATCATGGGACTCGGCAACGTCGGCGACGTCAACCTGGCCTGCCAGAAAGGCCTCGCCAGCGACCTGATCCAGGTGTCCGAGGCCCTGCAGGAGAAAAAGATCGTCCAGATCGCCGAAGACATCTATAAGCGCTATTACGGAGAGCACCCGGTCCGGATCGTCCTCATCACCGGCCCTTCCTCCAGCGGCAAGACGACGGTCTGCCGCCGCCTCAGCGTCCAGCTCAAGGCCTGCGGCCTGCGGCCCGTCTTCTTCTCGACGGACGATTACTTCGTCAACCGCGAGGACACGCCGCGCTTCCCGGACGGCAGTTTCGACTTCGACGGCTTCGACACCGTCGACCACGCCTATCTGGAACAGGACGTAATGCGGTACCTGGCCGGGGAAGAGGTCGAGATGCCGGAGTACAACTTCGTGACCGGCCTCCGGGAATTCAACGGCAAGAAGATCCGCTACGCTCCGGGCACCGTGCTCCTCATCGAGGGCATCCACGCGCTCAACACGATGCTGCTGCCGCATGTCGACCCCTCGTGCCAGTACAAGATCTTTATCAATACCATCACGAGCATCTCGCTGGACGACCACAACTGCATCCCCACAAGCGACAACCGGCTGCTCCGGCGGATTGTGCGCGACTTCAACAAAGGCGCTTTCACGGCCCGCGAGACCATCCGCCAGTGGCCCAACGTCCGCCGCAGCGAGGTGAAGTGGATCTATCCTTACCAGGAGACGGCCGACGTGCTGTTCAATTCCGCCTACCTGGTGGAATTCGCCGTCCTGCGCAACCACGCGGAACAGATTCTCGGCACCGTACCGAAAAACTGTCCGGAATACAGCGAGGCCGACCGGCTCCGCAAATTCCTCTCGTACTTCTGCCCGGTCTCCGACAAGGAGATCCCGCCGACCTCCCTCCTGCGCGAATTCGTCGGCGGCTCCAGCTTCAAATATTGATGAGAAAAACGCTCCTGATGACGCTGCTGTTTCTGCCCACCCTCCTTTTCGCGGAGGGATGGGCGGATTCCTTAAAGGTGGCCCTCACCTTCGACAGGGACTCGCTCGGACTGCCCGTCCGGCGGGTTTTCGAAGAGAGGCCTCTCTGCCGCGACAGCGTGTTCTTCGTCATCTCCAAAATCCATCAGGAGCATATCTGCGTCTATGAGAAGCGCCGGCAGGACACGGTCCTCCTGGCCGCCTATCCCTGCTGCCTGTCGGCCATCCGCGGGCAGAAGGTCCACGAGGGCGACTGCCGCACGCCGGAATCCTGGCCCGGAAAGCCGTTCAGGATCTGGCGCATCTCGGACCTGAGGAAACTCAATCTCCGCACCTCGGAATTCCGGATGTTCGGGCCGTATTACCACGCGCTCAAAGTGCCCGGCGTCGCCGGGGTGGGCATCCACGGCACCAACAGTCCCTCTTCCATCGCCCACGGACGCCGCAGCCACGGTTGCATCCGCCTCCTGAACGAGGACGTCACGCATATGGTCGAGCATTATTCCGCCGTGGGCAACCAGGTCATCATCCTGCCCGAAAAAAAGGAACCGCTCCCTTTTGAGGAGCGGGCCTTGAGAGTCATCTGCGGGCTGGAAAGCGAGACGGGGATGGGGCACGAAATCAACTGCTTCCGGTATAGCCGTCCCTGCAGCCGCATCCACATCGATCCCGGGCTGGACATCCGGAAAACCCGGCTGGGGCTATAACTCCGTGCTTGCAACCGCCGCTATCATGACGGCAGCCATCACGGCAATTCCAAAGACCAGGCTCAGGATAATCCACAGTCTGGCCTGTTTATTCTTGATCTCCGACTCCTCGTACAGCATCATTCGCTGCGTCGGATCCGATGATATATAGAAGGCCTGGCTGTACAGACTGTTGGATTTGGCGGACAGGATGATGGAGATGAGGCCTCCGAGCTGGCAGCAGAAAAGCGTTGTCAAAATGGCCCAGGGCATGATGCTCCTGTGCGGCGGGAGGAAGAAATCGCTGCGGGAGGATGATGCCGGGGTCGGCGCGGGCTGTGGCATAGCGGCCGTCACCGGGGGCTGAGGGGCCGGAGCTGCAGGCTTTGCTACAGGGGCCGGCTCCGCGGGCTTCGCAACGGGTGTCTGCTGTACCGGATTGGCAGCGGGAGCCACAGGTCTCGGAGACGGCTCTTCGCCCGGAAGATGCGCCAGTGCGGGGCGTCTGGGAGCGGCAGGAGGTTCCGGCGTGGCGACCGGTTCGGGAGCCGGAGTCGCGGCGGGTTCGGTGGTCATAGGAGCGGCGGGTTCCGTGGCGGGAGCCGAGAGCGGAGTCGTGCCCGGTGCCGGATCGAATCCCGGATCGCTGTAGTCCGGTGCGGGGGTCAGATTCAAATCGTCCATATCATTCAAGTCGGTTACTCAAGTTTGGCAAGTCGCAACTTGCTGTTTTTCAATTCAAAATTATCAATTCGCCAATATCGTGCAGTTGCTCACGCGCTTATTTTGTTTACGTTACCCTTTTTCCTAAATCCCTTTTCCTCGGGAAAAGGGACTTTTTTCGCCTTTCAGGCTCTAAATAAGGTTGTTTCGCACAAATGCGAAACTTAAAGTCTTGGATTTACAAAAATAATCAAAAAATCGATTCCGGCCATCAGTGATGATGACCGCCGCAGCATCCGCCGCCGTGATGGCCGCCGCCTCCGTGACCGTGACCGCCTCCGCAGCAATGGTGCTGATGGGGGAGAAGTTCCGTCAGCAGGGCCTTCCAGCGGCCGGGAACGATGATGTGGTGGTTGCCGACGGGCTTCTTGAGGAAGTAGTCCCGTGCCAGCGCGGGCTCGTCGAGTTGAAGGACGATCTGGCTGCGGCAGAGATCGGGTTCGGAGAGATTGCGGACGAGGCGTCCCTCCGCGATGAACGCCTGCGAGAGGTCGCCCGAAATTTTAAGTACGGTGACGTCCTGCTCGGGATAATGTCCGCGGATGCCGACGCCGATGCCCGACTCGCAGTGCGTGTCGAGGTCCACTTTGTCGACGATGTCCAGCGGAATGGTGCAGTGGGCGAAGACGATTTCTCCCGTCTCGGGATCGATCCGGGAAGGATTCGCCATAAAGCCGGTATGCCCCGTCGCCACCTTCGCCACCGTCATCGAGAGAAGGGCGGGGATATCGCCCTCGCAGCCGGCGGGAATGCCGTCCGCGTTGAATTTCGCCAGCGCGAGGCAGCCGGTATTTCCTACATCGCCGAGCAGGTCGAAGCACCGGAGCGTGAAGCCGTCCAGCCGTCTTTCTTCAACAATCGTCTTGAGGCCGCCGTAGATCTGCTCCGCACCCGGGATCGCCTTACGGACCGCTTCGGGGGCATTTTCCACGGCGTCGTCGGGAAGCGGCACTGTGGCGGGGGCCGCCTTCGCGACCGCATCCTTGACCTCCCGCATCGGGACCTCCACGAACTCGATGCCGAGCCCTTCGCGGACGGCCTCGGGGTCGACGTCGCTGGCGATCAGCCAGTCGGACGGAGCACCCAGGACGCCGAGGCGAAGCCCGCTTAGCCGCTTACGCGCATCTTCGAGGAGCTGAAGAGCGTCGATCCGCCCGCGGATGTAGGCCGGCGAGCCGTGCAGGATTTCACCGCTGAGGCCCACTTTGCCGAGGAAAGACAGAATTTCCATCGAGGCGGCGAGGGAGTTATTGCCTCCGGATGTGAGCAGCAGGAAGTGCCTTGCGCCCCGCTTGAAGAGTTCAGGAACGACCTGCAGGAACTGCCCTTCGGCGCCGCCGGTGCGGACGAAAATGAGGTCCGGGCCGCCGGAGCCATAGGTGGAAAAGTCGTTTTCATGGAAGGTGTATCCGCCCTGCGGGAACACGCTGTCGAGGAATTCGTCCGAGATGCGGGCAATCCGCTCCCTGTCGTGGAGCGGGGATGTGAGGGTGTAGATATTAATCATAGTCTTCGTAATTATATTCGTCTTTGTTCATTTCTCCCCGCGCGGTCTCGGTGATCTGCGCGCCGAAGCCCGTGAGTGCGGCGAAGGGCGCGAACTGGGCGGCCCGGTCGAGGCGGCTCATCCGTGGATGGTTCCGCGGCGGCTCGGGATGGGGGAGATGGATAATGTCTTCGTACGGGTTCACGCTTTGTGTCCTCCTATCTGCTGGTTGCGTTCGATGGTGGTGGCCCCTTCCTCGAAGTCGATGCCCTTGAGGATGGCGTTCTTGCCGAATTTGCGGCGGATGGCGAGGATGGCTTCCTGCGCGCTTTTCTCCTTGGCCGTATCGGGCGCCTCTTCGAAAAGGTCGAGCTGGATGCCGCCGGCCCGGTCTTCGGGGATGGTATGGTTCGCGACCACATACATCCGCCGGACGTAAAGCCGGGGATTGACGATGCGGTCGAACAGGCCCGTGACGGCGTCCGCGATCATCTTGAGGGAGGATGTGTGGCCGCCGAGGTTGGCGCTGCCGTGGGCGGGTTTCGGGGCCTGCCTGCCATAATAATCCTTCGTCAGGTCGCCGTTCCACCCTTTGGGAAGCGCCGTGTCGTATCCGACGGAAATGACGATCTGGTCAGTGACAAGGTGCTTTTCGAGGAGATCCATCACAAGGGTGTCGGCCATTTCCCGGATGACGATACGGGCCTTGTCGAAGGTATAGGGCTCCTTGAGGACCTGACCGCTGGAAAGACTGCTCCCTTCCGGGCGATAGGCCTTGATGTCGGCCATCGTGCAGGGCTCCCAGCCCCAGGCGTGGTCGATGACAAGCTCGGCGTTGACGCCGAAGAGCCGATAGAGCACCTCGGGGTTGTGGCGTTCCCAGGGTTTCCCGAGGGAGCAGCGGGCAATGTCGCCCATCGTGAGGAGTCCGGCGCTCGCAAGGCGGGCGACCGTACCTTTGCCGACGCGCCAGAAGTCGGTGAGCGGCAGGTGGTTCCAATACTTCTGCCGATAGGTCATCTCGTCGAGGGCGGCGATCCGGACACCATCCTTGTCGGGCGGGGAGTGCTTGGCCTCGATGTCCATCGCGATCTTGGCGAGGTAGAGATTGGTGCCGATGCCCGCCGTAGCGGTGATGCCGGTCTCGGCGAGGACCTCGCGGACGAGTTTCATCGTCAGGTCGTGGGCGGAGAGGCCGTACATCGGGAGGTATTCGGTAGCGTCGATGAAGACTTCGTCCACGGAATAGACGTGGATATCCTCGGGGGCGATGTAGCGCAGGTAGATGCTGTAAATTTTTGCGCTGGTGGACATATAGTGTGCCATCCGGGGAGGCGCGACGATGTAGTCGAGCCGGAGGCCGGGATCGGCGGCGAGTGCGGGGGCGTCTGCCGAGGAGCCGTGGAACCGGCGCCCGGGCGCCCGTCGGAGCCGCTCGTCGTTGATCTTCCGGACGGCCTGAACGACCTCGAAGAGCCGGGCTCTCCCGGAAATGCCGTAGGCCTTGAGGGAAGGGGAGACCGCGAGGCAGATGGTCTTCTCGGTGCGGGTCGGATCGGCCACAACCAGATGCGTCCCGAGCGCATCCAGCCCCCGTTCCACGCATTCCACGGATGCATAGAACGACTTCAGATCGATCGCCAGGTACGTTTTTGTCACAGTCTTACAAAGATAAAAAAAAATCCTTTTCGCGAGGTCGCCGCGCCGCCAAAACACCCTCGGGGATGACAATTCGAAGAAAATGATTATATTTGAAAAAAATCACCCGACTATGAAAAGAATCCTTTACCTCGCATTCGTTCCGGCTCTGCTGATCGCGGCCGCATCGTGCCAGAAGGACAATCCCAACTCGAAGAACTTTCTCTACCGCCAGTGGGAGGAAATGGCCCCGGACGCCTCCACCACCTTCTCCATCCTGGACATCTCCAAAAAACAGATGATCTGGAAAGTGGTCAGCCACAGTTCCTTCGCTTTGCCGGAACTGATGTATGACGATTCCCACCGCTTTGCACTGAAGGACATCCGCAAGCGTACCGACGAGAAAGGTGTCTGGGAGATTTTCGACACCTACGGAAACTCCTACTTCATCTTCGACGTGACGGAAAAGTCCGCCAAATTCAGCCCTTATTCCCTGGACAGGACAGACTACAGCCTGCTCGTTCCGGTCAGCCCGAAGGTCAAACTGACCTATCACTATGTCCCGGCTTCGGCCATCGATCTCGGTTTCGACGTCTACTGGGCGAGATTCAATATGCCGGAGTCCTTCCCGTCGGAGGATTTCGATCCGGAGAAGGACTATTACGACAACTGGTGCTGGGATGAGCTTGCGCAGCACGAATTCTACAATCCGGGCGACCACTTTGTCGCCGGCAACGCAGAAACTGATATCGTCCACGAAAGGCTCGGCGGGAAGTGGCGGATGCCGACGTCCGAGGAATGGAATCAACTTTACTATGATGTCGACTGGTATTTTTCCGGCGCCGATGAGGATTTCAAGTGGAACCGTGTATCCGGATGGGGCAGAAAACCGGGTTATGAAGGGGCGTATATCGAATTATCGATGGACGGTTATATCCAGATCAACGCTGGAAAAAAGGAAGATTACAACGGCTTTTACTGGACCGGTACGCCCGGAAGCAATGCCTCGATGGCCTATTGGGTGAGGGTGAAAAACAACGGCATGGAAATTACCGAAGCCCCCCGCTTTAACAAGTGCAACATCCGCCCCGTATGGGATCCGAATATGTAGGTCCTTTCTGCGGATGCGGGCGGGTAGAGAAGATATTACGTGATTTTGGGGAAAAATGACTATATTTGTATGATTTTTTCACAAAATATGACACGGAATATCTCTCAATCCACCCGATATATCGGCGTAGACGACCTGGACCTCGACCTCTTTGAAAGCCAGTACATCATTCCCGAAGGGATGGCGTACAATTCCTACATCCTCGAAGGGGAAAAACTGGCCGTTCTCGACACCGTCGACGCACGGAAAGCGGACCTCTGGGAAAAGAATCTCAACGAGGCCCTCGCCGGCCGCAAACCCGACTACCTTGTCGTTCATCACCTGGAGCCCGACCACAGCGGCCTCGTCGGCCGGATGCTGGAAGAATGGCCGGACCTGAAGGTCGTCCTCTCCGCCAAGGCGGCGCAGATGCTCGGGCAATTCCTCCCGGAAACACCTGATGCAGAGCGCCTTGTCATCGTCAAGGAGGGCGACGTCCTCGACCTCGGAGGCGTATCGCTCCGCTTCTTCGCCGCACCGATGGTCCACTGGCCGGAGGTACTGGTCAGTTTCTGTCCGGAAGAGGGGATCCTCTTCAGCGCGGACGCCTTCGGCAAATTCGGCGCCCTTTCCCAATGCGGATTCTGGGGCGATGAAGATGGCGACTGGGCCTGCGAAGGACGCCGCTATTATTTCAACATTGTCGGAAAATACGGCGTCCAGGTGCAGATGCTCCTAAGGAAACTCTCCGGCCTCGACGTCAAGGTCATCGCGCCGCTCCACGGCCCGGTCCTCCGGCAGGATCTCGGCCAATATCTCGACCTTTACCAGACCTGGAGTGCCTATGGCGTGGAGACGGAAGGCGTATTCGTAGCTTACGCATCCATCCACGGCGGCACGGCCGAAGCGGCGGAGAAACTCGCCGGTATCCTACGGGAAAAAGGATGTCCCAAGGTGGCCGTCAGCGACCTCACCCGGGACGACATGGCCGAAGCGGTGGAAGACGCCTTCCGGTACGGCAAGATGGTTCTGTGCGCCGCTTCTTACGACGCCGGCCTCTTCACCCCGGCCTACAATTTCCTCCACACCCTGCAGATGAAGGGCTGGCAGAAACGCCGCGTCGCCCTCGTCGAGAACGGCTCCTGGGCCCCTTCGGCCGGCCGCGTGATGAAGGAGATGTTCTCCGCAATGAAAGACGTGGACATCCTCGAGCCCGTCGTCACCATCAAGAGCCGCCTCAAACCGGCTGATATCCCGGCCCTAGAAACCCTCGCCGAGGCAATCCTAACCTAAGCCCCAACGACTATGTTCCTCATCGCACTCAAACTCCTGGGCGCCATCGCCCTCCTGATATACGGCATGAAGGTCATGAGCGAGGCCCTCCAGAAAATGGCGGGTCCGCAGCTCCGTCACCTGCTCGGCGCAATGACATCCAACCGCTTCTCGGGCGTCGCCACCGGCGCGCTCGTCACCGTGGCCGTCCAGTCCTCCGCCGCGACGACGGTGATGACGGTGTCCTTCGTCAACGCCGCCATCCTCACGCTTGCGCAGGCCATCTCGGTCATTATGGGCGCCAACATCGGCACCACTCTGAGCGCCTGGATTATGTCGGCGGGATTCTCCTTCGACATCATCTACCTCGTGTGGCCGGGCTACCTCATCGGCATCATCCTCATCCAGACCGGCCGGTACCGCTACCTGGGCGACTTCCTCTTCGGTCTGTCCTTCCTCCTGTGCGCCCTCAGCATCCTCCGGGCGACCGGCATCGAAATGGATCTCGCCAACAGGCCTTCCGTCGTGGGATTCTTCTCCTCCTTCGACTCCGGCAGTTACTGGACCATCCTGCTGTTCCTGCTGATCGGCACGATCCTCACCTGCATCGCGCAGTCGTCCGCCGCGCTGATGGCCATCACGATGGTCCTCTGCTCGACCGGCGCCATCTCCATCTTCCAGGGCATCGCGCTCGTGATGGGCGAGAACATCGGCACCACCCTGACGGCCAACCTGGCCGCGATGTCGGCCAATACCCAGGCCCGTAGGGCGGCCATGGCGCACCTGCTGTTCAACGTATTCGGTGTCATCTGGGTGCTGATCGTCTTCTTCCCGTTCGTGAGAATGGTCTGCCGCATCGTCGGCATCGATCCCACGGCCGAATCCGTCGACACGACCCGCCTGACCTTCGCCCTCGCCACCTTCCATACGGCCTTCAACATCATCAACACGGCCATCCTGATCGGATTTATCCCGCAGATGGAAAAACTCGTCTGTATGATCATCCGTCCCAAGAAAGGGGAGGACGAGGACGAATTCCGCCTGCAGTTCATTCGTGCCGGTATCATGAAGACCCCGGAAATCTCCGTCCTGCAGGCGCAGAAGGAGATCGTCGTGTTCGGCGACCGGACCCAGCACCTCTTCGGACTGGTAAAAGAGCTGTATGGGACCACGGATTCGCAGGCCTTCGCCAAACTCTTCGAGCGCATCCAGAAAGGGGAGGACGGCAGCGACAAGATGGAGAACGAGATCGGCCGCTACCTGAGCGACGTCGGGACCGCGCACCTGTCGGATGACACCAAGCACAAACTCAGCGGGATGCTCCGACAGATCGGCGAACTGGAATCCATCGGCGACAGCTGCCTCCGCCTGGCCCGGACGCTCAAGCGCAAACTGGAAGGGAAGATCACATTCTCGCAGGAGCAAGACAACGGCGTTCAGGAGATGTTCTCCTATGTGGACGAGGCCCTGACGCGGATGAACACCCTTCTGAGCGGCCGCAAGGAGTACTACGACATCGAAGAGTCCAAAGAGATGGAAGAGCGCATCAACCAATGCCGCAACGCGCTCAAGAAGCAGAACATCGCCAATCTCGACAACCAGGTATACGGCTACAACAGCGGCACCGTCTTCTCCGACCTCATCGGCGAGTGCGAGCAGACCGGCGACTACATCATCAATGTCGTGGAGGCCCGTTTAGGCCAGACTGCGTAATTTATTCCGAAGCGGCGAAGAAGGCCGCCATCGCATCCCGGATTTCCGCAAAGCGGGGCGTGTATTCCATCTTGTCATCCAAGTGGATACGATGCCCCGTTTCCGCACAGGGGTGATGCTCAGCGCGGATGCCGAGGGAGAGGGCTTTCTCGTGGATGGCGTGCGTCCCGTACATATAATCGGACAGGAGGCCGGACAGTTTTCCCAGTTTGCGGAACGGATAGCCCTCGTCGTAGGGGACCATCGGGTCGTTGACGCTCTGGAAGGAGAGAATCGGGACGCGGGCCCGTTCCAGAACGGCGAGGTCGTGGACGGATCCCCAGAGGTTGGCGACGGCGGCGATGTGGAAATCCTCCTTTGCAAGGCGGGGATGCAATCCCTCCTCCTGCGGCTCTCCATAGAGACGGTAGGCCAGATTCAGGGCTGTGATCGCGCCGGAACTCGTCCCGGCCAGGAATACCCGACGCGGGTCTATGCGGAGGTCTTCCCGGCTCAGAAGATATGCCAGGGCGGTGTCGGCATCCTCCAGCGCGCGAAGTTCCGCCTCGCGGACCTCTTTCTTAGCCGGATGGAATCCCAGCCGGTAGTTGATAGAGGCGGCCACATAGCCGAGGGACGCGAAATGGCGGCACCAGCCGGCCTGACCGGGCTCTTCCTTGTTTCCGATAAAGAACGAACCTCCGTGGATCATCAGCAGGAGAGGCCTTTTCGCCCGGGCGTCACCATCCGGAAGGTAGATGTCCATATCCAGCGTGACGGGCTTCATCCGGCCGGAATGCAGCAGCAGCCGGGAGGTCGCCTTTTTATCGCCGACCGGCGCGTGTGTCCAATAACCGGGAACGGTGGCGTAGGGAACGTTCATCTCTACTATCACCGAATACACGGGCGTTGCAAGCATCATAAGGGCGGTCAGGCAGAGGCTGACGATCATAGCATTCCCTCGATATCCTTTTCGATCTCGGCAGGGGTGGTGACGGGGGCGTAACGCTTGATGACGGTGCCGTCGCGGTTGACGAGGAATTTGGTGAAATTCCAGAGGATGTCGCTGTCCTTCTCCACGCTCTTGCTGAGTCCCTTGAGGAGCGTACGCGTGGCTTTGGCCTTCAGGCCGTTGTACGCCTCCGTGGGGGCCTGGGCCTTCAGGTACTCGAAAACGGGTTCCGCATCGGGGCCGTTGACGTCGGTCTTGGACATCAGCGGGAAGGTGACGCCGTGGTTGAGACGGCAGAATTCGGCGATCTCGTCATTGGAGCCGGGCTCCTGGCCGGCGAACTGGTCGCAGGGGAAGCCGAGAATCACGAACCCCCGGTCCTTGTATTTCTGATAGAGGGCCTCGAGACCGTCGTACTGCGGGGTGAAGCCGCATTTGGAGGCGGTGTTGACAATCATCAGAACTTTGCCCTCATACTGTGCGAGGTCAACTTCCTGGCCCTTGTTGCCAGTGGTCTTGAATTCGTAAATTTTTGCCATTGTTTTGTCGTTTTGTGCAAGGGCCGGCAGGACAAAAAACAGTGCCAGCGCTGCGGTCAATAAATAATTTTTCATCATCCGTGCGGCGAAAAAATCGTTCGCGATGCAAATATTCTACAAATATTTTATATCACAAGCGATATTTTGAAAAAATGTGAATTTTTTAATGACGCCGTCGAAACCGCGGAATACCTTTTTCTTTTCCTGCGGAGTCTCCGCAACCGCGAAAAGCAGGCAGAGGGCTCCAGTGTGCAGTGTGCGAGGTCATTTTCCAAGAAATTTAGACGGGGTGATTCCGGTCGTTTTTTTAAAGAGGCGGGTGAAGTGGTGGGGGAGGTCGAAGCCCAGCAGATGGGCGGTTTCGCCGATGTTGTGCCCGTTCATCAGGAGGGTCTTTCCCTGCTCGACCACGAAAGAGTGGATGTAACCGATGGCCGTGCCGCCGGTCGCCTTATGGATGACGTCGCCCAGATAGCGGGGAGAATAAGCCAGCCGACCGGCGCAGTATTGGACGGAGGGGATTCCCAGATCCAGCTGGCGTCCTTCCAGATAGTATTCCCGAAGCAGGTGATGGAAACGCTTGAGGAGATCGGAAGAGGCCCTGTCTTCCGCGGACAGTTGCCGCAGATAAATCCGGTGGCAATATTCCAGGATAAGACGGATGTACCCGAGAATGACGGTGCGAAGGGCGGGGGAGTCGGGACATTCCTGCAATTCGTGACGAAGCTGGGAGAGCAGTTGTGTGATCCGGCTCCACTCCGATGGCTCCATCTTCAGCGTTTCGGTTGCGAAATAAGAGAAGAAGGGGTAATCCTTCATTCTCGCCTCCAAGTCGGTTCCGTGCAGGAGTTCCGGCGAGAAAAGCAGGGCCCAGCCGCTGATGAAGATGCGCTCTCCGTCATCTTCTTTCCCGCCGATCTGGCCGGGCTCGACAGCGATGATGGATCCGTCGGCCGCATCGAACATCTTCATCCCGTAAGTGAGGTTCTTCGGGAAGTTCCGCTGGATGAAGAGTCCGTAGACGCCGTAGCGGTTCAGACTGGAGCGGATGGGGGAGATCTCATCGTAATGGATGACGCTCACGAGCGGATGCAGGACGGGGGCGTCCAGATAGCGGGCGTAATCGTTGGGGCCGGCGATATGAAGTATCGTCTTCATTACGGCTATAAAGGTATATAATTCTGCCAAAAAATCAAAATTTCTGCGGTATTGGTATAAATTAGACAAAAATCGGTTAAAGAATTCCGACCGGATGACTTACCTTTGCGAAAAAGATGAATATGAAACTTTTACAACTCTTTCTGACGGGATGGGCGGCCCTGGCGCCCTTTACCGCATCCTGCTCTGCAGAGCCGAAAGCGGGGACTCCGGATGCCGGGAAACCGGACGTGACGGAGACCGGCGACGAAACGCCGCAGAATCCCGGAACAACCGGTGGCAAGACGCTGGTCGTGTGGTACAGTTTTACCCACAATTCCGAAAAGATCGCCAGCGCGCTGCTCACCCATATTTCGGCCGATGTCCTGGAAGTCGAGCCGGCGGAAGAAGGTCTTGACTATGCCGCAAATAATTATGCCATCGGAAGTTCCCAGATTGAGGCCATTCGTGACAATCCCGGTTCCGCCTCCTCTTATCCGGCGATCAAGGCGGTAGGCTTTCAGCCCGATAATTACGATACCATCATCATCGTGACTCCGCTCTGGTGGAGCCAGATGGCCGCACCCATGCAGAGTTTCCTCTTCAAATACGGCGCTTCGATGGCGGGCAAGACCATCGGCCTCATCGTTACCAGCGCCAGCAGCGGTATTTCCGACGTGGAGAAAGATGCCAAACGGCTGATTCCGCAGGGGAAATTCCTCCCGGAAAGCCTCTGGATCCGCTCTTCGCAGGTGGGAAGCGCCGCACAGCTCACGGCCGCCTGGTATGATAAAATGTTCCCGACCCAAAACGAAACAACTGCCATGAAAGTGAAAATTACCGCCGGCGGAAAGTCTTTTACCGCCGAACTTGAGGATTCCGAAACGGGGAAATCCTTCTGGGGCAAACTTCCCCTGACGCTTGAAATGTCCGAACTCAATGGTAACGAAAAGTACTGCTATGGCGTTTCGCTGCCCCGCAAGGATTTGTTCTATGACACCGTCGCCGCCGGCGATCTGATGCTTTACAGTGGCAACTGTGTCGTCCTGTTCTACGGTGCGGCCGGTGGGTACAGTTATACCCGCATCGGCAAGATCGCCAATGTAACCGGACTTGCAGCCGCTCTGGGAACCGGAGACGTTTCCGTCAAATTTGAGAAGCAATGAGAAAAATCGTTTTCTGTCTGATTCTTATGGCATTTGTTCCGCTTCCGGCCAGTGCGCCACGCTTTTCGAAACATCTAACAAATAAAAAATATGCAGAACTTTGATTACATGACCCCGACTCGCCTTATCTTCGGCGAGAATGCCATTGAGAAGCTGCCCTCGGTGATGGCGGCAATCGGCAAACGCGTGCTCCTGACCTACGGCGGGGGCAGCATCAAGAAAATCGGCTTGTACGACCGCGTGAAGGAACTCCTCAAGGGTTTTGAAATCACGGAACTCCCCGGCATCCAGCCCAATCCCAAGTATGATCCCAGCGTGCTGGACGGCGTTCGGCTCTGCAAGGAAAACAACATCGACGTGATCCTGGCGGTCGGCGGCGGCAGCGTCCTCGACTGTTCCAAGGCCATCGCCGCGGGCGCCTGCTATGACGGAGATCCCTGGGACCTGATCTCCTACAAGGTGAAAGCGAAGGCGGCCCTGCCCATCGTGGATATCCTTACACTGGCCGCCACGGGCAGCGAATATGACTGCGGCGGCGTCATCTCGCGCACGGAGACCAACGACAAGATCGGTTATATGGACCCGCTACTCTACCCGGTATGCTCGTTCCTCGATCCCCGCTACACCTTCACGGTATCGAAGAAGCAGACGGCGGCCGGCTGTGCAGACGCGATGAATCACATCCTGGAGCAGTATTTCTGCGAGGACGCGACCCTGCTGAACGACGGCTTCTGCGAGGCGGGCCTGAAGAGCCTGATGGTCAATACAAGGGCTTGTCTGGAGAATCCGGAGGACTATCGCGCCCGCGCTGAAATGATGTTCGCCTGCACCCTCGGCTGCAACGGTATCTATGCCCTCGGCAACAGCGCGTCCGGCTGGCCGATGCACGGCATCGAACACGCCCTGAGCGCCTATTACGACATCACCCACGGTGAGGGCCTGGCCATCATCACACCGCGCTGGATGCGTCATATCCTCAGCGACCGCACCCTTCCTCGCTTCGTCAAATACGGCGTCAACGTGTTCGGCATCGACGCCTCGCTGCCTGAACGGGAAATCGCGGAAAAGGCCATCGACGCGACCTACGCCTTTTTCGAGAGCATCGGCATCCCGATGCACCTGAGGGAGGTGGGCATCGGCCCCGAACGGATCGATGAGATGGCACACCATATCGCCGTTAACGAAGGGCTGGAGAATGCCTATGTTCCCCTGACTGAACAGGATATCAAGGAAATTCTCGTGGCGTCGCTATGAGACCACGAGGAAGCGTTCCATCGTCCATTTGAACGCCTTGGCCGTCCGGATGTCGGCTTCATTGAAATGATTGCCGACATTCCAGACCATCGTGCTCTCTACGCCCTGTGCGGCTAAAAGGCCCGCCTGCTCCAGGATGGCGTCGCCGACTGTCGCGACAATCCGGTTCCTGGCCTTGGGCTCTTCGTCTCCAAGGCTCAGATAGACGGCCTTCGCCCGGCTTTGCCGGCTCCGTGCGTAATCGGTCCATCCCGGATACCATACAGAAGGAGATGCGGCTGCGATGCCGTCAAAAAGATCTGACTCATAGCCCGCCCAGAGCGAAAAGAGTCCGGCCAGGGAATACCCGCCGATCAGGCGAGGTTTTCCAGTAAGGGTGGGGAAGTGTCCTTCCATATAGGGGAGGATTTCCCCGGTGATGCGGTTTAACGTATCGGGGGCCCTGTCGCCAAAAGATTCTTTTCCCATCACCGGATCGGACGGCCAGGGTGTCAGGTCGCGGAACCAGTCTTCGATGAGAACTCCTACAAATGCGAAGGAAATTCCCAAATGTTCGTGGAGGAAATCCAACTCCCTGTGCAGAAATGCGAGATCATTCTGATCGACGGGCTCGACGAGCAGCATCTCCGGATCCGGATCCGCAGCCACATAAAATCCCGGTTGAAGGCTCGTCGTCATCTCCCGGCAAAGATAATCATATTTTCGGAACGAAGTAGAAGAAGGGGATACGCGAGAAGTGGATTCTTTAATGCTTTGATGCAAATTTTTCCCCTTTAATCCTTTTGTTAACTGCTTTGTTAATACCCCCGTGGTAATTTTGTTGCGTAAGTAAAAATTGACTGAAAATAACCAATAAAATGAACAAAATTATCAGAATGGAGTATGAGACTCCCGAGGCGACAACGATTGACATCTTGTCCGGACTTTCCGAGATATGCGTAAGCGCAGCATCTGTTGAATCTTTCATAGAGGATGATGAGTTGGAATGGTAATTTGAAGGAGGACGCAATTATGAAAATTTCAAGAATTATCGTAGCAGCCGCATTTGCTGCAACCATGTTCTCTTGCACGAAGGAGAATCTTCTCGAGACCCAAAAGGTCCATCTTACTTTCAATGTGGCCAATGAGCCTTCCGCTTCAAAGGCAGTCCTCAACGGGAGTGCTGTCGAATTCCAGGCTAGCGACCGGATCGGCGTGTGGGACGGTACCAGCATGAACTGCTTTGAAACAACGGCGGGCGGCGCGCATGCGAGTTTCTCGGGTACTGCGGCCTCCGCTGCCACTTACATCCTGGTAAGCCCTTTCAGCGCAAACTGTTCTGTAAACGGTTCCGTCGTAACATACTCAATCCCTGATATCCAGGTCGCCACTCCCGGCAGTGCGGATCCCGCCGCTCTTGTCAGCATGGCTAAGGTAAGCGGCACTTCAGGCCAGGCCGTTCTTTACAACTGCGTGGGTCTTGTAAAGGTCGAAGTGCCTGACGGGCTTACGGTCAAGGAGATCCATGTCGGTGGCGGAGTGGGCTCGACAGTGGGAATCTGCGGTTCTTTTACCTTCAACACCAACGATCAGACAGTGAACTATGTCGATGCCGGCAGCATGCGCACGAGCATCACGCTTGTTCCGCAGGCCGGTCAGAGCGTGATCGCTCCCGGCACATACTATATTGCCGTCCGTCCCTGGACATACGGCGGTCTCACCCTTGCCTATGTGAATGCGGACAACCAGCTTTGCAAGCGTACAACGACAAATTCTGTCGAAGTGGCACGTAACCACATCCGCCCTGTCGGCACTCTCAATACCGCCAACTTCAATGCCGTCACTGGGAGCGCCGTCCTGCGTTATTATGATCAATCAGATAACAATCAGTTTACCGCCCTTATCAAGACGCTGGCGAATGGAAGCACTACCACCGCTACCACTACCGATAACGTAATCAAGAAGATTGTTTTCAGGGCTCACACGCTGCCCTACAAGACCAACGGCACCAACATCCACAACGGCCCCTTAAGCAGCGTTCCGATCCGTGCCTGGGTTGACGGAGACACCGCCTATATATATACAGAGGCTCCTGTCATCACCCTCCATAGCACCAGCGGCAACCTTTTCCGCGACTTCGCAGCCCTGGAGGAAGTGTCCTTCAACGACGTGAACACCCTGGCCGGCGCAAGCTTCGAGTATATGTTCCGCAACTGCACCAAACTTAAGTCCGTCGATTTCGGCAATGCCGACTTCTCAAAAGTTACGAACTTCAGCTATATGTTCTATACCGGAGCCAGTGTACTGGAATATGTTGATTTAGGCGAAACTGCTACTACAGCGGCCACAACTATGCAGTCAATGTTCAATAATAACCAATATCTCAAATATTTGAATCTTGGCCCCAACTTTACACTGGCTGCCACCCATACCAACATGTTCTTGGATGCTGCAAGGCAGACATCCATTGCCGCGCAGGGAGATAATGACAAAAAGTGTCAGCTCTATGCTTCCCAGGCTTTCTATACTGATGTAAGGGCTAATGAAACTACTTTCAATGCGGCCCGGTTCAATTTCCACGCTCAGTAGTCTTTAAATCACGGAGATTCAGGGATCAAAATGAGGAATTTACGTAAGAGTCTATTTGCACTTGCCTGTGCTGCAACGATGTTCTCCTGCACGAAGGAGAATAACCTTGAGACCCCCAGGGTCAGTCTTACTTTCAGTGTGGCCAATGAGCCTTCCGCTTCAAAGGCGGTCCTCAATGGGAGCGATGTCGAATTCCAGGCGGGCGACCAGATCGGCGTGTGGGACGGCACAAGCATGAATTGCTTTAAGACGGTGGCGGGTGGCGCGCAGGCGAGTTTCTCGGGAACTGCCGCCTCCGCTGCGACTTACATCCTGGTAAGCCCTTACAACGCGAACTATTCTGTAAACGGTTCCGTCGTTACTTACTCCATCCCTGAGATCCAGGTGGCCACTCCCGGCAGTGCGGATCCCGCCGCTCTTGTCAGCATGGCTAAGGTAAGCGGCACTTCAGGCCAGGCCGTTCTTTACAACTGTGTGGGTCTTGTAAAGGTCGAAGTGCCTGACGGGCTTACGGTCAAGGAGATCCATGTCGGTGGCGGAGTGGGGTCGACAGTGGGAATCTGCGGATCGTTCACATTCAACACCAACGACAAGACAGTAAACAT
>ONSU01000041.1 GCA_900320545.1 uncultured Bacteroidales bacterium | reverse complement strand
CCCAGCGCTGGTAGAGGGCCTCGCCGTCGGAGCGGACGGGCTTCAGGATCACATCTTTCTCCTTGCCGCCGGTCTTCACTTTGAGCGTCACCCGCTTCCTCCGCGAGTTCCAGACGGCCGTGGAGGTGTAGAGAGCCTGTCTAATCGCAGACGGGACGCACCCAGAGCCCCCGGCTGCGACCGGTATAGTTGGTGTGGAGGTTTTTGTGGAATCCGCTTATTGAGAAAAATGCGGCCCGCGCGTGCCTCGAGGAGCCGTCATAAAGGGTGGATGTCCAATACGCCCCACTACCTTTGACCACCAGATCTTCGAACCGACTGTTCATCGGAAGGAAAATACATTTGTCCGTATATCCTTCTATCTTGCTCGTAAATCTGACGCCGAAGATTTTCCTGTCGTAATACGTAAATTCGGCGGTACACTTCATCATTAGTTCTATAAACTCATCATTGGTCGGCATTCGCCAGGCACCGCCAAGTATGACGTGGGCGGCATCATCTTCCGGCAACAAGGTTGTCAGGTTGTCGATGGGGCCGGTAGAGGAGTATGTATTATATCGCGAGTACGGACCATCAAAGTCCTGCGAGAATTTGTAATTATCCCAACTGAACTCTGTCTTCATTTCCGTTTCCCCCCAGGCATAAAAGGCGCCAAACTTATTCGGGGATTCACACAGGCCGCTCTTGCCGAGGTTGCACGACGCCCAGAGGACACTTAGTCCCAGATCCACGGCACCCTCGGGGTAATGGTCGGTCACCGTCACATTACAGTACGCATATTTGTCCCCGCAATAAACGGCGATGATCACCGATCCCGGCCGCCTCGCTCTCACCAGCCCGTTTTCCACCGTGGCGATTTCAGGCACCATACTGTACCATAGCAGGCTCTTGTTGGTGGCGTCGGACGGCTCTACCGTTGCCGTCAGTTGCCGTGTCGTAAACGGGTCCAGCGTGATGGACGCAGGATTCATGATAACATTCGTCGCCTTCACCGCGTCCACGCACACAAGCATTTCTGTCTCCTTACCTCCGCACTTCGCCGTGATCTTCGTGTTGCCCAACTTCTTCGCCGTCACCGTGAATTGGGCAGGATTACTCCCGTCCTGCTTCAATTCTGCCACGGAGGGGTCTGAATTTCCGAAAACAATTTTGTTGCGCTCCGTCGCCGTGAGAGGTTGATAGTATACCTGCCACTCCCATACATCGCCGACGGAGAGGGATATCGACTGGTACATGCCAAAATTGAACATCTGGACCGGAATCGTCACCTTGACGTTGCAATGGGCCTCCTTGTCGCCGCAGCGCGCTGTAATGGTGGCACTTCCCTCATTAAAAGGAGAAGCCTTTATTTCTCCTTCAGGGGTAACACTGACAATGTTCGGCCGGTCTGACGACCAGATGACTTCCTGACTTGTCGCGTCTTCCGGAGTCACTATGGCATAGAGTTGACGCGTCTCCTTGACGGCCATATCAAGTTCTTCCGGGAAAACTGAAAATTCCTCTATGGCGATGAAGGGTTCTTTCTTGCAGGAAAAAACGGCCAGTAACGATAGCAGGACCGCCAGGACGGGGCTCAATTTTTTCATAATGTATAATCCGCGAACTCGATATCGTTCTTGGCCCGGGCTTTGAGGACGTCGTCCTCGCTCGCGGCCTTGAGGGCCTTGCGCATCACGGATTCTTTCCCCTGGCGTGCGGCGATGATGGCCTTGAGGTAGTTGCCTTCGGGCGTCTCGTCTTTGGCGAGCAGGGATGAGGCCTTGTCGAGGTTGTCGGTCAGTACATAGGCGAGCGCCTCGTTGAAGCTGCCGGTCCCCTTGAGGAGTTTCACGGCCTCGTCATAGTTGCCGCGAAGGATTTCCAGCGTACCGAGATTCTCTTTGTTGCCGGCCTTTTCGAAGTACTGGGCGGCCTTGTCGTTGTTGCCGCGGCGGAGTTCGAGGACGCCGAGGGCGTTGAGGACTTCGGGATCGTTCTGGTCGAGTTTCGCGAGGGCGTCGGCGGCCTGCGAGGTCTTGCCTTCGTCCAGATAGAGGGCGGCGAGGTTGTAGCGGGCGCGCTGGCTGTCGTACTTGGAGACGGCCTTCTTGTAGATGACTTCTTTTTTCTTATTCTCCTTGACGAGCGTGGCGGCCTTGAGGAGGGCTTCCTCGTCGAGATCGCCGATGTTGTCGTCGATGAGTTTCAGGAGTTCATCCTCGGTGTAGTTCTGGTATTCGATGTTGGCGATGAGGCGGGCGCGGCGGAGTTCCGGAAGCACTTCGCCCTTGAGGGCGGTGAAGACTTCGGACATGTTGCGGATCTCGCTCTCGCGGACGGCCGGGTCGCTGTACATCGACAGGATGCGGAGAATCAGGTCTTTGTCCTGGATGTCGGATTCGGCGACGAGTTTCTGGAAGCCTTCCCAGTCTTCGCCGACGCTCTTGAGGGCCGGGTCGGAGACGCCGGTGCCTTCGGTGATCTTGCCCCAGGCCTTGCCGGCGGATTCGCTGCGGCTGGCGGAGAGCTTGTCGTTGAGGTCGACGGATCCTTCCGGGGAGGCGTAGGAGACGATCTCGGTGCCGGAGATCTTCTTGCGGTCATCCTTGGCGGTCTCTTCGAGGAGTTTCTGGAAGTCCTTGATGGACTGCGAGGAAAGCTCGGAGTTGCGGACGTCGGACTTGCCCACCTCGTACTTGATCTGGCCTTCGGCCTTGGTAGTGATCACGCTCTGGTAGTTGTCGGACATGTAATTCACGGCTCCGTCACCCTTGGCAAGCATATAGGTGGTGTTGCAGCCGTCGGCGACTTTCCGGACGGGGAGATGGGCGGATTTGCCCTTCCCCTTGGCGACGCCGCGGAGTTCCAGATGGCATTTCTCCATACCTTCGACATAGTCGAAATGGACCTTGGCGTTCACGGTCTGCCCGTCGGAAGAGACGACGCGGTAGTTGTCCTTGACTTTCTCTCCCTGGTAGATGAGTTTGTCCGCGGAGGCCTCGCCGCCGTCATACACGATGACGGGCGTGACCTCGAGGATGGCATTCGGATTGAAATAATCGGCCGGATAGGTGACGGTGATGGTCGCGTCGACGGCGCCGCCGACGGCCTCCAGCACTTCGGGATTGCAGGTGACCTGCACTTTCTCGGCCATCTCGGCCATCTTGTCCAGCGATGCGCAAGCGCTAGCGGCCAGAACGCCGGCCGCCATAATCAGGATACTTTTTCTCATATTTGTACGGTTCATAGTTTTTTCGGTTCAGTCTACAAATATAATACTATTTTCTTGAAAAGATTCCCGGAACCCGTCCGGAGTCTTGGGCTGGGAGTGAAGGATTGGGGCGGAAATGCGGGAAAATGGCCGGAGTCTCGTGCCGAGGATGGAGGATTGGGGCGAAATTGCGGGGAAACGCCCGGAGTCTATAGTATCCGGTCGAGCAGGAAGTCGTCTACGGGGAGCAGGCGGAGAAGCTGGCTCCTCCCGCAGCCGAAGCGCGACCGGATCCGGCGGACGACCGTCGCGAGCGATTTCTGATCCATCTTGTCGAGAGACAGTCCGTTGAAAGTGTCCTGGCAGATTTCCCGGATGCCGCGAAGTACTTCTGTGTCGGTATAGGCATCGGGGATATCCTGTCCGTGGCCGGAATTGACGATATCTTCTATGTTCCAGGTTTTGATCAGATTGAAAAAACGCAGGGAAGAATTGTCAAACATCTTTTCGACAAAAGTATAGTCGACAAAGGAATGCGAGGTGATTCTTCCGGAGCGGATCTGCAGTGATGCCGGCAGCGGGAAGCGGGTTTTCAAGATGGTGCGCAGTTTCTTGGAAGGAAAGTCGGAAACATACCGCCCCTGAATGGAAGAGTCGGAGGGTTTGAAATAGGCGTCGGCCGTACTCCATTTATAACTGAAGGGACTGGAAATGCCGGCCTTATACGGATTGCGCAGGATGTAGGCGACTTCCTGACAGAAGGTCCGCCGGTCCTTGACCGCAAAAAGTTTATATGAAAGTTCCCGGGCAGTATGCATGTTGTATCGCGCCTGGAAATGTCGTCCCGTTTTCTGCTTGAATTTGGCAAAAAAGCGGCGGATCTGCTCTTCCGTCCCGGAAAGCAGGATGTGAATATGATTTGACATGATGCAAAAGCAGTAGATGGTGATCCCTTCCATTGCCGCGCAGATGATAATCGCATTCCAGACGACCCTGAAGTCTTCTTCGTCATAGCAGAGCAACTTGTCTTCCAGTGCCTCTGTGCTGAAGTGATAGCAGTTCTTGAACATTTCATCAAAATTTTTCGGCGAAGATGCAGGGAATTAGCCGTAAGTGCAAATGACTGACGACTAATGCTAAAAAACACGGTCTGAGCAGGTCCTGGGGCAGGCCCGTGTCGGAAAAATGCGTGCGACTTGCAAGTCGCTCTGGTGGGGTGTCTCCCCCTGAAAACGGCCCTACAGATGCCGTAGGGGCTACTTCTCTCGATCCGTAGAAGCGCATAGCCGTCAGGGAGTGGCGGCGTGAAAAAAAATGACAATTGACACAGAAACTCCGGGCGGAAATGCAGGAAATCGCCCGGAGTCTCGTGCCGGGGAAGGAGGATTGGGGCGGAAATGCGGGAAAACGGCCGGAGTCTCGTGCCGCGGATGGAGGATTGGGGCGAAAATGCGGGAAAACGGCCGGAGTCTCGTGCCGCGGATGGAGGATTGGGGCGAAAATGCAGGAAAAACGGCCGGAGTCTTGGGCTGGGAATGAAGGATTGGGGCGGAAATGCAGGAAATCGCCCGGAGTCTCATGCCGTGGATGGAGGATTGGGGCGGAAATGCGGGAAAACGCCCGGAGTCTTGGGCCGGGGGAATGACAGAGGCGGGGCCGGGCGGTGGCCGGCGGGGAAGAAGGCGGGGCCGGGCGGTGGCCGGCAGGAAAGAAGGCAGGGAAGAAGGTGGGAAAGAAGGAAGGGATGCATTTCGAGAATTTTGGTTATCTTTGTAGGTTAGAATAGAAATATGGATTCACAGGAACTGCAAATACTCAAGAATAAGTTCGATATCATCGGGAACGATCCGGCGTTCAACAGGGCGCTGGAGACGGCCGTGAAGTTTGCGCCGACCGACCTGCCGGTGCTCATTACGGGCGAGAGCGGGACGGGAAAGGAGAATCTGGCGCGCATCATTCATACTTACAGCACGCGGCGCAACGGGGAGTTCGTGCCGGTGAACTGCGGGGCGATTCCTTCCGGGACGGTGGATTCGGAACTGTTCGGGCATGTGAAGGGGTCTTTCACCGGCGCCACCGACAACCGGATCGGCTTTTTCGAGGCCGCCGACAAGGGGACGATTTTCCTTGACGAGATCGGCGAACTGCCTCCCGCCACGCAGGTCAAGCTGCTGCGGGTGCTGCAGTCGGGCGAATATATGAAGGTCGGCAGCACCAAGGTGGAGCATACCGATGTCCGCATCGTCTGCGCCACCAATGTCAATCTCGACTACGCCCTCAGCAAGGGTACCTTCCGCCTGGACCTGTATTACCGGATCAACGCGGCCCAGCTCCGTCTTCCTCCGCTGCGGGAACGGAAGAATGATATCTATCTGCTGTTCAGGAAGTTCACTTCTGATTTTTCGGACAAATACGGGATGTGCAAGGTGACCCTTAGCCACGACGCCATCGACCTGCTGACCGCCTACCGCTGGCCCGGAAATATCCGCCAGCTGATGAATTTCACCTACGCGGTAACGGCTCTGGAGTCGCAGAAGATCACGCCGACCTCCGAGCGGATCCAGCTCGACGCCGACCGTCTCCTGCCTTACATTCCGCACGAGGAGGGTCCGCTTCTCCCGACGCTGTATGCCGGCGAAGACGCGCCCCGCGGCGGTCTTTCCGGTGAAGAGAAGGAGATGATCTACAAGGCGATCCGCGACCTCAAGGACGAGATCGATTCCGTGAAGCGGCTGGTGGTGAGCGGCGGGATGCATTATCAGATCGCATCCGGCAACGGCGCCAAGCCGCACGTCGCGGACGAGCCGGAATGGCAGGATCCCGACGAGCAGGTCCAGGATGAGCCCGAATCCCTCTCCGTCAAGAAATCCCAGGAGGAACTGATCCGCCGCGCCCTCGAAAAGCACGACGGTAACCGCAAGCTGGCGGCCCTCGAACTCGGGATGTCGGAGCGTTCGCTGTACCGCAAACTTCCCCCCGAGTATAAGACCAAATCGAAGAAGAAATGAGAAAGTGGCTTGTCATCGCGGCGATTCCGCTCCTGGCAGGATGCAGTTTCGTCAAATATTCCTTCTCCGGCACGTCCATCCAGCCGGACGTGAAGACCATCACCATCCCTTACGTGGAGTATAAGGCCCTCCGCGTCAATCCTTCCCTGTCGAACGACCTTACCGAGGCCCTCAAGGACAAATTCCGCAAACTCACCAAACTGGAGCAGGTGGACATGAACGGGGACCTCGAACTTCTCTGCGAAGTGACGGGCTACGACGTCAAGCCGATGGCCGTCACCGCCAACGAGGTGGCCGCGCAGAACCGTCTCACCGTGACGGTCAAGGTCGAATTCTCCAACAAGAAATATCCCGAGGACGACGTGTCCCAGTCCTTCTCCGGGTATTCGGACTACGATTCGATGCAGTCGCTGGAAGCCGTCGAGGCGGGCCTCTGCGAGGAAATCATCGAGAAAATCGTGGAAGATATCTTTAATGCTACGGTAGCGCAATGGTAGAAGGCCGGGAACTGACGCTTGCGTCCCTTTCGATGGACGAACTGGCCGGGGTGCTCAACCGCTACCCCTGGTATGGCGGGGCTCATATGGAACTATGCCGGCGGATGGTGCGGTCCGGCGGCGGATCCTGGGGCGTGGCGCAGTATGCCGGCGAGGCGCTGCATATCGTTTCCCGGCGCGCGGTGGCGGATCTGGTCCGCCGCAGCAGGGACGAGGACTGGTCGGACCTGGATGTCGAGAAGATCCTCAAATCCTATATCTCCGCACCGGCCGCGGCCCCTCAGCCGTCTCCCGTGTACGAGCGGAAGGTGTCCCGCGGGCCCGTTCCGGGGGATTATTTCTCGCAGGAAGCCTACGCGGAAGTGAGCCGCGAAGAGGACAACGCCCTCGCGAAGGCCGTGTCCGCCGTCAAGTCGGAGCCGGAGGTGCGGGAGCGTCCCGCCGCGCTCGCCGGCGATGTCTTCTGCACCGAGACGCTGGCCGGAATTTACGCTTCCCAAGGGTATTTTAAGGAGGCAAAACGCATTTATTCCAAACTTCTTTTGGCATTCCCGGAAAAAAATGCTTACTTTGCATCCCTTATTGAAAAAATGGACCAATTACAGAATAATTAAAAAGAAAAAATATTGCTATGAACTGGTTATTTACTGTACTCGTCGTGCTTATCATCCTTGCGGCAATCTGCCTCGTGATCGCCGTCCTGCTTCAGAACGGAAAGGGTGAGGGCCTTACGACCAATTTTGCGGCCGCCAACCAGACCCTCGGTGTCCGGGGCGCCGCCAATCTCCTCGAGAAAGTGACCTGGGGCCTTGTCGCCTTTATCCTCGTGGTGTCCATCGCCTCCACGTTCGCCCTCCGCGGCGACGTTGACGGCAAGAGCGGCAGCGCGCAGGACGAGGCCATCGCCGGCGCGGCCGAGCCGCAGGCCGAATTCCCGACGGCCGAGCTCCCGACCGCGGATCCCGCGGCTCCGGTGGACGCTCCCGCCGAGTAATCTGCCAAATTGTCAGCATTTCGCTGACGGAATATAATTTGACGACAGCCGTTTGTTCTCCGGAACAGACGGCTTCATCGTTATATCCCCGGAGGACGAAAAGGAGATATAGATTATGAATACGAATATGAGCAACAACAATCAGGGAAGTTTCCTCTCCCGGTTCGCCATCAACCTCAACGACCTGGCGGCCAAGGGAAAACTCGATCCCGTCATCGGCCGCGACGACGAAATCCGCCGCGTGCTGCAGATCCTTTCGCGAAGGACCAAGAACAACCCGATTCTGGTCGGCGAGCCGGGTGTCGGCAAGACGGCCATTTCGGAGGGAATCGCCCGCAAGATCGTCGACGGCGACGTTCCCGAGAACCTCAAGAGCCGGAAGATTTACTCGCTGGACATGGGCGCGCTCATCGCGGGCGCGAAATACCAGGGTGAATTCGAGGAGCGGCTCAAGGGGGTCGTGAAGGAAGTCGTGGACAGCGAGGGGGAGATCATCCTCTTTATCGACGAGATCCACACGCTGGTCGGCGCGGGGCGTTCTTCCGGCGCGATGGACGCGTCCAACATTCTCAAACCGGCCCTGGCCCGGGGCGAACTCCGCACCATCGGCTCCACCACCCTGGACGAATACCAGAAATACTTCGAGACCGACAAGGCCCTGGAGCGGCGGTTCCAGATCGTGACGGTGGACGAGCCGTCTCCGGCGGAATCCATCGCCATCCTCCGCGGTCTGAAGGAGAAATACGAGAACCACCACAAGGTGCGGATCGAAGACGACGCGCTCATCGCGGCCGTCAATCTCTCGCACCGCTACATCACATCCCGTTTCCTCCCCGACAAGGCCATCGACCTCGTGGATGAGGCGGCTTCCAAACTCCGTCTGGAGATGAACTCCGTTCCGGAGCCCATCGCCGACCTCGACAGCCGGATCCGGCAGCTCGAGATCGAACGCGAGGCCATCCGCCGCGAGGGCGTCGGCGTCAAGATGGAGAAGATCGAGGCCGAACTGAAAGACCTTCAGGCACAGCGTTCGGCCCTGATGACGCGCTGGGACGAGGAGAAGCGGATCGTGACCGGACTGCAGACGGCGCGTCAGCAGATCGATGATTACAAGATCGAGGCACAGGCGGCCGAGCGTGCGGGCGATTACGGAAAAGTCGCCGAACTCCGCTACGGCAAGATCGCGGCGGCCCAGAAGCAGATCGAGGACCTGACCGCGAAACAGGCGGCCATCAAGGATCCGATCATGACCGAATCCGTGACGCCGGAAGACATCGCCGAGGTTGTCGCCAAGTGGACCGGCATTCCCGTGAAGCGGATGCTGGAGAGCGAGAAGGAGAAACTCCTGCGGATGGAGGAAGAACTCCACCGTCGGGTCGTCGGCCAGGACCAGGCCATCAAGGCCGTCTCGGACGCCGTCCGCCGCTCCCGTGCGGGACTTTCCAACGAGAAACGGCCGATCGGATCGTTCCTCTTTATGGGTACGACCGGCGTGGGTAAGACCGAACTGGCCAAGGCCCTCGCAGAATTCCTCTTCAACGACGAGAATATGATGACCCGGATCGATATGAGCGAATACCAGGAGCGTCACACCGTTAGCCGGCTCGTGGGCGCGCCTCCGGGATATGTCGGCTACGACGAAGGCGGCCAGCTGACCGAGGCCGTGCGGCGGAAACCGTATTCCGTCGTGCTGCTCGACGAGATCGAAAAGGCCCATCCGGACGTGTTCAACGTGCTGCTGCAGGTGCTGGACGACGGCCGTCTGACCGATAACAAGGGTCGTACGGTGGACTTCAAGAACACCATCCTGATCATGACCTCCAACGCCGGCTCCGACATTGTCCAGTCCTATATGGACCGGCTTCCCGAGACGGACGGGCTGGAGCCCGTGGCCCAGGCGGACGCCATCGCAAAGCGGCGTCAGCTGCTGGAGGAATGCAAGACCCGGGTTGTGGAGGTCCTCCGTCAGACGGTCCGTCCGGAATTCCTCAACCGGATCGACGAGATCATTATGTTCGATCCCCTTTCCAAGGCCGATGTCCGGGATATCCTGCATATCCAGATGGACGAACTCTCCCACCGACTCTCCGAAAACGGCATTACGGTCACCTTTACCAAGGCTTTCGAGGACTATATGGTCGAGGCGGGCTACGACCCCGCTTACGGCGCCCGTCCCGTGAAACGTGTGATGCAGCGCGACCTCGTCAACCTGCTGGCCAAAGCCGTTCTCGACGGCTCGATCCATCGCGACAGCGTCGTCGAGGTCGACGCCTCCGGCGGCGGCATTGTCCTGCGGAATGCATAAAAAAACCGGCCCCCGAAAAAGGGAGGCCGGTTTTGTCATTCCGGGTCAGCCCGGAATCTATTACTTCTGCTGCTGGGCTTTTGCCTCGGCCTCGGCGGCGGCGATCATCTCCTCATTGGCGGAGACGTACACCTCGACGCGGCGGTTCTTGGCGCGGTTCTCGGGGGTGTCGTTGTCGACGACCGGCATCGAGTAACCCATACCGTCGTGGGTCAGGCGCTCTTTGGCGATACCGCACTGAGCCAGGTAGCCGGCCACGGAGGAAGCCCTCTTCTTGGAAACGCTCAGGTTGGCGGCCTCGGAGCCGATGTTGTCGGTATGACCGAGGATGGTGATGTTGGTCTGCTCGAAGTCGGCCATCTTCTCGGCGAACTCCTTGAGCTCGGCCTTGGCGGTCTCGGAGACGTTGGACTTGTTGAAGTCGAAGAGGATACCGTCCTTGAAGGTCACCTTGATGCCCTTGAAGCCGTTGATGTCAACGACCTCGACATTGGTGCCCTCGAGCTCGGCGAGCTCCTTGGCCTTCTTGTCCATCGCGTGACCGATGAGCGCGCCGCTGCCGCCGCCGGCCGCTGCGCCGACTGCCGCACCGATAGCGGCACCCTTGCCGTCCTTGGTGATGAGAGCGCCGATGATGGCACCGATCGTGGCGCCGGCGCCGGTTCCGATGATGGCTCCCTTGCCGGTGTTGTTCATATTACCGCAACCGGGGAGAAGCATGATCGCGCACATGAGTGCAATTGCAATTTTTTTCATTGTATCAGAAATTAAAGTTGATAGTTTCTAAACAACCGTGTAAAAATACGACTTTATTTTGAAATTCCAAAATCAGAAGGGGAATTGACCCAGAACTTCAAAGTACGGCGCGCCGTCCACGACAAACTGCCGGTAGAGCGTGTCTTCCACCCTGTAGAAGGGATCGTTGCCATACTGTACGATGATGTAATCTTCCGGGAGCGAAGCGACGATGGCCCCTGCCGGCGGGATGATCGTGCGGAAGTGATGCCCGCTGCCCGTGTAGAATACGCCGTCCTGGTAGTAATAGGGCGTCGTCGCGCTGGCGTAGCTCTGCACGAGCCCGAGCTGGGAGGCGAGCAGATAGGCCAGATTGGCGTTGGTGGCGTTGAGGGCGAGCCGGGCGTTCTGCTGGGCGATGATTGCGTTGTTCTGCGCGATGATGCGGTTCTGCTCGGCGATGATGGCGTTGTTCTGGCCGATGGCGGCATAGGTGCGATCCACCGCATTGTAGTAACTGAAGCGGACGGAGGTCAGCCCCTTCTTGCAGCAGCCGAAGGTGACCGGCGTGTCGTACGGCGGCCGGCAGATGCGGTAGTACTGCGTTCCCTTGGTGTACCAGATACCGTTATAGTAGTAATAAGTGCGGCCCCAGTAGGTCTTGGTGACATATCCGTGCGGCATCGCGGCGATGTTGTAGCCGTAGTAATGGGGGCGTTTCGCGTTGAAAACGGCCGGCGCGGTGTACGGGATGGGCGGGCGGTCCATCGGCGGGAGCCGCTGGACGTCACGGTTGTCGCCGTAGATGTTCATATTGTTGGCGCCGCCATAGCGGAAGTTGCCGCCGCGGTCGGTGTAGGTGCCGTCACGCTCGGGGCGGCCCGTGTTCTGGGTCCGGGCGGTGACGTTCGAATTGGAACGCACGGCGGTGGCGCTGCTGCTCTGGCCGGAGGTCCGGCCGGCGGTGCTTTGGGAGGTCTGCGGCTGCGAGGTCGAGGACGCGGTGGATCCGGTGGACTGACGGACCGTCGTAGTGGAGCCGGAGGACGGCCGTGCCGTAGCGCTGGAGGATTGGGTCGAGGTGCTTTGCCGGGTCGTGGATCCGGAGGCGGAACTTCCGCTGCGGACGCTCGACGATGCGGAGGACGAGGAGCCGGAAGGCGGCGTCGTGCGGGTGGAGGAGGCGGTCGAACTGCCGCTGCGCACCGGTGTCGTGGTGGTCCGGACGGTCGTCAGGCCCTTGTTGGTGACGTTCGAGTTGGAGACCGTCGTCTCGCGGCGGTCGATGCTCGTCCGTCCCGACTGGGAGGAGCCGGTGGTGGTCGTCTTGGCGCCGGAAGACGCGGCGCGGATGGTGGTGGACGATGAGGATGAACGGGCGGAAGAGGAGGATCCCCTCGCCGTGTTCTGCGCAAAGAGCGGTGCCGTCCCCGAGAGAAGGAGGATGCAGGCCGCCGCGGCTGAAATTCTGTGTAACTTGTTCATAGTCTTGTAAAATTCACCGCAAAATAAGAAAAAATCCCGGAATCTATGATATTTTCTTACTATATTTGTGAGAAGTAACGATTCGATATGAGAAAATTTATTAAAATGGCGGCGGTCGCCGCTCTGGCCGCGCTCTCCGTGGCGGGCTGCAACAGAAATAAACTCGTCAAGGCGACATACGAAGAGTATCTGATGATCCCGATGACGGATTCTTCCGCCGATTCGCTCGACATCCAGATTTCGCTGGAATACCCCGTCGGCGGCGTGGAGGATACCGTCCGGGCAAAGATCGTCGAGAACCTGCTTTTCGCCGCGTTCGACGTCAACTACAACCTCCCTTCGGTCGATTCCACGGCCGTGCATTACCGCAACGACCTCATCGAGGAATACCAGCAGGAGCAGGAAGACTACGCCAATTTCATCAGCAGCAACAACCTCGTGATGGAGGGCAACCTCTTCAGCTGGCGCGATTACGTCAACGGCTATTTCACCGGTGAGGAATACAAGGGTCTGCTGACCTACGTCGTCGAGCTGGAGCGCGACCGGGGCGGCGCCCATCCCAACAATACTGTCAACGCGACCGTCTTCAACCGCACCACGGGAGATGTCGTGGTGGAGGCCGATCTCTTCCGGGAGGGATATGAGCCGACGCTCAGCGGTCTGCTTGCCGATCACCTTCCCGAGGCCCTGGAATGGGATGAGGACGCCCTTGGCGCTGTCTATCCCGACGTCCTTTCCGGCAACGGCAACTTCGAGGTCGGCAAACAGGGCGTCACCTTCTACTACAATCCCAATGAAATCGCGCCCTCGCTGCTCGGCGTGATCGCCATCCGCATCCCCTGGTCTGAGCTCGGCGACATCCTGAAGATATGAACGCCCCCGACCGGTGGATCGTGACCCGCATCGACGGCCGGATCGCTTCCGTGGCCGCCGATTACAGGCACTTCGCTTCCATAGCCGCCCGTCTCGCCGCGGCGGGACCCTCTTCCGCCGAAACGGTGACGACCGAAAAAATCGCCACGGCGGATCTGCCCGCCCTGGACCGCAGCGTCTCCTGGGACGACCTCGTCCTCTTCGGCACCCCCTTCCAGAAAAAGGTCTGGAAGACGCTCTACGACCTCACTCACGGCCAGAACGCGCTGCTGTACAGTTATTCCGACCTTGCCGTCCTGTGCGACAACCCCCTCGGCGTGCGTGCCGTCGCCCACGCGGTCGCGCTCAACCCCGTGGCATACATCATTCCCTGCCACCTCATCGTCCCGAAAGAATCGATGGACCGCAGCCGCGAAATCCGCGCTCAGGCCGAGGAAAACACCCTCTTCAAGGGCAGCGACCTCTACCTCCTCGACACCATCGCCGTCGGCGACTACGCCTACGGCCCCGCCCTCAAGCGCGCCCTGATCAAACTCCAGATGGGCTAGGCCTCCTCTCCAGCAGATTTTTTCGTAAAAAAGAACAAAAAATTTGCAGAATCAAAAATTCTCCTTATCTTTGCAGTCCCGTTCATTGAAACGGCAACGTTCTTTGCGGAAATAGCTCAGTTGGTAGAGCACGACCTTGCCAAGGTCGGGGTCGCGAGTTCGAGTCTCGTTTTCCGCTCCCCGTCATGAAAATATGCCTTACAGCGCGCTGTAGGGCATATTTCTTTTTTACAATAAGCCCGAAATCGGGGCAAAAATCTCAAAAGTTTCCCCTATGTTACACCTGCTGTTTGGCCTAATTGCAGGAAGATGAACGTGTTATCAAGGGTTCCAAAAACGAGTTCGAGTCTGACGCGGTCTTCGAGTGCCGCCTGGCCGGAAGGCGTTATTCCACCGTAACGGATTTCGCCAGGTTGCGGGGCTGGTCCACGTCACGGCCTTTGGCGATGGCGATGTAGTAGGCAAGCAACTGGAGCGGGATGATGGACAGGATGGGCTCGAAGCACTCCTCCGTGTCCGGGATCTCGCTTGCGGGCTTTGACTTCCTGGATGTTGCTCAGGATCTTCTCGTAATTGCCACGACGCGGAGCAATCACGACCACCGGCATTTCCTCGTCAATCAGGGCAATCGGGCCATGTTTCATCTCTGCGGCGGGATAGCCTTCTGCGTGGATGTAGGAGATTTCCTTCAGTTTAAGCGCACCCTCCAGCGCAACGGGATAATTGTAGCCGCGTCCCAGATAGAGGAAGTTGTGCGAGTAGGTGAAAACTTTCGCGAGGTCAGCTATCTGTGCGTCGTGTTCCAGAATCTTGGCAATCTTGTCGGGGATGTCCTGCAGTTCCTGGACAAGAGCGGACCGGCGTTCGTCGGAGACGGTTCCGAGCTGTTCGGCCAGGCTCAGTGCAAGCAGGAAAAGTGTCGTCACCTGAGCGGTAAAAGCCTTCGTGGAAGCGACACCGATTTCCGGGCCGATGTGCGTATAGCAGCCGGTATCCGTGGCGCGGGCAATAGAGGAACCGACTACATTGCAGATGCCAAACAGGAACGCACCCGCCTTCCGAGCCAGGTTTACGGCAGCCAGCGTGTCGGCGGTCTCGCCGGACTGGGAGATGGCAATCACGACATCCGACGGGAAAATGACTGGATGACGGTACCGGAATTCGGAAGCGTATTCGACTTCGACCGGCTTGCGAGTCAAGTCCTCAATCATGTATTTCCCGATCAGACCGGCATGCCAGGAGGTGCCACAGGCACAGATGACGATGCGTTTTGCGTTCAACAACCGTTCGCGGTTGTCGATGACACCGGATAGCTTGACTTCGCCGAGTTCCGGATGCAGACGGCCCTGCATGGAAGCACGCAGGGTGCGCGGCTGCTCGAAGATCTCCTTCAACATGAAGTGCGGAAAACCGCCTTTCTCTATCTCGCTCAGGCTCATCTCCAACTCGCGCACCTGGGGCGCCTGCTCGACGCTCTTCAGGTCCGTGATGCGGAGATCCTGACCGCGCTGGATGTAGGCGATCTGCTCCTCGCCCAGATAGACCACTTTGTTCGTGTACTCGATGATCGGAGAGGCATCCGATCCCACGAAGTATTCGTTCTCCCCCACGCCGATCAGCAGCGGGCTTCCCTTGCGGGCGGCGATAATCTTGTCCGGCTCACGCTTGTCCATAATCACCAACGCATAGGCGCCGACGACGTTATTCAACGCCAGAGGCACGGCTTCGTCGAAGGAAACACCCAAGGAATCCATCATATACTGGATCAACTGAATCACGACCTCCGTGTCCGTCTGGCTCCGGAAATGATATCCTTT
>ONSU01000033.1:4253-25085 GCA_900320545.1 uncultured Bacteroidales bacterium | reverse complement strand
CTCCAAAATTTTCTCTGCACGGGTAAAGGAGAGCATAGAGGCATTATAGTCTCGTCCATTTTGTTGAATCCGGCCTAAATAATATAATGATAACGCCAGCTCCTTCTGTGAAGCTCTTTTTTCGTAAAAAGAGATGGCAGGAGAAAGAATAGAGATGTCAGTCGTATCAATATAATTCTTATCCTGTGCTTTCGCATAGAGCAGACTGTAGCGTGCATAATCTTTCTCTTTCTGAAGATTCGCCCGAGAAATGGAAGACAGGAGTACCAAAGCGGAATCCGGATAATCATTGATGACTTCCTCTGCCTTATCCAGAATAAGGCGATCTTTATTCGGATGACAGGAGACCACCATTAGAGTAATGGCGGAGAGGGTAAAAAATAAGGAGAAACCAAGTTTTTTCATACATATAAAATTAGTGAAAATCTTCCTAAAAAATGACGTAAGTAAGATTTTTTATGTGTTTTTAATGCTATTCTGAAGGATTGCCCGTACCTTTGTTATAACGATAATTTTAAAAAATCTCAAAATGAAAAAAGTATTATTAACCTTGATGTAAGCAAAAGATATTCTACTATCTTTGTTATTGATTGTATCCTGTGCTGTGGCGGAGATAGAACCTGAAGAAGCACATAGTACAAAGAGTGCACGTACAAAAGACAAAATGTACACAAAAGCACATCTTTCTGCAAAAGAAGAGGAAAGAATCTTCTTATATCAGATGCAGTCAAACAAGGAACTTATGATGTATGACATGTTGATGCAAAAAGATGGCGTGCTCTTTTTCCCTTTATCGTTAGAAGACGCCAAATCTTTAGGAATAACAGAGAAGCAGTACTCTGATTTTGTCATTAAAGTCAAGGATATGAATGATCAAAAAGAATAATTAGCCATAGGGGGAGGAAATTTTATAGCCACTTTTGCAACGAATGGCAGAAAAAGTGCATCATAGAATAAACAAATTATCTGTAAGGTTATGGAACGAATTAAGGGTGTAATTTTGCTTGTCGGCATTCTACTGGCTTCAGGTTGTGACAAACTATGGGTGGGAGATGATATCACGAACGACCCGCCGACGCAGGTGGAGGCCGTCGACCTCGGATTGCCCTCCGGGACTTTATGGGGGTCGCAAAATCTTCTGGCGCCACGGAAATGGGATCTCGGCGGCAGTTTTGCCTGGGGAGAAGCGCCCGCGGACCAGTATATTCTTGAGCCGGAAGAGGATGCCGCCACGGTCACGCTGGGAGAAGGATGGAGAATGCCCACTCAGTGGGAGTTTGCAGAATTGGTCGAATGCTGTACGTGGGATAGAAAGACGGTAAAAGGGGCTGACGGCTACATAGCCGGGTATAACATTACCTCGAAAGTAAATGATAACAGTATATTTCTTCCCCTTGACACTTTCAAGACAATATCCCTGGTCACCTCAATTTTTGATCATCCCGATTATCGGCTATATTGGACGAATTGTGCAGGTGATCAGACCAAGGCCCTCTGCTTTTCATTTGAGATAAAGAATACGACACCTTACAGCAGGAGTAAAGAATTGATGATCCGTCCGGTATTTGCCGGAAGGGCCCCGGTAGAAAGCGTCACGATCAAGCAACCCGAGCCGTCGCTTCCCGCCGGATCGACCTTGAAGATGAATGTTTCGATTCTGCCGCTGAATGCAATGGATAAGCGTATAACCTGGACGTTAAGTGATGACAGCGTGGCTTACATCGACGACAAGGGAAATCTTACCGCCCTGTCCCCGGGGACCACTCATCTGACGGTGAAGTCATCGTCCAACCGGAGTTCCGAAACGGACGTGACGGTCACGGATTACATTGTCCCTCAAAAAGTCGACATGGGATTGCCTTCGGGAACTCTATGGGCGGATAGGAATCTGGGGGCCGTCGAGCAGGATGATGAGGGCCTGCTATTTGCCTGGGGATCCATCTATCCGAAAGCTAGATATTCCGTCGTTAATATGGATAATGTATCTCCGGATACGGACCTGGACGCGGCCACGGCCATTCTCGGCTCCGGATGGAGAAAACCGTCTCCCAAAGATTTTCAGGAGCTTTGCGAGAACTGCAAAATATCCAGAGAGGATAATCCGCTCCCCATGCTGATTCTTAAAAGTAAAATAAACGGGGCGGAGTTGCATCTACCATTCGGTACGGCAGATTATTGGACATCTGAAAAGATCAAGATGTGTCATCTGGGGTATGACTATAATAAGATGAGCGTTACAGTCAATATCAGGGAGCGTTTTTTTAATAATACCTGCCTCTGGATTCGCCCCGTGTCCGTCAAATAGAAGAAATGAGAAATATTTTATATCTTTGCAGTAGAACCAATACCCCAAAGATATGAATCTCAAAGATATTGGCAAGATCCTGAATCGAGCCTCCTTTTCCGACATCACGCAGAAGATTACCAAGTATAAATATGGTTCAGATGCGTTTATGCGTATTCTCGCGAGCCGTTATTCCTGCCATTCCTTCAATCATTATCCTGTCTCGGAGTCCAAGTTGCAGATGATTCTGGAGGCCGGGCGGCTGGCACCTTCCGCGAAGAATCTCCAGCCGACGCGCATCTGGGTCGTCAAGAGCGAGGAGGCGCTCGCCCGCCTGCATACGGTTCATCCCTGCTACGGCGCACCCGTGGTGCTGATCGTCGGCTGCCGGAATGAGGAGGCGTGGATCCGCGAGAGCGACGGCGTCTGCGCGGCGAAGACCGATGCGGCGATCGTCCTGACGCACCTGATGCTTACGGCGACGGACGCCGGGCTGGCCAATATGTGGATCTGGGATTTCGATCCCCGCAAGATCCGGGAAGTCCTTCCGGAAACGCGGGAGCATGGAATCTACGGCCTTCTCGCCATCGGCCATCCCGCGGCGGGAGAGGGCGATCCGACGGAGCTGCACACCGAGCGGAAGCCCCTGGAGGAGCTGGTGATAACGCTGTAGTCCTTTGCCCTGAAGAATGAATTCCAAAGCCCTGGCCTGCTGTTCATCCTGCGGGAAGCAGTATGAAGTGGAAACCCTTCCGGCCGTCAACACGGCACGGACTCCCGAGCTCAAAGCCTCCGTCAAAGACGGCTCTCTCTTTGTGAAACAGTGCCCGCACTGCGGGGAATCGAACCTTGTGCTGTATCCCTTCCTGTACCATGATCCGGACGCCCGGCTGATCGTCTGGCTGCTGCCGGAGGGGGGCGCGGGTTATGACGAGGCGGCCGTGGAACAGATGTCCGCCCAGGTTGAGGCGCTGGAGGATTACACGGTCCGCCGCGTGGCGACCCCGGGGGAACTCATCGAGAAGATCGGCATCGCCGACGCCGGCCTGGACGACCGCGCCGTGGAGCTCTGCAAATTCGTCACGGAGCAGGAAATGGAAGAGCGGATCCATCCCGACGGGCCGCTCCGCTTCTACCGTCTGGACGGAGCCGACAATGAAATCACCTTCACCTTCCCTTCCGGCGGTCAGATGATGTCGCTCAACATCGGCTTCAACGTCTATGAGGACTGCCTCGGCATCCTCCGGCGCAATAGCGCCATCCTCTCCACGAAAGGATTCGCCCGTATCGACGGGGCCTGGGTCAACCGGTTTATGCGGTAAAAATAATGTCTATGAAAAAATCAATGTTCCTTCTGGCGGCGCTCTCGGTCGCGCTGATGCCTGTTTCCTGCGGAGAAAACGGAAAAGACGGACCGACCGTCCCGGTGGAGTCCGTCACGATTTCTCTCTCCAGTTTGACGATGGAGGTGGGGCAGACGTTGCAACTGGAGGTTGAGGTACTTCCGGAGAATGCGACAAATAAGAACGTCGTCTGGGCATCGTCGGACGATGAGGTTGCCAATGTCTCGGAAAAGGGTCTTGTCACCGTACGGAGTGCCGGAATTGCAGAAATCACGGCGACCTGCGGCAAAGCGCGCGGCATTTTCACGGCAATCGTGCCGGCTGAGACGGCGGTGGCGGTGGATATGGGACTCCCTTCCGGCCTCAAGTGGGCCTCTTACAATCTGGGCGCCTCCAAGCCCGAGGAATTCGGCGACTATTACGCCTGGGGCGAGGTGGTGCCCCGCAGCGAAAACTTCACCTGGGAGACCTATAAGTTTTATGCGGGCTGGGATGAATATTCCAATGTAAAATTATCCAAATACTTCAGTCCCGTTGACAATCTTAAGATACTTCAACTTGGTGAGAAGTCCGGTGAAACGGTGGATGATGCAGCCCGTGCACGGCTTGGCGGCAAGTGGCGCATGCCGACGGAGGAGGAATTTAGGGAACTCTACAACAACTGCGATATTCTTGACGGATTCACAACATTAAACGGAGTGAGGGGATTCAAGTTTGTCAACACCGAACATCCTGAAAAATGGATATTCCTTCCTGCTGCCGGTTGTCTGGGAGATGATACCCTCGATTCCGGGACGAGTTACTTGCGGTACTGGTCCTCGACGCGGCATGACATAGAAGACTCTGCCGCCTGCCTGCGGTGTTATTTTAAATGGAACGAATCCGGCTCGGGAATTAATTTCGAGTACCGCTGTTACGGTCTTTCGATACGGCCGGTCTGCGAAGAATAACGGCTAGATATCCATCGAGAAAATAAACGACGCGCTGACGTGGCGGAGTTTGGAACCGGATGCCTTGGCGGCGTCGCGTAGTTCGTTCCATCGGGTGCCGCCGCTGTAGTCGAGACTGAAGCCGACCGAGCAGTCGAAGGGGAACCACAGGAAGTTGGCGAGTTCGACGGTAAAGTCGGCGCCGGCCGAGAAGAGGAAGCCCCCGGCGACGGTGAAATCGGTGTGCGGAACGACCAGGAGATTCTTGATATACACCACGGGAGACATGATCGAGATGTCGCCGATGTAGATCGGGACGGCGTAATCGACGGTGAATTTGGCCTGCGTGGCCGCGTCGGCGAGGACGGAGGACAGCGCGGGATCGATGCCGCGCGGCAGCGTGAGAAGATGGTTCTCTCCCACCTTCCCCGGCTTCATCAGCATCTGCTGCATCATCGCGGACAGCCGGAAGCCCTGCGTGTGCCAGAATCCCGGCACATATCCATATACATAGGCATACAAGTCGGGCGTGAAGATCTTCGAGAGGCCCGGCCGGAAGGCGTATCCCAGTTCCGCGCCGATACCGAGGGACGGGTAGACGTTGCTTTCCGCCACCGGCCGCATCCAATATCCTCTGGCGGAAGCCGTCAGCTTCTGCATCGGGATCTGACGCCCCGGCTCCGCGCCGAAGAAAGCGGGCATATACCCTTTCGGGAAGGTCTCCAGCAGCGTCATGTCACGCCGGGTGGTGCTGAAGAGGTCGTTGGTGATCGTGTATCGGACCTTCGGGATAAATCCGCTGATCCAGCCGCCCTTGGAGAAACTGAGCGGGACGTAGATGCTTACATCGCCCCGGATGTACGGTGCCTTGCGGACGGCACGGGCGAAGGATGCCTCGCCGCCGTTGCGGTCGTCCGGAACGGGCGTGAACAGGGAGGGCGCCCCGTCGCCGAGGAGGTTGTTGTAGCGGTACAGGCAGGCGTTGCGGTCGTTGAAGTCGAAGCTCGCCTCGATGACGGGATACCAACCCTTGTAGGTGAACTGCCCGTGGAGGGAATGCTTCCAGCGCTTCCTGTCCTGCGGATTCTTGTGGGCGGAATAGCCGACGAAGCCGTTCATCGTGCCGAGCTCGTTCTGGAAGAGGCCCGTCACGCCCAGGGACGCCGTCTCGTACGAAAAGTCGAAACTCATCGAGGAGATGTTGTCGTAATTGAAATAGATCGGCGCCCAGGAGTGGAACTTGAAGAGGTGGGCCGCCTTGCCGTATTTCTTCGGCGCCGAAGGTTCGACGGGTTCATTCTCGGGATAGAAGACCGCGAGACTGTCTTCCTGCTGCGAGAGTTTATCCGCCACGCGGTAGGAATGCACCTCGCCGAGCTGCACCTCCTGCGGCCGGAGATCCCTGGCGGAGGTGCGGAAAATCGCCCTTCCCTTCGGCGTCATACAGGTGCGATAGAGCGAATCCGTCTCCTCGTCGAGCACGTAATCGGGTCCGCCATAGCGGGAACTGGTCACCCGGACCGTCTTCCCGGTCTCGGGATCGTAGGAATAAAGTTCCTGGACGCCGGTGCGGTCGCTGACAAACTCCACGTCGTCCCCATTCATCCCAAGATACATCATCTTGGCGTTGACGGGCTCCGTCAGGGCTTCCCATTCTCCCTCTTCGTCCGCGGGATGCTTCCAGAGCGTGTATCCGCCATCCGAAATGGCCAGGGCATAGATAACGTCCTCTCCCCAGGCCGTCTCGGTAAGCTGCTCATTGTCACCGGGTGCGGGAATTGTCCATTCGGTGGAGCCGTCTTCGGCGCTTATGATGCGGATGAGGCTGCCTCCCGTGTCGGGGTAATCCACGCAGGAGAGGTATTCTCCGTCCGGGGAGGGGCACGGGTTGAAAAGCCGTCCTTTCCGTGTCAGGTCGTGCGGCTTGTGGTCGGCGGTGGAGAAATAGCGGATGCGGGACGTGCCGGCGAGTTCCCAGCGGGGGTCGCGCACGATTTCGGCCCAGTAGATCCGGTGCCGGTTGGGGTCGAAATACAGGGAACTCTCCGTGGCGGAGAAGGCCCGGATGACTTTTTCCGAGCCGTCCTTTCCGAAGATGATGAGCTGATCCGCGATGTCTTTGCCGCTTTTGGTAACATAGAGGTTGCCGTCCGCAAAGGTCTCCAGGGCGTAATCCGACGGGAATACCGGTTCCTTGCTCACCCTCTCCAGGGAGTCGAACGGCGCCCGGGCGGCGGCTTCTTCCTTCCAGATGTCACGCCATCCCTGCATGATCTTCTGCCAGGAATAGCCGAATTTGAGACCGGACGCGCTCCGGACCGTCTTTCGGAAAGAGAACAGTTTCCAGGGCGTCTCCGTGACGCGCTTGAAGTACCGCCGGGTGAAGGCGGGGTCGTTGAAGAAATACCGCGTGCCGGCCACCATCATATAGCCGGCGGCATAGTAGTCCGGCGCGTAATGCCGATAGGATCCGTAACGCCACTGGTACCAGTCGCGCCAGTCGCCCTCGTCAAAGGCCACATAGTAGTATTCGAGGAAGTCCGCCGTCCGGCCGCGGCCGCTGCGGGTGAGGGCGGTTTCCGCCACGACGGCGTCGCCTTCCAGCAGGGCGGGGTCGGGATACAAGCCGGCTAGGGCGCCGATCCACATCTCGCCGAGAACATACCAGGGATACTTCAGGCCGCCTTTGTAGCCGAACTGCATCTGGGCGAGATGGCGTCCCTCGTGTACGGCCAGCTGCGTGGTCCAGGGCTGCGGAAGGGATCCGTAGGGATTCGGCATCGTGTAGAGTTCCATCCGCCGGGGCGCCCAGGTGACGGAGCCGTTGTTGTACGGGGTGAAGGGATGGAGAATGACCGGCGTCTTGCCGAACTGAAGGGATCCGGGAACGAAGCCGATGCTCCGGGCCAGCGGGGTGGTGAACCGCTGCAGTTCGTTGTAATAGCCGGTCGCCAGGGAGTCCATCCCTTTGGGATAGATCAGCCGGTACGTCCCGCCCCGGATTTCGCTCCAGCGGGTCTTTCCGGGATCGTTTCCGGGCACCTCGAACTGCGCGAAAACCGGCGCCGCCCCGAGCAGCAGCCCGAGGATCAGGGTGCAAAACTTCTTGTCAATCACCATTTCGGGTACAAAACTAACCAAAAACCCGCTGTTTTCCAACTTAAATAATCCGTTTGGCGGAACGCTCCCTGCCTGATCCTTGGTTTGAACCTGTGAATAATAACGAATTCTTTGTATCTTTGTAAAACTATGAAGAGGATAGTATCGCTCATACTGGTATGCGCCTTGATGGCATCCTGTTTCGGGAAGAAGCCGGCACGGGGCCCGGGCGAGGCGGCGCCGAAGGCCGCGGCTTTCCCGACCGTGACGGTGCCCGGGGTCATTACCGACCCGGCCGAGGCGACGACGTGGATTGCGGAGCATTTTTTTGACGAGGTGACGACGGTGACCGGGCTCGACAGTACATCGCTGGAGCAGGCGGTCGGCACGTGGACGTCCCTCCTGACCGCCATTCCGCCCGAGAAGGGCGGAGATGCCGTCAAGGGCTATCTGGCCCGCCTGGAAACGCTCTCCGGTCCCGATGCGACACGTTTGAACGACCTTGTGGAACGCTACATGTACGATCCCAATTCCCCCGTCCGGAACGAAGATCTTTTCGCCGGAATGGCCAGGGGTCTCGCGACCGCGAAAAATACCCCCGACAGTCTCCGGACCCATTATTCCTACCTGGCCGAGAAATGTGCCCTCAATGCAGTGGGTACCAAGGCCGCCGATTTCCTCTTCACGCAGAACGGCCGCGTCCGTTCGCTTTACAGCGTGGAAGGCGAGCGTATCCTGCTGATTTTCGGCAATCCCGAATGCACCGCCTGCCGGGAACTCCACGAATCCCTCGAATCCATGGAAGGCATCCCCGAACGCCTCGCCTCCGGCAAACTCGTCCTCGTTGAGGTCAATCCCGACGAAGACGCCATCGCCAAGGCCGAGACCGACAAATCCTATCACATCCGCGCCATCCCCTCGATGTACCTGCTCGATGCCGACAAGACCGTCCTCCTGAAAGACGCCCCTGCGGAGCGGATTTTAACCTATCTCCAGAACGACGATGCAATTTAACAACGTTGAAAAAGTAGTTGTGTCAGTTCAGGAAACTGTGGCCGCCCATGGCCACATGAATGGGAGGGGCCCGCAGCCTGAACAGGCTGTGGGAGGGACGGAGAACCGAAGGTTCGGAGGTTTCAGGAACTGATACAACTACTTTTCAAGAAAGTTCTAAATAATTGATAATATGAAATTAACCAAAGAATTCTGGGGCAAGACCCCCGACGGAAAAGAAATCTTCAAGTGGACCCTCATGAATGAAGGCGGGGCTTTTGTCGTGCTGTCGAATGTCGGCGCGGCCGTCGTGTCGATCGGCGTGCCCGACCGAGAGGGCAAGATCGCCGATGTCGTCATCGGCTATCCCGATCCGATGTCCTATTTCTCCGACGGTCCCTGTGCAGGCAAGATTCCCGGCCGCGTGGCCGGACGCATCGTCGGCGGCAAATTCACCCTCGACGGGGTGGAATACACGCTTCCCGTCAACAACGGTCCGAACCATCTCCACGGAGGTCCCGAGGGCTTCTCCAACAAGGTATGGGAAGGCCGCGAGGTCGGGGATGCCGTGGAATTCATGTATTTCTCCGAGGACGGGGAAATGGGTTATCCCGGCAACCTGAAGGTCGTCGCGCACTACGAGTGGGGTGAGGACAACGCCCTCAAGCTGACCATTACGGGCGAGACCGACAAGCCGACTGTGGTCAACCTTACCAACCATACCTACCTCAACCTCGGTGGCGAAGGCAGCGGCAGCATCGAGAACCATATCCTGAAACTCAATTGCTCGGAGTATGTGGATTCGGATGAATTCCTTTCGCCGACCGGCAAGATTATCCCCGTGGCGGGGACGCCGATGGATTTCCAGAACGGGAAGCGCATCGGGGAGGACCTGCACAGCGACTATCCGCCCATTAAGTTCGGAAAGGGCTTCGACAGCTGCTGGGTCATCGACGGCGCGATGCCCGGCCAGCTCCAGACGGCGGCGGAGCTCTATGATCCGGCCAGCGGGCGTGCCCTGGAGGTGATTACCGACCAGCCCGGGGCCGTAGTCTATACCGGCAACTGGCTTGCCGGCAGCCCGAAGGGCAAATGCGGCCGCAGTTATTTCGATTACGATGCCGTGGCCATCGAGTGCCAGCATTTCCCCGACAGCCCCAACCAGCCGGAATTTCCGTCGGTCGTGCTCCGTCCGGGCGAGGTGTATGAATCGGCCATTATCTGGGCTTTCAGCGTGAAATAGCATGCAGCAGTATCTCGATCTTCTCCGCCACATCCGTGCAAACGGTGTGATGAAGCACGACCGCACCGGCGTCGGCACCCAGAGCGTCTTCGGCTATCAGATGCGCTTCGACCTGCAGAAGGGCTTCCCGCTGCTGACCACCAAGAAGGTGCACCTCAAGTCGATCATCTACGAACTCCTGTGGTTTATCGCGGGCGACACCAACATCAAATATCTCAAGGATCACGGCGTCTCGATCTGGGACGAATGGGCCGACGAGAACGGCGACCTGGGGCCGGTGTACGGCCATCAGTGGCGCTCCTGGCCCACCCCCGACGGCGGTACCATCGACCAGTTGTCGCAGGTGATCGATCAGATTAAGCGCAATCCTGACAGCCGCCGCCTGCTGGTCTCGGCGTGGAATGTGGCCGAAGTTTCCAAGATGGCGCTGCCGCCCTGCCACACGATGTTCCAGTTCTACGTGGCGGGCGGGAAGCTTTCGTGCCAGCTCTATCAGCGGAGCGCGGACGTCTTCCTCGGCGTGCCCTTCAATATCGCCTCCTACGCCCTTCTGACGATGATGGTCGCCCAGGTCTGCGGCCTCGAGCCTGGCGAATTCATCCACACCACGGGCGACACGCACATCTACCAGAACCATTTCGAGCAGGTGGCCCTCCAGCTCTCCCGCGAGCCCAGGCCCCTCCCTGTGATGCGCCTCAACCCGGACGTCAAGTCGGTCTTTGATTTCAAGTACGAAGACTTCACCCTCGAAGGCTACGACCCCTGGCCCGGCATCAAGGCGCCCGTGGCGGTATAGTCGCAGCGATAGTGAGCGTCTTGCTGCTTTTTGATGATAAGTATTTTCGCAGATAGGTCGTCTATATTATAGATAACACGACCGATATCGACAACAAAGATACAAATCATGCGGAAAAACTTATTGTTTTGGGCGGCAGTGGCGCTGTCCTTTTTGTCTTGTCAGGAAATTCCAACCCCTCCCGACGAGCAGTCGGATAAACCGGATCCGGGTTATCCGGAGGAACCTGTCATCCCGGAGGAGCAGGATGATCCGACTGTCCTGAAGGTGCAGGAGGGGGAGGACTTGTCTGCTATTCTAGCAGATATTCCGGAAGGAATCAAGACGCTTTTCCTGACCGAAGGTACTTTTACGGGCCCATTCAAAATGATTGAAGGGATTGACGTGAAAGGAAGCGGCGACAAGACCATTCTGACTGTCGGCACGGGCCGCGTCCTTATCCAGGAAACCGATTTTGACGAGGTGACGACATGGAAGGATCTGACCATTACGGGCGGCCAGTTAAATGGGGAGAACGGCGCCGGTGCTTATATCCGGAAAAACGGTGTGCTGAAGAACTGCAACATCCATCATAACAGGTCTGAGGGCGGGTCTTCCCAGGGTGGTGGAGTCTGGGCGGCGGAAGGAAGTATCCTCACGCAGTGCCGCATTCACGACAACTTTGCACAGAATGCAGGTGGAGGCGTGTATTCAAAAGGGCTGGTAAAATACTGCACGATAGAGGACAATGAGGCTCCCGACAATGTGGGCGGCGGAATCCAGTTGCACGGCGGAAGTACAGCCAGCAACACCAATGGGACGATGTTCAACTGCATCGTTCGTCGCAATTCTTCAAAGAATGCCGGCGGTGTACGCCTCTATGGAAATACGCAGGTAGCCAACCTGTTGGTCGAGGGAAATACAGCAACCGGCGGCGGCATTTCGGGCATTCTGTCCAATGGTATCGCTTCCATTGTCAACTGCACCATCGTCAAGAATTACGATGCCGCTGACGGCGGCAATTCTTCGGGCCTCTACATCAATCAGAACGGGACTATCAAAAATTGTCTGCTTTACGGTAATTATTCCAAAAGCAAGGATGCATCCGAGGCGGTTCAGATGTATATCAACCATCAGTATACCTGGTTGATGAACAATGCTGTCCGCGCAGGCGGTCTCCGTCTACACGCATCTTACGATCCAAACGGTAATGGTCGCAACAAGGGGTTACAGGAGATACCTGCAGGAAGTGACCCTATTTTTGTAGACTTTTCCGAAGGGGATTATCATTTGACAGATAAGGCCACAATGCTTATTGACAAGGGAAATACCGCCCTGTTCGGGTTTATGGTTTTGGATGTCGGCGGGGCTCCGCGCCGCAACGGGGCGGCCCCGGATATTGGAGCTTATGAATATCAGACCCCTGTTCCTGCCGAGGGTTTTTGGTGCGTAATGATTGGTGACAGTATTTTTGATCGCTGGGACACCGAGGGTATCGGACATCCTTCTTTTTTTACGGATAATGGAATTGTCAACAGCGGGGTCAGCGGGCAGACAACAGATCAGATGCTGGAGCGTTTTGATGGAAGTGTCCTGTATTATAAACCGAAAGTAGTCGTGCTGGAAGGAGGAACGAACGATCTGACACGCGTGCAAACCTGGGAAAGCAGCGAATCTGCTATATCCAATATGGCAGAGATGGCCCGGAAAGCAGCGGATGCAGGAGCAAAGGTTTATATTTCTTCCATTCTGCCTTGCAATGCATCTCAAAGCGGAGCGGTTTCCCCGCAGGAACTGATCATTGAGACCAACAAAGCATACAGAGAATTAGCCTCCGCAAAAGGTTACGGGTATATAGACTTTTACACGCCGCTTGCCAATGCAGACGGCACCTTCAAGGACGGGTATCACAGCGACGGTGTCCATCCCGACAGTAATGGCTACGATATAATGGAGCAAATCCTTTTGGCAGCCCTGCAGTGAATAAAATGGTAACATCCTCACAACAACTCTATCGGCTCGAAGCGGCCTACAGGGAGAACCTTCCTGGGCTTCTGTCGTATGCCCGCCGTTTTGTGGCTGAGGATGTGGCTGGAGATCTGGTGCAGGATGTGTTCGTCCGGCTTTGGCAGAGTTCCAGGGCTTTCTTGGACATTCCTGAGGGACTGACCCGCAGGGCCTATCTCTACCGTAGTGTCCGCAATGCCTGCCGGGACTGGCTTAAACATCAGGCGGCGGTGTCGCGTTTTGAGGGAGAAGCTTTGTACTTGATGAAGCAGGAAGAGATTGATTTCTCCTCAAGACGTACTGTCGGAGAGCAAGAAGCCCTGTTGGAGGCGGTTTCAGCGCAGATTGAACAGCTGCCGGACCGGTGCCGCGAGATTTTTATCATGCACTATCGGAAGCGGATGAAGAGCGTGGAAATAGCGGAATATTACGGCATATCCCGCCGGACCGTTGAGGCGCAGCTATACAAAGCACTACAGACATTGCGAAACGAACTTTCAGATAAAGATAATATAGATACGAAATGACAGAAGAACGAAAGCAGTCCTTGTTTCTGGATTACATTGACGGGACCCTGGATGCAGAAGGGATGGAGGAACTCCATGCTCTGACTGAGGCCGATCCCTCGGCGAAAGAGGAACTATTCAGCCTCAAGGAAATGGCAGATATGGCATCGCAGGATGACGGGATGTCTTCTTTTGAAAAGGACCGCCGTGCGGCCGGTCTTATCCGGGCTGTGACCGGTGGACGGACCCTCGTCGGCATCCGGATCCGTGAAATCCTCCGCTATGCAGCCGTGGCGGCCGTGGCGGCCGGAATAGGCGTAGGCGGGACATTCCTGTTGCGCAGGTCCGGGGCTGAAACCATGACGGCGGTGGAAGCGCTTCCCGGTTCGACGACGTCGGTTACTTTGCCGGATGGAACGGCTGTAACCTTAAAATCCGCGTCCTCGTTGCAGTATGACCCAGCTGCATTTGCAAGCCGGGAGCGTACGGTCTGGCTGGACGGAGAGGCTTTTTTCAAGGTCGTGGCTGATCCTATGCATCCGTTCATCGTGCGGACTCCGCATCAATCGGTCAAAGTCCTCGGAACTACCTTCAATGTACAGGCTTTCAAGGCGGATTCCCTTTCTACCCTTGTCCTGCTCGATGGCAAAGTTTCTCTGGACCTGCTGGATCCGGAAGGGAAACGGGTTCACAGTCTTGAAATTCATCCCGGTGAGAAATGCATCTACGACAAGACGACGGGGAGAATGAATGTGGAAAAGATATCCCGCGGAGAAATCGCGCAGGACTGGAATTCCGGCGTCTGGTATTTCCGGGGAGAGCCGCTCGGAAGGATTGCCTCCCGACTGGAGCAATATTTCAAGGTTACCATCGAGGTTGATCCGGGGCTCGGCAGGGAGGGAAGTTATTCGGGCGCCGTTTCGTTGGGGGAAGGGGTTGAGCGGATCTTGAACTTGCTCAACTACGACAATTCCTTCCAACTCGTGATGCCGGAAGACGGTTACTATTTGCTCAAGGCAGGGAAATGAAACGGTTGATGACTATTTTGACGGCATTTTGTCTGGCGATGATGCCGTTACTGGCGCAGGATTCTCCGCTCGATGCTCCTGTGACCCTCGATATGGATAATACCGCCCTGGAGGACGTTATCGATGCAATGATGCGACAGACAGGGGTGATGTTCCTTTACAAGCGCACGGATATTGGTGCGTCCCGGAAAGTATCCGTCCATGCTTCTGCTGTGCCGATCAGGCAGGTCCTCAGACAATTGGACGTGGATGCGCGTGCGGAAGGCCGCAATCTGATCCTGACGCGCAAAGATACGGATCAACATTCCGAGTCCCGACCGGCCAAAGTCCTTGTTAAACCTCGCACAAAGGTGTCAGGACATGTAATGGATACCCGCGGAGAACCGCTTATTGGGGCAACGATCATGATCCATGGCACTTCGGAGGGTACATCAACCGATCTGGACGGAAATTTTAGTTTGGAGGCCGCCGAAGGTGACCTGATTGACGCCCTCCTGATCGGATACCGCACCGTGTCCCAAAAGGCAGCAGCCCGGCTGGACTTTGTCCTGGAGGACGATATCACCCAGCTGGAAGAAGTCGTCGTAGTGGGATATGGCGTACAGAAAAAGGTCAACCTGACCGGCAGTGTAGAGAGCCTTGGCGGAGAAGCGATGGAGAACCTGCCGATGCCGTCCCTGTCCCGGGGACTTCAGGGCATGATACCGAGCCTCAATATCGAGATGACGGACGGCAAACCGATCCGGAGTTCCGAATATAATGTGCGCGGAACGACATCCATCGGCGCAGGCGGCGGCAGCACCCTGATTATGATCGACGGGGCTCCCGGCGACCCGGACCTGCTGAACCCCGGCGATATCGAGTCGGTGACCGTGCTGAAGGATGCGGCATCTGCGGCCATCTATGGGGCCCGGGGACCGTTTGGTGTCGTTCTGATCACCACCAAGAACCCTTCTGCAGGAAAGACATCCGTCACCTATTCGGGCAATGTGTCATTCTATACCCAAACCCAGCATAACGATTATATCTGGGACGGATATACATGGGCGAAGAGTTTTGTGGATGCATACTATGCCTATAACGATTACGTTACCCATCCGACCGGTGTCAACAATGCCTTTCCCTTCACGCCCAATCTGGAGACTTATCTCTCCGAACTGAAGCGCCGGCACGATGATCCTTCACTTCCGAAAGTCGCATTGACAGAAGACGGGAAATATCTCTACTACGGCAGCACCAACTGGTATGATGAACTATATAAGAAAGTGTCCTCGGGTACGGAGCATACGCTGACCCTATCCGGCAGCGCCCGCAATGTGGGCTATTATTTGTCCGGAAGGTATTATGGGCAAGGGGGCATTTTCAAGTATAATTCCGATGATTTCAATCAGTTCAATCTCCGCGGCAAAGGCTACATCCAGATATTCCCCTGGCTTAAAGTGAGTGACAACGTGGATTTTTCTCGGCGGAGCTATAAGTATCCGCTGACTTCCATTTATGAGAAAGGCATCTGGCGCAACATTGCCGACCAAGGGTTCCCGATGGCTGTGATGTATAATCCAGACGGAACGATGACCCGGCATGCGGCCTATACCGTGGGGGACTTCAAGACCGGCTACAACAAGAGTCTTTCGTCGCAGTTCAACCTGCGGAATACGGTGAATCTGACGGCTTCTTTCCTGAATAATTCTCTCCGGGTCAACGGGGATTTTACCTATAGTTATCGTTTCTCGCGCGACAAACGGATTCTTTATCCGGTCAGCTACAGTGACTATCAGGGCGTTGTGACATCCGAAGGTACCAACAAACTCAGCGAGAAGCTCAACGAGACCAATTACATCGGTACTAACGTCTATGCGGAATACGAGAGAACTTTCCGGGACAGCCATTATTTCAAAGCCATGGCCGGGATCAATTATGAGTACCAGAAGGTTGTGGCGAATTATATGGAGCGGAATGGCATCCTTAAACCAAATATTGCGGATTTCAACCTTGCCAACGGGGAAAGTTTTCTCCTCACTGGCGGGGGCAATGCCTGGGCGGTGCTGGGACTGTTCAGCCGGCTCAATTACAATTACAAAGAACGTTATTTGGTGGAACTTAACGGCCGGTATGACGCTTCCTCCAACTTCCCGCGGGGTTCGATGTGGGGCTTCTTTCCTTCGGCTTCGGCCGGATGGCGGGTCTCCAAAGAGGGCTTCTGGAAGGTCTCACCGAAAGCGGTTTCGGAGCTGAAACTGCGGCTGAGCTATGGTGAACTCGGTAACGGGCAGATCCCGCCCTATTCATATATCCAGACCATTGCAACCCATCAGTCCTCCCGGATCATTGACGGCGCCCTGCCGCTTTATTCGTATATGCCCTCACTGGTGCCTGATGACCTGACCTGGGAGCGCTCCCGGACCTATAATATCGGTTTCGACATCGGCTTCCTCGAGAACCGTCTGACGATGAATGCGGACTTCTTCCAACGCAATACTGAAAATATGTATACGACGGGTGTCATCGTTCCGGCCGTCCTTGGAACCAGTTCACCAAAAGGTAATTATGCAGATCTCAGAACCCGTGGCTTGGAACTTTCGCTCGAATGGAAGGACCGGATTGCGTGGCCTCGGCCGATGGACTATTCCGTGAAATATGTCTTGTCCGATTCCCAAGCGGAGATCACGCGCTATAACAATCCAAATGGCCTTATCGACAATGTCTATTACAAAGGAGCCAAAGTCGGGGAAATCTGGGGCTACGAGGTTGTGGGCCTTTTCCAAAGCGAGGAAGAAATCGCCTCCTGGGCCGACCAAAGTTATATGAAGACGTCGCAGGGGCAGAAAACCTGGCTTCCGGGCGACATGAAGTATGCCGATCTCAGTAAAGACGGCAAGATCAATGACGGCAAACGTACGGTGGAGGATCATGGCGACCTCAGGGTTATCGGAAACACGACGCCCCGCTGGCGTTTCGGCGTCAACCTTTCCGTTTCCTGGAACGGCGTCTTCCTGACGGCTTTCTTCCAAGGTGTAGGACATCGTGATTGGTATCCTTCGGTGGAGAGTAATGCCTTTTGGGGGATGTACAACCGTCCGTACAATATGCTGCCGACGCATATTTATGAGAATCATTGGACGGAAGAGACGCCCGATGCTTATTTCCCGCGAATGCGCGGTTATCTGGCTACATCTACCAACGGTGTGCTCCGGATGCCCAATACGCGCTACCTCCAGAATGCAGCCTATGTCCGGCTCAAGAACCTCACCTTCGGCTATGACCTGCCTAAGAAGGTGCTGGAAAAGGTGAAAATGTCCAAGTGCCAGGTTTTCTTCTCCGGACAGAATCTCTGGACCTGGTCTCCCATCCACCGCATTACGAAAAATATCGACCCCGAAGTCATCTCCGGATCCGATACGGAAGTCGCGACCGGGAAGGGCGACGGCAACGCCTATCCGATGCTCCGAAGCTGTTCATTGGGTATAACCTTAGGATTCTGATACGATGAAAAAGACCGTCTATCTTCTTGCCGCCCTGCTGGCGCTCGGATGCAATACGCTGGAGCAGAATCCGGTGGATAAACTCTTCGAGAGCAATGCCTTCCAGACGGAGGCGGACCTTAAGCTCTATACCAACGGTTTCTATTCTATGTTGCCGTCCGCATATACCATTTTCTATGGTGACAGGATCAGCGACTATATGGCGCCCATCGCCGTCGGGAAATTTTTCCTCGGCAGTTATACGGCGCAAGACAGTGGAAACTGGAGTTGGGGAAGCCTGCGCAATGTTAATTATTTCCTCACCCATTACGATAATCCTGATATTCCGGCAGAGGCCCGGGCTCATTACGGCGCCTTGGCGCGTCTGATGCGGGCGGTATTCTATTTCGATAAAGTAAAGCGATTCGGAGATGTCCCCTGGTATGACCGGGCGTTGGAATACGACGATCCGGATCTCTATAAGGCGCGGGACAGCCGGGAATTCATTATGAAGAAAGTGCTGGAGGATCTTGATTTTGCATGCGAAAACCTGCGCTCCCGGGACGGCGGCAAACTCTCCGATTCCGACTGCTCCGTCATTGACCGGTATGTGGCCCTTGCCCTCAAAGCCCGCATCTGCCTCTTTGAGGGAACCTTCCGCAAATATCATGGCCTGACGGCGGTGCCTGCCCCGGATGAATGGCTCTCGGAGGCGGCCGAGGCAGCGGAGGCCGTGATGGAGAGCGGTTTGTTCTCTCTGGCAAAAGACTATTCCAGCCTGTTCGTCTCCGAGGAGGCGGACAAGAAAGAGACCATCATCGCGATCATTCACAGCGAAGGCCTGCAGGTTTACCATGCTGCCAACTGGTATTACACTTCTCCTTCCTATGGGGAATGCCTGGGCCTGACCCACCAGTTCATCAACACCTATCTCAATGCCGATGGCAGCCGCTTTACGGACAAGCCGGGATATGATGAGATGGAGTTCCAGGATGAAGTGTCGGGCCGCGATCCTCGTCTTGAGGCAACCATCCGCTGCGGGCGTTATGTCCGGGGTGACGGTAAGGTTTATGCCCCGGACTTCGGGGCATGTACGACGGGTTACCAAATCCGGAAATGGGTCTCGCGGGATGTATCTATGGATTCCCGTTCGATGCAGACGACAGCTATTCCCTGGATCCGTTATGCTGAAGTGCTTCTCAACTATGCGGAGGCAAAGGCTGAATTGGGAGAGTTCACCCCGGATGACTGGGACAAGACAATAAAGGCGCTTCGTCTCAGGGCAGGAATCCGTTCTGCCGAAATGCCCTCCGCTGCCGATTTCTATTTGAAGTCGGTTTATTTCCCGGATATAAACGACCCTGTCTTGCTCGAGATCCGGCGCGAAAGGGGTGTCGAACTCATAGCAGAGAACCAACGCTTCGATGATATCCGCCGCTGGAAGCGAGGAGAGCTGATGACAATGGAATATCAGGGAATCTATGTGCCATCGCTGGATCTTCCGCTCGATTTGAACGGAGACGGCGATGAAGATGTGACCTTTGTCAAGAAGACATCCTGGCAGAGCAATACTTACCAGGTCATGATCGGATCCAAATATCTTCTTTCCGGGAAGAATTATGGCCGTCTGATTTATAAGGCCAACACCAATGAACAATATGACCGGCTGTGGGAGGACAAAATGTACCTTTATCCGGTGCCGTATGATGCCATCGTCGTCAACCCGGCACTGGGCCAGAATCCGGGATGGGAAATGTAAATTAACGCAGTAGAATTATGAAAAAGATTTACAGATTAATGATGCTGCTGGCGCTCTCCGCTCCGGCAGTGGCCGTGTCCTGTAGCAAGGACCCCGGCAAAGAGCAGACGGGGGACAATACGACAGATACGGGAGAAACGCCCTCGGGCCCTCAGAATCCGGGTGAAGCCTCCATCATCAACGTCAAGGCTGGAGAAGACCTCCAGGCTGCGCTGGATGGCGCTGCCGTCGGCACCATCGTCCGTGTGCAGGGAAGCGTCACCTTCAAGGGACAGTTTAAAATGCGGGACGGCGTGCAACTCTCCGGCGGCTGGGATGCCGCCTTCACCAAAGCGGATCCCGATGACAACAAAACCGTGCTGGATGGTAACAATGCCGGCCGGGTCCTGGACCAGAACAAAGACTTTGAGAACCTGACTGTCGTTTCCGGATTCGAGATCAAGAACGGGGCGGAAGAGAATGGTGCCGGTGTCTATATCAAGAAGAACGGCGTTATTGAGAAATGCTACATCCATGACAATACGGCGACCTCCGGAGGCGGTGGCATCCGCATCAACGCCGGGGGCATTTGCCGCGACTGTGAAATCTCTCAGAATACTTCTAATAACAACGGTGGAGGAGCCTATGTCTACGGCACTTTAGAGAATTGTGAAGTCACTTTTAACAAAGCAGATAATAACTGCGGCGGAGGTGCCCAGCTCCATGATGCCGGGACCATTTCAGGCTGCACCTTTGCCCGTAATTCTGCATCCAACGGTGCCGGGATCCGGGTGTACGGCAACGGCGGTGTTATTGCCAACTGCCTGATTGCGGCCAATACGAAGTCGGACAAGGGTACCGGAAAGCTCGCAGGAACCGGCCTGACGACCAATGGCAACTGCACCATCATCAACTGCACCATCGTGGCCAACCAAGGCAGCGATGAGGCCTCAACTGGCAATGCGCCCGGGTTGTATATAGGTAACGGTGGGTCGGATTCCCCGATCTACAATTGTATCGTCTGGGGAAATAAGTATAATGGCGGCCTTGTCACGGGACGCCAGGTCAAGGGTACCCGCGTAGGGCTGGTGAATAATGCCATCGCCGGCGGTGACGAGACCGATCCGGATGTCATCGTTCTCTCCTATGACGAGACTGATGCGGAGGATGCGGTGAACCCGATGTTTGTCAGTGTCAAGAACAACGTCTTCCGCCTCAAGGCCGGCTCGCCCCTTGTGGACAAAGGCCTGAGTGATGTGGTGCTGGCTTTCCCGAAGGACTTGGATGGAGAAGCGCGCGTCAGCGGAAATAATGTGGATATCGGTTGTTTTGAATTGCAGCAATAATGAAAGCAATCTTGTGCATGACGGGCTGTGCTCTGGCCCTTGCCCTGTTTTTTTCTTGCAGCAAGGCCCCACAGCAGGAG
>ONSU01000033.1:0-4230 GCA_900320545.1 uncultured Bacteroidales bacterium | reverse complement strand
GACAATCCGGCCATCCTCTTCGTCCATGAAGGGGAAGACCTTGCGGAAATCCTTGCGGCGCTTCCGGAGGAAGTCCATGAGGTTCGCATCGGCGCCGGCACATTTAAAGGAAACTTTGTGATGAAAGAAGGCGTCATCGTGTCCGGCAGCTGGAACAATGATTTCACCCAGACCATCGATTACCAGCCGCTGCAGTCAACGGAAGGGCTTACAACCATTCTTGATGCGTCCGGAGACGGCGCCGTCCTGACCCAGGAGGATGTTTTTACGACCGAGACCGTCTGGAAGAATCTCAGTCTCAGAAACGGCTGGGTAACGACTGCGGACACGCATGGTTGCGTCCGGCTCAAAGCGGGCGGTGTCCTGGAAGGTTGTGAGGTGGCGTTCAATATCAATGTGGAACCGGGAAACTGTGGCGGTGGTATTTATGCCGATCAAGGCTCCCGCGTGGTTCGCTGTTGGATACATGACAATGGTGGCAGTCGGGGCGGAGGCTGCTTTACCAAAGGCGACCTCGCATACTCGCTCATAGAAAAGAACATCGCGGAGGGATCCGGTCGGGGTGGCGGCATCTCCGTTTTCGGGGCCAATGACAGGGACCACCGGGCGCGAATTTGGAATTGTATCATCCGTGATAACTCTGGTGGCGAGGGCGGCGGCATCCATCTGGAACGCTATGCGACGGTGTATAATTGCCTTGTAACCGGAAATAAAGCCAGCGTGAACGTTGGTGGCATCCAGACAAACGGCTCCTACGGCTGTAACATCATCAACTGCACGGTGGTCGGCAACGAGGATTCTTCGTCCAGTGCATATGCCTCGGGTATCTGCTGCTCCGAGCACGGCGTTCTGATGAACAACGTGGTCTACGGAAACTTCTCTGCCGCACACCCCTCTGCAGAGGCGACACAGATCATTGTCAACAACAAATATCTGTTCTTCTTCAATAATGCCTTTCCGGAAGGACTTCTTCTTCAGAAGGTCTCGCCATGGAAGGCTGAACGTCACGACGATGCTTCCAACGTAGCCTTGAAAGCAGCGGATGTGTCGGAGAACTACGCTCCTGCTGCTGGATCAGATTTGATTGACAAAGGCTTGGAAGAATTATCTGTCACCGGGCATGAAGATGGTGCCGTCCCTGCCTGGACGGATATGGACCTCGCCGGTGGGAAGCGGCGCATCAGAGCCATCGATATCGGATGCTACGAATATTCTTTATGAAAATGACAAACATTACAATGGCCATTTGGGCCATGATCCTGATTGTATCAGCCTGTGATAGGGTACAACCCGATAATCCCGGGAAGAGAACATCTGCTGAACAGGCTGCTGCAGAGTATCAGGAGCCCATCCGCCCCGGCAATGTGGAAGGAAATCCCTGGTGGAATGGCTACGCCCCCCGCTTTCTCTATGCCCCGGTTTTTAAGTTCAATGAAGTCTCTGGCGCCACTTCTTACCGTGCTTCGATTACTGTAACGCCAATGGAAGGAGAAGCGCAGACCCTGACGCTGGATTGTGCGTCTCCCGAAATCTCTCTCGTGCCCGTGTGGGCGGACATAACACCCGGAAAGGTCCGGATGACCGTTACCGGAATCGGCACCGACGGCCAGCCGGCCGGGCTATCCGGAGTCAAAAGTTTTGTACGAGATGTTCCTTTTAAGGGAAATTATCCCGGTCCGGTACGCGGCTATCAAGAGGCGGCTCTGCTGGCGGCCCGGTATACGCATACGCTCCCGGCTATCCAGTCCTGGAAAAATTCCCAGGAACCGGATATGAGCTTGGTATTCAACAGTTATCCATGCAAAACCATAGGCTCCACCATCAGCATGGAGTGCCTGCTTGCCCAGTTGGATCCTTCCTTGAAGAATGAGGCCATTTCCATCGCCAAGAACGCGGCTTCTTTTCTCATGGCGCAGAGCCGTCCGGCAGGAGACCCGCTTGCTTTTTTCCCGCCGACCTATTATGGAAGCAACCTGACGGCGGCCCGGCCGGAGAATGTGGGACGGACGATGATGATGGAGGCTGTAACGGCTGCCGATGCGTTCCTGGATCTCTATGAGATTACAGGTGAAATGCAGTACAAGATACGTGCGCTCAGCATTGCGGAAACATATCGCAAATTGCAGGCAACAGACGGCTCCTTTCCAATGAAGGTGGACTTCGCCACCGGCGAGCCTTATACAAGTAGTAAGGCTTTGTTGACTCCGCTAATGCTTTTCTGGCAACGGCTGGACCGGGATTATGGTTTCAGCCAGTTCCGAGAGGGCCTTGCCAAAGCGGAAGAGTGGATGGATGCCGTGCCTGTCAAGACTTTTGACTGGACCGGACAGTTTGAGGATGTAACCGTGGTCGTTGCTCCGTATTCCAACCTGACCGATTGCACGGCCGCACCGTATGCTTCCTGGATTCTTCATCGGGAGCATCTGACGGAGCAGGCCCTCCGTGATGCACGCGATATGATCCGCCTGTGTGAGGATCAGTTCGTCCATTGGGACGAATACGTTGCGGCCAAATGGAACATCTGCCCGCCTAACGCATGGCTGGACTGGTATCTCGTAACAGGGGATGCTTTGGCGCTGGCCAAAGCCAAAGCACTGATTGATAATATCGTCAATGTGCAGAATATATCTACTTCCGGTGAAATCCCGACCACCTGGGACGAGTATCCTTCACGTGCGGGTCGCAACGGCCCTTGGATCAACTGCACGCTCAATTCAGTGAATACCCTGCTCAGGATGGATCACTTGATGAAACAACAATAAAATTTTAAACTGATATGATTTACACACAACCACAAACCAAAGTCCTGGAGCTTGACTTTGACACCTCCCTCTGCACCAGCACGGGAGCGAACACGAACCAGTATTTTGTATTTGATGAAGAGGAGGACATATTTTATGAAAAAGTACACCATTCTTCTTGCAACAATCATTCTTGCATTTGCCGCCTGTAACAAGGAAGCCCCGACACCCGAAACGCCCGAATCGCCGGACGCGCCCCAGAGCGCCGTTCCATTTACTTTCCACGCTACGGTGGGTGAACTGACCAGGACGGAAATATCTGAGAATGCTGACGGCAGTGCCGCAGTCCTTTGGAAGGCGACGGACAAAGTCAGCGTCTTTGATGCAGCGGGCAACAACTGCGAGTTCTCCGTTTCTGGCGCCGGCAGTACCGCAACGCTTTCCGGTGAACTGGTCCCTTCCTCAAGCGGGAAATACTATGCCGTATATCCATATGCGTCTTCCTCCACATTGTCCGGGACGACAGTGACGGCTGAAATCCCTTCCGTCCAAAAGGTGAGCGGTCCCGGCTTTGCCGACGGCGCCGTCGTCTCTGCCGCTGAGGTGTCCGAAGAGGCCGCCACATTCTGCAACCTTGCTTCACTGGTCCGGTTTACTGTTCCTGAGGACGTGACGACGCTAAGGAGCGTGACGCTCTCCTCCACAGCCCCGCTTTCGGGTGCACTCGTGATGGATTTTGCCGGCGGCTCTCCTGCGGTGACAAGCGTTCCAGACCATGCAACCACCGTAACGGTGGAGATGGAAGACGGTTCAGCCCTTCCTTCGGGCAACTACTATGCAGCGGTACTGCCCGGCTCCCATAAGCTGACCGTAACGCTGACAGACCTGGACGGGATGACGGCTGAACGTGCGATGGATGAGGCCAGGGAGTTTGCATCTTCGCACATCCGTGGCATAGGATCCGTCAAGGCCGATACCTTCGATAATGTCGAATTCGTCCTTGGCGACGCGGCGTTTACCGGTGAGACCAAGACGTTGATCATGAGCGCAAAGGTTCCTGCCGGAACGTATACGATGGAGCAGCTGCTGTCTGTCCTTTACGGTGGGTTCCACTACGGAGAAGCAGACCATCTCTGTTGCGAAGTCAGACCTTACGGCCCGTCACCTGCTGGTCCGCGAAGGCGATGACCTCCAGGCGGTGCTGGATGCGGCAGAAGCGGGCCTCGACGATGTATATGTGGGGGCAGGTACGTTTACCGGCGGCTTTACGATGGTCGAGGATATCAACGTAACGGGCAGCTGGAACGATGACTTCTCAGAGACGATCACCTACGAGCCTCTTAAGTCCACTTCCGGCATTACCACTATCCTCGACGGAGGCGGCAGCCAGCGGGTTGTCAACCAGGCGGCCGCTTTCACAGAGTCCACCGTGACGACCTGGAAAAACCTGAAGATTCAGAATGGCAAGCGATCTTCAGATAACGGGGCA
>ONSU01000032.1 GCA_900320545.1 uncultured Bacteroidales bacterium | reverse complement strand
TGAAAGCCGGAGCGCGCTTTCCAGCGCGACCGCAAGGGATTCCGCATCTTCCCGCTCCGGGACCACGAGGTATTCCCTGTATTCCTCCGGGATGCCGGGGAGCATATTCGCCACGACGGTCTTGCCGGATGCCAGGTATTCCAGCGTCTTGGAGGGGAAGGAGTAGCGGGTGTACCGGCCCGCCGAAGTCCGCGGATTGACGAGGACGCGGGCGCCGGAGCGGATTTCTGCGGCTTCCTCCGGCGTTACGAGCCCGTAATACCGGACGGCGGGATGGGCGGCGGCGTACTGCCCGAGTTCCGCAGCCATCGGGCCGGAGCCGCAGATGCGGAGTTCCGCTCCCGACAGCTTAGCGAACGCGTCCAGCAGGACATCCAGTCCGAACTGCCTGTCCACCACGCCCGTATAGGCGATGGCGGGGACTTCCTGCCACGGGGAGTCCGCGAGGGCCCTGTCGTTCACAATACCCTCCATCACCAGCACGTCGCTGTCCGGCGGCACGAAGTCGCGCATTCCCTCCGTCAGGAGGATATAGCGGCGGTAACTTTGCAGGAGCGCCATCGAACGCATCGAGATACGACGCAGCAGGCGTCCGCGCAGCCCGCCGGAACCGGCCATCTCGTCCATGATCACGGGGATGTCCGGCAGCAGGACCGTAACGCGCGCATCCGGGCGGGTTCGCCGCATCGCGGTATTCAGCGCCTGAAGGGCGTAATAGGCCGGGGCACAGAGAAGGATTTCCAGATGCGTACCCGCATACGAGCGGAGGACGCGTGTCAGCACCCTCTGCAGATGCATCCGCCGCGAGAAGACGAAAAACGGCCACAAATTGCAGGAGCCGACGCCGATCCGTTCAATCCCCTCCCGGACTTCCCGCACCTGCGGCGTGAACAGCCGGCAATTGTCCTTGGGGAAGGAGCCGACGCCGGGCACGGTCACGGCCTTGAGCGAGACGCCCTCCGCCAGAGCGAGGGCCCGGATCACATTCCGCTCGAAAATGTCGTTGGAGAAGACGAGCCCTCCCCTGCTCCCGGAGAGCAGGGCGTCCCGGATCGGTTCCGGGAAATAGTTACCGATAAAAAGGACCTGCGTCACGGCTTGCGGAAGTCAAAGGTTTCCCCGTCCGGGAAGCGGACCAGCAGCGGGTGATGCGCCACGCGCTTCTCTTCGGGCGGGAGTTGCATATAATCCCCGTAAACCGTCCTGAGGACGGTGTCGTAGCCGGCCGGCGCGCGGAATGTCGCGTCCTCGAACGGCAGCATCAGGGTCTTTTCGTAGCACGACTTGGGGAAGGTCGAGCGCTCCAGGGAATAGACGGAGGGATAACTGGAATAGTGCGTTCCGTTCTTTCCCTTGAACATCCGCGAGGCGAGACGCACTACGCCGGACGGACGGAACAGAGCCAGAAGGGCCTTTTCGATGAGGGCCAGGACCGGGTTGCCGGAGAAATGCCGGGTAATGGAATGCATCAGCAGCGTATAGAAGTACATTGCCAGACGACGTTTCCTCCTTGCGGAACCGGTCACGCCCGGAGACTCGTCGAAAGGGAAAATATCCACGAAAAGGCCTGTATCCCAGGTCGATCCCTCGTCCGGAGCTTCGACGAACGAGGTTCCCTTCCGGTATACCTTGGCGTAGAGCAGAGGCCAGGACGGATCCGTATCCGCCCACCCGAGGCCATAGTCGGGTCCCAGTTTTTCCGGGGCAATCCGCACGAACCGCTCGAACTCCGCGCGCGGCATCATAATGTCGATGTCGTCGTCCCAGGGGATGAAGCCGTGATGCCGGACCGCGCCGAGCAGCGTTCCTCCCTCCAGGCAGTAAAATATATTGTTCTCGTCGCAGACGCGGACAACCTCCTTCAGGATCGGGAGGAGTTCGGCGTGGATGCGGGAAAGGTATCTGTCGTCTGTCATCGGTTGCAGCATTGAGCAATGATATTTCCGAGATCGCGGAGGATGGTTTCTTTGTCGTGGCGCTTCCGGGCGGCGGCACAGCCGGCCTTGCCGAGGGATTCGCGAAGATGCGGCTCCTTCGAGAGCGACAACAGCGCGTCGGCGAGGGCCTTGTCGTCGCCGGCGGGGACCAGGATTCCCGTCTCTCCGTCCGCGATGAGACTTCCGACGCCCCCGACCGCCGTCGCGACGACCGGGACGCCGAGCATCTGCGCCTCGCACACGCTGTTGGGACTGTTGTCGATATAGGAGGGATGCACATAGACATCCGAACCGAGCAGCGTCCTGCAGACCGCTTCCGCGTTCTGCACGCCGAGATACCGCACGCCGACTTCTTCCGAACGGATGCCGAGCGTCCGTTCAAAAATGGGAACCATGCGGGAGGCGGCGTCGAGCCCGATCACATCCCACTGCCAGTCCCGAATGCCCTGCGACCGCAGCCGGGCAGCGGTCCGGAGCACCAGGTCGAGCCCCTTATAGACTGTCTCGGACAGGGTGGAGAGGATCCGGAGGCGGGATTCCTGCCGGTAGACGGCCGTCCCGGCCGCGGCATAGAAGGGCTCCCGCAAGATCTCGTCGAGTTTGAAATACCGTGCCTCGGGATGGGCCGACAGGATCCTGTCGCGGTCGAATGCCGTCCGCCCGAGGAAGATATCCGCCTTCCGGATGAGGGCGTCTTCGCGCGAAGCCCCGCGGCACATTTCTCTGTAAGCGTACACAAAGCCGTTGCGGAGCAGATGCTCCCGCACGGAGAATTTTGAAAGGAACGTCCGCTGCGAGAATCCCGGCGGGAAATACGCCGCCGCGATCGGTTTCAGCATCCCCTGCAGATGGACGGCCACCGGCACGTCAGCCACGTCCAGGAGGGGCTCCGAGATCCGGTTTTCGAGGCCGAAAAGGTAGATGAGGTCGGGACGGAACGCCGCGATTTCCCCCCGGAGTTTCTCCCGGAGCGGGGAATCGTCATAGTCCCTTCCCAAATAATACTTCCGGATTTTCTCCAGGCGGGACGGCTCCCGGGGAGGCAGGTCCGCGACTCTGAAAGCAATATTCAGCCGGGGCGCCAGGGACAGGAGCGAAGAAATCCATCCGCCGCCATTGTAGGTGCCGGAGGCATTGCCGGGGGACACGCCGTCCGCAACAAAGAGTATGCGGGGGGTGTCCGTCATCCGAGGAAGGTATAGTTATATTCATCCATCGCGATCAGGATGACGTAGGTGACGATGGCCGAGAGAATGACGTATGCAATGAGCAGGGTTACAGGGATGATCGTGCTCAGTTTGCGCCGCTTCAGGATCGGGAACATCAGGGTTGCTACGGCGACGGCGGCCATCGGATACAGATACTGCCGCATCCGGAACATATAGGAGAACGAGTGCAGGAGGTTGGCGGCGATGACCAGCCAGAAATACAGATGCTCGTAGACGGTATATTTTTTATCCCGGTTGTAGATCAGGCAGGCGACGGCGATGACATTGAACGGGAGCAGGTCCTTGAGCATCAGATAGAGCGGAATCTCGCTGAAGGAGTCCTTCGTATTGAGGTATCCTTCATAGCGGTCCGCCATGCTCATTCTTCCCTCCACGATATCGAACACGGACTCCATCACTTCCCCGATCGAGGTGAACGCCCCGTAAATCGCCACGACGAAACTGATGGCGATGGCGATCAGATAGAACTTGGAATCCGCCCGGAAGAAGAACACCACGATAAAGATCAGCACGGCGAAAAGCGCCGTCGTATGGAAGAAGACGGATATCATCATCAATACCGCGGCCAGAACCGTCTTGATCTGCGCCTCTATCTTGAAGTCCCGGAACGAGCGCAACTGATAGAAATCCTGCATCAGATACACTCCGAGCGCGAAGAAGCCCATCGCGATACCCTGCCGGATGCCGGTCAGGTAGAAAGACCACTGGAAGCAGGCCAGCAGCAGCGCGACGGAAAGGATCTTGAAGGAGGAGGCCTTCCAGATCGTATACAGGACGATTCCGATAGAGAGGACGGCGCATATGATGAGGAACATCCGGTCGCTCAGTCCCAGCGACAGCAGATACTGGTTGAAGTATTCGAACAGCGGCTCGAAGTCACGCGTATCGGTTCCGTACGACCCGAACCGGAAGAAGAACAGATACTTCTTCGTATCGGGCCCCACATCGGGGCCGCGCAACGCCACGACCAGGAACAGGGCCACGGCCATCAGCGCGGACACGAGTTTGGAGTCTCTCCTCAGAACGAGGGCGACTACGCAGATCGCGACGATGACGGTAAACAGGTAACTATACATTGTGACGCTGCCCGATATGCAGTTTTTCCCGGAGCAGCCCCGAGAGCATCTTCCGCTCGTCGACATTGAGTCCGATCAGCCAGACCGCCGCGGCATACACGGCGAAGAAGATGCAGAAGAACACGGGAGCGGAGATCCACTCGCTCACGCCCCGGTTCCCGGCGCTGAAATAATACCACAGCGGGAGCGGCACCGAAAGGGCCGTCACGCCGAGGATGCCGCCGAAAACGTCTTTTACATACGCCCAGAGCGGCAGTTCGATGAGTCTGCGGACATACACCATCCGGACGATGTCGCAGACGAAGTTGAGCCCCGCCCAGATGGCGAGGACCGTATATAGCGGCGCACCCAGTCGCAGCGCGACATAGGATGCGGGAATGTTCAGGATCTTGACGGCGGACATCAGGATCTGGTGCATCCGGATGTTGCCGGTGGCGTGGACCGCCTGCCAGAGCGGCGCCGAGAACGAGTCGACGAGCGAGTAGCAGAAAATGAGACGGGTGAATATCCCCGTGAGTTCGGGGACGGCGTCCTTTCCGAGCCACAGCCCGAGGATGAAGTCGATGTAGACCATCACCGGGAAGGCGACGGTGAACAGGAGGAAGTAGGAGATCTTCGAGGTGGAGAAGATCAGATTCATGAAGTATTTCCGCTCCCCCGCCGCGTAGGATTTGATGATCTGCGGATTGAACGCGTTGGTGAAGCTCGACAGGAGGCCGTTGAGCTGGCCGGACACCTGGTTGGCGACGCCGAGGGCGGCGTTGGCGCCCACCCCGCCGAAGAGGTTGAGGTACACGGCGTTGGTCTGCTGGACGGTCACGTCGGCCCCGTTCACCAGCATGCTCCAGCCCGAGTAGGACAGCATTTTCTTCATCAGGGCGGTGTCCCAGACCTTGTGGTAATGCGTCTCCGGGAAATGCCGCAGACAGTAGATCCGATACCAGAAGAACAGCAGGACGGCGATCGCGCACATCATCAGGGCGTACAGGATGAGCTTGTCCCACGCGATCCACATCAGGAGGAAGACCATTCCGAGCTTGAGGAAGGCCTCGCCGATGCTGGTGACCGCATAGAAATCCATTTTTTCGTGCGCGATGATGGACGAATTATACGGGGTCCGGATGATTTCAAGGACGAAGTTCAGCAGGGAGAACTGGAAGACCAGCTGCGCGACGCCCATCCGCTCCGCGGGAATGTTGAGCCGCCCCACCGCAATGGGGCCGGCGATCTCGAGGATGACGACAACAAGGGCGGCCAGCAGCAGATGGACGTTCATGCTCATCGAGAACGTCTTCCCGAGGTTCGCCTCATTCCCCGTCCCGAGGTCGTAGGTGAAGAACCGGTACGTGGCGTTGGTAAGCGCCTGCTTCAGGAAGGAGAGGTAGATGACGACGGCGGCGACGATGCTGTAGATGCCGAAATCGGTCTCCCCCAGCGTCCGGAGCACGACCCGGGAGGTGTACAGCCCCACCAGGACGACCACCAGTTGCCTCAGGTACAGGAAACCGGTGTTGCGCGCCACGCGTTTATAGTCTTCTCCGTGCGATGCCATGCTGTCAATAGTTTCTGTACCGGAACGAAACTGCCGAAGTATCCAGCTGATACCAGTCCTTGTTCACCGTGTCATAGGCGCCGACACGGACATAGTCCGAGCCCGCAGGGAACTCCCAGAGTTGCAGGAGGCCGTTGCCGGCGTTGGGAAGGTACTGCAGGTTGAACATCATCTGCGGGACCTTGCGGCCGGCGGCATTCTCTGAAAGAAGCCGGGCCGTGTAGCCCCCGTTGTGTCCGCAGAGGACGCAGACGACATTGTCGTTGGGCTTCACCAGCGCCTCCCAGATATCCTCAGGAGAAGACCAGGTGGACAGACCCTCGAAACGGGCGCGGGCCGAACAGGTGGAGGAAATACGCTCCCCTTCCGTGGTAAGCCACTCGTGCGTCATCAGGAGAAAGCGATGCCCGGAATGGGATGTCACGTAATCCGACGCCCAGGCGACGACTTCTTTCCGGGTTCCGTATTCCAGCACCAGCAGGTACAGGTCCGGATCGTCCAGATGCAGTTTCGCCACATAGTTTTCCAGGCTGGTTCCCTCATAACAGGCGACAATTCCCGCATCCGTACCCGGCCAGTGCGCATAGGGATTGATGCGCGTCGACGATCGGTCGGGAATCCGCCAGGATTCGTCCGAATCATAATCGTGATTGCCCGTGCACGAATAATACGGGATCCTTTCCGCCAGAGCGTCAGAATGCTTGTGGAAACGCACCCAGAACGCTTCATAGTTATCCCAGGTCGCATCCCCCACCATCAGGACCGAGCGGAAGGGAATCTTCTCGTCAATCTGCGTACACAGCCACTGTACCGAACGGTCGTAATAGTCCATATTCTCCTCCATCGCCGTGTACTCCTGCAGGTCGCCGAATACGGCCAGATACTCCGAGGAGGGATTGAGCCGCGGGTCGGCCTGACTCTTCCGCTCCGGCTTGTCCTCCGAAGGCAAATCCGCTTTACCGCAGGCGGCAAAGACGGTCAGAGCGGCCAATATGGCTGTGTATAACCCGCGGCGTCGCATTGTGTCCTACTTGTTTTTCGCCTGATAGCCCTTATAGGAAGAGTCCAGGGAGAGGAGGTCGTGATAACTGTCGACCTTGACGACATCCCCTTTCTGACACTCGTGGATCTTGACGTCGTAGTCGTCTTTCCGGACATCGAGCGGGACCTGACCGAAAGAAAGGTCACGGCCGCCCGCTTCATTCCAGACCTCCTCGATGTCGGTGCGCAATTTGTCGCAGTCCTCCGGCGTCCAGAACGAGATGCCGAAGCAACTGAAGCACTCGACGTTGCCCTTGCGATAGTTGACGGCCCGGCCGCCGACTTCCTGCAGGCACCAGTCTTCCGTCTCGCGGGTGTAGGAGCAAAGATAGTCGCTGGAGGCATGATAGCGCCGGATCACCTCCGGATGGCGGATCAGGAGATCCGACTCGCAGATGTAACATCCGCCCCTGACGGAATCCAGGGCCGCCCGGACGGAGGAGATGTTCCCGGTCGTGGCGTAAAGGTCGTTGTCGACGAAACGGAGGGAAGGATACTTCTCCAGCAGCTCGTCAAACTGCTCCTTCCTGTATCCGCGCACGACGGTAATGTCTTCGATGCCGGCTTCCAGGAGGGCGTCGATGAGCGTGTCGATAATGCGTACGCCTTTGACGCGTACAAGCGGCCTGGGGGTGTCTAGTGTCACCGGAACCATCCGGGAGCCGGACCCTGCCGCGAGGATAACGGCTCTTGATGCTGTAAATTCGTTCATCTTAATGGGGATCTACCGTCCCTTGTACATTTCTTCGTAATACTTCTGGTAGTCGCCGCTCGTGACGCGGTCCATCCAGGCCTCGTTGTCGAGGTACCATTTCACCGTCCGCTCGATGCCTTCCTCGAACTGGAGAGAAGGCTCCCAGCCGAGTTCCCGCTGGAGTTTGCGGGAGTCGATAGCGTAGCGGAGGTCGTGCCCCGCGCGGTCGGTGACAAAGGTGATCAGGTCGTCGTCCGAGCCCTCCGGACGGCCGAGCAGGCGGTCGGTGATGCGGATCAGGACCTTGATCACGTCGATGTTCTTCCACTCGTTGAATCCGCCGATGTTGTAGGTCTCGCCGTCCTTCCCCTCATGGAAAATCAGGTCGATCGCCCGGGCGTGGTCTTCGACGAAGAGCCAGTCCCTGACATTCTCCCCCTTCCCGTAGACCGGAAGCGGCTTACGATGGCGGATATTGTTGATAAACAGCGGAATAAGCTTCTCCGGGAACTGATAGGGACCGTAATTGTTGGAGCAGTTGGTGATGACCGTCGGCAGGCCGTACGTGTCGTGGAAAGCCCGGACGAAATGGTCGCTCGACGCCTTCGCGGCGCTGTACGGACTGTGCGGCTGATACTTCATCTCCTCGGTGAAGAACTTCTCGCCATACGCCAGATGGTGCTCCCCGCTCGACGCCTTCGTCGTAAACGGCGGCTCGATTCCCTCCGGATGCGTCATTTCCAGCGCACCGTACACCTCATCGGTGCTGATATGATAGAAGCGTTTCCCTTCCCAGCCGAGGGGCTGCCAGACGGCCTTCGCGGCCTGGAGAAGACTCAGCGTGCCGAGCACATTGGTCTGCGCAAACGTGAACGGATCCTTGATGCTCCGGTCCACGTGACTCTCCGCCGCGAGGTGGATGATGCCGTCCACACCCTCTTCCTGCATCAGTTTCAGCACACCGTCGAAATCGCAGATATCCATCTTTACAAACCGGTAATTCGGCCTGTCCTCGATGTCCCGGAGATTCTCCAGATTGCCGGCATAGGTCAGTTTGTCCAGGTTGATGATCCGGTAATCCGGATACTTATTCACCAGCAGCCGCACCACGTGGCTCCCGATAAACCCGGCTCCGCCGGTCACTAAAAGCGTTCGTTTATAATTCATATGAAACCTGTTAAATAGGATTGGCGCAAAGATTATGGTTTGAAAACCGTGGCCGCCCGTGGCCTCGTGAACGGGAGGGGCCCGCAGTCGCAGACTGTGGGAGGGATGGAGGAGCGTAGCTCCGGAAGTTTCTCAAACTATAATCTTGGAGCCAAACCATCATTATATGTTTTAAATGAAGGATGTCGCTGATCCTTAGGGGAAAGGATGAGATCCGAGGCCGGTAGGCGCCAGTCGATGGCAAGGTCCGGGTCGTTCCAGGCGATGCCCCCCTCCGCCTCCGGATGGTAGAATTCATCGCACTTGTACTGGAACACAACCTCCTCCGACAGCACGCAGAAACCGTGGGCGAAGCCCTTCGGAATGAAAAACTGCCGATGATTCTCCCCCGTCAGTTCCACCGAAAAATGCCGCCCGAACGTCGGACTGCCCTTCCTCAGATCCACCGCCACATCCAGCACCGCGCCCGAAACCACGCGCACCAGCTTCGCCTGCGCGTACGGTTCCTTCTGGAAATGCAGGCCCCGCAGCACGCCGTAGCGCGACTTGCTCTCATTGTCCTGCACGAACTTCACCGGCCCCACGGCCTCCGTGAAATCCCGCTCGCTGTAACTCTCGAAAAAATACCCCCTCTCATCGCCGAACACCTTCGGCTCAATGATCAGAAGCCCTTCTATCGGTGTTTTGATAATGTTCATTTAGAATGACTGTTTATTAGACTGAATGATGCAGGAAGTAAGGTTTGAAAACCGTGGCCGCCCGTGGCCTCGTGAACGGGAGGGGCCCGCAAGTAAAACCGTGGCCGCCCGTGGCCTCGTGAACGGGAGGGGCCCGCAAGTCACAGACTTGTGGGAGGGATGGAGGAGCGAAGCTCCGGAAGTTTCTCAAACCTTACTTTCGGAATCATTCCTTACATACTTGATAACCGCTCAATACATTTCTTCAGCGACTCGTACCAGTGCGGTACCGTAATGCCGAAAGTCGCCTTGACCTTGGTCTTGTCAAGGACCGAAAAGGCCGGACGGCGGACCTTCGAGGGGAACTCATCCGAGTGACAGGGCGCAATGTCGCAGGTATTGCCGCTGAGGTCACGGATCGCGCATGCGAAATCATACCACGAGCACACCCCCTCGTCACTGAAATGATACACCCCCGTACGGTCCAGCATATCCTCCGTGATCACCTTCACGAGCAGCGCCGCCAGATCCGCCGCATACGTCGGCGTACCCACCTGGTCCGACACCACCTTCAGCGAAGGGCGCTCCGCCGTCAGCGTACGCATCGTCTTCACGAAATTCTTCCCGTAGGGCGAATACAGCCACGCCGTCCTGAAAATCAGATACTTGCAGCCGCTCCCCTCAATCGCCAGTTCCCCCTGGAGCTTCGTCGCGCCATAGACGCCCAGCGGATCCGTCGGCCAGTCCTCGCGGCACGGCTGCGCCACATCCCCGCCGAACACATAGTCCGTCGAAATGTGCAGCAGCGTCGCCCCCGTCTCCTTCGCCACCACGGCGAGATTCTCCGCCGCCTTGTGGTTGAGCAGATCCGCCATCACCACATCCTCCTCGGCCCGTTCCACATTCGTATAGGCCGCGCAGTTGACGATCACATCCACCTTCTCGCTCCTGCAGATCAGGCGGACCGCCTCCAGATTGGTAATGTCGAGATAGACCGTCTCCACACCGGGAAGACGGCTCACGTCGGTAAATATCCATGAATGTTTCCGGGAGGCGAGATTCCGCATCTCCGTGCCGAGCTGGCCGTTGGCCCCCGTGACTAGAATCCGGTGTTTCATCGCTCCAGAAGTTGCATCAGGTACTGACCGTATTCATTCTTCAGCATCGGCCGGGCAAGGGCTTCCAGACGGGCCGCGTCGATCCAGCCGTTGCGGTAGGCGATGCCCTCCAGGCAGGCCACCTTGATACCCTGCCGCTTCTCGATGACCTCGATGTAATTGGAGGCCGCCGACAGCGACTCGAACGTGCCGGTGTCCAGCCAGGCGAATCCCATTCCCAGCGTCTGGATCTTGAGTTCCCCGTCGGAGAGGAAACACTGGTTGACCGAAGTGATCTCGAGTTCGCCCCGGGCCGACGGCTTGATGGTCTCCGCCACCGAGACGACCTTGTTGGGATAGAAATACAGTCCGGTCACCGCGTAATTGCTCTTCGGATTCTCCGGCTTCTCCTCGATGCTGATGCAGTTGCCGTCCGCATCGAATTCCGCCACGCCGTAGCGGCCCGGGTCGCTCACCCAGTAGCCGAATACGGTCGCCTTGGCGTCCTCCTCCGCGGCGCGGACCGCCTCGCGGAGCATCGGCGAGAAACCGACGCCGTGGAAGATGTTGTCTCCCAGCACCAGGCAGGCGCAGTCGTCACCGATAAACTCCTTCCCGATGATGAAGGCCTGGGCGAGGCCGTCGGGAGAAGGCTGCTCGGCATAGCTGAAGCGGACACCGTAGTCGCTTCCGTCCCCCAGCAGGCGCCGGAATCCGGGCAGGTCCCACGGGGTGGAGATGATGAGGATCTCCCGGATGCCCGCATCCATCAGGACGGACACCGGATAGTAGATCATCGGCTTGTCGTAAATCGGCAGCAACTGCTTGCTGACCCCTTTGGTGATGGGATAGAGCCGTGTGCCGCTCCCACCGGCGAGTACGATTCCTTTCATAATATATCAAATTTCTGCTTTTACTCCACCATTGTGCCTTTCCTACCGCACATATTATGTGTTTACGTTACCCTTCCCCTAAATCCCCTTCCTCGGGAAGGGGACTTACATTTTAACAATAATTATATTCCCCTTGGTCTCAAATGAGTAAGGGTTATTGGAAGTGATTAAATATCAATTCCTTAGCGGAGGCCCGACACTATCCAGTGCGGAGGGTTATTCCGCCTGTTCGGAAAGACCGGCCATCAGCGGACGGAGCTTCCCGAGCGTATCTTTCTTCAGGACCGGGTCCTGATACCACCGCCGGACGGATCTCGAACGGTGGCAGTCGGAACCGGCCATCACATACATTCCCTTGTCGAGCAGACGGAGCGCCTTTTCCTGCACGCTCTCCCCATAGGCCCCCACGAGCGAGGGTATGTTGAGTTGCAGCAGGACCCCGAGGCTCCGGAGCCGCTCATAATCCTTCATCTCCATATAACGGTACCGCTCCGGATGGGCCAGCAGGGGCACATAACCCTTGCGCATCATCCGGTCGATGATGTCCCAGAAGCCGATGGGTGGGAACAGGGTGGAGGTCTCCACCAGCACGCGGTCGCCCCCGTGACGGAGCAGATCGCCCGCCTCCAGGCGTTCTTCGAAGAGGTTGTCTATCATATATTCGGCCGCCAGATGAAGGTGCAGCGGCCCCTGATAACTTTGCCGGAGGGCGTCGAAGCGCCGCCGGAGATCCTCCGTCGTGTTCGGCACATCCTCCATGATATGCGGCGTAAGCCACAGCGTGCTGAAGCCTGTTTCTTCCAGGAAAGCGAGGATTTCGAGAGACTCTTCCAGGGTACGCACCCCGTCATCGACCCCCGGAAGGATGTGGCTGTGATTGTCAACCGCATCCTTCAGAAGGCCGGACTGGATAAGTGATTTCTTTCTGGAGAAGAGTCCCAGCATCGGCTACCCCCTATTTCTCGTTGTCGTCCTGGGAACCGTAGCCATAGCCGTAACCATAGCCGTAGCCATAACCGTAGCCATAGCCATAACCGTGGCCGTAGCCCTTCTTGCTGTAGGTATCGACACCGTTGAGGATAATCGCCATCCTCTTGTACTTCCCGTCCTTGTACATCTGCTCGATGGCCGGGAGTCCGCGCTTGTCGAAGTAGCCGGCACGGACGATGAAGATCGTGATGTCGGTCTGCTCGGCGATGATGGAGGTATCGGCGACGACATCCACCGGAGGGCAGTCGAGGAAGACATAGTCATACTCTTCCTTGATGGAGGCCAGCAGGGTGCGGAACCGCTCGGACACGAGGAGTTCGGCCGGGTTCGGAGGGAGACTTCCCACCGAGAGGAGGCTCAGGTTGTCGTTGATCTGCTGGACGTGCTCGCGGTAGTTGTCGGTCTTGCCGTTGAGGTAGGCAGCGACGCCGCTCTTGTTCATGTCGATGGATTTGGAGAGGGTCGCCTTGCGGAGGTCGAGGTCGACGATGATGACCTTGCTGCCCTTCAGGGCCATACCGGCGGCGAGGTTCAGCAGGGTGAAGGTCTTGCCGGCGCCCGGGTTGAAGGAGGTCACCATGATGGTATGGCCGTGCGCCTCGTTGCGGAGCATCAGGTCGAGGTTGGTACGCAGGACGCGGAAGGCCTCGTTGACCATGTCACGCTTGCCGCTCTGGACGAGGATGCGGGTGTTGGCCGCGTCGAAGCGGTCGGCCCGGAGTTTCTTGAAGTAGTTTTTCGAGAGGCCGATCTGCGGAATCTCCGCCAGGAACGGGATGGAGACCTTGTTGAGGTCGTTGCGGGTCTTGACGGACGTGTCGAGGATCTTCAGGAGATAGAAGACCGCGAACGGGACGCCGAGGCCGAGGACCACCGCGATCAGCAGGATCATCATCTTGTTGGGCGAAACGGGGCCGCTTCCGCCGGTCGGAGACTGGATGAGGCGGGTGTTGCCCACGGTGAGGAGGCTCTGGAGCTCGTTTTCCTCACGTTTCTGGAGGAGGAATACGTAGAGCTGCTCCTTCACCTTCTGCTGACGCTCGATGGAGAGGAGTTCCAGCTCCTGTCCGGTGGTCGAAGCGATGCGCGACATGATGTTGCGCTCCTGGGTGTTGATCTTGTCGAGCTGGAGCTGGAGCGTGGAGATCAGGTTGTCGATCGAACGGCCGACGGCGATCTTGAGGGCGTCCAGCGTGGTGTTGAGGTCCTGGATCAGCGGGTTGTTCTCGGAACTCTCTTTGAGGAGGGCGTCACGCTTGAGGAGCGTGGCGTTGTATTCGCTGATCTGCGCCGCGACGTTGGTGTTCTGGAGTCCCACGTTGGCGGGGATGAGGTCGCGGGCGTGGGAAGGATCGTTCAGGTATTCCTTGATGTATTTGGCGACGGAGATCTGGTTGTTGATCTCGAAGTTCTTGCTGGAATATTCGCCGCTCTGCTGCAGATAGGCCGTGGAGACCTGCTGGATGTTGGTGATCTTGTGGGCCTCTTTGTAGTCGCGGAGGTTGGACTCGATGCCGCCAAGCTCCTTCTCGATGACGAGGAGACGCTCGTTGATGAATTCGGAAGTATTGCGGGCATACAGTGTCTTGGAAGACACCCAATCCTCGTTATACACATCCAGAAGGGTGCTCAGGATGGCTTCCGCGCGGGCGGGGAACTGGTCGGTGATGGTGAGGACGACGACCGAGGACTGCTTGCTCGAAACGGAGGTTCCGAGACGGGCGGCATAGCCCTTGCCGCGTGCCCGGGAATTCACGTAGGAAACGGTGATCTCCCGCGTCCAGTCCTTGAGGTGGACAGTCGGGGAGAAACGGATGGCGCCCGCCGGAGTGACCAGGGAATCGTTGAAAGCGCCGTTGATCTCGGTCTCGTCCAACTCTTTGCCGGCCACCCGGAAGTTCTTCATCACGAAGGTGCTGTCGCCGGTGCGGTTGACGGTGAAGGAGAATGAGGAGGCGATGTTGTCGCCGAGGCGCTTCACTTCGAACGGGGTGTTCTTGTAGAGTTCGCGGGTACGGAGGAACTGCTTCTCGGTGTAGGTCGTCTCAAGGCCGAGACGCTCGACGACGCGCTGCATCAGGTCCGGAGAGCCGAAGGCTTCCATCTCGTTGTCGACGTTGGTGCCGCTGTAGTAGCCGCGGTAGTTGCCGGCGAAGGAGGTGAGGTTGCGCATGGCGGATGCCTGGCTGTCTTCGTCGATGATGACTTTTTCGCTGCGGCTGTAGAGCTTGGGGGTCTTGTAAAGACGGTACCCGGCGACGATCAGACAGATCGACAGGGCGAATACGTACCACCACTTGTGGTCCCATATCATCGCCCAGAGGTCGGCGAGCTGGATCGACTGTTCTTCTTCCGCCTGACGCGGACCGTTCCAGGAACCCGGATTGACGTTGGTATTGTTTTCTGACATAACAGTTTATATTATCCGATTTATCTTCCTTGAAAATTAGTTATTCCCCTCCCACTTCGTGGGCCCCTCCCGCTACTTGCGCGGGTGCAAATGATTGCAGAAAGGAAATAACATAATTTTCCACAGTTATTTGACAACATTAACAATGGTCAAAGCCAAACTAGCCACCGTTATACCCATCGAAGATAGCGACATCCAGAAGTTGGCGCTCTTGAGGTAGTTCTCGTTGATAGTGGACTGACCGGCGCGGACGCTGTTGGGCACCACGTACACGACGTCGTTCTGCTGGAGGTAGTAGCCCGGGGAATTGAAGATCTCGCTGTCGCGAAGGTCGAGGACATACACCTTGCGCTGGCCGTTCTGCTCGCGGATGACTTCCACTTTGTCGCGCTGGCCGTAGATGGTGAGGTCACGGGCAAGGGCGAGGGCCTGGAAGATGGTGATCTTGTCGCCCGCGATGGAGTAGGAACCCGGGCTGGTGACCTCGCCGAGGACCGAGATCTTGAAGTTCATGAATTCGACGGTGACGATCGGATCCTTGATGTAGCCGCCGGCGGTGATCTTGTCGCGGATCATATCCTGGAGCTGCCAGCGGGTCATTCCGGCCACGTGGATGGTGCCGAGAACGGGGAAATTGAGATCACCCGTATTGCTGACGACATAGCCCATCAGACGCTGGTTCATACCGCCGCCGGATACGACCTCGGAGCCGGCCTGGTAGCTGGCGATCGGGAGGTTGAACTGCACCGCGAGCTCGGGCGTCCGGCTCGATACGACGATGGAGAGCTGGTCCTGGGGTTGAATCACGATACCCTGGTTGATGCCCATCGTCATCAGCGTATCGTTCTGAATGTCCTGGAGGTAATTGATCTGCTTGTAGGTCTTGGGATTGCAGGATGCCGCGAGCAACACGAGGGCCGCGACAGAAATCATTCCGAAGTATTTTTTCATCACTGTTCTTTATAATCTTGTGAATAATCAAGCAAAGATAATATTTTTTTGTATTTTTGCCAAAAATTAAGACAAATGCCAGCAGCCAGACCACCGATATTCCTCTACACCGACGGAGCCGCAAGCGGCAACCCCGGGCCGGGCGGCTACGGCGTCGTCCTCCGGTGCGGTTCCTACGAGAAAGAATTCAGCGAAGGATTCACCCTCACCACCAACAACCGGATGGAACTGCTCGCCGTCATCACCGGCCTGGAGGCCATCCGGTGGGAAGGCGCCGACGTCGAGATCTACAGCGACTCCTCCTATGTCGTCAAGGCGCTCACGGAGGGCTGGCTCGACAAATGGATCCGGACCGGATTCGCCAAGAAGAAGAACGTCGACCTCTGGCTCCGCTTCAACGAAGTCTACCGCCGGCACAACGTCCGCTTCCACTGGATCAAAGGCCACGCCGGCCACCCAGAGAACGAGCGCTGCGACGCCCTCGCCGTCGCCGCCTCCCACGCCCCCGACCTCCACGAAGACACCGGCTACATCTCGGAGCAGAATTTATTGTAATATATTGTAAATAAAGCATATATGTCAAAAAATTATGTCGGACCCTTTCTGCAATCATTTGCGCCCGCGCAAGTAGCGGGAGGGCACGACTAATTTTTTAGCAATAACAGTCAGAAAAAAGAAAGGCAAAGGAAATGAACAATAAGAAACTGATCGTCGGCATCACCCAGGGCGACGGAAACGGCATCGGGTACGAAGTCATCATCAAATCCCTCGCGGACGCGCGCATCCTCGACTCCTTCACCCCCGTCATCTACGGATCCTCCAAGATCTTCGGATTCTACCGCAAACAGATCCACGACATCGACCCGCTCGACACCTATGTCATCAGCTCCGCCAAAGACGCCCACCCCAAGCGCATCAACATCGTCAACTGTCTCGGCGACAACGTCTTCGTCGAGCCCGGCCAGTCCACCCCCGAATCGGCGAAATCCGCCATCCGCTCGCTGGAATGCGCCGTAGAAGACATCAAGAACGGATTCATCGACGTCCTCGTCACCGCCCCCATCAACAAGCGGGCGATGGTCCGCGAAGGATTCGGCTACAACGGCCACACCGAGTACCTCGAGAATGTCTTCGGCGTCAGCGAAGTCGCGATGCTGATGGTCAGCGACACCCTCAAGATCGGCGTCGTCACCGCCCATATTCCCCTCAAGGACGTTCCCGCCAGTCTCACCCGTGAGAAAATCGTCGCCAAACTCCGGATGCTCGACCGCTCCCTCCGCGTAGATTTCGGCATCGACGAGCCCCGCATCGCCGTCCTCGGCCTCAACCCCCACTGCGGCGACGGCGGCCTCCTCGGCGACGAAGAGCAGAGCATCATCCTTCCGGCCGTACAGGCCGCGATGGCCGAGGGCATCCAGGCCTTCGGACCCTATTCGCCCGACGGATTCTTCGGACTCGGCAACTATAGCCGCTTCGACGCCACGCTCGCGATGTACCACGACCAGGGGCTCGCGCCGTTCAAGGCCCTCGCCTTCGAACGCGGCGTCAACTACACCGCCGGACTCCCCATCGTCCGCACCTCGCCCGACCACGGCACGGCCTACGAAATGGCCGGCCGCGGCGAAGCCGATCCGCGCTCGATGATGCAGGCCATCTACACGGCCATCGACATCTATCGCAGCCGCGAGGCCTACAAGGCGCTCCACGGACAGCGCTAAAACTCGTTGATGTGCTGGAATCCCGTCTTGGTCCGACGTACAAGCGTGCGGACCGTCTCCGAAGGGAAGATGGGCAGAAGCCGGGCGCTCTGCTTCAGAATATACGCGTAGGATTTGATCTTGCGCAGCAGCCGGGGCACCGAAAGGGACGGCCGCTTCCGTTCGTATTTCCCGAAATTGCCCGTCTTGGCGATAATCCGCCAGACGCGGGCGTTGTACCGGGCATAGGACGGATCGTATAGCGGCATCTTCTCCGCGGGCATCCCCAGATAAGAGACGGCGAGGGCGGCATACACCTTCCAGGGCCGCAGCAGCGACAGATCCCGGAGGTCCGCCTCCAGGGCCGCCTCGTCAAGCGCATCCAGGTGCGCGGCAATGTACATCATCCAGTCGCAGATCTGGCGGAGTCCCACCCCGCTCGTCATCATGTGGTGGTGGAAATGTTCCAGAATGTAGATGACGCTGAAATGATGGTCCATCAGGGGAATCTTCTCCCCTTCCAAATCCCACAGGAGTTTCTCGCCCGCGTAATGCCGGACGGTGAATTCGTCGAAACGCTTTTCGGGGCCGGAGCGGTGATCTCTGGGAGCGTCGGTTCCGTGCAGCTCCACCGTAATGCCGTCTATCGTGCAGTTGTAGTGGAGACGGTCCGTCCCCTCGGGCTCGACCTCGCTGGCGAGCGGGGCGATGATGTCCCGGGCCCGGGCATAATCCTCCGGGGTCAGCAGGTAGTCGATGTCGCCGCTCTGGCGGTGCATCGGCTGCCGGTAAGCGAGCGCGACGCCCTGCCCCTTGACGATGACGGGCGTAATGCCCGCCTCGGTGAAAATCCGGTTGAAACGGACGATGAACCGGTTGAGTTTCTCGTTGCGCCGCTCGGCCTTGACGACCTGGACGAGGAATTTCTTCCGGATATCCACGGGGGCCTTGGCGGATGCGGGAATATCGGGATGGGCGACCTGGAGGGCGATGCCGTCGCCGACGAAGCCCAGCAGGGTCTGCCGGTTGGCCGTCTCGTAGAGGGCCTCCCAGTCTACGGAATCCCCGAAGAGCGCGGGGTCGGGCATCGTGTCCCAGAGCCCGGCGCGCAGGAGCGAGAAAAACAGCCGGTCCGTCCTTTTCATCGGAGTTCCTCCAGATTAAGCACGCGGTCGCAGCTGGCCACGACTCCCTCGCGGTGGGTGATGAAAACAATCGTCTTGCCGGATCCCTCGCGGCCGAGATTCCCGACCAGGCGGGCTTCCGTCTCGGGATCGAGGGAGGAGGAGAACTCGTCCATCAGCAGGATGCTGCCGGGGCGGAGCAGGCCGCGGGCGATGGCGATACGCTGCGCCTGGCCCTCGCTGAGCCCGGCGCCCTTCTCGCCGCAGATGGTGTCCAGGCCGTCCGGCAGGTCGGCTACGAAGTGCGCTTCGGCCGTATCCAGGGCCCACCACATCCGCTCCTCGGACGCATCGGGGTCGCCGAGACGGAGATTGTCGCGGATGGTGCCGCTCAGGAGGGTATTGCCCTGCGGGACATAGACGATATTGCAGCGGGTCATCGGAGAGGCCTCGTAGGACTCCCCTTCTTCCCCATAGATTTCTATGCGGCCGCCCGTGGGACGGAGCACGGAGAGCATCAGCCGCACGAGTGTGCTCTTGCCGATGCCCGTTTCGCCGACGATGGCCGTCCGGGAACGCGGCGCGAAATCGAAATCCAGCCCCGTGAATACATCCTTGTCGCCGTCGTCATAACGGAACGACAGGCCCTTGAGGCGGATACCCGCGACGCCGCCGACCATCTGCTGCTCGCCGGTCTCCTCTTTCGGGGAGGCTTCGAGCTCCATCAGGCGGTCGATCGAGGCGGTGGCGTAGATGAACGAGGGAATCTGGCGGGTGAGGTTGACGACCGGCCGCTGGATCTGGCCGACGATCTGCAGGAAGGCGGTCATCGTGCCGAAGGTGGACATCTTCCGGTAAATGCCGTAGACGCCCCAGAGGAAGGCGGCGATGTAGCCGTAGGAAAAAGCGGCACCCACTGTCGTGCGGGCGAAGATATTGATCCGCGTGCGGGCGATGACCTGTCCGTATTCGGTGTTCTGGAGGTCGTCGAGGCGGCCTTCCATCATCTCTCCGGCCTCCATCGAGCGGACGACGACCGAATGCTGGATGCTCTCCTGCAGGTGGCTCTGGACCTTGCTTTCGGTCTCGCGGATGCCCCGCGTGAGGGTACGCATCCGGCGGAAGAACAGTTTGCTGAAGGCCAGGAAGAACGGGGTGATCAGCAGCAGCAGGAGCGCCAGCCGCCAGTCCATCGTGCAGAGGAAGACGACCGCGGCGACCAGCTGGATGACGGTGGTGACGATCTGCGGGAAATCGGTGCAGATGACGGCGGTGACGGTGTTGACGTCGGTTTCAAGGCGGTTGAGCACGTCGCCCGAGTGGCGGCTGTCCTTGCCGTTCCACCGCGCGAGGAGCAGGGCGGAATAGAGTCTCCGGCGGATGATGAAATTCATCCGGGAGGAGGCGAGGTTCTCGATCCGCACATTGACGGCCGAGACGGCGAGACGCACCGCGATCAGCACCAGCACGGCAGCCGTGTACCACAGGATCCGCCCCTCCGCATCCCCCGTCGCGATGTCGACGAGGCGCTTGCAGAGATAGATATAGGTAAGACTGACGGCGACGTTGAAGATGCCGAGCATCACATTCCAGAAGAGCGACCACCTGACGCCCTCGGAATGCCTGTACAGCCAGCGGAAGTATTTCAGGAGAGTCCTCATACGCCTTCCGACAGTCTGATGAGCCCGTAGTGGAACGCGCCGGTGAAATACCGCAGCGATTCGGTCGGGAATTCGGGGAAATGGCGGAGCCGGTCGCAGACGACCAGCTGCCAGAAGGAATGGATCTTCCGGACCAGATAGGAATGCTCACGGCTCTCCCGCGGCTGATTCTTGCCGAAATTGCCGCTCTTGAAGATGTAGCGGAGAATGCCGTCGTACTTGCGGCTGTAGCGGTCGGTATGGAAGGGCATCCGCGCGGCGTCCATCCCGAGATGGGCGACGACGAGTCCGGCGAAAGTCTGCCAGAGGCGGAAAATTCCAAGATCTTTCAGAACGGATTTCAGGGCGTTCCTGTCGATCTCGTCGAAGTGGCGGGTGACGAAGAGACCCCAGTCGACAAGCTGGCGGAATCCCACGCCGCCACTCCAGTAATGGTGCAGGAAATGAACGAGGATGTAGACGGCATCGAACAGGACCGAAGGGGTCTTGACGGGCTCTCCGCCGAAATCCTCGACGAGGAATTCCTCCCGGCGGAACATATCCTCCATCATCGCGGCCAGTTTCCGGTCGAGCCGCACCGACATCAGCGTGGAAACCGTGCCGTGGATCTCGACCTCGATGGAGCCGAAGCTCATCCCCTGGTGGAGGATCTCGGAGTGCTCCTGATCGAGCGTAGTCGCCTTGGGGACGAGCAGGTCCTTGACGGCCGCATAGTCCCGCGGAAGGACAAGGATGTCGATGTCGCCCGGCTGGCGGTGCCGCGGATCCGGATAAAGGCGCCCCACGGCCTGCCCCTTGACCATCAGGGCGGGGCGGCCCGACGGGTTGATCCGCCGGAAAATCCCGCGGGCGAACCGGTTGAGGGCCTCGTTCCGCATTTCGGTCGCCAGGGTGTCGGCGAGGAAGGGCTCGAGGATTTCGATGGGCGGCTTGTCGGCGGCGGGCATCTGATCGATGCCGTCCGTCACGACCGGAACGACCGCCTGCGCATCGGCGATCGCATACAGTCTGTCCCAGGCGACCGTTCCCTGAAAGAGACCGGCCTCCGGCCGCGTCCCGTGGATGCCGGAACGCAGCAGGGACAGGAACTGTCGCTCGACAAGGTTCATCGCTACTCGACGATGCCGATTTCCACCCACTGCTCGCAGAGTTTGCGGCAGTCCTCGAGAGCCGTCTCCCGCGAGACTTCATATTCCCGCAAGAGGGCTTCCGCCATGTCTTCCGGGGTAAAGTCCTTCCCTTCCACTTCGCGGAAAAGGAAGGTGGCCGTCTCGTTGAGACTCACAAGCTTGGAAAAATTCACATTCGCGCTGCCCTCTCCGGAGATGACGTTCTGTCCGCAGATCGTGCGCAGCACAAATCCTTCTTTAATTTTCATATTTCGTTTTCTTTTATCTGTTCTTTCTGCATCTGGCGGTACTGGCGGTGAAGCCAGAACCAGTTCCAGGGAAGGCGGCGGTAGACCGCCAGGAGATAGCCCCGCATCGGAAGCAGCTTCCTCCAGAGGCGGGCCTTGCGGATCTGACGGGGCGCGTACGGATTCACCGCCCTTTTCCCGCCGCGGAGAATCTTGACGGCGAGGGCGCAGATATCCCCTTTCGTCACTCTCTCCACATTCTCCGGCACTCCGTCCCCCATGATCGTCACCTTCTCCCCCTCGATGGAAATAATCCTGTGCATCACATAGCGGCCGCAGTAGCGGAAGAGGACGATATCGTCCACCGCGTAGTCCCTGTCGGGCCGGGCCAGTTCCACAAGGTCGCGCTCTCCCCGGATAAAAGGCAGCATGCTGAACCCCTTTACCGGAATCGTCACGCTCTTTCCTTCTCCGAGCAGCGCGATCACTTTCCCGAAAAACTCCTCGTTGTTGATGACAAGCTTATCTTTCACAATCCGCAAATATACGAATTTTTACGAAATCTTTGAGTAGTCGCGGATGTTGTAGCGGGATTTGCGGAGTTCGGCCACGAGAAGGGCGTTCTCCGGGGCCTCGAGGAGCGGATCGGCGTCGAGGATATGCAGGGCGTAGTTGCGGGCGTCGGTAAGGATGAGGCCGTCGTGGGAGAGAGAGGCGATGTTGAGCTTGAGGGGAAGGCCGCTCTGGGCCGTTCCTTCGAGGTCGCCGGGGCCGCGCATCTTCATGTCCTCCTCGGCGAGGACGAAACCGTCTTCGGTGCTGCACATCAGGTCGAGCCGCTTCTGGGACTCGCGGGAGACCTTGTCGCCCCGCATCAGGATACAGAAGGACTCGGCGGCGCCGCGGCCCACCCTTCCGCGGAGCTGGTGAAGCTGGCTGAGGCCGAACCGTTCGGCGCTCTCGATGACCATCACGGAGGCGTTGGGAACGTCGACGCCCACCTCGATGACGGTGGTGGAAACGAGGATATTCGCCCTTCCGGCAGCGAAGGCGGACATGTTGAACTGCTTCTCCTCGGCGCTCTGCCGGCCGTGGACCATCGCCACCTTGTACTGCGGCAGCGGGAACTGTTTCATGATCTCCTCGTAGCCGAGCTCGAGGTTGTGGTAATCCATTTTCTCGCTCTCGAAAATGAGCGGGTAGACGATGAATACCTGCCGTCCCTTCGCGATCTGGTCGCGGATGAAATTGTACATCGCGATGCGCTTCTTCTCCCCGATCTGGAGGGTCTGTACGGGCTTCCTGCCCGGGGGCATCTCGTCGATGACGGAGACGTCCAGGTCGCCGTAAAGGGTCATCGCCAGGGTACGCGGGATCGGGGTGGCGGTCATCACGAGGACGTGCGGCGGCATTCCTCCGGGATTCTTGGACCAGAGGCGGGAGCGCTGGTCGACGCCGAACCGGTGCTGCTCGTCGATGACGGCGAGGCCGAGGGCCTTGAACCGGACGGTGTCCTCGATGAGGGCGTGGGTGCCGATGATGACTCCGACGGTGCCGTCTTCGAGCCCCGCGTGGATTTCGCGGCGGGCTTTGGCAGGGGTGGATCCGGTGAGGAGGACGACCTTGACGCCGGTCGGCTGCAGGTAGCGGGAGATATTCGCAAAGTGCTGCTGGGCAAGGACTTCCGTAGGCGCCATCACGCAGGCCTGATAGCCGTTTCCGACGGCGATGAGGCAGGTGAGCACGGCGACCATCGTCTTGCCCGAACCGACGTCTCCCTGCAGGAGGCGGTTCATCTGGCGGCCGCTCCGCATGTCCTCGCGGATCTCCCGGATCACCCGCTTCTGGGCGCCGGTGAGTTCGTACGGGAGGGCGTTGAAGCAGTCGTTGAAGGGCTGGCCGACGCGGGGCATCGGGATGCCGTTTTCGGCATGGCTGCGGACGTATTTCTGCTTGACGAGGGAGAGTTCCAGGAAGAAGAGTTCCTCGTATTTGAGCCGGAAGGTGGCCTTGGAAAGGGCGGTCTGGTCCTGCGGGAAGTGGATCTGACGGAGGGCGTACTGGATGGGGACGAGGCCTTTTTCCTTGAGGATGTATTCGGGGAGGGTTTCCTGAACGGCCGGGAGGGCCTCCTCCAGGGCCTGTGCCATGAGTTTCTGCATCACTTTGCCGGTGACGCCCCCGTTCTTGAGTTTTTCGGTGGAGGGATATACGCCGGAAAGGACGCCGGTGTTGACGCTGCCCGTCGGCGGGTCGACTTCGGGATGGACGAGGTTGATCCGGTCGCCGAAGAGGGAGGGCTTGCCGAAGAAGATCCACACGGTGCCGGGCGTGAGGCGGGCGGCCATCCACTTGATACCCTTGAAGAAGACGAGTTCGATCTCGCCGCTCTCGTCGGCCACTTTGGCGACCAGGCGGGTGACGGCGCCCCAGCGGTTGCCGGGATCCTCGATGAGTTTGCCGTCCCGGCCCAGCAGGCGCACGGACATTACCCGCGCCATGATCTGGACGGAGGCCATCGAGGGGGTAATTTCGGCGATGTGGTTGAGACGGCTGCGGTCGATGTACCGGAAGGGATAGCACCGGATCAGGTCGCCGACGGTCCGCACCTCGAGTTCCGAGGCGAGCAGCGCCGCCCGCCGCGGTCCGACCCCCGGCAGGTACTGTATCTCCTTATCCAGTACTTTTATATCCATCTGTCCTAATTCCCTCGAAAATCAGGTATTCGTTTCTTTCATCCTCGGTCTTCGACCTCGTCCCTCCCACTTCGTGGGCCCCTCCCGCTACTTGCGCGGGTGCAAATGATTGCAGAAATCGAATACCTGATTTTTCATTTACAAATATACTTTATTTACACCATCTGTCCAGCCAGCCGAAGTAGCTGCGGTGCCAGTAGAGGGCGTTCTGCGGCTGGAGGATCCAGTGATTCTCCTCCGGGAAGACGATCAGCTTCGAGGGGACGCCCATCAGTTGCGCGGCGTTGAAGGCCGCCATTCCCTCGTCGTACGGGACGCGGAAGTCGGTGCCGCCATGGATGCAGAGGATCGGGGTGTGCCAGTTCTGCACGAGTTTGTGCGGGGAATTGGCGTAGTGGCGCACCGCCTCGGGCTTGGTGCTCCAGGGCGAGCCGGCCTGCTGCATGCCGCCGAAGGTGATGCCGTCGCCGGCAGGGCCGGTCTTGCCCTTCTCGAAGGCGTATTCGACCGGAATGCCGCCGTTGTCCCAGTTGGGGAACCACATCTCTTCGGTGGTCATATACATATGCTCTTCATTGAATATACCCGCGTGCGCGATGAAGCAGTCGTAGACGTCACCGTGGATACCCGCGAGGTAATAGACGCTGTAGCCGCCGTAACTGGCGCCGCAGGCCGCCATCTTGCCGACATACGGCTCTGCCTTGAGGGCCTTTGCCGCGGCGAGATAGTCCTGCATGTTGAGCCCGATGTAGTCGCCGCTGATCTGCTCGCACCACGGCTGCCCGAAGGCGGTGGTGCCGCGGCGGTTCGGCAGCACGACGACATAGCCCTGAGAGGCCATCAGACGGTAATTCCACCGGTAGGACCAGCCCTGGCTGAGGGTTCCCTGCGGCCCGCCGAGGCAGATCTCGATGGCGGGATACTCCTTCGCGGGATCGAAATCCGGCGGGAACAGGACCCAGGTCAGCATGTCCTGTCCGTCGACGGTCTTCACCATCCGCTTCTCGGTCTTATAGGGGGTAAGCTGCGAAAGGATATGGCCGTTCTCATCCCCGATCCGCGTCGGGACGCCATCCTTGACGGCGACCAGTTCGGTCGGGAATTCCATCGAGCAATACGTCGCGAGGAGCGTGCCGTCGTCCAGGATGCCGAACGGCGATCCGAAGTCGTACCAGAGATCGTCGCCGGTGACGGGCTCCACGGAGAGTTCACCCACGGGGCAGGTGAGGTCGCCGGCCGGGACACGGGCCTTATAAATGCGCTGGATGCCTTCGGCAAGGGCGTTGAAGTAGATGCTTTCACCGTCCTCCGCCCAGACGGGACCGGCCGCGTTGTATTTGAATTCCGCCGTGATGTCGCGGATGTTCTTCACCGCGGGATTGGCGGTCTGGCCCTCCCCTTCTTCCTGATATTCCAGGTCGGCCACCATCAGGCGGACCTTGTCGGCCTCGTAACCGTTCCGCGCCATGCTGAGCCAGGCGATCTTCTTGCCGTCGGGCGAGAAGACCGGGTCGGTATCGTATCCGCCGCCCATCGGGATGACGGTCGTCTCCCCTGTCAGAGGGCAATAAATATAGATTTCCGTATCGGTGGAGAAGGCGTATTCGCGGCCCGTGAGCTTGCGGCAGGAATAGGCGATGTAGCGGCTGTCGGGGCTCCAGGCGAGCTGTTCGATGCCGCCGAAGGGCTCGGTCGGGAGTTCGAACTTGACGTCGTCGCCGCCGAGGATATCGAGAGAATTGTCTTTGGTGACGACGCGCCCCGGAACGGGAGCGACATACGTATGGGGAATCTCCTCAACCCAGTGGTCCCAGTGGCGGTACATCAGGTCCTCGGTGGCGTACGCCTGCGCCTTGTCGAGGGCCGGATCGGTGTCGGAGGGACGCTCGACGGCGCTGTGCACGGTGCTGACGTACATCACCTGGCTGCCGTCGGGCGAGAGGGCGAATTCGCTGATCCCTCCCTCGACTTCGCTCACCTTCACGGGTTTGCCGAGTTTCTTCCCGAGCATCTGCGCCTTGTACATCTGGCCGCCCTTGAGGAAGAAGATGTGGTTGCCGTCCGGGGTGAAGCGGGCGTTGGAGATGCTCTTGCCGCTCCGGGTGAGCTGCAGCCGACCGGTACCGTCCACGTTGCAGAGGAAGAGGTTGCGGACGCTGCGGTTATCGGGAATGGAGGTGTAGGACACCCCGAAGAGAATGGTCTTGCCGTCCGGGGAAAGTTGCGGATCGCTGAGGCGTCCGAGCGACAGGAGGACTTCCGGGGTCATCCGGCCGTCCTCGACCTTGATATCGGAAGGTCCGATGTATTTGCCGGCTTCTTTTTTCATTTCGCTTTTGCATCCTGCGAGGCAGAGGGTGATGGCCAGTGCCGCGCCAAGTGATCTTAGATAATTCATTATAATTTTATTTATACAGATTCAGGGCTTTGCGATGCTCCTCCGCGATGCGTGCGCGGAGGGAGGCGGGTTCGAGGACTTCGATGCGGTCGCCGAGGCGGCAGAGTTCCATGATGAAGTTCTCGTTCGGGATCAGGCGGAGCCGGTAGACCGGGCCTTCCGGCGTCTCCTCGGCGAGCCGCTGGGAGGGATGGATCGGGAGGTCGTTCAGGAAGGGCCGCTCGCTCTCCCGTGCGCGGAAGCGGATGGTGACCGCGTCGCCGTTATCGGGGAGATAGATGCCGTAACTCTCGCTGAACAGGTCCTCGACGTCGAAGCCATCGGGAAGGGTGAATCCGTCTTCCAGCACCGTCAGGGCGTGAATGCGGTCCAGTCCGTACACACGGAGACCGCCGCGCTGCTCGCACCAGGCGACGAGATACCATCGCCGCGCGAATTCCTTCAGGGCGTACGGATGAACGGTGAGCGGCTCCCCTTCCGCACGGGTATATTTCCGGTATTCGATCCCGACCTTCCGGGAATCCAGCATCGCCTGCATCAGGACGGTGAGGTGCTTGTGCCCGGAGGGGATGTCCTCCACGCTGATCCGCCCCTTGAGGGACTTCTTTCCCGTCCGGAGCAGGGCGTCCACGGTGAAGGTGTCGATCATCCATTTCGTCGTGTTGTCCGCGTCGACGGCATCTTCCGCATAAGGGATGTAATAGCGGTTCGTGGAACGGTTGCAGAGGATTTCGATGCCGAAAACATCCAGGATGGCCCCGCGGTGATTGTTGAAGGTGCGGCGGGGATACTCCTCGCCGTAATTCTCCTCGTAGCGCGACGCAATCTCCCCGAGGGACAGCCCGCGCTCCCCTTTCCCGGTCAGCAGCCGGATCAGCCAGAGGTATTTATGCACCAGTTCCGCAACCATGAACCTACAAATTTAACAAAAATTTCCGATGCAGCCGGAACAGTCCGTCCTGCCCCTGGATATAGAAGTAATTGCCGGAGCGGGAGATATCCTCGAATTCCCCGGTCGTGACCCCGGAAAGGTCCACCTCCTGCATCGAGCGATTTTTGAGGTTCCAGACATACAGGATGGAGGGCGTATCCGCCTTTCCCAGGCCTGTGGGCATATATAGCCGGCCTTTATGGATATAGAGTCCCTGCCCTATGGGATTGAACCGGCAGGAAGAGACGTCTTCGATCAGGTAATTTTCCAGCGCATCCTCGGGCCTGAGGACCACCTGTTCCCCTTCAGAGAGCGCGGGAAGGCGGAACTTGATGATGCGGTGACGGTTGGCGGGGTCGGTGTTATTGACCGTGTTGCCATAGCCGTAAAGCATTTTTTCCTCCCGGTCGATCACCCATTGCAGGGCATAGCCGAAGTCGTGGTTGCGGTCGTCGTAGAAGATGGTCTGGACGAGGGTCGAGCCGCTGAAGTCCGGGGCGATGCGTTCGGCGTAGAGCACATCTTTCCTGCCGTCGACGGTATGCTTGCTGCACTGGCTGACATAGGCGACGGGGAGCGGATCGTTCCCGGCGGCTTTTTCCAGTCCGAACGTGACGACATTGGCGTGATTGTGCTTATGGAAAGAAGCCAGGCGGAACTGGCCTACCCGCGTGAACTTCCTGCCGGAAAGACGGTAAACGCTTGCCGCGCCCTGATTCTGGCAGCTGAGCATATACTTCCCGTAAATATCCATTCCCTGATAGGCAAATCCTTTTTCGCCGTGACGCTCTCCCTGCAGGGGCCCCAGGAAATCGACCTTCGGCTGTGCCGTGGCGATCGCGGAGAGACATATCAAAGAAACCAAAAGAACTACGTTACGCATAACAATCCTGTTTTAGCGCCTAAAGATACAACATTTCCGCTTTCCCGCCAAAATCCTCTTTCTAAAAAAAGGCGGCACGAACCCAATCGTGTCGCCTTCATGTACCCCCGCTCGGAATCGAACCGGGACCAACGGAACCGGAATCCGTTATTCTATCCTTTAAACTACAGGGGCATCCCGTAAAAGGGACTGCAAAGATAACGAATAATTTTTGTTTTCAAAACAATTCTTTCTCAAAACGTACTTGCAGGCGAAGTTTGCAGAAATAGAAAAGAATGCTTATATTTGTATGATTCTATTTTATAAGGGAAGCAATGGTTGAAGCATATATCTTTCCAGGGCAGGGATCGCAGTTTCCCGGAATGGGGAAAGAACTGTACGAAAGCAGTTCCGAAGCCCGGGACCTGATGGAAAGAGCCAACGATATTCTTGGATTCCGCCTGACGGATATCATGTTTGCCGGCACGGATGAAGACCTGCGGGCCACAAAAGTAACCCAGCCGGCCATTTTCCTCCACAGCTACGTACTGTCGCAGTGCCATCCGGCTCTTGAGGGGAAGACGCCCGCGATGGTCGCCGGGCACTCCCTGGGCGAGTTTTCCGCCCTTGCCGCGGCAGGCGCGCTCTCTTTCGGGGACGCTCTGCGCCTGGTGAGCATCCGCGCCCGCGAGATGCAGAAATGCTGCGAGGAGGTTCCCGGAGGGATGGCCGCCGTCATCGGTCTCCCGGACGAAGCCGTCGAGCAGATCTGCGTCGGCTGCAGCGGCACCGTGGTGCCCGCCAACTACAACTGCCCGGGCCAGATTGTCATTTCGGGCGAAAAAGAAGCCGTGGAGCAGGCCTGCGCGATGGCGAAAGCGGCCGGGGCGAGACGCGCCCTCCCCCTTCCCGTCGGCGGCGCCTTCCACTCCCCGCTGATGGAGCCCGCCCGCGCCGCGCTCGGCAAGGCCATCGAGGCCGTCGAAGTCCGCGAGCCCGTCTGCCCCGTCTACCAGAACGTCACGGCGACTCCGATCACGGATCCCGCCGTCATCAAATCCAACCTCCTCAAGCAGCTCACCGCCCCCGTCCGCTGGACGGCCTCGGTGCTGCGGATGGTCTCCGACGGCGCCGGCCGCTTCACCGAAATCGGTCCCGGCTCCGTCCTACAGGGGCTCGTCCGCCGCATCCTCCCGGGCACGGAGATTCCTGTCGAAGGCATTGAATAATTTTATTCTTTATAACATATCTAAAACCACTAAGATCTTATGGCAAAACAGAAAAAATTCATCACTTGTGACGGTAACTACGCCGCTTCCCAGATTGCTTATCTCTTCAGTGAGCACGCGGCCATTTACCCGATCACGCCCTCCTCGACGATGGCGGAGAACATCGACGAATGGGCGGCAGCCGGAAAGAAGAACCTTTGGGGCGAGACCGTGAAGGTTACGGAAATGCAGAGCGAAGCCGGTGCGGCGGGCGCCGTGCACGGATCGCTCCAGGCCGGCGTGCTCACTTCCACGTTTACGGCATCGCAGGGTCTCCTGCTGATGATCCCGAATATGTACAAGATCGCCGGCGAGATGCTTCCGACCGTCTTCCACGTGTCGGCCCGCGCCCTGGCGAGCCACGCCCTCTCCATCTTCGGAGACCACCAGGACGTGATGGCCTGCCGCCAGACCGGCTTCGCGATGCTCGCCTCGGGCGGCGTCCAGGAAGCCCAGGACATGGCCGCGGTCGCCCACCTCGCTTCCATCAAGTCGAGCATTCCGTTCCTGCACTTCTTCGACGGATTCCGCACCTCGCACGAGATCCAGAAGATCGAGGCCATCGACGAGGATGACCTCCGGAAGATGGTCTCCACCAAAGCCCTCGCGGCCTTCCGCGACAGGGCCCTCAACCCGGACGCTCCCGTCACCCGCGGCACCGCCCAGAACGGCGACGTGTACTTCCAGGGCGTAGAGACCCGCAACCAGTTCTATGACGCCGTTCCCGACATCGTCGCCCGCTACATGGGCGAGATCGGCGAAGCGACCGGCCGCAGCTACCGTCCGTTCGAGTATTACGGCGACCCGGAGGCCGAGAACATCATCATCGCGATGGGTTCCGTCACCGAGACCATCAAGGAGACGATCGACCATCTCGCCGCGGAAGGAAAGAAACTCGGCCTCGTGACCGTCCATCTCTATCGTCCCTTCTCGGAGAAATACTTCCTCAAAGTGCTTCCGAAGAGCGTCAAACGCATCGCCGTCCTCGACCGCACCAAGGAGCCCGGCGCCCTCGGAGAGCCTCTCTACCTCGACGTGAAGGCCCTCTACCAGAACAAGGAGAACGCTCCCCTCGTCGTANNTTCTGCAGGGACGCAGCGACATCCTCATCGTCGGCGGACGTTACGGTCTGTCCTCCAAGGACACCACCCCGGCCCAGATCGTCGCAGTCTATGACAATCTCGCGCTCAAGCAGCCCAAGAACGGATTTACCATCGGCATCGTGGACGATGTGACCTTCAAGTCCCTCCCCGTCAAGGAGGAGATCTCCATCGTGAAGCCCGGCACCACCGAGTGCAAGTTCTACGGCCTCGGCTCCGACGGTACGGTCGGCGCCAACAAGAACACCATCAAGATCATCGGCAGCCATACCGACAAATACTGCCAGGGCTACTTCGACTACGACTCCAAGAAGTCCGGCGGCTACACCTGCTCGCACCTCCGCTTCGGCGACGTGCCCATCAAGGCCCCCTATCTCGTCGGCACGCCCGACTTCGTCGCCTGCCACGTTCCTTCGTACCTCAAGAAGTACGACGTGCTGAAAGGCATCAAGGAAGGCGGCACCCTGCTGCTGAACTCCCTCTGGGACGAGCAGGAGACGGTGAAGAACATTCCCGACAACGTAAAGGCCGTCATCGGCAAGAAGCACATCAAAGTCTACATCATCAACGCCACAAAGATCGCCGCTGAAATCGGCCTCGGCGGAAGGACCAACACCATCCTCCAGAGCGCCTTCTTCAAGATCACCGGCATCATCCCTTACGAGGACGCCGTCAAATACATGAAGGAAGCCATCGTCAAGAGTTACGGCAAGAAGGGCGAGAACATCGTCAACATGAACTACGCGGCCGTCGACCGCGGCGGAGAATACACGGAGATCGCCGTTCCCGCCGAGTGGGCCAACCTCACCGCCAAGTTCGAGAATCCGCAGAAGGACCGTCTGGCTCCCGAGTTCGTCAAGAACATCGCCGACATCGTCAACGCCCAGGCCGGCGACACCCTCCCGGTGAGCGCCTTCATGCCTTACGCCGACGGTACGATGCCCGCCGGCACCGCCGCCTACGAGAAACGCGGCGTCGCCGTCAACATCCCCGTCTGGGACGCCGAGAAGTGTATCCAGTGCAACACCTGCGCCTTCGTCTGCCCCCACGCCGCCATCCGTCCGTTCCTTCTCACCGAAGAAGAGGCCGCCGCAGTTCCCGAGGGCGTCAAACTCGCCCAGGGCAAGGCCGTCCTCAAGGACTACAAGTACGCCCTCGCCGTGTCGGTCGACGACTGCACCGGCTGCGGCAACTGCGTGGACGTCTGCCTCGCCAAGGAGAAGGCCCTCAAACTGGAGCCGTACATCCAGCATACCGCCGACCAGGCCGCTTACGACTACCTCAACGGCAAGATCGGCTATAAGAGCGAGGTCGTCAACAAGTTCGCCAACCTGAAGAACTCCCAGTTCGCTCAGCCGCTCTTCGAGTTCTCCGGCGCCTGCGCGGGCTGCGGCGAGACCCCGAACATCAAGACCATCACCCAGCTCTTCGGCGACCATATGATGGTGGCCAACGCGACGGGATGCTCCTCCATCTACGGCGCATCCTTCCCGGCCTCCCCGTACTGCACCGACGCCAAGGGACACGGTCCCGCCTGGGCCAACTCCCTGTTCGAGGACTTCTGCGAATTCGGCCTCGGCATGAAACTCGGTTCGGACCGCGCCCGTGAGACGGTGGCCGCCGCGATGAAGGAAGCCCTCGCCTGCGAGAAGACTTCCGAAGAAGCCAAGGCCCTCATCAACGAGTGGCTCGAGAACAAGAACGATGCGGCCGTGACCCGCAAGGTCGCCGACGAGCTCGTCCCGATGCTCGACGGCTGCGACTGCGAGGCGTTCAAGAAACTCAAGGAGTACAAGCACTTCATCCCTTCCCGCAGCCAGTGGATCATCGGCGGCGACGGCACCTCCTACGACATCGGCTACGGCGGTCTGGACCACGTCCTCGCCAGCGGTGAGAACGTCAACGTCCTCGTGCTCGACACCGAGGTGTATTCCAACACCGGCGGACAGTCCTCCAAGGCCACCCCGGCCGGCGCCATCGCCAAGTTCGCGGCCTCCGGCAAGAAGATCCG
>ONSU01000031.1 GCA_900320545.1 uncultured Bacteroidales bacterium | reverse complement strand
GTTATGTCGCATTCCGGCCCTAAAATGCTCCCATACCGTTCCTGCGGGCGGGGTTAAGTCGCATTTCAGCCCCCAAATGCTTCCATACCGTTCCTGCGAGCGGGGTTATGTCGCATTCCGGCCCTAAAATGCTCCCATACCGTTCCTGCGGGCGGGGTTAAGTCGCATTTCAGCCCCCAAATGCTTCCATACCGTTCCTGCGGGCGGGGTTAAGTCGCATTTCAGCCCCCAAATGCTTCCATACCGTTCCTGCGGGCGGGGTTAAGTCGCATTTCAGCCCCAAAATGCTTCCATACGGTTCCCCGGCGCCTTATTGGAACGGATGCTGGCGGTCGAGGAACCGGAAGGAGGCGGCTTCGGCGATGTGCTCGGGGCGGATGGGGCCGGGGATGGGATCAGGCACTGCGCTGCCGGAGGAGGCGAGGAATGCCGCTGCGGCCTCGAGGTCGGCGATGGTGCGGGCGATGCGGATGATCCGGGTGTAGGCGCGGGCGGAGAGGCCCATCGAGAGCATCAGCCGCTCCAGCAGGGAGAGGCAATCTTCGCTGAGATGGCAGTGACGCTTGATGGAGCGGGAATCCATTTCCGCGTTGGTGAAGATGCCTTCGCCGGCAAGCCGCTTTTCCTGGATGCGCCTCGCCGCCGCGACCCTCCTGGCCACCGCTTCCGACCGTTCCGTTACCGCTCCGGTCACCAGTTTCCGGGCATCGACGGGGTGCATGAAGACATGTAAATCAATGCGATCCATGATCGGCCCGGAGAGTTTCGCGAGGTAGGCCTCGCGGCGGGCGGGGGTGCAGGTGCAGCGGTCTTTTTCGCCGTAATAGCCGCAGGGGCAGGGGTTCGAGGCGGCGACCAGCATGAACGAAGAGGGGTATTCCACTTTGGCACGGAGGCGGGAGATGGTGACGCGACGATCCTCGAGCGGCCCCCGGAGCGCCTCCAGGATGCTCTTGGGCGTCTCTGCGTATTCGTCCAGGAAGAGGATGCCGCCCGTGGAGAGGGATACTTCGCCCGGGAGGATGTTCTCCCCGCTGCCGCCCCCGAGGAAGGCGGCCATCGAGCTGCTGTGGTGCGGGGCGCGGAACGGCCGCTGCCGGATGAGTCCCACGCCGGACGTATGGAGCCCCGCGACGGAATAGACCTTGCTGGTCGTGAGCGCCTCCTCGAGACTCATCGGGGGCAGCAGCCCCGCCATCGCCCGCGCCAGCGTGCTCTTGCCAGAGCCGGGGGCTCCGACGAGGATCAGATTGTGCCCGCCCGCAGCCGCTATCTCTGCGGCGCGTTTGGCGCTTTCCTGTCCGATGATGTCGCCGAAATCCGGGCAGGAGGGCGCCTGGACGGGCTGTTGCCGGCAGACGGGGAGATTTCTCACGAGGAGGTCGTCGCACGGTTCGTCCCCGGCGATGATCCGGAGCACGTCCGACAGGTCTTTGACGCCGTACACGGCCGCGGCGGTGAATTCGGCCGCCTCCAGGGCGGACTCTTCCGGGAGGATGCACCCGTCGAAGCCCTCCCGGGCCGCCAGTTCCACGATCGGGAGGGCGCCCGGGACATAGCGGATGTTCCCGTCAAGGCTTAACTCGCCGGTTATCAGGTATTTCCCCAGGGCGGCGGCCTTGCATTGCTCCGAGGCGGCCAGGATGCCGAGGGCGATGGGAAGGTCGTAGCCGCTGCCGCTCTTGTGCATGTCGGCCGGGGCCAGGTTGATGACGATTTTCTTTCCGGGAATGTGGAATCCCCGCGAGGTCAGGGCCGTGACGGTCCGGAGCAGGCTCTCCTTGACGGCGGCGTCCGCGAGCCCTACGAGGTGGAGGCCGATCCCGGCGGTGACATCCACCTCGACAGTCACCTTCAGGGCCTCGATGCCGACGCATTTCGCGCTGTGAATATAGACAAGCATAATCCGAATTTTTTTCGCAAAGTGGAAAGAAAATCCGGAACCGGATTCATAAAACATAAAAAAATCCGACACATCCGGATGGAATGTGTTTTATGAATATGTTTTTTTAATTTTTTGCGCGTTTTTTTAATTTCCCGCCGCTTATTTCAGCCAGAATTCGGGATTCTGGGGACTGCGCTCCTGCCAGAGTTCGAAGTGCATCCTGGACTCTCCGTCGATGGGGCAGACCGTTCCGAGGGTCTGGCCGGTCCTGACCTTGTCGCCCGCCTTGACGGTGACGCCGGTCATACAGCAGTACAGCGTCATGTATTTTCCGTGCTGGACGAGGACGCACTGATTGTAGCCGGGCATCACGATGACCTGACCCACTTCGCCGTCATACACGGCCTTGACCGGCACGCCGGCCCGCGTGGAGACCGTCACGCCGTTGTTGAAGGGAAGCTGGACATTCTGATAAACAGGGTGAGTATGCTGGCCGAAACTCTCCAGCACGACACCGTCCACCGGCCAGGGAAGGCGTCCCTTGTTGGCGGCGAACTGGCCGGAGAGCGCCGGATCGGCATCCGTCGAGACGGCCTTTCCCGACGGAGCCTTCGTGCCGCCGGAAGGAGCAGTCCCTGCCGGCACCTTCCCGGAAGGCTTTTTAGCAGCCTTCTCGGCCGCTTTTTCGGCGGCTTTCCGGATGATGGCGGCGATTTCGCGGTTGAGCGCTTCGACCTCTCTCTTCTTCTTGTTGAGCTGGGCCAGGTATTTGTCCCGGTCTTTCTGGAGACTGGCTACGAGCTGCTCGCTCTGGGCCCGTTCGCGACCGAGGGCCGTCACCTCCGATTCGATGGCCTTTTTCCGCTGGACGGTCCGCTGGGACAGACTGTCCAGCCGCACCTTTTCGGCTTCCAGGCGGGACCGCGTCTCCTGCACCTCGCGGGCGCTTTCGCTCAGCGAGCGGGAAATATGTTTGAGATAGATGAACCGACGGACTCCCTGGGCGATGTTCCGGCTGCCGAAGATATACAGGAACCAGGTCTTCCTGTCCCGGCTCCGGTAGGCGGTGCGGACCATCCGGGAATAGTGGCCTTCCAGCGTGTCCAGCCGGGCCGTGAGCGCCGAGATCTGCCCCGTGGTGAGGCGGATGGAATCGGCGAGTTCCCGGATTTCGGCTTCGTTCTCGGCCACGAGGGCGTTGCGGTTGTCGATCTTGCGGTTCAGGAGCCGGATGGTCTGCATCTGGCTGTTCTGCTTGCTCTTGTTGTCGCGGAGCTGGTCGTTGATCTTGCGGATTTCCTTCTGGAGCGAGGCCTTGCGGTTCTCCTGGGAACGGGTGTCCTGCGAGAAAGCCGCCCCTCCCGGAATCAGGAGGAGGGCCGTGACGAGGCCGAGGATATGAAGGGTGCGGCAGGTCATTTCCCGACGGCGTCGAGGCGGTGCTTGATTTTCTTCTCCAGGTTCTTGAGTTCTCCGTCATTCCTGGCGACGGCGAGATCCCAGTAAACTTTGGCCAGGTCGTATTCCTTCAGGGCGTAGAGCACCTCGGCGTAATGGTCGAGGATGACGGCGCTGTCCTTCCCGCCGTAGAGCATTGCGTGCTTGAACATCGCCTTGGCCTCCAGGTCCTTCCCCTGCAGGTGCAGGATCCAGCCGAAGGTGTCGAGATAGGTGGGGTTGTCCGGCTCCGCCGTAATGGTCTTCTTGCTCATCGTGTAGGCCTTGCCCAGTTTCTTGCCGGCCGTGCTCAGGTAGTAGGCGTAGTTGTTGAGGACCGGCACATAGTCGGGATTGAGTTTCAGGACCTTCTCGTAGGCCTTGAAACTCTTTTTCTCCTCGCCGAGACTGTGGTACATGTCCCCGATCATCGCATAGGCGGGGATGGTAACCGTCGTGTCGGCGGGGTTCCTGCGGATGCGGTCCTCGCCGTTGCGGATGATGCCGGCGTAATCCTTCAGGGAGAAGCGGGCCGCGTTGTTGAGTTCATAGAATACGGTCTCGTCGGGGAACCGTTGCAGCAGGGTGTCGGACCGGTCGCGGAGCGCCTCCCATTCCTGGGAGATGTACAGCAGTTGCAAATAATTGAGCTGCTGGCCCTTGCTGTCGGGGTAGAGCCGGGCGCCGCGACGGAAGATCTCCTTTCCCTTTTCCCTCCTTCCGCTCGAGGTGAAATAGCCGCCGACGGTGGTGAGCATCGCGCTGTCGGCAGGATGCTGCGCCAGACCCAGTTCATACAGGGCGTCGAAGTCGGACAGATGGTTGCGGAGGGTGCCGCCGTCGATGAAGCGGGCGAGGTTCTGGAGGTATTGGGCCTTGGCCGCGGCCGGAGTATCTTCGCCACGGAGGAATTCCTGCAGGGTGGAGAAGAAGCCGGGATAGTTGCGACGGATCCGGTAGACCTCCGATTTCCCGAGGAGGGCGGGGGTGTATGCGGGCTCGAGCGCGAGGGCCTCTTCGTAGGCGGCCAGGGCGGTGGAATCCTTGTATTCCCCGAGGTAATAATCACCGATGACGGAGGATACCTCGGCGGAGGAATAGCGGCTGTTGAACGCCTCCAGGGCGGCGATGGCCTTGTCGTCCTCGCCCCGGCGGCGGAGGATTTCGTAGCGGGTCGTGACGATCTTCTCCCCGGGACCCGACTCCGCCTCGATGCGGTCGAGGGCGGCGAGCGCCTTGTCGTACTGCTGGGTGCCGACATACAGGTAGAGCAGGTCGAAATAGGCCTCCGTCTTGTCGGGATGCCGCTCGAGAAGGTTTTCGTAGGTGGCGATGACTTTCTCGGTCTTGCCCGCGCTCCGGTACATCAGCGCCAGCCGGTCGCCGTACCAGTAATTGTCCGGGTCGAGGGCGACGGCTTTCTCGAGGTCGGCGATGGCGCTTTCCTCCCGGCCCAGGAATGCCTCCGTCAGCCCCAGGTAATACCAGGCGGCATCGTTTTCGGCATCTTTGGCAAGGATAGACCGGAGAAGGGCCTCGGCCCGGGCGTACTGCCGGTTGTCGTAGTTCTGGACCGCATCCAGCAGCCGGTTTTCAAGCACTTCCCGCGTCTGTCCCCGCATCGGGAGCATACAGGCGAGAAGGAGAATTGCGGTGATCAGGTGTCTCAAAATTTTCATACCGGCGGGATCGTCTTGCAAAAATAGTACAAAATCGCCAAATTTGCTTGTCGAATAAAAAAAATGTACTTTTTCGGGAACGTTTGATGCCGGAATTGCATCTAATATCGGTGAAGAGCTTAGAGGCGCTTATATCCGCGTGCCGGAAAGGAGACCGGACGGCTCAGCGTGAACTGTTCGAGGCCCTTTCGCCCCGGATGTATGCAGTGTGCCTCCGCTATGCCGGCAACGCGGACGACGCAAAGGATATCCTCCAGGACGGCTTTGTGACGGTGTTCTCGAAACTGGACAGCTACAGCGGAAGCGGCTCTTTCGAGGGCTGGGCCCGGAAGATCTTTGTCAATACTGCCCTGATGCACCTGAGAAAGAACGATGCGCTCAGGATGAGTGACGACATCGCGGAAGCCCGCGACCTTTCCGCCCGGGAAGCCACTCCGCTGGAAGAAATCGGATACCGGCAGCTCATCGGCCTCATCTCGTCGCTCCCGTCCGACGCCCGTACGGTATTCAATATGTACGTGGTCGAGGGCTATTCCCATAAGGAAATCGCGCGTCAGCTCGGGATCCCCGAGGCGACCTCCCGCTCGAAACTGCAGCGGGCGAGGGTGCAACTGCAGGAAATGATAAAGAAACTGAGAAGCAATGACTGACAAGGAATTTGACATAAAGATCCGTCAGAAAGTGGAGGACGCCTCCTGGGAAGTTCCCGAGGGCGTCTGGGAAGGCGTATCCGCCGGGTTCGACAAGGCCGCGGCCGGGAAGAAACGTATCCTGCCCGTTTTCTGGTGGCGCTTCGGCGGCGTCCTGGCCGCTGCCGCCGCGGTCGTCCTCGCCGTAATCCTCTGGCCCGGAAAGAAAGGCGGCTTCGCCGTGGTGGAGAAGACGGATTCGCCGGAAATTGCCGTCGTCACGGAGACGGACCCCGATGTTCCGGTCCCCATCTTGACGGATGCGGATGCAAAAGGCCCCGAGGCCTCCGGAACGACGACGGCCGTATGGCGTCCTTCCGCGGTGCCGACCTCTTCGTCGCAGCCGATAATGCAAGCCTCCGATGAAGCTACAGCCTCTACTGAAAGTTCTGCCGTTTCTGTTGAAAATTCTGCCGTCTCTGATAATGGTTCTGCTGCCGTTGATGCCTCTGCCGGTGCCGCCGTCGGAGACCCTTCCGCCGGGCAGCCTGTTTCCTCCGACGCGGCGACGCAGTCCGTAGAGCACGCCGATGCGGTCGCGGAGCACGCCGCCGATGCGCCCGCAGAGGCTGCCGGATTCCCCGCCGATCCCTTCACGGAGCCCGGGCCCGTCCGCCAGCCCCTCCATGTCGCCCTCTCGGGCAGCGGCAACGCCATCTTCGGGATGAAGACCGGCTCGGCGTCAGCCCGCAGCGGCATCCAGAGGGCGCCGGTACGTTTCAAGGCACCCACGCAGACCGGCGTGTCCCAGGCCGGCGGCAAGGTAATGTACGGCCTTCCCGTCACGGCCGGACTGGGAGCCCGTTTCTATGTCACCCCGCGTCTGTCACTGGGCACGGGCGTCGACTACACCTTCCTCTTCCGCCGCTTCTCCGGCACTTACAACGAAGTCGCCCTCTCGGAAAGCGGCAGCCCGGAAGTGGTCCGCTCGGTCACATCCGACGTCATCTTCAACGACCAGCACTTCATCGGCGTCCCGATCACCCTGTATTACGATTTTCTCCAGCACAACCGCCTCAGGGCCTATGTCCACGGCGGCGGCGAGATCGAGAAGTGCGTCCGGAGCCATTACCGCATCCCCGGCGGGAGCGAAATCGTTTCCTTCCGCGAGAAGGTGAAGGGAGTCCAGTGGTCCGTCGGAGCCGGCGTCGGCCTCTCCGTCCGGGTGTCGCAGCACCTCAGTTTCTATGTCGATCCCACCCTCCGGTACTACTTCAAGGGCAATCAGCCCGCCAGTCTCCGCACCGTCCAGCCCCTGATGGTCGACGTCAACGCCGGATTCCGGTTTGACATATAGGTATTGTAAATATCAAATAATTGCGTATCTTTGCATCGTAATTAACGGAAACAGATGGAGCCTCCCAGTTCTGACATATCTGGTAAACAAGTAGGTGTCGCCGGTTCGGACGACCCTTTGTCGCGATTGTATAAAGAATTCGATGCAGCCGACGGACTATTCCGCATCGGCGGCTTTGTCGTATCCGTACAGTAAACTTATATGGCACTATATCTTAAAAAGCAACTTGACAACGAAGCCGTGATCGGCGTGTGGCAAATCACGGAGACCGAGGAGGAACTGATCGCCCTCAGCGCCACGCCTTCCGACGAACTGGAAGAAATATCATTTATCGCAAGCGAATCGCTCCGCAAGCAGCGGCTGGCGGTCCGGGCCCTGCTGAACGAACTCTTCGACGAGAAAGTCTACCTCAGCCACCACGACAACGGCAAACCCTATATCGAGAACAGCGCAGTCAACATCTCCATCACCCATACCGCCAAATATGTGGCGGTCATCCTGCACGACGAGGAGGATGTAGGCATCGACATCGAGTCGCTCGACCGCGACTTCTCGGCCGTCGAGAGCAAAGCCCTCTCCGAGGAGGAGCGCGACGACCTCGACGACGACCGCAAGAGCGAGCAGCTCGCCATCTACTGGTGCGCCAAGGAAGCCATCTTCAAGCGCGTGTCGGTCTACAACGTCGACTTCGCCGAGCAGATCGAGGTGGAGCGTTTCCGCCCCCGCGGGGAAGGCGAACTGGAAGCCACGTTCATCGACAAGGACGGCGAAGAAACCGAGTTCGCGCTCGAGTATATGACCTTCGACCGTCACGTCCTCGTCTGGGTGGTCGGAGAAGAGGATTAAAGGCCTGTTGTTGATAACTCGGCCCGCTTCTAACAAAAAAGTTAGAAGCGGGCTTTTTTTTACCCGGAAATGATATTTTTTCTCTTGGTATTCAACGTGTTGCAAAGGCCGGTCCGCCCGTGTTGATAACTTTATTTTGACGTTCCCGAGGATACTTTTAACTTTGCCATTACCGCCGCGTTTTCGCGGACAAAAGCACGAAACATAAACCTTATATTTCACTTGAAAAAATGGTAAGACAGGTACTCAAGAGAGACGGCCGTCATGTGGATTTCAACAACCAGAAAATCGTCGCGGCCATCCTCAAAGCGATGAATGTGACAGAGGCCGGAGAGGACATCGTCCTGGCGGCGCAGATCGCCGACACGATCTCCAAGCTCGACAAAGAGGAAATGAGCGTCGAGGAAATCCAGGACTGCGTGGAAATGGAACTGATGAAGTCCCCCCGCAAGGAAGTGGCGCGGAAATACATCGCCTACCGCAACCAGCGCAACCTCGCCCGCAAGGCCAAGAGTACCGAGATCTTCCAGGCCATCATCGACGCGCAGGTCAACGACATCACCCGCGAGAATGCCAACATGAACGCCGACACCCCGGCCGGCATGATGATGAAATTCGCCTCCGAGGCGACCAAGAGCTATGTGGATGAGGTCCTCCTGTCGGACGATGTCCGCTACGCCGTGGCCAACAACTATATCCACATCCACGACAAGGACTACTATCCCACCAAGTCGCTGACGTGCATCCAGCACCCGCTCGACCTGATCCTCGAGCACGGCCTCAAGGCCGGCCACGGGGAGTCCCGCGCCGCCAAGCGCATCGAGACCGCCAGCGTCCTGGCCTGCATCTCGATGGAAACCGTGCAGAACGAGATGCACGGCGGACAGGCCATTCCCGCCTTCGACTTCTACCTGGCTCCGTTCGTCCGCAAGACCTACGAGGAGGAAATCGACAAGATCAGCGCCCTTCAGAACGTCGACTACAGCGAGCTCAAGGGAGCCGTCATCGACGATTACCTCAAGCGCGACCTGATCGGCCTTCAGGGGGTCGAGCGCGCCAAGCAGCACGCCATCAACCAGACGGTCGGCCGCGTCCACCAGGCGATGGAGGCCTTCGTGCACAATATGAACACCATCCACAGCCGCGGCGGCAACCAGGTGGTATTCTCCTCCATCAACTACGGCACCGACACCTCCGCCGAGGGCCGCTGCATCATCCGCGAGATCCTCAACACCACCTACGAGGGCGTCGGCAACGGCTCCACCGCCATCTTCCCCATCCAGATCTGGAAGAAGAAACGGGGCGTGAGCTACCTGCCCGGCGACCGCAATTACGACCTCTACCGCTTCGCCTGCAAGGTGACGGCCCGCCGCTTCTTCCCCAACTTCCTCAACCTGGACGCCACCTACAACCAGGATGACGCCTGGAAACCGGAAGATCCCAAGCGCTATATCCACGAAGTCGCGACGATGGGATGCCGCACCCGCGTGTACGGCAACCGCTTCGGGCCGAAGACCTCCATCGGCCGCGGCAACCTGTCCTTCACCACGATCAACATCGTCAAACTCGCCATCGAGTGCATGAACGAGCCCGACAAGGACAAGCGGATCAGCCTGTTCTTCCAGAAACTCGACTGGGCGCTGGACATCGCCGCCAAGCAGCTCAACGAGCGCTTCGACTTCCAGAAGACCGCCCTCAAGAAGCAGTTCCCGCTGCTGATGAGCGGCCTCTGGCTGGGCAGCGAGAAACTCGACCCCAACGATTCCATCGAATCCGTCATCAACCAGGGAACGCTGTCGATCGGCTTCATCGGCCTGGCCGAGTGCCTGATCGCCCTCGTGGGCAAGCATCACGGCGAGAGCGAGGCCGCGCAGGAGCTGGGCCTGAGGATCATCTCCCACATGGCCGAGCGCATCAACTGCTTCGCCGAGACGTATCAGCACAACTTCACCTTCCTCGCCACCCCGGCGGAGGGCCTTTCCGGCAAATTCACCAAGCGCGACCGCAAGACCTTCGGCGTGCTGCCCGGTGTCACCGACAAGGATTACTACACCAATTCCAGCCATATCCCGGTCTACTATCACTGCACCCCGGAGCACAAGGCCCGCATCGAGGGCCCGTACCACAAGTACGAGAACGCCGGCCACATCTTCTACGTGGAGATCGACGGCGACGCGACCCACAATCCGGAGGCGATCATGAATATCGTCGACCTGATGGACAAGTACGACATCGGCTACGGCTCCGTCAACCACAACCGCAACCGCTGCCTCGACTGCGGCTTCGAGAGCGCCGAGGAGAATCTGACCGAGTGTCCGCACTGCCACGGCCATCACATCGACACGCTTCAGCGAATCACAGGTTATCTCGTGGGTACCACCAACCGCTGGAACAGCGGCAAACTGGCCGAACTGCACGACAGGGTTGTACACAAATAGCTATGGAAAAACAGAAAATTCGGGTGCTGAGGGTGCTGGAGCAGACGATGGCGGACGGACCGGGATTCCGTACGTCCATCTACTGCGCCGGCTGCCGGCACGCCTGTCCCGGATGCCACAATCCCCAGTCGTGGGATTTCCGGGCGGGAGAGTGGAAGAGCGTCGACGAACTGCTCGACCTGATCAAGGCCGACAGCATGTCCAACGTGAGTTTCTCCGGGGGCGATCCGTTCTATCAGGTGGATGCGTTCACGGAGCTCTCCCGGCGGATCAAGACGGAAACGACCAAGAATATCTGGTGCTGGACCGGCTTTACCCTGGAGGAGATCGAGGCCGATCCGCATCTGGCGCAGATCCTTCCCTATATCGACGTGCTGGTGGACGGACCGTTCATCCAGGAGCAGCGCGACACGACGCTCCTGTTCCGCGGCAGCCCCAACCAGCGGATCCATTACCTTCACGGAGCCCCGCCCGTGGATGACATCCCGGGCACCGTCGCCACCATTCCCCTCCGATGAGCCAGAGAGAGATCCATATCGCGGGCCTCGCGGACCTGGACCGGGCGGCGGGGGAATTCCTCGACGCCATCGGTGAAGCGCGCCTCGTGGCTTTCTACGCCCCGATGGGGGCCGGCAAGACGACCTTCACGACGGCGCTCTGCCGCCGTCTCGGGGTGGATGAGGATGCGGTCAGTTCCCCGACCTTCGCCATCGTCAACGAGTACCGGACGGCCGCGGGCGAAAGCGTCTTCCATTTTGATTTCTACCGGATCGACAATCCCGCCGAGGCGCTGGACATCGGCCTGTACGACTACCTCGACAGCGGCTGCCTCTGCCTGATGGAGTGGCCGGAGAATATCGAGCCGCTGCTTCCGGAGGAGACGCTTCGCGTGCACATCCGGGTCGAGCCGGACGGCTCCCGTACCCTCTACTGGTAGGCGATCGCCGTCACCGGCCCGTTGATGGCGAGGTCCGTCGGCGTGCCGTCCACCCAGATCCGGTCCATTCCTTCCGTCCCGCTCAGGCACGCATAGAAGGTGCCGTCCACCAGGCAGGCCGCCTTCCCGGAGATGAGCCGGAACTCCGATCCCACATAATGTTGCGCATAGTTCTTCGCGGGATAGAACAGGACGACCGTTCCGCCGTCTTTCAACATCCCCACCGCGGCGATCCGCCGCTGCTCGTCCGCGTATATTTCGCTGAAAGTCATCCGGGTGGGAAAACTGCGGCTGACGCCCTCGCGGTCCCAGAGGACATATTTCGTGGAGTTGTCCCCGTAGGTGTACCATCCCTTGACGAGGATGTCGTCCCCGCAGGGCAGGATTTCGCACCAGGAAGGGTAGAGCGCCTTGGTCTCCTTGACGCCGAGCGAGCGGCTGCCGCTTTCGGTAGACAGGATGGGGCCGGTCGGGATGCTTTTCTGCAGATAGGTCGCGTAGGTGACCCCGTTTACGCGGCGGATGTCGAAGACGGCCGTGGCGTCGCCCGGAATCGACACCTCTTTCTCCTCTCCCCCGTCGGCAAGGAAGTATTTGTGGATGGTGTAATTGCCGGCCTGGATGGAGATGCCGTAGGCGTAGCAGATGTCGCCCCGGTCTTCGTAAAGCGAGCCGATGAGGGTTCCCTGCGGGTTGTCGGAGAGCGCGGCCCCGTTGTAGCGGAACGCATATCCCTGGCCGCGGATCTTGGCTCCGAGCGTCCAAACCGCCCCGTCCCGGACGAGAAGTCCCGTGATGGATTCCCCGCCCTCATAATCGAAGAGGTCTTCCCCGTTGCATTTGATGCAGGTTCGCTTCCCGTCCGACCAGGTGGTATAAAGGTTGCCGCCGATCAGGTGATGGGTGTCGGGATCCGTGCCGATGCGGGCCCGGTCGCCGGCCGGCAGCGACAGGACGCATTCCCCGTCCTTGAAGAGCAGCATCCGGGCGTCGACGGTGCCGCGGGCCGTGTCGCGTACCCAGTCATACCCTTCGGGATATTCCACGGCGGCGATGTAAAGGTGCCGGCCCGTGTCCGGCACTTCCGTCACGGGCTCGGGCCGCTCCGGCTGCGGGTAAATGTCTTTCCGCGCCTTCCCGAGCGTGACCGGATTCTCCATCCAGACGCATCCGGCGAGGAGCGCCGCCGCAAAGAAGAGTAAAATCTTTTTCATTTTCCTCCGTTTTTTCGGAGTAAGTTACGCCGGTATAACAAGAATTCCGACCCGAAGGCCGGAATCCCGTGCAGATTTTTATGTTTTTTGAATGAATTCAGTGTTTTTTGAATCTTTTTGCATCAAAAAGTGGCGTATGAATGATTTTTTCATTCACTTTTCTGAGCCGCTCCGCATCGATTTTCTCCACCCGGTCGTAGGTCATCAGGCCGTTGACCTCGATCTCCACGTCGGTCGTCTGGGTGTAGACGGCGGCGGCGCAGCCGGTCGTGATGAAGACGGCGAGCCGGTCGGCGAAGGCCTCATACTGCTCCATCACGGCCTGCGATGAAGTCTTGTAGCCGCCATAGCCCCAGTTCTTGCCGTCCGGAGCCCAGAGGTGGCCGCTCATCGGATAGCCGATGCCGCCGTATTCGCCGAGTACGTTGATGAGTTTGCCCTCGAAGGCGTTCATCTTCGGTTCGGGATAGTGGTGGATATCCTGGATGTCGCCCGAGAGATGGAAATTGCCGCCGGACGCCTCGTTGATGAGGCGGGTGGGATCCTGTTCCCGGGTGAATGCGACGACTTCCGGGGTGTCGAACTGCCCCCAGGCCTCGTTGAACGGCACCCATACGGCGATGCAGGGGAATCCCTTCAGGCAGGCGATGATCTCGCTCCATTCCTTATAATAATTCTTCTTCGCCCATTCCGGGACGATGCAGTCGGTGCCGCCGATGAAACTGTCGTTGGGCCATTTATTCGTCTGGGCCCTGGCAATCGCCGGATCGCGTCTGGCATTGACACCCTTGCTGTGGTCGGCGATGCAGGGCATGTCCTGCCAGACCAGCAGGCCGATCGCGTCGCACCAGTAATACCACCGGGCGGGCTCCACCTTGATGTGCTTGCGGATCATATTGAATCCCCAGGCCTTTGTCTTCTCGATGTCGAAGCGGAGCGCCTCGTCCGTGGGAGCGGTGTAGAGGCCGTCGGGCCACCAGCCCTGGTCGAGCGGACCGAACTGGAAGAGGGCCTCGCCGTTGAGGGCGATGCGGTTGTATCCGTCGTTCGTCCGGATCCTGGAAATTTTCCGGCAGGCCGTGTAGCCGTCGACGGCGTCGATCTCCTTGCCGCCGCGGAGAATGGCGATCCTGAGGCCGTAGAGATACGGGCTGTCGGGCGACCAGGTCCTGAGCCCCGGCACGCTGAGGGTGACCTCCGCTCCTTCGGCGTTTGCGAGCACCTTGCCGGAAGGTTTCTCGGCGCTGTAGCCTTCGCCGCCTTCGAGCAGACTGACTTTGACGACATCGCCCGCCTGCAGGCCTTTCGCCTTGACGGAGACCTTGAGCGAAGACGCGTCGATGTCGGACACGGCGTAATAAGAATCGATATGGGCGGGACCGACGGCCTCCAGCCAGACGGTCTGCCAGATGCCGGTCACGGGCGTGTACCAGATGCCCTGGGGTGCTGCGACCTGCTTCCCGCGGGGCTGCCAGGCCTGGTCAGTGGCGTCAAACACCTTGACGCGGAGAGTCTGCGGCCCCTTTTTCGCCAGTGCGGCGGTAATATCGAAACTGAAGGGAGTGTATCCGCCCGTATGCTCGCCGACCTTCGTGCCGTTGACCCAGACTTCCGCCTTCCAATCCACGGCGCCGAAGTGCAGGAGAACGCTCTTGCCGGCCCATCCTTTTGGAACGGTGAATGTGCGCTCATACCAGAGCAGATTCTCCCTGCCGACGAATTTGCCGACGCCCGAAAGGGAGGATTCCACCGCGAACGGAACGAGAATCTGCCCGTCCGGGGCGAATTTCCCCCTGGCCTCCGGCATCTTGCCGAGAGGCGCGACGGCATAATTCCACAGCCCGTTGAGACTCATCCACTCCGGCCGCACCATCTGCGGCCTCGGATACTCGGGAAGAGGATTCTGCGGATCGACCTCCGCAGCCCACCGCGTCTTGATATTATCGCCCGCAGGCGCCCAGGACGGCTTCTTCGCCGCCTCCGCGCCCGGCAGCGCCATCGCCGCCGCCATCAGTAGAACAATCAGTCGTTTCATTGTCGTCAAGTATTTCCTACAAATATAACCTTTTTAATGAATATTTGTTGTGCTCGCGGAAAATCGTGCTGCCGGAGCCGGACACCTGTCGCCGGACGGGTATGGAAGCGTTTCGGGGGCGGAATGCGACTTAACCCCACACGCAGAAAGGGTATGGAAGCATTTTGGGGCCGGAATGCGACTTAACCCTGCCCGCAGAGAGGGTATGGAAGCGTTTTGGGGCTGGAATGCGACTTAACCCTGCCTGCAGAGAGGGTATGGAAGCATTTTGGGGCTGAAATGCGACTTAACCCCGCCGGCAGGAACGGTATGGAAGCGTTTCGGAGCGGAAATGCGACTTAACCCTGCCTGCTGAGAGGGTATGGAAGCATTTCGGGGCTGAAATGCGACTTAACCCAGCACGCAGAATGGGTATGGAAGCATTTTGGGACTGAAATGCGGCTTAACCGACGGACGGGAGCGGGAAGATGCCGAAGAGGGCGCTGCCGGAGCCGGACATGGAGGCGTAGAGGGCGCCTTCTGCATACAGGGAGGCCTTGATTTCGGCGAGGGCGGGGTGAAGCGGGAAGACGGACGCTTCGAAGTCATTGACGAGCAGGCCTTTCCACTCCGATACGGGGCGGGAAAGCACCTCCGCCACCGACCGGGCCCCAGCAGCACCATGCAAGCCATCCGCCACCTTCCGGGCTTCCACGGCATCCGCCCGGGGCTTGTCCCCGGAATCGGCGCCTCGCCGCAGGCCGCGGTAGGCCTCGGCCGTGGAGACGGCGATGCCGGCGGGGACGATGACGCGCACTTCATATCCGGAGAGGTCGAGGTCGTAGGGGGTGAGGATTTCGCCGCGGCCAGAGCCAAGCATGGGGCGGTTGTAAATAAAGAAGGGGCAGTCGCTGCCGAGTTGTGCGGCCAGGGTGGACAGAGACGCATCCGAGAGCCCCAGGGAGCACAATTCATTGACCATACGGAGCGCGAAAGCGCCGTCTGCGGAGCCGCCGCCGAGGCCGGCGCCCACGGGGGAGGTTTTCTCCAGGAATATCTTCAGGGCAGGGAGTTTATACCGCTCCGCCAGCAGGCGGACCGCCTTCACCGTGAGGTCTTTCAGCGGGTCCCAGTCGACGCCGCCCCGGCGGGCGATGGTGATCATCACGGAGCCGTCGTCCGCGAGGCCCTGGACGATTTCGCCCGGCTGATACCGCTCAAACAGCGAAGCCGAAGTGCGGCTGTAGTCGTCGCCGGTGATGATTTCCAGCGTATCGCTGAAGGCATCGCACGGGTAGAACAGGGTATCGAGATCGTGATAGCCGTCCGGACGCTTTCCCAGCACCCGGAGCCCCAGATTGAGCTTGACGCCGGGATGGGTGATCATAGCGCGCGGAGTTCGGATTCCACACGGGCCGTGAGGTCTTCGCGGACCTCCTCCGGCAGATGCTGCAGCACGGGAGCGAGGAATGAGATCATCTGCAGCACCCGGGCCTCCTGCTCCGGGATGCCGCGGGAGCGCATATAGTACTGCGCCAATTCGTCCAGATGTCCCACCGTGGCGCCGTGGGAGCACTGCACGTCGTCGGCATAGATTTCCAGCTGGGGATCGGCTTCGACCCGCGCTGAATCGGATGCGAGAATATTGTGCGTCTCCTGATAGGCCTCCGTCTGCACGGCATCCTTCGCCACTTTCACCAGCCCCCGGAAAGCCGCCTTGGCCGTCCCGCCGGCAATTCCTTTGAAAAGCTGCCGCGAATGGCAGGAGGGCACATTGTGGTTCATATCCACCCGGAGCGAAACATCCTCGGCGCCGGTGCAGAGATAAGCGCCGTAAATATCGGCCGAAGCCCCGCGCCCCTCCAGATCCACCGTCAGTTCCAGCGAACCGCTATAGCCGGGAAGCGCCAGCACACAGGCCTCCAGCGACTCCCCTTCCCCGAGGGAAATCCGCTCCGAGACCGGCCCGGGAGACGACAGCAAATAGAATTTCCGGATCATAGCGCGTCGTATCCGTTCGCTTCAATCTCGCCGACAAGCTCGCGGCCGCCGGTCTTCACGATCCTCCCCTCCTTCAGCACATGCACATAATCCGGCACAATGCTGTCCAGCAGACGCTGGTAATGGGTAATGACGATGATGGATTTCTCCGGGGTCTTGAGGGCGTTCACCCCCTCGGCGACAATCCGCAGCGCATCCACGTCGAGGCCGGAGTCGGTCTCGTCGAGGATCGACAGCACCGGGTCGAGCATCGCCATCTGGAAAATTTCATTCTTTTTCTTCTCCCCGCCGGAGAATCCCACATTCACCTCCCGCTTGGAGAATTCCGGCTTCATCTGCACGAAGGCCATCTTCTCCTTCATCAGCTTGAGAAAAGCCGCACCGCTGAGGGGATCCTCCCCCAGGGCCTTCCGCCGGGCATCCATCGCCGCCTTCATAAAAGTCGAAATCGACACGCCCGGAATCTCGATCGGATACTGGAACGACAGGAAAATCCCCGCCCAGGAGCGCTCCTCGGGCGCCATCGCCAGCAGGTCCCGGCCCTCGTAAAGGATACTGCCGGAAGTCACCGTATAGTCGGGACGACCCGTCAACACCGCCGACAGCGTACTCTTCCCGGCCCCGTTCGGGCCCATCACGGCGTGCGTCTCCCCGCGGCGGATCGTCAGATCCACCCCCTTGAGGATCTCCTTCTCCCCTACCGAGGCATGCAGATTATGGATTTCAAGCAGAATATCGTTCATAGTCTAAAAATTCCGGTATAGCATACAAAGATAACCAAAGTTACGCGATTCCGCAAGAATAGGGGTACGCCTTACAAGCATCGCCCTCAATCGAGCGTAATGCTCTCGATCCTCAGGCGCAGGATGCCGGAGGGGACGCGGGCCTCGGCGATTTCGCCCACCTTCCGGCCCATCAGGGCTGCGCCGATCGGGGATTTCAGCGAAATCTTGCCAGCCTCGAGATCCATCTCGTGGGGGCTCACAATCTGGAATTTCATCCGGGTATTGGTCACGAGATTGGTGAATTCCACCCGGCTCAGCAGGCAGACCGTGTCCTTGGGAAGGACGTCGGTGTCGATCACGCGCGAATGCTCCAGAATCCGCTGCAGGAAACGGATCCGGCTGATGGTCTTCCCCTGGATGCGCCTCGCCTCACGGTAACCGGCATTGTCGCTCCGATCCCCCTGCGCGCTCATCTCCGCGAGGTCCTCCGTCACCTTGGGATAAACCTCGTTGATCAGATGCTTCAGCTCCGCCGCAATCTCGTCGTATCGTTGTTTGGAAAGGTATTCCATGGCTTACTCGCTTTGCTCGTAATAGTAAGAATAGTCGATGCCCTTCATGAAGGTCTCCCGGTCGTCGATTTTGTCGGTAAGAGCACCCGAAAGGAGGGCCTTGAGAGGCGCGGGGTCAACTACGCTGTGACGCATAGACTCCAGATAGGCATTCTTGTCAATTCGGCTCCAGTCCACGCATTTTTTCAGGGATCGGCGGAGCATCAGGTCCAGCCAGATTCGGGTGCTGCGCCCATTTCCTTCCATGAAGGGATGCGCCACGTTCATCTCAACATACTTGTCCGCAATCTCGTCGAACGTTGTCTCCGGCATCTTCTCAATAGCAGGAAGAATGGTGGGGAAATGTAGAGCATTGGCAAAGGTGAATCCGCCTTTGCTGATATTCTTGGTGCGAATCCGGCCCGCAAAGTCATAAAGGCCGCCGAAAATATAGGCATGAATCTGCTGCAGGCATTTTACCGTTCCCGGCTCCAGAGAATCCAGCAGACCGCTTTCAAACAAGTCATACGCCTTCTTCTTGCTCTGCCCGTCGATGGTATTGTCGCTGTAGGTAAACCAGTCCAGGAAGGCATTGGCCCGGTTGGCGGGATAATGTTTTGCCAGCGTCCGGACGCACTCCGCGTCCAGCGCATCGGAGCCACGCTGCTTGCCATCCGGGGCCTCGAATTTGAACTGGTTAGTGACGCTAACCAGTTGAATTCCATCTTTGACCATCTTGCCTTTAAGATACTTCCAATAATTCCGGCTTTTCCTGTAGTCGTCTTCGTCGTTGATGGCTGCAACAATATCCACGGCCGAGAACCACCATTTGGAATGCTGTTCATCCCAAACGGCGCGCACCAGCCGGTCATTGTAGAAGCGTATTGATTTCCTGGACATTATCATGTCTTTTGCCCAAATTTACGAAAATTCCGGGGCAAATGCAAGTTTCTCGAACCCCTCCTGCGAGCTCCGTATGGAAACGTTTGGGGGCCTAAATGCGTCTTAACCCCTCCCGTGAGCGCCGTATGGAAGCATTTCGGGGCTGGAATGCGACTTAACCGGAGCCGGAGACTGGCTGCCTGCCCCATCCGGGGCCTCGAACTTGAAGTCGTGAGTGAAACTAACCGCGATAAACAACAACCGCCTTCCTCTCTTCATCAGTTAACGGCATAGGCTTACTCCTTCAGCTTGAACATTTTTGTAAAAAGGGGTTATCCTACGTCGATCCCAGTCAGAGAATGAGTAAATGAGCGGATTTATCTGCACACCCACAGACCAACCATAGTTTACGAAGGGATAAGCATATTTGTCAAAATCATTACCGGTAGCCCTCTCCCCGTTGATAAGGATAAGGACATCCCAGTCCGAGTCTGCCCGGGCATCTCCCCTGGCACGGGATCCGAAAAGCAGCGCTTCCGCCCCTGCCGGAAGAACGGCTGAAGCGAGTTCCCTCATTCCCTGTATGATATCCTTCTGACTCATAGTCAAAGACAAAGTTACAGATTATTTCGAAGAATCAAAAAATAATCTAAAAGAGATAGAAGGAGGATGATACGGCCAGGAGGGAGATTATAGCTTCGGCGAATCAAGAGAGTTATAACTTAGCAATATGCGTCTTCTGGTAGTCCAGGATGTATTTCCGAAGTTTCTCGCCCTCAACGATCTTGATATCCGCCGCCAGACCTATCACGAAGCGGCCGGCACCCTCGAGGCTGTGGATAGTGGTCCTGAGGAACCATTTGCCGTTTTCGCGTTTGAGGTCTTTTTCGGCCAAAGGGAATTCTTCCACCAGGAGGCTTTTGGTGCGAGTGTTCAGCTGCAGGACCACTTTCTCTACCGGCGAGCCGGTCATCCGGAAGACATCCGGTTTCTTGACCTCGTGCTTATCCTCGAAGGCCCATGGCGTTTCTGTTGCCTCAACGGAATGAATACGCATCACCTTAAACACCCGGCAATCGGCCTTCTCCACATCGTAGGCCCACACGTCAATCATATTCGCCGTAAACGAGAACGGCTCCACCACGCGGTCCCGCGTCTCGTCGCTATGGGCCGATGCATACCCCTTCAACACCACCTGTTTCTTGTGCTTGATGGCATCGCTGAGCGCCTCGATGTTCGCCGCATTCGCCTGATTGTCAATGTAATTTGCAATGCTGGTGCAGTCATAGACGCTTGCCAGTTTCCGCTGCAGGTCTCTCTTCAGTACATTGTTGTTGTCGATTCCCTCAATGAGCCGGGCGGTGATGTATGCCTCCTCCTCCGTGAAATAGATCAGCCTGTTGAAATCGGAAAGTCCCCTAACCACCTTCCCCATCGCGTACACATTGCCATAGAGCTTGTTAACCACGAAGCCCGCCTCGCGGATGGTGTCGATGTAGCGGTACACCGTCCTGGACGCAACTCCCAGTTCGCCTGCCAGCTGGTCGATGGTTCGGCTCACGTTGCCGGTGAGGAGCTTCATCAGGCGGAGGAGTTTGGAGATCTTCGGGGTGTCCATAGGCTATGCTTCCTCTAAGAATTCAACGGTCTTGCCCTGGCTGCGCGCATAATCAATCTCGCTGCGGGTGCTTTGGCCGATATAGCCGCCCACGTTGATGACGTAGATGCCGTCGGCCATGTCGATTTTGCGTTTGTGTATGTCGTCCAGCATTTCCTTGGTGCCTTCGGTCCAGACTTCGTCGTCACCGGAGTGACCAAACAGGCCGACGCTGATGACGATGTTGCCTGCGAGGGTAAGGCGCTTCTGCGCTTCCAAGAACTGCTCTTTGAAGCGGGTGCTTCCGCAGAGGGTTATTACGGGGTATTTGCCGACCATGGTGGTTGAGGTGATTGGTATTCGCAAATTTACAAAAAAGTCTCCATAATTACACGAGCCGATGGCCGATATCCATCGCACGGCACACCCTATGCCGATGCTATCCTGTAAATCTCCGTAAAGCCGTACGTCGTTTTCTGATTTGGTATTCTTGAAACTACTTGTACAATGATGGCCAACTTTCTACAAACACACAACAATAAATAATTATAGTATGATTTACGGTTACATCAGAGTCAGTAGTGACAAACAGACTGTTGAGAATCAGCGGTTTGAAATCAACAATTTTTGCTCTCGCAATACTTTGGGCATCGATGGGTGGATTGAAGAAACTATCAGCGGCACAAAAAGCTACAACAAGCGAGAATTGGGGAAGCTCCTTAAACGTGTCCAGAAAGATGATCTCATCATCTGCGCAGAACTCTCTCGCCTGGGGAGAAACCTGTTTATGATAATGGAGATCCTCAATATCTGTATGACAAAGGAATGTCGTGTATGGACCATCAAAGACAATTATCGTCTTGGTGAAGATATCCAGAGCAAGGTCCTGGCCTTCGCTTTTGGCCTTTCAGCAGAAATAGAGCGTAATTTAATCAGTCAGCGAACCAAGGAGGCTCTTGCGAGGAAGAAAGCAGAAGGTGTCATTCTTGGTCGTCCCCGGGGGCGTAAGAACTCCCCAGACAAGTATAAGCTCTCAGGGAAGGAAACTCTCATCAGAGAATTGTTAAGGGAGGGGGTTTCCAAACGTAAAGTCGCCAAGATATGCAAAGTCGACCGTAATACACTTGCACGTTACCTTAGGGAGAACATGAGCGCGTAGAAAAGAGCGTTTTCGTTCAGCAACAGGGTTCTTACTGTGACTTCTCTGGAGGTGACAGTTGGGTAATTCTATCTCCCATTGAACA
>ONSU01000029.1 GCA_900320545.1 uncultured Bacteroidales bacterium | reverse complement strand
CGCATCAAAAGGATTGCCTTTCCCGACGCGTTTCATATAAACGATACTCCACACGCTGAGCGAGAGCCCGGCAAGGGCAATCAGGGCCGATAAATACAGACGCCCAACGGGAATATCCGCAGGAGCAGGCATTCCGGAAACCAGCCACATCAGGGCCGGAATCCCTGCGATAAAAATGACAAAACCCCAAAAGTATCCGAGAACTTGTTTCATACCCAAGATTGTCTGAATGCCAGAGGATGATTACAGCTTTCTGATAACTTTGCACGGATTACCTGCTGCCACAACATTAGCAGGGATATCCTTGGTGACGACGGAACCCGCTCCAATAGTGGTATTATCACCGATCGTCACGCCCGGAAGGATGGTCACGCTGCCGCCAATCCATACATTATCGCCGATGGTCACGGGCTCGGCCCACTCCTTCCGGCTGTTACGCTCCAACGGATCCGTACTGTGGCAGGCCGTGTAGATACTTACGTTAGGACCGATAAAACAGTCATCACCGATGGTTACCGGGGCCTCGTCCAACACGGTGAAATTGAAGTTTGCAAAGAAGCGTTTGCCCACCCTGATCTGTTTGCCATAATCGCAGTAGAACGGCTGGTTGATACAGATATGGTCGTCACCGATGTCCCCCAGCAGGTTCTTCAAGATTGAAAACAGCTCATCTGTCTGCGAAGGCATTAAGGCATTGTATCTGTGAATCACTTCCTTAGTGGCATTCAACTCTCTCAAGAGCTGTACATCAACCGCCGAATAAGGGAGTCCTGATTGCATTAGTTCTTTTTCTGTCATAGTTCAAATCCCGATTTTTCTAACCCTCAAAGATAATCATTATTCTTCAGACACACCCGTCCTTAAAAGGGTTCTGAGGCAGGTCGCCCGGCTCTGCGAGGCCCAATCGCCCCGCTGTATCCGAGCAGGCCATCCTGCTGGGGATCTCCCCCGCCTCGGTCACCAAAGCACGCCAGCGGCTTAAAGCAAAACTTTTGTAAGAACTCGATCTGAACGTTTTGCCCAAGTCGTATGCCTATTTCAGATTTTTCTTGAAGAAACCTTCCATTTTGTCGTAGGGAATTACGCCGGCAACATCGTCATAGAGGTCCACGTGGGAGGCCCCGGGAATAATCATCAGTTCCTTGTTGCTGCCAGTAAGGAGACCATAGGCATACTCGCTGAAATAGCGGCTGTGGGCCTTCTCGCCGTGGATGAGGAGAACGGGATTCTCGATTTCTCCCGCCCAGGCCAGGAGGGGCTGGTTCAGGAAACTCTGGCAGCCGATGACGTTCCAGCCGTCGTTGGAATTGCCGCTGCGCTCATGATAACCGCGCGGGGTCTTATAGTAGGCATGATAGTCCTTGACGAACCAGGGCGCATCCTCGGGCAGAGGGTCGATGACGCCGCCAGCACGCTCATAAGTACCTGAAGCATAGTCCTTCGTGCGCTGGTCGGCCAGGGCCTTGCGCTTTTCCTGGCGCTGGGCGGGCGTGTCTTCACTGGCGAAATAGCCTTCCACATTGACCTTGCTCATATCGTACATGGTACTGGCTACGGTCGCCTTGATTCTCGGGTCAAGTGCCGCGGCGTTGATCGCCATTCCGCCGAAACCGCAAATACCGATGATGCCGATGCGCGCGGGATCGACCAGGTCGCAAGTGGAGAGAAAGTCCACAGCGGCGAGAAAGTCTTCCGTATTGATGTCCGGGGACGCCATTCTGCGCGGCTCTCCGCCGGATTCACCGGTAAAGGAAGGATCGAATGCGATGGTCAGGAATCCGCGCTCGGCCATATGCTGGGCGTAGAGACCGCTGGACTGCTCCTTCACGGCGCCGAACGGACCGCTCACCGCAATGGCGGGGAGCTTCCCCTCGGCATCCTTTGGCATGTACATGTCCGCCGCCAGCTCGATGCCGTAGCGATTGTGGAAAGTAACCTTGCTGTGATTGACCAGTTCGGACTTTGGGAAGGTCTTGTCCCATTCCCGGGTAAGATTCAGGGTGCTCATATTCTCGTTCGTGTTTGTTTTGCAGGCAAGCAGCACCGGGGCCGCTATAGAAAATACGATAAAACGCTTGACATTCATATCCATAAGCTTTGTCAGTGCAAAGGTAGGAGGTCTTGGGGGAAATCCCTTACCGATTTTTATTTAATTTCTACCAAAATCGCAGAATTCTGCATTTATTTGTAGAAAACACGACAAAGACAATAAGGACCGACAAACACAGACGTCATTTCAACTTGGTTTTGTTCCTATAGGGCCAGAGGGCCTCGACCGCCATCATGGTGCGGCCGATGAAGTGGCCCTTCGGAGCAAGGTTCAAATCTCCTGTCTGTTCCTGGTAGACCGGGACCCCATAGGTGTCTTTGAACTGTTTGCCGAAGTCGCCAGTCTGCTTGCGACGAAGGAGTTCCGGGAAGAGCCGGATGCGGCCGGGCCAGTAGATGGTGTTCAGGAGGACCAGGTCGGACATGGATTCCGGGTCGAAGTCGAAGAGCCATTCCCGCATCTTGTCGGACTCGAAGAAGATGGCTCCGTCCGTGGCCCCGCGGCGGAAGAGCTTGAGCGTAGCATCGTCCAGCGGGTGCCAGCCCTCTTTGATGGTGCGTGGGAAGCGGTCCAGTTCGGCGTAAGTGGAGATGCGGAGTTTGACGTTCATCAGTTCGACTCCATCGAGGAAGCTGATCTCGAAGAGACCGGGCTCCGTTTCGATGACCATTTCGTTTTCGCGGCCGGAGAGGACTTTGCGGGCCACTTCGAGGCAGCCGGTGCCGGCCTCGAAGGGAATCTCGGCACCGTCGTGGACGGACTTGGTGAAGCGGCTGAAGGGCAGGTCCCATTCCACCGGATTCACGCGGGTCACGCCGGTCAGGAAGAGCAGGTAGGAGTCGGGAAGGAAGCTGTAGCCAGGATTGACCACGATGCGAGCGCCACGCATCTTTGCGGCCAACTCCTGCAGGAGGACAATCAGGCACTCGCGGCCGGGGTCGGCGTCCAGCCAGTCCAGTTCCTCGGTGAGGCGGGCCTGGAGGGCATCGATGGTGACCGGAGCGTAGTGGGTGGTCCGGGTGCTCTCGAGAGAGCGGTTGAGTGTGTAGAGGAGTTTTTTATTCATAGCGGAAATGTTTTATAGCATATCTATACGAAGTCGCATTTTATAAAACGGCGATTTTAGGCCCCAAATGGCACTTTTCTGAAAATAATTTTTCAAAATCCGCATTGTATCATACTCTGCGGCGCTTGCAAAAACGCCAACAATCTCGACAAGCGCCTGCAAGTATAGTACGCTTGCAGTAGCGGCCAAACACGATGGTGTAGAGAGCAAGAAATATAGGGATGCCGTGACAACTTTAGCGGCCGCCAGGCGCATGCGGACTTATGAGCAGGAGGAAAGTATTCGTCAGCCCATTATCCATTTGCCAGCTTTCGGGATCCTGCGGACAAGGGGGCAGATGACGGCGATGGCGCCGAAGGTCAGCAAAGAGCCGGCGAGGATTTCGACCGGTGTCGTCCAGACGGGACCGAGAAGCCCGTCAGCGCCGAGGCCGAGAGCGTTCCTGAGCCACCCTGACACCGGGACAAGGATCAGCAGGTGGCAAAGATACATTCCGTAACTCGCCTTGGAGACCGGCAGTACGGCCTTTTCGAAGAAACGGCCGCCTCCGCGAATCTTGCGGAACAGAAGGATCAGGGCGGTCGTCATAAGAGGGATGGCGATGGTGTCATTGTGCATCGGCCCTTCCCAGAGGGCGGCGAAACTGACCGGTCCTTCAAAGGGGAATACGCCGTGCGTGTCGGCATCGATCCTCCCGAGGACGCCGAAGAAACTGATGGCGAAACCGCCGAGAAAGAGCGGAACGGCTGTCAGCAGGGTTTTCCTCCAGGAAAGTTCTCCGACGAATCTACGGAAATAGAGCCCCAGGAGCAGGAACCCGATGAATCCGCTCACATAATAGAACACGCCGTAGGTATTCCAGAAGGCTTCGCCCCAGAGGGGAAATTTTGCCGCGTTGGGAAGTCCGGACGGCCCGTAGACGACGGGCATCACGCCGCCGGCCCAGTAGCGTATGAACGGGATCAAGGTCGTGAAAAGCCATATTCCGAGATAGACCTGAAGTTCCTTTTTCCCGACCTTCTCAGCCCAGGGAGAAAGAAGAGGCATCACCAGATAGACGCCTATGAGCATATAGACGAACCAGAGGTGACCCGCGGCGTAGTTGAAATTGAGCAGCAGGTCCTTCAGGTTCTGCACCGGTTCACCCCAGACAAGCGCATAAACCAGACTCCAGAGGAGGAAGGGCGCCAGGACCCTTACGGCCCTCCGGCGGAAAAACTCGCCGGGGGAATAGTGGAGCGGGAATTGTAAATAGCTAGAGGCCACCACGAAAAGGGCCACGGCGGCCCTTGTGAACACGCAGAATCCGGCCACCCAGAAGGCGTCGGCCTTCGTGAGGATGAGCGATCCTTCTCCGCCAAGGTAAAACGGTTCCGTGCAATGGGTCACCACGACCATAAAGCAGGCCGCCAGCCTCATCCAGTCTATCCAGACCTCTCTGTTTTTCGGTTCCATATCGTTCATACTGTCAAAGATACTCCGTTTTTCTGAAATATTATTATTTTTTCATTAACTTGCAATCGCGACAGAGAAACACAGGAAGGTTCGATTATGGGGAAAATAGCGATTAGCCCGGACGTCCATGGGAGGCGGTTCTGGGAGATAATAAAGGAACATAAAGAGCAATTTGACAAGATCGTCTTCCTGGGCGATTATGTTTCGCCATACTCTTATGAGGGGATCACCGTAAAGACGGCGATAGAGGTGTTCGACGAGGTGCTGAAGTTCAAAAAAGACAATCCGGACAAAGTGGTTCTGCTCTTCGGCAATCACGATTTTTCGTACATTGAAAACAGCATATGCGAGAGCCGTATGGATTATGCCAATTGGGACAGGCTCAATGGGATGTATTTTGACAACATCCTGTCATTTGACCTTGCATGGGAGACAAAGATTGGCGATAAACGTTACTTCCTGTCCCATTCCGGCGTGAGGAAGGAGTGGTTTGACAGATGGGTAAAAAACAAACTGTTCAAGTGGGATGGTGACGACCTTCCGCCCGCCGATTATTTCAATAACCTTTTCCACGCCGCCTATGATGACGGACGCAATCCCGCTACGGAATCAACCCGTGATTTTGAACGGGCTATCGGCGTATATTCATGGTATCGTGGCTGGGCCGGGGAGAATGACGGCTCAATTGTATGGGCCGACATCAAGGAATACGCGAAAGAAGGGACCCTTAAAAGCGATTATGACAACGTGGTATTCATCTGCGGCCATACACAATTGAGACGCGACCCGATTATAAGGGATGAAGTCATGTGTCTTGACTGCAGGAAACCGTTTGTTCTGGATACTGAAACCGGAAAGGTTAAGGAACTGGACTACAGCCCGAGCACGGGGCGGATGGGAAGTCCGTAGCGGCGCTCCGTCGTGGACATATTTACGGTAATGCTGACCGTAACGCCCGGGATATTTACATACTTGCCGCTCAGGAACATAACGTGCCTGCTGTCGTTACCGCCAAAATTACCGGCGGCCCAATAAGACACGGAGCTGCCTGCATTCATCCGGGTCCCGTCGATCATGACACCAGCCGCCGGGAGGAAGACAGAGTTGTTATTCTCAAGGCAAGTCACCCGGAAGCCACCTCCTTCCCAGTCCCACCGATATTTATTCTTGTCCAACAGGGTCTCCCATTCGGCGGCCGTCGGGGTACGCCAGCATCCGCCCCAATTGACATGGGCGGCGTCATCTTCCGGATACAGGTTGACGAACTCATAACCGGATTCTGTCATGGGGCCCACTTTATATCTTGTAACGGTGAAGCCGTCGTAATAGCGATAGTTGTCCCATGAGAAGTTATTCTTGGAGCTCGTTTCACCCCAGGCGAAGTAATCCCCCGAATGATCCACGGCTTCGGCTCCGATATTCATCGTGGCCATCTTGATGCCGTTGCCCATATCCACAAATGCGTGGCCCATATGGGAAGAAGTGATGGGCTGCGTCTCTTCGGTACTGACAGCGCGTACCTGCATCCCCCAATACCTTTCATAACGGTTGAATTCACCAGTGGGAATCGGCAGGAAACACATCTCGGCCTTTTCGCGGTCCAGCCAGGCGATGGAACCGTATAACGCATCTTTACCATTGAGGGAAGAGGTCCAGTAGTATCCCTCGTATCCTTCCCCTTCGTTATTGTGCCAAAGTGAAATTGCGGACCGATAGCCGACGGCAGGGAGGAATATGCTCCGGCCGTTTACCGTGCTTGTGACCTTCATCCCGTACACGCCATTCTGCGCGATCCATTCGTGATTGCACCACCAGGCAAGGGCTTCGAATTCTTTCGCCGTCGGCATCCTCCAGCCTTCGCCGAACACCGCCCGCGCGGCATCATCTCCCACCTCCAGCACCGACTTGCCGTCCGGAGAACCGGAACCGCCCCAGCGGGACGCCTGGCCGGAAGGACAATACTTCTTAACGGTCATATCGGAAGAACCCGACCACTTGTAACTTCCCACGTTATACCCGGACATCCCGTCTTTCCAATAGTAGTTGATGGGATTATCGTAGCGATGTCCGTCCTGATAATGGTAATCCGTCTCGCCCCAGGCGTAATAATCGCCCCCTTCTTCCGGAGCCGTCGCGCCCAGGTTATAGTCCGCCCAGAGAAGTTTGTAGGCCGTCCCGTCCTCGCGCTGGATAACAATGCCGAGGTCGACTGCCTGAGGGCCGGTCGGGACCGGATCCTCGGTCGTGAATGACTTTACGGCACCGAACTCTTCGACATCTCCGATGGTGACGCCGGCCACGAAGTAGTACTTTGTAGAGGGGAGCAGGGAGGTTATATCCGCCTCGAAGTCTCCGCCCATGGGAGGCATGTTGCCGGCTATGACTTTCTGTCCCGATGCCTTGAGCGCCGCCGCGTCGCCGGATTGGGTGGAATAGTAGAAATATGCGCTGACCGCCGCGCTCTCATTGCCCGTGATGACGGTGGAGCCGTGAAGGCGGGCGGATTCCGACGTGACGAGATTGGCTTCTGTCGTCATACAGTGGACGATGAGTTCCGGCTCATCATCTTCCTCTTCTTCCCCCTCGATAAACTCGTGAGACGGGACAAAGGAGACCTTGGTGGCTTTCTTAAGAACTTTGCCCGCGCGCTGCCAGACGGCGCCGGTCGGAATGGACCCCGACTCAGCAGTAGGAACAAAACCTTCTCTCTCCTCGTTGTCGATGATAATCACACCGATGGCACCGGCATCTTTGGCATTCGCCTGTTTCTGGACAAAAGTGAGCTCCCCGCGGGTAATCCCCACGACCTTTCCGCGCACATCTTTCCCATTGAAATCCTCCGGCTTGCCGACGGCATCCAGATAGCAGAACGGCACGTCGCTGCCCATCGAGAGGAATGCAGAGTTAAACTTGTCGTGCTGGCACCACATCGGATAATCCTTTCCCCCGGCCGACACCATCACACCGTATGAGAAAAAGATTGTCATCCTGACCGGCTTCTCAAGCGGCTCGAATATGAAGATGATATCATTTTTTAAGGTTCCATCTTCGTTATAATCCTTCCGCTCCACAATCAGATAATCCCCGACAGAATAAAGACATTCGAAATGGATATTATGATCCGGAAGGATGATCTCCGCCTCGGATGCGCCTTCCGTAAATGTATACCTCCACGTATCCGGATAAAAGAGTTCTTCCGGAATCACTGGTGCTTTATAGAAACGTTGATCATTTATGCCATAGAAACCGGAACCCCAGTTTTCCGAACTATTGGTAGCAAGCACAAATTTACCTTCCACGGTCGCACCGAAATCATAAAGGCCTGCATCACAATTATAAACGGAGGTAGCGAGCCACTGTTTGCCACGGAAGTCCCTTGCAGGTGAGACCTTGTCCGGACGATAAACGACTTCTCCCTCGAAATACCGGGCACCGTCACCATCATCCTTCAGTGCCGCCTGAATGGTCTCCAGGGCACTCTCCGGCAGGATTCCTACAGGGATTGCATCAAAAAAAGTATAGTCTTTCGCATCGAGCTCCCTGTCCGTGACGACGAAGAGCGCACACGCCCACTTGTCATCCACCTTATCATAAACATCCTGCAGGGATTTATCGCCAAGAGGAATACAGACCGGATAAGAGTCATCGAGAGGTGGAATCTCGTCGATATCCTCCGCATACAGGAAGTAGTCCGTGCCGATATAACCCGCCAAACCGGCCGCGTGCCGGAGCGTGAGTGTCTTTACGGGGAAAGAAGCCTCCCCGATATGAAGGTCGGACAGGACATACGAAGCGTCCGGTTCAGGTACTACGGGGCCATCCGGTCCGTCGGGTCCGACCGGTCCGTCATTCTCGGGATTCTTGTCGCAGGAGACGGCGAAGAGAACCATCATGGCCGTCATCAGGAAGCACATTACCTTTTTCATAAGCGGGGATCATTAAAATAAACGTTGCAAGTTAGTGATTTTTGGCGGATTTTCAACGCCGCTTGTTTTTTATGAAAAGTTCTTATTTTTGACGGTAACTATTAAAACGAACACAATTATCGCAAAGAAATGACCCTTTCCCTTGCCGCAGGCAGCAGCGGTTTCGGCCTGGCCCTTAAATTCTGACGTACCTTTTGGATATCTTCGAGAATTAGGGCAATGTTATAGGGTCTAATAGTACGTCACGCCATACATCGCCTGGAAGGCTTCCTTGATAAGGACGATGTTTTTCTTGGCGGCGGCTAAGGCGAGATTGATATCCTCCTTGTCGGTGATGTTCTTGGTAAGGGTGCGGACGAGGGTTCCGTCGGCGTCGAAATAGCCGCGGAGCTCAATTTTGGGATCCTCCGGGAAGCCGTACTTGGAGAACCAGAACAGCGGATTGCCGTCATCGTCATAGACGAACTCCTCGAAGAATTCCTGGCTTCCCACATTGTATGTACGGCGCACGATCAGAAGGGTATAGCCGACGGGATGGGGTTCGTCCTCCTTCTCGATCTCCCTATAGTAGTACTCCATTTTATCCTTGCTCTGCCCCGATCCGGCCCAGTTCTGCTGGCGCACTGCGGTCAGATAGTTGACGTTGGGAATCTCATCCTTCTCATACTGCTTCACGGAAGCGATGGTCTGCAGACGCAGGGGATACTTCTCGCGGGCGAGCTGGACCCGTTTGTCCGCATTCTTGTTCGGGGCGGCAGGCCTGGCCTGCACGGCGAGGGCAGTCACCAGAAGCGTCGCGACCGCCAAAAGGGTAAAAAGGATACTTTTCTTCATGGTTGGACAATTTATCTTTGCAAAAATAACAATACTCAAACTTTTTTTTACTGATTATGCTTATTTTTGTGAAAATAAACTAACTTGCATTGTTTTTTAACAGTATCGACGATGAAAAAAAATTTTCCTCTTCTTCTCACGCTGATTTCTGCGTTGATTCTGATACCCGGATGTGAAAAAATCAAAGCCGGCGGCTCGGATGTCTTCACGGATGAGTATGAACTGACCGGCAACAGCGTTTTCCTGCAAGGCAGGGTCTTATTTAACAACGCTGACCTCGACAAGGTTTCTGATGTTTATTTCCTATTGTCGAAAAACAGCAAACCGTCCGACAAGAACGCAAAAAAGATCGAATCCGTCCTGTCCGACAAATACTTTTCGGGCGTTGCCCCGTCCCTTGAGCTATTGACGACGTATTATTACCAGGCCGTCGCCGTCTATCAAGGAAAGAAAGTGTACGGGGACATCCGCCATTTCAACACGACGGAATATACGCTGAATGCGGTTGATCTGGGGATTGTCGTGGACGGAAAGAATATCAAATGGGCCTCCGCGAATATCGGCGCCTACAGAAGCGTGGAATATGGTAGTTACTTTGCCTGGGGCGAGACGAAGACGAAGGCAGAGTTCACCTGGGAGAATTACAAATGGGGAAAGTCCAAAGACAATCTCAAGAAATACAAGGCGGCCGATATGACCCTGGAGCCGGAGGATGACGCGGCGCATGTCCATCTGGGCGGGAATTGGCGTATGCCCACGCAGAAAGAGTTTAAGGCCCTCTTGGATACGAAAGGCAAAGAAGGTTACGAGTGGAATTGGTATCGTCTCGTCGTTGACAAGGAGACTGAGGAGCCGGTTCTGAATGCAAACGGAGAGCAGATGGCATTTATCCGGATCAAAAATACCACTACGGGAAACTATATCAATATCCCCTTTGCCGGGCAGAAATATAACAGCACGTATTACGGTATTACCGCCAATTCGCCTTACGGCTGGATCTGGTCATCGTCGATTTATAACAACGATTACTCTAGTGCATACGATTTCTTTTTTTACGGCGGAAATTACTGGAACGTAGACGCTACCGGCACCTGTTGGCGATACTACGGTCTCCCCATCCGTGCCGTCTGCGAATAAACAAATTAAGTTTCTATTATTTCGGCGGACTGGAATTTTATTCCTACCTTTGACAAAACATAAAAATAACCGCTTATGAAAAGATTTTTCGCTTTTGCAGTCATCGTACTGATGTGCCTGCCCGCCTTTGTATCCTGCAAGAAAGACAAGACATCTTCCTCGAATTTCTTCAAAATCGACGGCGAGGAGCAGACGATCATCCTGGCCCGGTCCTACGAAGACCTTCCCGACGAATATTTCCTTACTATAACGCTCGAAGGCAATCTGGAATTCCTTTTCGAACTCAGCAGAGCCAACAAGGGCAAGACAATCGACCTCCTGAAGCCCGATCCGCTGGCTCCGATGCCCAAGGCGTTGATTTCGGGCCCCAGCGAGATTACCTATTATTCCATTGTGGTTTACGATACTGAGAAGCCGCTTGAGGAATACGAAATAGCAAGCGGAGATCCCGCGGTAAATTACCCCGCTCTCGGAGAAGGAAGTTACATGAAGATTGATGAAAAGAAAGGCAAGATCGTGCTCGACTTCGAACTCAGAAACTGCCGCTTCTCTCAGCCCTTCAATATCGACGGCATCACTGACGGCGCCACCATTTCCGGCCACTACGATGGCTTCGAGAAGTACATCGCCCCTCCGAAATAACGGTGGTGACGACCATGCCGGCGTTGCCGTCGCTGCCGATGGTGGTTTTGATCTTGCCGCAGAATTCCGTTGCGTACCGGTGGTCGTAAAGGCTTGTGGCGGATTTCACCACAAAGCGTTGATTTGCAAGGATATTTCGGGAGGAAATGATATCTTTGCAAAGAGATGCGCCGATTCGCTTTCATATTATTACTTGCATTGATTCTCCCGGAAGGGAGCCTTCCCGGTTTCGCCCGAAATGACAGTGCTCCGCGTTTTGTAAACTATGGCGCGGCCAACGGCCTGCCGTCCAATACCGTTTATGCCATCGTCCAGGATGCCGGCGGGGCCTTGTGGATCGGGACGAGGAACGGACTCGCGAGCTTTGACGGAAGGCGCTTCCGGAGCTGGAAGGAGTACGGCAGGGTGAATGCCCTCGCCGTAGATCGGGAGGGCCGCCTGTGGGTTGGGACCACGGAAGGGCTGAGGGTGATGGACCGGCAGTCTGTCAACGGCAACATCCGGGCGCTGCACGCCGATGCGGAGGGCTTTGTCTGGGCAACCGTGGGCGATACGCTGCTCCTGAAACTGTCTTTCAAGGACGGCATCCGGGAGGAAGCCCGCTGCTTCTACGACAAAAGGGATTCGGAAGGAGATTATCCATATTATCAGATATACGAGGCCACGGACGGGAAACTCTGGCTGGCGGGCCGCCTTGTCCACAACCAATTCATCGAAGACAGAAACAACCCGCACATCACGCTCCCTCACTGGGAAGGCATGCTTTGCAACGGAAACTATGCAGAGAGTGGCGGAAAACTATATTCTTTCGAAGACCATACATCCCTCCTGCACACCTATGAGGGTGATCTCCCCCTCCCCATTGGCCGCCTCCCCATCGCCCATGCAAGGCTACTCACAGACCATAGCGGTCATCTCTGGGCGGCGGGATCCTACGGCCTGGGCATCGTGGATATCGGTCATCCGGAAAAAACGCAGGTTTTCCTCCATAAGGCCGATGCCCCTTCCAGCCTTTCCTCCGGGGAGCTATACTGCATCTTCGAAGACCGCCAGGGCAATATCTGGGCGGGCGGCGACAACGGCCTCTCCGTGCTGTCTCCTGCCTTGCAGCAGGTGAGACTTGTCTCCACCGCCCAGGTATCCGCCCTTATGGAGGATCATAATGGGAAACTCTGGATCGGTACGGCCGAAGACCGCGTTTCCAGCCTTTACGAAGACCGTTCCGGCACCGTTTATGTGGGTCTTTGGAACAATACCGGATGGGAGGTGTGGAAGGACGGAAAAATGGTGCACAAGGACCGCCTCACCGGCACGCTTCCCGAAGAGCAGACCGAAGCCCGGTACCTGGACGGGGCAAATTGGATTTCGGATTTCCTGGAAGACAGCCGGGGCCACTTCTGGGTGGTCTCCTGGGAAGGCGTGGGACTCAACGAATGGGACCGCCAGACCCGCCGGAGCCTCCCTCCCCGCTGGCTGAGCCCGTTCCGCTATCCTTCGCCGCAGGTGGATTCCAACATTTATATCAGTTCCCGGCTGGGAAGCCGGCTCATCGAGGATGCCCACGGCAATCTGGTTTACGCCACCACCCAGGCCGGTCTCAATGTCATAGACCGGGAAACCGGCCTTGTCACCAAGTACTTCAAAGGCAATTCCTCCATCCCCGACGACTATGTCACCGACCTCTGCCTGACGCCGGACGGCGCGGTCTGGGCGGCGACCCGGAGCGGACTGTGGAAGGTGCCCGATCAGGTCGGGCATGACGAGGGTGCGACTTACCTGGAGGGAATGCTGGTGCAGTCGGTGGAGGCCGATGAGAAAGGCCGGCTCTGGGCCGGGACGGAGGACGGCCTCTGGTTCATCGACACGGACGGCAGCACGGGCCGCGTGCCGAAAGAGCTGGGGTTCCCCTCGGATATTTATGGAGAACATGTTTCCTGCCGCCTCGCGGACGGTTCCCTGGCCTTCGGAGGGTCTGCCGGCGCCGCTGTTTTCCATCCCGACAGCCTGCTCGCCATCCGTGCCGGCGGGAATCTGCCGCTGGAACGGATGGTCCGGCACCGCTACCGCCTCAACGGCGGAGACTGGACAGAGGGTGAATTCCCCGGATTACCCGAAAACATCAGCCCCGGACGCTATGTCCTGCAGGAACAGAGTTCCGACATTTTCGGCCGATGGGACCGCGGTCAGAGCCGGGAGCAGCTCCTCCGCGTCCCGCAGCCGCTCTGGCTCCAATGGCCCTTCCTGCTGCTGTATGCGCTTCTTCTGACCGCCTTCGTATGGATGGTTCTACGCCTGCGGGAAAGGCGTCTCCTCGTGAAAGAAGTGGAAATGCGCAACCGCCTGTTCTCCATCATCTCCCACGACCTGCGGAATCCCGTCTACGGGAACCGGATGCTCTCCCGCCAACTGCTGGAGCGCGTCGACGAGATGTCACCCGAGCAGCTCAAAGAAGGACTCGGGCAGCTGGCCAATTCGGCCGACAACACCTCCTCCCTGCTGGAAAATCTCCTGCTCTGGTCTCTGAACCAGGAGGGAATGCTGGAGCCCGTGATGCGGGACGAAGACCTGACTGCCCTCGCGGCCGAAGCCATCGGCACCATTCCGGGAGGGGAGATCATTACGGTGGACATCCCCTCCGGCCTTACCGTCCGCACCGACCGCAACATGCTCCTGACCGTCCTCCGGAACCTGCTGGACAATGCCGTCAAGGCGACTCCGGACGGGGGGAAAGTGGTCCTGCTGGCCCGCGGCGAAAGAATCACCATTACCGACGAAGGCCCCGGACTCAAGGAAGGAAATCCGCAATGGGGTCACGGCCTCGGCCTGGTAATCACCCGCGAACTGCTGGAGAAACTGGGCGCCGCGATGGAAATGCATAACCGGCCCGAGAAAGGCCTCGAAATAACGATCGACTTATGAAAAATGTCCTTCTCATCGAAGATTCCGCCGTATTCGTAATGGGGCTGAAACTGGCCCTGTCAGGCGACGCCTCCTTTGGGAGTATCGAATCCGTGGCTTCCCCCGGAGCCGCGGTGGCCTACCTCAACACCCATCCTGATACGGACATTGCCGTAGTAGATATCACGCTGGAAGCCGAAACCGACGGCCTTACCCTGCTCGGCATTCTTCGCGAGGCATTTCCCGGGATAAAGACGCTTGTCCTGTCCCATTATAAGAATCCGGCCTACATCCTGAGGGCCATTACCTCCGGGGCCTGCGCCTATCTGGCCAAGGATTCCTCCCCAGAGTCCATCGTCACGGCCATCGGCGACGTGGCCGAAGGGAAATGCCTGTTCTTCGGAGAGACCATCGATTCGGCAAAGATTCTCCGCATTTTCGGCGGCAAGGAAAACCTGGAAATTCGGAAACCACAGGGCCTGACGCCCCGCGAACTGGAAGTGCTCCAGCTGACCTCTTCCGGTTACAGCAATCCCCAGATCGCATCGGCCCTGGAAATCTCCGTCAACACCGTGGACAGCTACAAAGAGCGCATCAAAGGGAAATTCGGCCTGGACAGCATCGTCGAATGCGTCGCAACGGCCGCCGCCAAGGGGATCGTGACGGTTTGACCCCGTAGCGAAATTTGATTTTATGCCGATTTTTGCCGAACTTTGAGGGATACGTAAAATCGGCCTATGAAAAAGATCAAATTTCTGCACATACTCGTGGCGCTGCTGCTCGCGGCGATGCCGGCCATGGCGGTTTTCACCGGGAAGAATCTGGACGTCACGCTGTCCAATCTGCGGCGCGAACTTTTCCACGACTATCGGCAAATATCCCAGACTCAGGAGCGGCTGAAGGCGAAATACGAAGCCCAGCACCGGCAGATGGTGGATATCGTGAAAAAGTGCAACGAGCAGTCGCTGATGCTGTATTCCCAGAAACAGGAATACACCTTCGACATCAGCTATGCACTGGAGAAGGTGAGCAAGGAATACAGGGATTTCAACAAGAACCGCACGCCCTACGACCGCGTCGTATCCAAACTGGATATCGAGATCAACCGCTACGCCCGCCTCATCGAGTCGCTCCGCCGACTTCCTCCCGAGCTGAAAGAGGTGGAAGTCGTTCCGGACAGTCTGGCCTACCATAACGACACGCTGGACAGCCATCTGCTGGAGAACGAAAGCCTCCTCCAGCAGGAATTGCAGGAGCAGGTGGAGCTGATCCTGGCGGCGGAAGCGGCGGCCGCGAAGGAGACGGCGGACACATCGGCCGGAGACGTACCGGCGTTCATCCTGAGCGAGCAGGGCCAGGTGGACCGGGACACCTGCCTGTTCTACGCATCCGAACTGCTGAAAATGTATGCCGCCACGCGGGAGATGGTCATCGCCGACAGCACCCATTACCGCGAAGCGCGGCTGCGGATGACGGAGTCCTATGACTATGCCCGGGAGTACTACAGGACGCTCCAGAAAAACGTTTTCGTGGAAGGGCAGACCCCCTGGATGCAGTTCCTCAAAAATCCCGCGGCCCATCGGGGGCAGATCCGGGCGGATATCAGCAACAAATACAGTCTCGCCTTTATCCGGCAGATCTTCAAGGGAAGCGCCGACTCGGATTCTGCCGACAAGGACAGCCGTTTCAACAACTCGGCATCCCTGCTGTGGCTGCTGATATACGTGGCGGCATTCTTCGCACTCTGGGGCCTGTCCGCACTACTTCTGTTCCCCTTCTTCCGTTTCATCAAACCGTTGCGGAAGGCTATAGCGCCCGAGCAAAGGCGCTATCTGGCCCTGCTGCTGGGCAGTATCATCTTCATCATACTCAGTTACGAAGTTACGACCGATGACAGGGTGGCCAAGGGCATCAGCCTGCTGCACACCTTCGTCTGGCTTCTGATCGCCATCACGGCGGCCCTGCTGATCCGTCTCAAGCCGGACAAACTGAAAAACGGCTTCAGGAATTATCTGCCCACCATCTGCACGGCCATCTTCGTCATCAGCTGCCGCGCCCTGTTCATGCCCAATGTCGTGCTGAACCTGCTCTTCCCCCCGCTGCTGCTGGTAATGACACTGTGGCAGCTGGTCGCCAATCTGCGCCGGGGCGGGAAGTCGGACAAGGCCGACGCGGTCATCGGCTGGGCGGCCTTCGGCATAACGGCCGTGGCCACGGTCCTCAGTTGGGCCGGATTCATCTTTCTGGCGCTCATCATCCTGGTGTGGTGGTATTTCCAGCTGGCGCTTATCCTGGGCATCGCCACGATCTGGGACCTGTTGCTGCTGTACAAGGAACGCCGGCTGGACAAGCGCGTGGAGGAATATAAATCACGGATCAATTATGTATCCGGGCCGGCCAAAGAGAAACTGCTGTTCGGGGCCTCCTGGTTCTATGACCTGATCCGCGAGGTAATCATCCCGGTGCTGGTGATGACTTCCATCCCGCTGTGCATCTCCTGGGCGCTGAATATCTTCGAGTTCAACGACCTGTTCCGCCAGATCTTCCTGGATCCTTTCTTCCGCCAGGGCGGACCGGACGGATTCCGGATTTCGCTGTACTCCGTGCTGATTCTCTCGTCCGCGTTCTGCCTGTTCCGTTATCTCAACAAGGCCATCCACACCGCCTGGCAGAGTTTCGAATACCATCGATTCCTCCGCAAATACAACCGGAAGAGCATCCGCAACAACGAGATCAACCTGTCGCTGGGCAACAGTCTGATCAGCGTGGTCCTCTGGTTTATCTATACGGATCTTGTCATCATCATCCTGAACATCCCCACCGGCTCGATGGGGCTTATCGCCGGCGGTCTGTCGGCCGGTATCGGTCTGGCCCTGAAGGATATCATCAACAACTTCATCTACGGCATCCAACTGATGGGCGGCCGGCTGCGGGTCGGAGACTGGATCGAGTGTGACGGCATCCGGGGCAAGGTGACGGACATCAATTACCAGACCACCCAGGTGGAGACCATCCAGGGCACCCAGGTGGCGTTCCTGAATTCCTCGCTGTTCGGCAAGAATTTCACCAACCTCACCCGGAACAATGCCTACGAGCTCACGAATATCACGGTGGGCGTGGCCTACGGAACCGATTTCCAGCGCGTACGGGAAGTGCTGGAGAAAGGGCTGGAAGTCCTGAAGACCAAAGATGTCTATGGCCGCGACGTGGTGGAACCCAACTATGGCATCCGCATCCGTTTCGGCGATTTCGGAGACAGTTCCGTGGATGTTTTAGTGAAGCAGCATGTGCTGCAGCCCGAAAGGATCGCCTATGTGGAGCGCTGTAAGGAACTTATCTATCAGCTCCTCAAAGAAAACGGCATCACCATACCGTTCCCGCAGCGCGACGTGCATATCATTCCGCCGGACGGGGAAGAGTGATCACTGCATTCCTCCCTGCTCCTTTTCAAATTGCCGCCAGGCGCTCTTGAACCAGTTCCGGAGGACCTGTTTGCGGGCGGGAATGAGGAAGGAGTTCTCGATGGAAATGCGGCAGAGCTGGCGGATCTGAGCCAGTGAGAGGTCCCAGCCGACGGCGACGGCGAGATAATCGCCCGTGAGGACGCTGCGCGCCTGGTAGGCGGCGTCGTCGGAGCAGATGATGATGGGAATGCCGGACTCCAGATACCGTCTGGCGGGATGCTTCGCGAAGTCCCTGCAATAGCCCAGGGCGGAATTGGACACGGGGCAGATCTCCATCGGAATGCCCTTTTCCATCACGGCCTTCTCCAGTTCGGGATAGCGATACAGATTGAAGCCGTGACCGAGGCGGTCGATGCCGCAGCGGAGGGCGACGGCAATCTCTCCGTTCTCCCCGCGCAGGCTTTCACCGGCATGGAGGGTGAGGCGCAGGCCGGGATTGTCCACGATGATCTTGCGGATGCGTTCTTCGTAGCGGGAAAGGGAATAGGAACGGTCCTCGTCATTCACGATGTCGATGGCCTTCACCAGGTCGTATTTGCCGTCCTTGACATTTTTCCAGACCCAGACCGCATTGTCCATAAGAAGGTCGAAAAGCGGATCCCAGGCGTCATTCTTACCGGCACAGGCGACGATGGACAGGGTAAACACCGGATCCACCTTCCGCACCTCCGCCAGCGCCCGGATATAGGCCTCCGCCCGTGCCTGGGCGTCCTGGCGCGTACCGAAAAACGGCGAACGCAACTCCAGATGCTCCACGCCGATATTGTGATAATACAACATCACCCGCGTGTAGTAATCCTGCACCAGGGCCGGGGTCGTGCAAATAGCGCCGCATTTGGTGAAGATACCCTCGAACCAGTCCCACATATAGCCGTTGTGGGGCGCGCCGACAACCGTCCAGTTACGGCGGAAATCATCCACCGTGAGACCGTCATCCAGGCATTCCCGCATCGTGCGGCTGCCGTAAGGCGCGCCGGGACCGATAAAGCGGATCTGCCAGTCCGGCGTAATCACCAGTTCGGGATGATCTTTCAGAAACTCCACCTGCATGTCCATCGGCAGGATGGCGTCGGCGTGGGCATGGAGATCCGCCCCCTTGGGCATTCGTTCCAGAAATTTGTACAGGGGCGTCTCATAAATGGCGGTATCCCGCAGGAAGTCGAAGGAAGTGCCGAACTGCTCCCTGAAATCGGCCTTCAACTTTTCAAATTTCCGTTCCATTGTCGCATTACCGTTTGTAATGCACGCAAAGATATGGAAAAAATCCCGAACGAGGAAATTTAATTCTACTTGAAAGAACTTATAGACCTCCGGTGCGTATGGTGTCCCAAAATTACGCAGACCATACGCATTTTGACCGGCTTTTCGCGTATGGTGTCCCCAAAAATTGCAGACCATACGCACCTCGGCACTCGCTAAAGAATCGTATCCGGTAACGGCATTTCCGGACCAAGGACTGACTATGCGATATTCTCCGCGACGAACTTGGCTATCGCCGCCTTGAGCGCGTCGGAATCTTCCGTATCGAGGATCTCTATCCGGTCCGCCAGACCGAGATAGAAGCGCCGCACGGCATCGAGGCCGTTGAGTCGGGTGTCGAGGATCCAGACGTCTTTTTTCTCCTCGTAGAGTTCCTCTTCCGGAAGATTTTCCGCGCACGAATACTCTTCCATCAGGTAGTTCTTCGCCGCGACCGCCATCCTCAACTTGATATGATAGCTCTTCTTGCCTTCATCCAGCCAGCGGAATACGTCCACCTTGCGCGGCGGCTTCAGAGAAAGCGGATAAAAAGGATTCTCCATCTCCGTCTCTATAGACCCGATACGTCTTAGGCGGAACTGCTTATAAGAACGGCTCTCGAGGTCGTAGCAATAGACGTTCTCGTCGTTGTAGAAAAGATTTACCGGCACGACGAAACGGTCTTTCACCCGATCGCTGTTCCCGCTCGAATAATCCTTGAAGATGAGTTTCCGGTGCTGGTCGATGGCTTCCTGGATGGTGACCACGAAGTCCATCTCCCGGCTGATTTTCTTCAGACTCATCAGACGCCTCCGCTTCTGCGCGTCCGACATCGGAACGGTCCTGCCGCCGTCCCGGACATAGGCGACGCCGTCCCTGTGTTCCTTGTCGGAATAGAGGTAGGCAATCTCATACCGGGAAGGGCGGACTTTCAGACGGATGGCGTCTTCGTCTTCCGTCACCTCGATGATAATGTTTCCGAGCAGGGATTCCTTGAAAAACAGTTCCTTCTCGGCATCGAGGAATTGGACAAACGTATCCAGCGAGACGACCTTGTTTACCGGATGCCCCAGCCGGGCGCTTCTCTGCTTGTTAATCCCCTGATAATTGGAAGAAAGCCAGGCGATATCCGCCCGGAGGCCGGAATCCTCCGCGCGTAAGGGATCCCCGCCGTCGTTCACCCCGAGGTAGAGCGTGCCACCGTCGGCATTCAGAAAGCCGCATACGGCCTCGAATACCTGCCCCTTCCCCTGATAATCGAGATCGGGGCCCTTGCCGTCATTGCGGAAGACATAGGAGGCCTTGAATTCCACCTCGTGGTTCTCGGTGCGCCCGTATTTGCCGATCCGGACAGCGGCGACTTCCCGATAGGCGTCCTGCACGCCGAGGAGGGAGCAGATCTTCCGTCGCACCTCCTCCGGATCGGCCTTTACCTGGTCTCTGAACGCGGCCGAAATCCGCACGCCGAGCAGAAGAGCGCCGATTCTCGCGGGGAGCGACCCCGTCTCCAGACCGACCATTGCCCGGATCAGGACATCCTCCGGACTGTCCGCTTCGGAGAGCAGGCGGAGGACGGTCTCCCGCTCTTTATCCAGAAAACCGTCTCCCGGAACCGTCACCGGCTTCCTCTGCGCAAAAGAAAGCACGCCCCGGAGATAGGCCGCTTCCGGAGCCAGCCGGGCGAGGCCCTCCTCATCTCCGACAGCCCGCCGGAGAAACTCCGCGGCCAGCAGGGTCCTGTACCTGACGAAGGATGATTCTTCCCTCGCACGGTTGGCGATGATGTCGGAGAGACGCCCGATCGCATCGGCGCCATCCTTCCAGAGGTCTTCCGTCTCCGCGGCCGGGGCCGGTTGCATCTTATCAGCCGGAGTCACGAAATCTGCCAGGATCTTGTCGCCATCCTCGTCGAATTCTACGGGCGAATCCGCATCGGAACCCGTCGCGGAACAAAGATTCACGTAAATCGTGTCGTGCGTATCACGGACATTCTCGACTCGCATCACCCGTTTGTCCCCCACATGCAGATTCTCCCCCGGGACAAGAACCGATATTCCACCATAACCCCGCGCCGTCATCCAGTTGATCCGGTTGAGCCCGGGCAGGATCCGCATTACCTTCGCTTCGAGCAAAGTTTCCTGCCGCTCGTCGCGTCCCGCCGCCTGGATGGCAAAAGCCGCATAGGTCCGTTTGACAGAGAACCGGACTCCGTCGTCGGAGAGGATCAGCCGGGCGCCGGAGATCACGTCGCCGTCGAAAAGATACGGAGTGATGTCATCCGTCTTCGTGCCGCAGATGAGATCCTCGCTTACGAGCGTCCCCTCCAGCGGGTCATCGCCGTCGAGCGTCTCGCAGACGTACCGTCCGTCTCGGACACCTTTCACCCGGATATCCACCGTGTCTCCGGCCAGATACTGCTTCCGGGGGCGTTTCTCCGGCTCGTAACGTTCCTGGGTCCGCAGGAAAGTCGCGGCAAAAAGGGCGAGCGCATCGATATTTTCCTGGTCGGAGGCCTTCAGTTTCTCTTCCCGGCTGTTTTTCGTGACCACTTCCACTTTGTCATTGCATACCCCGAAGGCCCTGGCGCCGGTCTCCCCCACTTCTGATGAAAAGATGCTCAGAACACCCTTGTTGCAGACAACCTTCCCCTTCCCCGCGAACTGGCGGCAAACCGGGTTTCGCCTGTCGAACCGGATATCCCGGGTCATCTGATAGGAGATAATGTCCAGCGTGAGCGATTCCTCGACCGTCCCCCATCCGATCCCCGGTTTGGCAACCGGATAGGAAACGACATTGAGGGCCAGCCCGACCAGGTCGTACCGGGACCGCGAAAGGGCCGACGCATATTCGAGGAAGAGGAGCAGTTTGCTGCGCAGCTCCTCCGAAGACCTCGCCTCGTGGAGTATCAGGATTGCCGCGCACACGATCTTCCCATGAAAGGTAAGGGCATCCCTGTCGGGTTGCGAAAGGTCGGGAGCCGCCCTGCAGATCCGCCGCCCCTCCGGGATGAAATCCGTTATAATCCTGTCGAGAAACGACAGAAGCTGAAGTGTCGGGATCTCCTTCCCGATGCTCGCCGTATGAATCTTCTTGATAAAATCCGTGCCGTTCCCGGCCGCGGTCGCCGCATACCGCTTTTCGAGGTCTTGAATAGTCATAGCGTTTCGTTTTTCCGTTCCGACACAAAATTAATTATTTTTTTGCGGGAAAGTTGTTCTATTAATAATTATCACTCCCTTTACAACTTCCGCTCTATATCCAGAAGTATCCGTGTCTCAATAATTTACGAGTCCTTTGTAAATTTGGGTACAACTATGGTACAATAACATTAGTGATTGTCTTTGTCTAACCCTTTGTTTTATTTCTGAAATTGTGTATATTTGCACAGTTTTAGAAACACAATGAACTATTACGAATTCAAAAAGCAATACTCGGGGCAAGGTGTTTTTTCCTTAAACAGTATAGAGAGAAGCAGCGACAACAGCCTTTCCTCCAACCTAAGGCGCTGGAAGGGCGAGGAAAAAATCCTGCGCATCCGCCAGGGTTGGTACCTTTTTCCCGATGAGGCGGGAAGGGCGGACGTACGTATGGCAGCGGCCGGTAAAATCTATTGTCCGTCCTACCTCAGCCTGGAGTATGTCCTCTCGTGGCACGAAATAATCCCTGAAACTGTCCTTGCGCTTACATCCGTGAGTACGTTGAAGACCGCCGTATTTGACACTCCGATCGGTTATTATTCCTACCGGCACGTTTCTCCGAACCTGTTTTTCGGGTATAAGCCCCTCCTGCCGAGGGATAGTTTGCCGTGCTTAATGGCAACCCCGGAGAAAGCCCTACTGGACCTGCTTTACTTCCACCCTGAATACAAATCGGCCAGTGATATGGAGAATCTTCGCCTTGACAGGGATGCCATGCGCGAAGAGTTTGACTGGAGGCGTTTCCGTGCCTTTTTAGAGCGATTTGACAATAGGGCTCTCTCACAGAGAGCGGCAGTAATAGAGAATACTTATGCTTGACCTACAAAACATCAGAGCCTTTTATCCCGGTTTCCCAGAAAGTCCGGACACGGACATCCAACTCTATAAGGAATATCTGGAGCTGATGGTCCTGGACTATTTATCCTCCCACTCTCTGATTGGGAAACTGACATTTATCGGCGGCACTGCCCTACGACTCCTCAGGCAGATAGACCGGTTTTCCGAGGATTTGGACTTTGATTGCAAGAATCTCTCGCAGGAGGAGTTC
>ONSU01000025.1 GCA_900320545.1 uncultured Bacteroidales bacterium | reverse complement strand
TTTACACGCATCGCAGCCGTCTCCGCAACGCCGCCCTCTGCCCCCCGGCGGAGTTTGAGCAGCGCGTAGCGGAAACTTAGTCAGTCCCTATTTTATATTACTCAAAATCATTATATTTGCAGCATACTGGTAATTAATTCATAATTATGGACATTCTGACATCCGGAAAAAGAGTGTGCCCGCTGGGATATAACACTTCTCGCGTATTGTTACTTGCGGCTTCTTTGCTATGCCTTTTCGTTTCCTGCAATCCCAAGGATGACCCGAAACCGGGACCGGAACCCGGGCCGGGACCGGAACCTGAACCCGAGGAGGTGGTATCAAAAGGCGCCTACAAGCACGTTGTCATCATCGGCGTTGACGGCGCCGGCGCGTTCTTTAAGGACACGCCCACGCCCCGCCTCGACGAGATTTTCGAAGGAGGGGCCACGACGCTGAGGTGCATGGTAGGGTTACCCACAATCAGTGCTCAAGGCTGGGGATCGCTCCTCCACGGCGTCCTTCCGGAATACCACGGAGTGACCAATGCCATCGCCGAGGACAAGACCCTCTCGTATCCGGTGAAGAGCCCGTTTCCATCCATCTTCAGGGTAGCGCGCGAGGCGCATCCGGAAGCGAAACTGGCTTCTTTCGTTAGCTGGTACGCCATCAACAACGGCATTATCGAGCACAATCTCGGCGTCGAGATGGGAGAAACGAAGGACGTCGATCCGGAAATCGCGCGCATGACGGTGCAATATCTCTCCGACAATGCGCCGATGCTGCTTTTTGTCCATTTCGGGTCTCCCGATGTCGTGGGCGAGAAGCAAGGTTTCGGCACGGAGGCCCAGCTGAAGGCTATCAGCGACCTGGACACCTATATCGGATGGATTTACGACCAGCTGAAACTGAAGAATCTTCTTGACGACACCCTGTTTCTCGTTACCGCCGACCACGGCGGGAAGGGCAAGACCCACGGCGGAGACTCGGACGAGGAAAGATATGTATTCCTCGGCATCGCCGGGAAAACGGTGGCGGACGGCACCATCGTGGACGCCGAGACCCGGGACGTCGCGGCGATCGCCGCCTACGCGCTCGGTCTCGAATGTCCGGAAACCTGGACGGGGCACGTTCCCGCCGGGGTGTTCCAGGATGTCACGGATGTGGGAGAACGCAAGGCCGGGGAATTCCCCGGTGCAAAATACCGCAACCATACGACGGAGCCGACCCCGGCCCTGAGCACCGTACAGGCCCTTCTCTCCGGACATAACGTGATGGCTTACTTCCCGTTCGACGAGAACATAAACGACGCGTACAACAAAGTGCAGACGACATCCTCCGGGACCCTGCAGTATTACGACGCCTACTTCGGCAAAGGCGTTGCACTGAACAATGGCTATGTCACCCTTAAAAACGTGTCTGTCGGCACCGGATCCTTCTCCGCGGCCTTCTGGCTCAAGGCCACGCTGCCGACGCCGAAGGGGGCCGACCCGGGCCTGATTTCCAACAAGGACTGGCAGGAGGGAGTGTACAAAGGTTTCATCCTGTCCCTCAGGGGATCCGCGGACATCAAGTTCAATGTGGGAGACGGCAGCGTGAACAGGATGGACTTTACGCGTCCCCTGCCTGCTGACTTTAACCAGGGCTGGATGCACGTGATCCTGACTGTGGACCGCCCTGGCCGGAAAGTCCGCATCTACTATGACTTCATCGACGGGGATGAGGCGGATATTCCTGTTGCTCTTTCCTCCATCTCCTTCGACTCCCTGGCCTTCAACATCGGCCAGGACGGCACCGGCGCGCTCACTTACAAACTCCCCGCCCAGATCGACGAACTCATCATCACGGCCGACGTTCTGGACGATGACGACATCGCCGCCCTCAAGACCTACTATACGCACTGAGTCAAGGGGTTCGGGAGGAATGCTCCCGTTATACAACCCTGTGTTACACAAGTTTGTGTATTCAATTAAAACTGCTGATAAAATTGTAGGCGTTGTTTCGGAGTAGCGAATATTATTGTATCTTTGCTTAAATCATTATTTCATCGCCATGAAACGTCGTGATTTTTTGAAAGGAGTATCCCTGATAGCGGCCGGAAGCGCGCTTTCCGGGCCTCTGGCAAATGCTGCCGGAATTATTCCCAGTCCCGCCGAAGCCTCTCCCCTTCCCCGGGATGATGATTTTGAGCCCGTTACAGGCCTTTCTCCCGTCCGGGCCCTCGATCCAGAGGTCAGCCGCCCCGTCAATGTCATCATCATCGGCTGCGGCAACCGCGGACGGACCTATGCCGGCTATGCCCGGAAGTTCCCGAAGGGAATGAAAGTCGTCGGCGTTTCGGACATCCTGGAGCACCGGGCCAATTATCTGGGCGACCAGCACAATGTACCGCAGGAGATGCGTTTCGGGCACTTCCGGGAGGTGTTTGAGGGCGGGAAGAAACTCGCCGACGCCGTCGTTATCGCCACGCCGGACGACCGGCATTACGAGCCCTGCATGAAGGCGCTCGCGCTCGGCTACGACGTGCTGCTGGAAAAGCCCGTCGCGCCTACGGCCAAGGAGTGCAAGGCCATCCGGGAAATGACCAAGAAAACCGGAAGGGTCGTGGCGGTCTGCCATGTCCTGCGGTATGCCCCGTACTTCATGGCGCTGCGCGAAGTGGTACGGAGCGGTGTCATCGGCGACGTGGTCAACATCCAGCACATGGAGCCCATCCAGTACGCCCACATGGCCCATTCCTATGTCCGCGGCAACTGGCGCCGGGAGGATGAGACCACGCCCATCATCCTGGCCAAGTCCTGTCACGACCTGGACATTCTCCGGTGGATCATCGACAAACCCTGCAAGCATATCTCCGCGGAGGGCTGGCTCTCCTTCTTCAAGGCGGAGAACGCCCCGGAAGGCGCCCCGAAATACTGCACCGACGGATGCCCGCATCAGAAAGAGTGCCCGTACGACGCCGTGGAGATTTATACCCGGCTGAAACAGCACCTCGGGGTATTCGACCTGCACGGGAGCAAGGATCCGGAACTCATCATGAGCCGGCTCAAAGACCCGCGCTACAACAGCTACGCCCGCTGCGTCTTCCACTGCGACAACGACCAGCCGGACCACTATGTAGCCATCATGGCCTTCGACGGCGACGTCACGGCCTCCTTCAGCATGGACGCCTTCTCCCCGAAAGGCGGGCGCCGGACCCGCATCATGGGCACGATGGGCTATATAGAAGGCGACGGCAAAGAATTCACCGTCACGGACTTCCTGACCCGCAAGCCCAGGGTGTGGAACATGAATGTGGCCGAAATCCCCGAATATGCCCAGTCCGGCCACGGCGGCGGAGACCTCCGTCTGGTCCGGGACTGGCTCGAGGCCGTGGACCGACATGACCCGGCGCATCTGTCAAGCAGCATTGACGTCTCCATAGAGAGCCACCTGATGGGCTTCGCCGCCGAGCGCTCCCGCCGCACCGGCAAGAAGGAGAAAATCTGACCGAATGGAGCATAAACGACTGCTGTCGATCGATGCCCTGAGGGGGTTCGACATGATGTTCATCATGGGGTTTGCCGCCATCGTGAAGGCAACCTGCCAGTTGTTCCCGGGCGGGGAAGACAGCTGGTTGTTTCACCAGATGCTCCACGCCGACTGGAACGGCCTTTTCCACCACGATACCATCTTCCCTCTGTTCCTGTTCATTTCGGGAATGACATTCCCTTTTTCGATGGCGGCACGCAGGGAAAGAGGGGCGTCCGGGCGGCGGATATTCTGGCATACCGTACTCCGGGGGCTCATCCTGTGCCTGCTGGGGTTGGTTTACAATAAGATTTTCAAACTGGAACCCACCTTCAGGATTCCGAGCGTCCTTGCACGGATCGGCCTGGCGTGGATGTTCGCCGCGTGGATTTACATGGCCTGCGGCTGGAAGTGGCGGGCCGGGATCGCCGCCTTCATCCTGATCGGTTATAACCTCCTTCTCCTGATTCCGGCGCCGGATGCCGCCGGAGCGGGCAGCCTCTCGCTGGAAGGCAATATCGTCGGATACGTTGACCGTTGCCTGATGCCGAATCATCTCCTCCAGCGGGGCCTCTTCGACCCGGAAGGTCTCCTGAGCACCCTCCCCGCCATCGTGACGGCGATGCTCGGCCAGTTTACGGGCGAGTTCGTAAAAGATTCCGGCAAGTCCCGGAAGACACTCTGGATGCTGCTTGCCGCAGTCGTCCTGGTCGGTGCCGGACTCGTCTGGAGCCTGTGGTTCCCCCTCAACAAGAAGCTCTGGACCAGCACTTTCGTCCTGGTCGTCGGGGGATTTTCCGTGGCCCTGTTCGCCCTCTTCTACTGGCTCATCGATGTCAGGGGCTGGAAAAAATGGACGCCGTTCTTCACGGTGATCGGGATGAATTCCATCACCATCTATATGCTCCAGCGAATTGTCCCCTTCAAGGATATCACGGCCTTCTTCTTTGGCGGGGCGGCCCGCCTGATGCCCGAGGCTTGGGGGGCCTGGCTCCTTTCCGTCGCCTACTTCGCCATCAGCTGGCTCCTTCTCTGGTTCCTGTACAGGAAGAAAATCTTCCTGAAGGTCTGAGGAAGATATTTTTCGCTGAAAAGTCAAAAACTATTGCAAAACAGACGGGATTTGTGCAATTTTGTATGTTTAATACATCATTGCAATGAAATCTATACGGATACTGATGGTTTGCGCGCTGCTGGTGATGACGGCGGCGGTCGCTAATGCATCCAACCTGCTTTACGGGCCCTGGGTGCACAATGTGGACGAGCACGGGTTTACGGTGCTGTGGGTGACGGCGGAGCCGTCGCTCGATTATGTGGAAATCGCTCCCGACGACGGGTCGGCTTTCGAGGCGAAGGCACGGCCGCGCTACTACCAGACCGCCAACGGCCGGCGGACGATGGGGCGCTACCACGCCGTCCGGATCGACGGCCTCGAGCCCGGCACGTCCTACCGCTACCGGCTTGTCGGAAAGGTACTTACGGACGGGAGCAATCCCTACCGCCTTGTATTCGGCCATCTCCGGCTGATCTCCAATAAGAAGCGGACCTGCAAGGTGCGTACGCTCGACGCCAAGGCCGAAGTCTGCCGCTTCTCTCAGTTCAACGATATCCATTTCAACGACGCCCGGTTCACGGCGCTGGCAAAGCCCGTCGACATGGACAAGACGGATTTCATTGTCCTCAACGGCGATATCGTTTCCTACTCCCAGCACATCGACTCGGTCGCCAAGCACAGCATCGTGCCGATCACCGAGCAGGCCGAGCGTCTTCCCATCGTCTATGCCCGGGGCAACCACGAGGGGCGCGGACTGGATTTCGACAAGGTCTATAGTCTCTTCCCCACTTCCACGGGCGAATTCTGGTACAGTTTCCGGCAGGGCCCGGCGGCCTTCATCGTGCTGGACGGCGGGGAGGACAAGCCCGACGGCAGCCACGAATACGCCGGAACGGCGGATTATGACGCCTACCGCCAGCGGGAGACGGAGTGGCTGAAGCAGGCCGTAAAGGATCCTTCGTTCGTCAGCGCTCCCGTCAAGATCTGCATCGTCCACATTCCCACGGTCGCCTACAAGAACAGCTGGTATTCCCAGCTCTGGATCACCGAGAACTGGGCGCCGATCCTCGAGAAAGCCGGCATCGACCTGATGCTGAGCGCCCATCACCACAAATGGATCTGCAGCGAGGCCGGGCAGGACGGCAAGGGCTATCCCCTCCTCGTCAACAGCAATATGGAGCGGATGGATGTCGTCGTCACCAAGGACGGCATCGATGTCAAGACCTACGACGTAAACGGCAATCTCTGCCACACCTGGAAGAAATAACCGATGCGGAAACTCTTTCTCATAGACGGCCACGCCCTGATTTTCAGGATGTACTACGCCTTCCTCAGGCGGCCGATGATCAATTCGAAGGGAGCCGACATGTCGATTCTCTTCGGATTTACCAAATACCTGCTGGAGATGGTCGAGCGGGAGAAGCCGACCCATCTCGCCGTATCGTTCGACCCTCCGGGCGGCACCTTCCGGAATGAAATGTACCCGCCCTACAAGGGTACCCGTCCCCCGACCCCGCAACTGATCGTCGACGCCCTGGAGCCGCTCACGGAGCTCCTGCAGGCGATGAACATCCCGGTGCTGACGCTGCCGGGCTTCGAGGCGGACGACGTGATCGGGTCGATGGCCGCGCAGTTCGCCGGCCCCGATCTGGACGTGTATATGGTCACGCCCGACAAGGATTACGGACAACTCATCGCGGAGCACGCCTTCCAGCTCAAGCCGGGCAAGGCGGGCGGTGCCGACGAGGTGGTCGGCCCGGCGCAGATCTGTGAGAAATACGGCATCTCCTCCCCCCTGCAGGTCATCGACATGCTGACCCTCTGCGGCGACACGGCCGACAATGTGCCGGGCGTCAAGGGCGTCGGGGAAGTGGGAGCCGGGAAGCTCATCGCGAAGTACGGCAGCGTGGAGAATATTTACGCCCACCTGGACGAACTTTCGCCGAAGCAGCGGGAGATGTTCGAAGAGGCCCGGGACCATATCGCCCTCTCGAAGGCCCTCGTTACCATCAAGACCGACATTCCGCTCACCGTCACGCTCGACGATATGCGACTCGACATGGATTTCTCCCCTGCGGTCGCCGATCTTTTCGAGAAATACGAATTCAATTCGCTCCGGCGGTTTATCGCCCATGTCGCACGGCCGGCGGAGCCGGAAACCACCCTGGAAATCCGGGAAGTCTCTCCCGCCGAACTGGTCAAAGCGGCCCGGGCGGCCGGGAAGATGGCCATCCGCGCCGGCGAGCCCTTCACGGCCGCTACGGACGGCGGACTGGTCGCGGAAGGGCCCGTAACGGCATTCCAGGCCGTTCTCGAAGATCCTTCCGTCGAGAAATGGGGCTTCGACCTCAAGGCCGCGGCGCACGAAATCGGACACCTCGAAGGCCGTTGGATGGATCTTGCGCTGATGCATTACCTCATCGACCCCGAGAAGAGCCACAAGGCCGAGATCCTCATCAAGAGTTATCTCGGCGTGAGCATCGAAGAAGAGGCCCCGGAAGCGCCCCAGGCGTTGTCGCTCTTCGACGAAATGCCCGAGGAAACGGTCGTCCACCATACCCGCGAAGCCGCCTCCCTGCTTCCGCTCGGCGAGAAACTCCTCGCGGAAATCCACGCCAAAGGTCTGGAGAAGCTCTATTTCGAAATGGAAGAGCCGCTTTCCAAAGTACTCTTCAAGATGGAAGAGGCCGGGGTCAAGGTGGACATCGCCCAGCTCAACGCCTTTGCGGGCGACCTCCGGAAGGAGATCGCCTCCCGCGAAGCCACGGTGCGGGAAATGGCCGGCGTGCCCGACCTCAATGTTTCCTCGCCCAAGCAGGTCGGGGATGTCCTCTTCGAGAAACTCGCCCTCGACCCCAAGGCCAAGAAGAGTTCCAAGGGGCAGTACACCACCGACGAAGCCACGCTGACGGCAATCTTCGACCGGCATCCCATCATCGGGGAGATCCTCGAATTCCGCGCGGCGAAAAAACTCCTCTCGACCTACATCGAGCCCTTCCCGGGCTATGTCTCCCCGCGGGACGGACGGGTGCATACCACCTTCAACCAGGCCCTGACGGCGACGGGACGGCTTTCCAGTTCCAACCCCAACCTCCAGAATATCCCCATCCGCACCGAGCGGGGCCGGGAGATCCGGCGGGCTTTCGTGCCCGGGGCGCCGGGCCATCTCATCATGTCGGCCGACTATTCGCAGATCGAGCTCCGGCTAATGGCCCACCTGAGCTGCGACGCCCATCTCGTGAGCGCATTCCGCGCCGGGGAGGATGTCCACGCGGCCACGGCGGCGAAGATTTTCGGCATTCCGCTCGCGGAAGTCACCCCGGACCAGCGACGCATCGCCAAGACGGCGAATTTCGGCATCATGTACGGCATCTCGTCCTTCGGACTGGCCGAAAGGCTGCATCTGGGGCGGAAAGAGGCCAAACAGATTATCGACGACTACTTCGCCTCCTTCCCGGCGATCCGCTCCTTCATCGACGCGACGATCGAATCCTGCCGCGAGAACGGCTATGTCGAAACGCTCTTCGGCCGGCGTCGCTACCTCCCGGACATCAACGCCCGGAACGCCACCGTGCGCGCCCTCGCCGAGCGGAACGCCGTCAACGCCCCGATCCAGGGATCCTCGGCGGACATCATCAAGCTGGCGATGATCCGCGTCGACCGACGGATGGCCGAGGCGGGACTTCGGAGCCGGATGGTGCTGCAGATCCACGACGAACTCCTGTTCGACTGCTTCCCGGAGGAGGTGGATGCGCTGCGTCAGATTGTCGTAGAAGAGATGGAGAATGTTGTCAAACTCTCCATCCCCTTAACTGTTGAATGTAATGTCGGTCCCAACTGGCTGGAAGCCCATTAGTCCCCATCTGTCGACGTTTTAGGCCTTTTTCGTTGACAACCCTCCAGAGCCACAGATGGTTATCGACACAGGATATTAGATTGAATATGGAGTACGAATACAAGAAAATGACGGACGCCGAACTCGTCGAGAAGGCGCGGACCGGAGACCAACTGGCCTACAAAGCCATTTATGAAAAGCACGTAGCCGCCGTACGGGGTCGCGTGTCGAAGTATTTCATCTGGAAGGCGGACGTCGATGACGTCGTCTCGGAGAGTTTCCAGAAATTCTTCGCCAAGATCGACAGCTTCGACACCTCGCGCGACCTCCTTCCCTGGCTCTTCACCATCGCCTACCGCACTGCCCTCGACCATCTCGGCATCATCAAGCGGGAGGACGAAAAGAAGGACGCGATGAAGAAGACCCGTTCCGACACCGACGAGGCGCCGGACCTCTCGGACGACGTCAATCCCGAGGACGAAATCATCAACCGCCAGGAGCACGAACGCCTGATGGGTTTCATCGAGGAACTCTCCCCGCTCTACCGGGAAATCATCATTCTTTATATGGTGGAAGAACTTGAATACGAGGACATTGCAAAGCAGGTCGGCCTGCCGCTCAACACGGTCCGAACCCGGATCCGCCGCGGGAAGGCCCTGCTCAGCGAAATGATGAGCCGGGGGGAAGTGCAATGACGGACAGACTGCAGATGCTGGAGCCCCTCTACCGGGAATGGAATGCGAAGATCAACGTGATCTCCCGCAAGGATATGGATGCGTTCTACGCCCATCACGTGCAGCATTCGCTCGCCATCGCGGAGTACCTGCAGCGGACCGGACTGGAAGAATCGTTCGCCCATAGCGCCGTGCTGGATCTCGGCACCGGCGGCGGCTTCCCGGGCATTCCGCTCGCGATCCGGTACCCGGAAGCACAGTTTACCCTGTGCGATTCAGTCGGGAAAAAGACCCTTGTCGCTTCGGCCGTCGCCGAATCGCTCGGCCTCTGCAACGTGGAGGTCGTCAATGCCCGCGCCGAGTCGCTCGGCCGCACCTTCGACTGGGTCGTTTCCCGTGCCGTCGCCTCGCTCACGGACTTCTACCCCTGGGTGAAGGGACGTTTCCGCAAGGGCATCCTGTACTTGAAAGGCGGCGACGTGGCGGAGGAAATCGCCCCCCTGATGGCCCGCCACCACCTCCGTCCCGGCTCCGTCCACGTCTGGCCCGTCTCGGCCTGGCAGGACGACCCCTGGTACGAAGGGAAACTGGTAATCCATATAGAGAAATGACTAAAAATCTGGTGAATCAGTTCCTAAAACTTTCGGAGCTTCGCTCCTCCATCCCTCCCACTGCGACATTCGTCTTGTGGGCCCCTCCCGTTCACGAGGCCACGGGCGGCCACGGTTTTATCCACTTGATTCACCAAATTTTTCAAAACTAATCAACCATTTATGAAACAAAAAACTTTATTCCTGATTCTTGCGACGGTCATCCCGGCGGGACTGTATGCGGCGTATGCGGCGACGGAGGTGTACATCTGGCGCTGCCTGATTATCTTCTGGCTGCTGGGACTGGCTCTGTGGCTGATCCTGTCGGCACCGAAAGAGCGGCGCGACAAGTATATGAAATTCATCCCGGCCGCATTCGGATTCTCAATCGTGGGCGACTATCTGCTGCATCTGGCACACGACAAGGGGGCGATGTTCTTCATCGCGGGAGTCATCGCGTACTTCATCGCGCATATGAGCTACATCGGCTTCACGATGCGGAAAGGGAATGTCAACTGGTGGATGTTCGCCCTGCTGTGCGTCATCTTCGGACTGTACTTCGTGTTCCTGCTGATTCCCGGCATCGACTCCACGGGCATCCGGATCGCCGTCCTCGCCTACATCTTCGTCTCGGCTTTCTCCGTCTCGACGGCCTCGGCCACCCCGTTCGGTCCCACGATGGACCGCACCGCCAAAATCCTCACCCTGAGCGGCATCTGCTCACTGGTCGTCTCTGACATCCTCCTGTCGCTGCACGACTTCGCCGGCATCTCCACGGGCTACTTCCTGATGCTGCCGCTGTTCTACCTCTCCCAGGTCCTCGTCACCTGCGGGCTCATCCATCAAACGGCGCGGCGGTGACAGCCCTCCACCCCCGCAAACTACAAAGTACTCATAGTCAGTGATTTACGTAAAAGGCCTTACTCGGAATTGAGTAAGGCCTTTAACGCAATCATCTATCAGAGAGCATCTTACAGTTTACGGGGAAGCCGAAGGAAGGCCGAAAGTTGTTCGGGAAGGGCCGACGCACACCCCGAAAGAAGGGGCCGCAGCGCCGCCCGCTCCCTTTCGGAGAGCCGGAAGATGTCGTGGATGTCTTCCAGATGCTTCCGACGCATCAGCTCCGCAGTCCAGACGGCGTAGCAGGCATCCGACTTTCCGATATGGAACTCATTCAAGTCATATTCGCTTCCCGTCGTGGCGTGCATTGCCAGAAGCATATTCTCATAGCTGCCGAACAGTTGGGTGGCGGCTTTATAGTCCAGGACATTATAGGCGTTCACGATGAAGTCGGTCAACTGCTCCCGCTCCGCATCGGACAAAGGGCTGAACAGCCGCTGTAACTGTACATAAGAAAGTGGCAGATGATGCTCCGCCGCAACTCTGACCTCCCGGATGGCTTTGCCTAAATGCCAGGAAGCCCGGCGGATAATGAGCGGTTCGGAAAACGGATGGGGAGATTCGGCGTAAGCGAGAAAATTCCAGCGATACTCTTCCGCTTTTGTGCAGAGGTGACGCTCGACCGGATTGTTCCCTATGTAGATCAGGTTTGTCCGGGCCTTCTTGCTCCCGAATTTCGGGGCGCTTCCAAACGGACTTTCAAAGAGTTTCCCGTCGTAACGGCAGGTCTGGTTATGCTGGAGAGAAAATCGGGACGTATAATCTCTGACAAACCCGGACAGCACGTCCGGTCCGTACACGCAGGTCCCGTGATGGATATGATCCGGCATGATGCAAAGCGAGAGGACTCGCGCGCCGTGTTGCCTTGCCGTCGTGCAAAACTGGGTGAAGAAAACCAGGAAGTCTTTGACGTCATAGAAGATAACGATTCCTTCCTCCGTCCTCTGGTAGCAATGATTCAGGATTCCCCTGAATACTTTCCGCTGAATGTACTTCATAATGTGCAACTTTGATTCGTCGCACCACAATCCTGAGGACGTAAAGGTAAGCAAAGTCCGGGTAAATTCCAAAGCGTAAAGTGTTACTATTTGATAGTCAGCCGTTTAGACAAAAGGCCTTACTTGATTTCGAGTAAGGCCTTTTCTTTAATCCGCTCTGTTTCAACATCTTACACTTTACGGCTCACTGGTGGGTGACGGACAGGTGACGGCCGGACGAGCTACGGGCGACGGATGGGCAGGCGACGGACGGACGGGTGGGTGAAGGACGGGTGGGTGAAGGACGGGTGGCCGGGCGGCCGAGTGGCGGCCGAGTGGCGGGCGGGCGACCGGGCGGCGGCAGTGGAAAGTCGACATCGGAAAGGAGCGGGGAAACGGCCTCGGAGCGGGCGGGAAAAGGGGTGCGAAAAAATTTGTGGAAAATTTTGGAAATTAGTGGTAGAATGTGGAAAATTTTTCGTACCTTTGCAACCAAGCGTGAAAGAAAACTGAAAGAGAAAAATGGTCAACTTTCTGGGAAAGGCATACAGCAAGGTGGACGACAAGGGACGCATCGTGTTCCCTGCCGTCTTCAAGAAGGCTATGTATGACGCAGGAGTGACCGATATGCGGCTCCTCATCAAAAAGGATGTCTATGCCAACTGCCTCGAAGTCTACACCTTCGCGGAGTGGGAGAGGCAGAGCGAGGAGATCCGTTCCAAACTCAATCCCTTGAGCAGGGCTCACGCCGACCTCTGGAGAAAATACACGGATGGTTGCGTAGAGTTAACGCCGGACGAGAAACTCGGACGGCTCTCCATCCCGAAAAAACTCCTCGAAGAAATAGGTGTCACAAAGGAAGTCGTATTCGCAGGAATGGGGTTCAAAATTGAGATATGGGCGGAGGACCAGAGAAAGACCGCACTGATCTCCAACGAAGAATTCGAATCCATCGCGGACGGCCTCTCAAAATAGCGGAGGGCCGAAAATGTCAGACTACCATACGCCTGTAATGCTCGACGAGAGCATTTCTTCCCTTGTCCTGAATCCGGACGGAACCTATATCGACGCCACTTTCGGAGGCGGTGGTCACACCGCCGAACTACTTTCACGCTTAAACGATGGCGGACACGTCATCGCCTTCGATCGTGACGGCGAAGCATTGGAAAACGCTCCGAAGGACAGCCGGCTGACGCTGGTGCACAATAATTTCCGGTATGTGGAGAACTACTGGGAATGGATGATGAAAGATTCCCGGAACGGGAATGACGGCAAGGGCAGGAACGGCAAGGAGGAGAAGGGCAGGAACGGCAAGGAGGGGAAAGGCGTTGACGGGATCCTGGCGGATCTCGGGGTGTCGAGCCACCAGTTCGACACGGCGGAGAGAGGGTTTTCGTTCCGGTTCGAGGATGCGCCGCTCGACATGCGGATGAACGGCGGCAAGGCGGATGGCGCGGAAGAAGGCGCGGACCGCAGCCGGACCGCCGCGGACTTCGTCAACGGCTGCACGGCCGGGGAGCTCGAGAAGGTGCTCCGCCTCTACGGAGAGGTGGACGGAGCGGGAAGAATGGCCGGGCTCATCATCAAGGCGCGCCCCGTCGTGACGACGGGCGACCTGGACCGGGCCATCGCCCCGATGCTCCCGAAAAACGCGGAGCACAAGGTCCTGGCGAAGGTCTATCAGGCGCTTCGCATCGAGGTCAACGGCGAGATGCGCTCGCTGGAGAAATTCCTCGAAGGCGCCGAGCGGATCCTCGCCCCCGGCGGAAGGCTGGTGGTCATCACCTACCACAGTCTCGAAGACCGGATGGTCAAACATTTCATCAAGGGATCTTCGCTAAGGAGCGTCGGGAAATTCACCCTCCCCTCCGAAAGCGAGATCGCCGCGAACACCCGGGCCCGGAGCGCCAAACTCCGCGTTGCGGAAAAAAGGGAGGAAAACTGATGGCAAATTTTGTCGCGTCACTGAAGAATATCATAAGATCCATCCTGAAGGGAGACATTCTCGCCAGGCTGGGGATCGATAAATACTTTATCCACATTGTCTACGCTTTCGTGCTGATTGTCGCCACCGTGATGATCAGTCTGAAAGTGGAAACGACCCTCTCCAAGGTCGAGAAAAACCGCAAAGTGCTGGAGGAACTCGAGATCTACCACGCCGAGCGAACCGGAGAAATGGTAAAAATGGGGCGCCTCAGCACCGTGGAGGAGCATCTGAAGTCACTGGGTTCGGAGGTCACCGTACCGACCAGGCCCGCCGTCATCATTGAAAGGAGATAGGATTATGGCAGGAAGAAAACAGGCCGTCAAGGTACAGACAGACAAAGGAAAGGACAGGGTCAGCGTGACGATGTCGGTCATCAATGCGATGACCGTGATTCTCGTCATCGTGATCTTCGTGAAGATGGGTATCATCCAGGCCACCTTCAATGTCGATCCCGAGCTGATGAAGTACTTCAAGGCCCTCGACCAGGAACAGACCGAGAATCCCAACCGCGGCAACATTCTCGACTGCAAGGGTAACTATCTCGCCATCACCACCCCGATGTATCAGGTCTATATGGACTGCACGATCCGGAAAAAGGAATTCGAGGAGATGAAGGACAAGAAAGCCGGAAGCGAGGAAGAGGCCAAGTGGAGAGAAAAGGCGCGCGCCCTCTCGAAGGGACTGGCGGAAATCTACGGCAACAAGACGGCCGACGAATACTACCAGTTTATTCTGAGCGGACGCGAAAGGGGCCGGAAGCACGAAGCCATCGGACGGCAGATCGACCGCAACACCCTCGAGAAAGTCCGCCAGCTCCCCCTGTTCAACGAAGGCAAGTTCAAGGGCGGCATCATCGTCGAGACCAACTACCTGCGCCAGTACCCCTATGGCGCCCTCGCCTACCGCGTGATCGGCTACGTCAAGGATAATTCCAAGGCGGGAAAGAACAGCCACATCGGCATCGAAGGGAAATACGACCACATCCTCCACGGCCAGGAAGGCCGCACCTGGATGAAGGTGACGGACAGCAAGCAGACCATCCGCAACCTGGACAGTCTCTACATCCCGGCCAAAGACGGCTCGGATGTCCGCACCACGCTCGATATAGACCTCCAGGACATCGTCGACCGGGCCCTGCGCAAGCAGATCGAAGAGAATGATCTCATCGAAGGCGCCCTCGCCATCCTGATGGACACCAGGACCGGCGCCATCCGCTCGATGGTCAACCTCCAGCGCGACACCGCGGCGGGAAGTCCGCTCCGCGAGCAGTACAACCTCGCCATCAGCCAGGTCGGCGAACAGGGATCCGTGTTCAAGACGGTCTCCCTGATGTCGCTCATCGAAGACGGCTATGTCACCTCGCTCGACCAGGAGATTCCCTCCCGGGGCGGCGTATTCGGCAAATTCACGCCCGACAAGCACGTGCGGGAATACGAACAGGAGACCGGAAAGAAGACCATTCCCATCCGCCAGGGCCTGAAGGTATCCTCCAACTACGTCTTCATGACGCTGGTCACCGACGCCTACGGCAACAATCCCCAGAAATTCTACGACAGGATCTTCTCCTACCGCTTCGCCGACCAGTTCGACTTCGACATCGACGGCCTGGGCAAGCCTTCGCTCTATACGCCAGACAAACCCGGCTGGAGCAAACTAACGCTCGCCACGGCCTCCTACGGCTACTCGCTGGGCGTGACGCCGCTGCACGTCGCGATGTTCTACAACGCCATCGCCAACGGCGGTACGATGATGAAGCCCTACCTCGTGGAAGACATCGAGAAAGAAGGCGTCATCCTCGAGAAGCGGAAACCGGTCGTGCTGAATTCCATATGCTCGCCGCAGACGGCCCGGATGCTGACGGACGGCCTGAAGGAAGTGACAAAGAAGGGGGGCACCGCACCGGTACTGGAAAACGCCCGGCTCGAGGTCGCCGGCAAGACCGGCACGGCCCAGGTCGCGCTGACCGCCGCGGAGCATCCCGTCAAGGGAGACGCCTACCACGATGAGCAGGGCCGCTGGAAGAACAAGGGCACCTTTGTCGGCTTCTTCCCGGCGGACGAACCCCGCTACACCATCCTCATCAGCGTCTACTCGAAGCTGTCCAAGACCAGCGCCTACGGCGGAACGGCCCCGGCCAGAGCCGTCCTGGAGATTGTCAACAGCATCTACGCGATGGAGAAGACCGGCGGAAACGCCCTCGCCCGGACGGGCGGCATCCCGGAAGCCGATCCGGTCTACACCGGGGAGAAAACGGGCGGCTATGTGCCCGACCTGAAAGGACTCGGGCTCAAAGACGCCATCTATATCATCGAGAATAACGGCTACAGGTGCACATACGAGGGAGCCGGCCATGTTGCCTCGCAGTCCCCGGCCGCAAAGAAGAAACTGGAAAAAGGAGAAGAAATCCATATTGTCCTGAAGTAATGAAACTGGAAAACATCATAGCGCCCGCAGGCGTCCTGGAGGTCAGGGGAAACCGTTCCGTGGAAATCACCGGTATCGCCGATGATTCGCGGAAGGTGGTTCCCGGCGGCCTTTTCATCGCCGTCAGGGGATTTGCGGGAGACGGTCACGCCTACATTCCCCAGGCCATCGCCAAGGGAGCGAAAGCCGTCGCCTACGAGGACGAGGGAGCGCTGGAAGGAATTGATACGAAAGGAATTACCCTCGTCAAGGTAGAGAATTCCCGTCACGCGGTCGCGATGATGGCGGACGCTTTCTACGGCCACCCTTCCTCGCAGCTTACCCTCGTCGGCATCACCGGCACCAACGGCAAGACGACCACCGTCACCCTGCTGTACAAACTCTTCATGGGGCTCGGCTACAACTGCGGCCTCCTTTCCACCATCGCCAACTTCGTCGGCACGCGCCGCAGCGAGACGGCCAACACCACGGCCGACCCCATCACCATCAACGCCCTTCTCCGGGAGATGTGCGACGCCGGATGCGAGTACTGCTTTATGGAAGTGAGCTCGATCGGCGTGGAGCAGGAGCGGGTGAGCGGCCTCCATTTCAAGGCGGCGATCTTCTCCAACCTCACCCACGACCATCTCGACTACCACAAGACCTTCGCGGAATACCTCCGCTGCAAGAAACTGTTCTTCGACAACCTCACGCCCGACGCCGTGGCCATCATCAACATCGATGACAAGAACGGCCGCGTGATGGTGCAGAACACCGCCGCCAGGGTCATCACCTATTCCCTGCGCACCACGGCGGACCATACCGCCCGCATCATGGAAGAGAGTTTCGAGGGAATGATGCTCCGCATCGACGGACAGGAGACCTGGACGCGGCTGATCGGGCGGCACAACGCCTACAACCTCCTCGCCATCTATGCGACGGCCGTCGCGGTGGGCGCGAAACCGGAAGAGGCGCTGATCGCCATGAGCAACCTCTCCAGCGTGGACGGCCGGCTCGACACGCTCCGCGGTCCGAAGGACCTGAGCGTCGTCATCGACTACGCCCACACGCCCGACGCGATGGAGAACGTGCTCTCCACCCTGCGCGCCATCGCCCCGGAACGCGAACTGATCTGCCTGTTCGGCTGCGGCGGTGACCGCGACAGGACCAAACGGCCCGAAATGGCCGCAATGGCCGAGAAGATGGCCGACCGCATCGTCGTCACCTCCGACAACAGCCGTACCGAGCGCACCGCGGACATCCTCGATGACATCCGCGCCGGCCTGAGCCCGAAGGGTCTCGCCAAGAGTCTCTTCATCGAAGACCGCAAGGAGGCCATCCGGACCGCGATCCTCACGGCGCCGGAGCACGCGACCATCCTCCTCGCCGGCAAGGGGCACGAGACCTATCAGATCATCGGCACCGAAAAGCGTCATTTCGACGAGAAAGAAATTGTAAATGAAGTATTTCAACAGATAAATATTTAGAGAATGCTATATCATCTTTTCAATTATCTCGCTTCGCAGGGAGTCGACTTCCCGGGTATGAACCTGATGCACTATCTGTCATTCAGGGCCATCCTCGCAAGTATCTTCGCAGTCACGTTCGCACTGCTCTTCGGGAAATGGTTCGTCCGCAAGATGACGAGCAGGAAGGAACTGCTGGAAGGAGAGCGCGAAGAAGACGCCCAGACCGCAGGGCAGAGCGACAAGAAGAACACGCCGGGCTTCGGAGGAGTCATCTTCATTCTCGGCATCCTGTTCGGCATCCTGCTGTTCGCCGACCTCACCAACGTATATATCCTGCTGCTGATCTTCAGCCTGCTGTGGTGCGGGGCGCTGGGATTTACGGATGATTACATCAAATCGGTCAAGAAGAACAAGAAAGGCCTTCCGGGCAAGATAAAGCTGCTTTGCCAGATCATCCTCGGATTCGTGATCGGCCTCACCGTATGGATGAGTCCCAATATCGTAGTCCGCGAGAAAGTGGAGAATCCGGCTCCGTCGCAGGAGGAAGTCGTCACCTCGGGCCGCTATGCCAAAGAAGACGTCGTCAAGTCCACCAAGACCACCATCCCGTTCGTGAAGAGCCACGAATTCGACTACAAATGGCTCTCCCCCTTCAAGGGCGCAATGGGCTGGTATACCAAATGGGCCATCTATGTGCTGGTGATCGTCTTCATCATCACGGCCTGCTCCAACGGCGTCAACCTTACCGACGGGCTGGACGGCCTGGCGGCGGGCACTTCGGCCATCGTCGGCGTCGTGCTCGGTATCCTGGCCTGGCTGTCGGGCAACCTCATCGACTCGGAATACTTAAATATAATGTATCTGCCGGGCACCGGAGAGATCGCCGTCTTCATGGCCGCGATGGTCGGCGCCCTGCTGGGATTCCTGTGGTATAACGGCCATCCGGCGGCCATCTTCATGGGAGACACCGGCTCGCTCGCGCTCGGCGGGGTGATCGGCGTTACCGCCGTACTCCTGCGCAAGGAGCTGCTTCTCCCCGTACTGTGCGGCATCTTCTTCATGGAGAGTCTTTCCGTCATCCTGCAGTCGCTTTACTTCAAGATTTACAAACGCAGGCACGGCGGGGAGGAAGGCAGGATCTGGAGCCGCACTCCCCTGCATCATCACTGGCAGAAAAACAAGATTCCGGGCGGATACATCAAGTACCCCAAACCGAACCCGCCGCATCACGAGGCGAAGATCACCCTCCGTTTCTGGATCGTCGGGATCCTCCTTGCGGTATCCACCCTTGCACTTCTCAAACTTCGTTAATAAAAATAAACACGGTATATGTCACGGATTGTAGTATTAGGCGGAGCGGAAAGCGGCGTAGGAGCCGCCGTGCTGGCAAAGACAAAAGGTTTTGACGTCTTTCTCTCGGACAAGGGAGAAATCAAGGAGTCGTATCAGGAGACGCTCCGCAAATGGGATATTCCCTTCGAGCAGGGGCAGCACACGGAGGAACTGATCCTCAGTGCGGACGAGGTCATCAAGAGCCCCGGCATCCCCGCCGCGGCCCCGATGGTCCGGAAACTCCGCGACCGGGGGACGCATATCATCTCCGAGATCGAATTCGCCGGCCGTTATGACGCGGCCAAGAAAATCTGCGTCACGGGGTCTAACGGCAAGACCACGACCACCTCGCTCATCTACTACCTGCTCCGCAACGCGGGCCTCAACGTCGGCCTCGGCGGCAACATCGGCAAATCCTACGCCTATCAGGTCGCGACCGAGCACTTCGACTATTACGTCCTGGAGATCAGCAGTTTCCAGCTCGATGACGTGTACGACTTCAAGCCGGACATCGCCATCATCACCAACATCACGCCCGACCATCTCGACCGCTACGACCACAAGATGGAGAACTATGTCGCCGCGAAGTTCAAGATCACCCAGAACCTCTCCCCCGACGACTGTTTCATCTTCGACAGCGACGACGAGATCACGATCCGTCATCTGGACAACATCATCCTCCGCTGCAAGATGCTCCCCTTCTCGCAGGAGAAGGAAGTGGAGCAGGGCGCCTTCCTCCGCGACGACAAGATCGTCATCCGCTACAAGGAGGAAGAGACTGACGTCTACCTGAAGGAGCTCGCCCTTGGCGGTAAGCACAACATCTACAACTCGATGGCGGCGGCCCTCGCGGCCAAGGCCTGCGACATCGACAATGCGGTCATCCGCGATTCGCTCGCGACCTTCCAGCCCGTAGAGCACCGTCTGGAGCCCGTCCTGAGCATCAAGGACGTGCTGTACATCAACGACTCCAAGGCGACCAACGTCGACTCGGCCTGGTATGCGCTCGAATGCCAGAAGAAGCCGGTCGTGTGGATCGTGGGCGGCAAGGACAAGGGCAATGACTACAGTGTCCTGAACGATCTGGTGAAGGAGAAAGTAAAGGCCATCGTCTGCCTCGGCGTCGACAACGCCAAGATCCACAGCGCCTTCGAGGGCATCGTCGGAGCCGACAAAATGGTGGACACCCTCTCGGCGAAGGACGCCGTCAAGGCGGCCGCCGCGTTCGCGGAGAGCGGCGACGTCGTGCTGCTTAGCCCCTGCTGCGCGAGCTTCGACCTGTTCCAGAGTTACGAGGACCGCGGCAGACAGTTCAAAGAAGCGGTAAGGAGCCTGTAGTATGGAAAGAGAGACCACGAAAAAAAGATTCTGGAATCCGTTTGACAATCTCCAGGGAGACAAGGTCATCTGGATGATCGTGCTGCTGCTGATGCTCATCTCGGTGGTCACGGTCTTTACGTCCACTCCCCTCCTGGCCCTGCAGAAGCATACGACCCGGTTCGCAATCATCAAGGAGCACCTGATGTATGTCGGCCTCGGACTCGGCCTGATCATCCTGCTGTACAACTTCAAGAACATCAAGATCTTCAAGTTTCTCTCGAAATACGGATTCGCACTCTCGCTCTTCCTGCTTCTGTTCGTGGTCTTCCGGATCGGAAGGAACACCAGCTGGCCGATCCGCGCCGCCGAGGTCAACAATTCCTGGCGGCTCATCGTCCTGTTCGGCAAGCAGATCCACGTGTACGAGATCGTCAAAGTGGCGATGGTGATGTATCTGGCCTGGGCTGTCAACGCGATGAAGGAAGATTCCTTCCACCTGCTGCCCCGGCTCCACAAACTCATCCCTTCCTGGAACTGGCTCGACAACACCCTGACCAAGAAGATTTTCTATATCTATCTCCCGATCCTCCTCACTTCGTTCCTGATGCTGGACGGCGGCACCTCCGCGACGGCCCTCTTCATGATGATGATGTTCATCATCCTGTTTGTCGGCGGCGTGGACCTGAAGGAGATTTTCGGCCTGCTCGTCATTATGGCGCTCTACGTGGGAATGGTGCTGCTGATTTACAAGACCACGGGATTCAGCATGTCCGACCGCATCACGAACATCAGTCTCGAGAGCCGGACCGGCAGCACGTCGGCCAAACTCGAGAAGGTGATGGAGGCGAAACCGTCCGAACGCCGGGCGGTCATCGACGATCTGAAACTGGAACAGCCGGTCGGCGCCCTGCTCGCCATCAAAGAGGGCGGAGTATTCGGAAAAGGCATCGGCCGGAGCAACCAGAAATACAAGGTCGCCGTCATCTTCGAGGACTATATCTTCAGCTTCATCGTCGAAGAGACCGGCTGGTGGGGGGCGCTCATCATCATTCTCCTTTATCTGAGCCTGCTCGGAAGGGGGTCGATGATCGCTCCGCTGTGTGACGACTATTTCGCGAAATTCGCGATGTCGGGCCTCATCCTGCTGATCAGCATGCAGGCGTTCATGCACATCGCCATCAACGTGCACCTGCTGCCGCAGACCGGCCAGACGCTGCCGATGATCAGCCACGGCTCGTCCAGTTTCCTCTGCTTCAGCATCGCCTTCGGCATCATCCTTTCGATCAGCCGGATGGCCAAAAGCAAGATGGATCAGGTGACGAAACAGGCGGCGCCGCTGATCGAGCGGGACGACGAAGTCAAAGAAAGGATGGGAGACCTGGATCAATTGGAAAGCCTATAGACTATGGAATACAGGAAGATACGGATCATCATCAGCGGCGGCGGCACGGGCGGACACATTTTCCCGGCCGTCTCGATCGCCAACAAGATGCGGGAACTCAACCCGGAGAGCGAAATCCTTTTCGTCGGTGCGGAAGGCAAGATGGAAATGGAGAAGGTGCCGGCGGCCGGATACAGGATCGTCGGTCTCCCCATCGTGGGACTCCAGCGCCAGCTCAGCTGGAAGAATATCGTCAACGACATCCAGGCGCCTTTCAAAGTGCTGGCGAGCGTACGCAAGGCCCGGAAGATCATCAAGGAGTTCAAGCCCGATATCGCCATCGGCGTGGGCGGCTACGCCAGCGCACCCCTGCTATGGGCGGCCACCCGGATGGGCATTCCGGCGCTCATCCAGGAGCAGAACGGTTTCGCGGGCCTTACCAACAAGATCCTCGGCAAGAAGGCCGGGAGCATCTGCGTGGCCTACGAAGGAATGGAGCGGTTCTTCCCCGCCGACAGGATCGTCCTCAGCGGCAACCCGATCCGGAAGGAAATGACCGTCCCGCCGACACCGGAGATGAAGGCGGAGGCCATGACGTTCTACGGGCTGGATCCCGCCAGGAAACATCTTTTCATCGTCGGCGGAAGTCTCGGCAGCGGCACGCTCAACAAGGCGATGCGCGGCTGGATCGAAGCCGGATGCCCGGGCGGAGAAGACGTGGAGGTCATCTGGCAGTGCGGCAAGTATTATAAGGAAGGCGTGGACAAGTTTCTGGAAGAGCATCCCGTGCCGAATGTAAAGCATTTCGACTTCATCAAGCGGATGGACCTCGCCTACGCGGCGGCGGACGTAGTGATTTCGCGAAGCGGGGCGTCGACCGTATCGGAACTCTGCGCCCTCGGGAAGGCCGTCATTTTCGTGCCCTCCCCCAATGTCGCGGAGGATCATCAGACGCACAATGCGATGGCGCTGGTGCGCAAGGACGCGGCCCTCATCGTGAAGGATGCCGAGGCGGGCGAGAAACTGCTCCCTGCGGCCCTGGACCTGCTGGGCAATCCGGAAAAAATCGCCGCGATGGAGAAGAATATCCTCAAACTGGCGCTGGTCAATGCGGCGCAGATCATCTGCGACGAGGCGTATAAATTAATTAAATGATGAAATACAATAAGATATACTTTATCGGAATCGGCGGCATCGGGATGAGCGCCATCGCCCGGTATTATAAGTTCAAAGGCTATGAAGTCAGCGGATATGACAAGACGCCGTCGGAACTGACCGGGAAACTCGTCGAAGAAGGCATCGGCGTGCATTATACCGACGATGTCAATTTCATCCCGAAGGACGTCGAAAGCACCCTCGTCGTCTATACGCCCGCCGTACCGGAAAGTCTCGGCGAACTCGTCTATGTGCGCGAGAAAGGATACCGCGTCATCAAGCGTTCCCGGATGCTCGGAGAGATCGCGGAGGGCCAACGCTGCCTCGCCGTCTCCGGCACGCACGGCAAGACGACCACCAGCACCCTCACGGCGCACATTCTCACCGAAAGCGGCGAGGGCTGCACGGCATTCCTCGGCGGCATCTCCCGCAATTACGACACCAACACCCTCATCAGCCACACGCCCACCGTCGTGGCCGAGGCCGATGAATTCGACCGTTCCTTCCTGCAGCTCTTCCCGGAGATCGCCGTCATCACGGCGATGGACGCCGACCACCTCGACATCTACGGCGACCTCGCCCACGTGCAGGAGGCCTTCAAGGCGTTCGCCTCGCAGGTCAGCGGCTCCGTCATCATCAAGAAAGGCCTTCCGATCTCCTCCGACGACACCAAGGCCCGCATCCTCACCTACCATCCGGAAGACAGGGAAGCCGATTTCCACGGAGAAAACGTGCGCGTTGAGGCCGGTCATTTCATCTACGACCTCGTCTATCCCGGCGGACGGCTCGAAGGCATCAGGGTCGGCACGCCCGGGCGGGTCAATATGGAGAACAGCATCGCGGCGGCGGCCATCGCCCTCCTCTACGGCATCGAGCCCGGGGCAGTCCGCCACGCCATCGGCACCTTCGAAGGTGTCAAACGGCGTCTGGAAGTGCATCTCAACACCCCCGCGAAGGCCTATATCGACGACTATGCCCATCATCCGGAAGAACTGGCCAAGGCCATCGCCTCCATCCGGGACATCTTCCCGGGCAGGAAACTGACCGCCGTCTTCCAGCCGCACCTCTACACCCGGACAAGGGATTTCGCGGAAGGATTCGCCGCCGCCCTCAGCGCGGTCGACTCGCTGATCCTCCTCGACATCTACCCGGCCCGCGAACTGCCCATTCCGGGGGTCACCTCGAAAATCATCTTCGACAAGGTCACCGCGCCCGAGAAAAAACTCATCGCCCGCAGCGATCTGATGGAAACCCTTCAGCATGAGGATCTTGACGTCCTCGTAACCTTCGGTGCCGGCGACATCGACCGCTTCACCGGCGCCATCACCGACATGCTTCGCAACCAGCCATGAAACAGTCCGTACGCAACATCCTCACCCTCTGCACCGGGGCCCTTCTCGCCGCGCTCTACATCCTGACGCTCACGGCGGAAAGGAGCCATACCCGCGCGCAGTCCTGCCAGGGGCTGAAGGTCAGCATCGCCGACAGCGCTTCCCTGAAATTCGTTTCGGAAGAGGACATCGCCCGCTATATGGATGAATATGGCGCGTATGTCGGCAAACTCGTGGAGGATGTCGACCTGGAGAGCATCGAGGAGATCCTCTCCTCCAAGAGCGCGATCCGTTCGTGCGAAGCGTACATAGACCGCGACGGATTCATCCATACCGAGATCGTGCAGCGGGAGCCGGTGATCCGGTTCCAGAAAGGGGCCCTCGGATTCTATGCCGACGAAAAGGGCTTCCTGTTCCCCCTCCAGAAGAACTACACCTCCCGCGTACCGATTATCGACGGCGCCATTCCGCTTACCGTCGACGAAAAATTCAAAGGGAAACCCGCCTCCGAAAAGGAAGAACTCTGGCTGCAGGAAATCATCGCCCTCACGGCGCATCTTCAGCGGACCGGGTGGTCGAAGCGGATCTCGCAGATCAGCGTGCTGCCCGACGGAAACCTCGTGCTGATTCCGACGGAAGGGAAAGAGCGTTTCCTCTTCGGAACGCCCACGCGCGTGGATGAGAAACTCCTCCGCATCGCCTCCTACTACGAAGCCGTCGCCCCCGCGCACGAGAAAGGGTATTATTCCCGGGTGGATGTCCGCTTCGACAAACAGATCATCTGCAAAAAATAACCTATACGATGGAACAGAAATACATAGCCGCCCTCGACCTGGGTTCCTCCAAAATCGCGCTCGCCGTCGCTGAAGTGAGCGGACAGAACGTCCAGGTCATCTATTACAGCGAAACGCCCTCGGACGGGATCCGCTACAGCACCGTGTTCAACCCGCAGCGGGCGTCGGTCAAGATCCGGAAGGCGATCCAGGAAGCCGAAGAGCAACTGATGATCCGCATCCGCCAGGTCATCGTGGGTCTCCCCCGCTACAGTGTCGGGCAGGAAGTCGCCAAGGGAGACTTCCCGCGGAACAACGCCAACGAGTACATCAGCCGGGAAGAGATCGACCTCCTGAAGGACATCGCCCTGCAACAGTACCCGCTCGACAACGAAGAGACGCAGTACATCTACGGGGCGGTCGCCCAGTCCTTCTCGACCGACACCGAGATCCAGCTCTCCGAAGAGGATGTCGTCGGCACGCTCAGTTCGCACGTGGCCGGCAACTTCAAGATCTTTATCGGGCAGCGGAGCAGCGTGAACGCCATTGACAAGATGTTCAACGACATGGGCATCGCCATCGCGAAGAAATACTTCCTGCCGGACGTGACCGCCAAGGCCGTCCTCACCGAGGAAGAGAAAGAGAACGGCGTGGCGCTGGTGGACTTCGGAGACGGTGTCACCTCCGTAACCATCTACCAGAAAGGGATCATGCGGCACTACTATGCCATCCCCTTCGGCGGCAGCAACGTCACGCGCGACATCCGGATCGAATGCTCGATCTCTCCGGCGCTGGCCGAGAACATCAAACTGGCGTACGGCGCCTGCCAGCCCAACAAACTCGCCAACCTGAGCGAGAAGGTCCTGCAGATCCGTTACGAAGACCGCCCTTTCAAGGAGATACCGGTCAAATACATCTCGAGCATCATCGATTCCCGCGAGCGGGAGATCATCGACGCCATCCTGTTTTCCATCCAGGAGAGTTCGATGAAAGACGAGCTCCGCAGCGGCGTCGTCATTACGGGCGGCGGCGCCAATATGGCGAATCTGTGCAACCTGTTCAAGGACATGTCCGGTTATCAGGTCCGCATCGGACATCCCAGGCACCGTTTCTCTTCCGATGTGGCCGGGACGTCCGAGACCAGCGCCGTATCGGTCATCGGAATGCTCCTCTCCGCCCGCGACGACCGGCTTCCGGGCTGCATGATGGCCCCGCCGACGATTCCGACTTTCTGGAATGCGTCGCCGGCCGTGCCGGAGCAGGAGGAGGAAGTCACGGAAGTGCCGGAGGATCCGCAGCCGGAGGTGCGGTACAATGAGCCCGAAGTGCCGCAGGAGGAGCCCGAGGCACAGCCGGAGGTTCAGGAAGAACCGGCGCAGCCGATCCAGCCGATCCAGCCGATTCAGCCGGTTCACCGGCCTGTGGATCAGGAGATTCCCCGGGAAGAGCCGCCGAAGAAGAAGCAGACCGCAGCCTCGCAGAGGAAGACGTTCGGTCTGGGCACCTGGACCAAGATCAAGAACAAGATCGGGAATGCCATCGACGATTTCTATACCAATTTAACCAAAGAAGTGGAAATAAAAGAATAGACTATGTCAGACGATACTATGAAAGTCCTCGTTCCCAACGACTGGGATTCGGACAACAACATCATCAAGGTCATCGGTGTAGGCGGCGGCGGCTGCAACGCCGTCAACTACATGTTCAACAAGGGGATCACCGGGTGCAGTTTTATCGTCTGCAATACGGACAGACAGGCGCTCCGCGAATGCGACGTCCCGGTCAAGATCCAGATGGGCGCCGGCCTCGGCGCCGGCACCGATCCCAAGGCCGGACAGAAGGCCGCCCTGGGATGCATCGACGAGATTTCCGAAAAAGTTTTTGACGGCAAGACCGAAATCGTGTTTATTACCGCAGGAATGGGCGGCGGTACCGGTACGGGAGCCGCTCCGGTCATCGCCAACCTGGCGAAAGAGCGGGGCATCCTCACCGTCGCAGTCGTTACGATCCCCTACAAGAGCGAGGGCCCCGATGCAATGGGAAGGGCCCTGGACGGCATCCACGAACTGGAGCGCAACGTCGACAGCCTTCTTATCATCAACAACGAGAAACTCTTCGAGTATTTCGGCGACGAATTCCTCCACGAGGCATTCCCCAAATCGGACGAAGTCCTCGCGACCGCCGTCAAAGGCATCATCGAGATCATCATGCGGCGCGGCTATATCAACGTTGATATCCAGGACGTCAAGAAGATGATGCACAACAGTGGAATGGCCCTGATGGGACACGGAGAAGGTCACGGTCCGAACCGGCTCCAGGATGCCGTCAAGGGGGCTTTCGAGTCTCCCCTGCTGAACGACTTCGACCTCAAGACCTCCAAGAACTTCCTCATCAACGTCACGGTCCCCAACACGGACCAGGGCATCCACGCGTCGGAATTCGAACTGATCAACAAGATGATCCAGGAGCAGTATACCGGCAATGCCGACCGTTTCAAGACCGGTCTCATCTACGACGACTCCATCGGCGACGGCGTCCTGATCACGGCCATCGCGACCGGCTTCGATATGGGGAAACTGAGCGAAATCGCCGACATCAACCTGGGGAATATGATCATCCTCAAGCCGGATTTCACCTATAAACCCACGGCCCGCAAGGAAGATGACCTTCCGGATCCGCTCGAAGGTCACCGCACCATCAAGATCGGCTACGACCGCAACGACCAACGCGCCCGGTTCGACTACGATCCCGACAACAAACCGGCGCTCGTCGTCGAGCCCGGACAGGACCGCAGCGCACTCGAGAGTATTCCGGCCATCCGTCGGGTAAGCGCAGACAAGATTCAGTAATATGGAAAGGAAAACACGTGTAAGATTCGCACCCTCACCGACCGGTCCCCTGCACATGGGCGGCGTCCGGACGGCACTATATAACTACCTGTACGCCAAGCAGAAAGGCGGTGACTTCATCATTCGCATCGAAGATACCGATTCCCACCGGTTCGTCCCGGGTGCGGAGCAGTACATCATCGAAGCGCTGGGATGGTGCGGGATCATCCCCGACGAAGGCGTCGACATGGCGACCGGTCAGGTCGTCGAGACCCCTTCCGAGCGGCATCCCCACGCTCCTTACCGCCAGTCGCAGCGCAAGCCCATCTACCGCAAATACGCCGAGCAGCTCGTAGCGGCCGGGAAGGCCTACTACGCCTTCGACAGCGCCGCCGACCTGGAGGAGCGCCGCGCCGCAGCCGAAGCCGCCGGAGAGACCTTCATCTACAACCAGAAGACCCGTCTCCAGCTGCGCAATTCCCTCACCCTGCCGGCGGAGGAGACCGCCCGGCTCCTCGCGGAGACCACCGACTGGACCATCCGCTTCAAGATGCCCGAGGACACGGTCGTCAAGATGGACGACCTGATCCGCGGCCATATCGAGATGAATACCGACACCCTCGACGACAAGGTGCTCTGGAAGCGGGCCGACGAGTTGCCGACCTATCACCTCGCCAACATCGTCGACGACCACCTGATGGAGATCACGGAGGTCATCCGCGGCGAAGAATGGTTGCCCTCCCTCCCGCTTCATTATCAGCTTTATGAAGCCTTCGGCTGGACGGATACGATGCCCCGGTTCGCGCACCTTTCCCTGCTGCTGAAGCCGGTCGGCAACGGCAAGCTCAGCAAGCGGGACGGCGACAAGATGGGATTCCCGGTCTTCCCGCTCCGGTGGGTGGCCGCCGACGGGACCGCCTCGCACGGATACCGCGAGGACGGCTATTTCCCGGAGGCGTTCGTCAATATGCTGGCCCTGCTCGGATGGAATCCGGGGGACGACCGCGAACTGTTCACGATGGATGAACTGATTCAGGCATTCTCGATGGAGAAAGTCCAGAAGGCCGGCGCCAAATTCAACCCCGAGAAGGCCAGATGGTTCAACAAGGAATACCTGCGGCAGAAGAGCGACGAAGAACTCACCGAACTGTTCCTGCCTGTGCTCTCAAAGCACGGCATCGCCGACGCCGACCGGGACTTTGTCCTGAAGGTCGTATCGCTGATTAAGGAGCGCGCGACGTTCGTGGAGGATTTCTGGACGATCGCGTCGTACCTTTTCATCGCGCCTTCGCAGTTCGAAGCCTTCGGCGTCAAGGCCGGCGCCGCCATCGCGCAGAAGCCGGTCGATCCGCGGGCCAAAGTCTATGACGACTCGCTCACAGCCCCCTTCCTCGCGAAGGATGCGGAGAAATTCTGGAACGCGGAGAATGCCGCGATGGCCCGCGAAACCGTTCTGTCACTCGAAGGTAAGACCTTCGCGGACGCCGCCGCGATGTCCGAAGCCATCGAAGGATACATCAAAGAGCGCGAATGGCCGATGGGCAAAGTGATGAACACCCTCCGTCTCGCCCTCACGGGCAGCGCAAGCGGTCTCGGCATCGCCGACATCATCTTCCTCATCGGCGTTCCCGAAGCCGCCGCACGGCTCGACTACGCCGCTGAGCGGCTGGGATAATCGTAATATGCGGTTCTTCCTTAAAACACTGCTTCCGCTATTCTTGTGCACCGTTTCCTGCACGCCGAATGCTGTCCGGAAAGCCTTTGCCGAACTCGACAGCACCATTGCAGGCCGGCAAACATATGTAGAGTCTTTCGAATTACAGAACGACTCTCTGCGAAGCGCGCTTGACAATGCCGTCTCTGATAGTACACGTTGGGCTTTGTCGGAGAGGCTGTACAGAGCATACCATCATTTCAGCGTAGATTCCGCCGGACGGTATGTCACCCGGATGCAGCAATATGCGACCTCTCCCGAGGAGGATTTCCGGACCCGCCTGGCAGAGATTCAGCTGCTGGTATGGTCACACGATGAAGGGCGGGCCCTGAACCTGTACGAGGCCCTGGACACCACAGGCATCAAGTCG
>ONSU01000024.1 GCA_900320545.1 uncultured Bacteroidales bacterium | reverse complement strand
GACACCGAGGTGTATTCCAACACCGGCGGACAGTCCTCCAAGGCCACCCCGGCCGGCGCCATCGCCAAGTTCGCGGCCTCCGGCAAGAAGATCCGCAAGAAAGACCTCGGCATGATGGCCATCAGCTACGGCTACGTCTATGTGGCGCAGGTCGCAATGGGTGCCAGCCCGATGCAGTACTTCAACGCCATCAAGGAAGCCGAGGCCTACGACGGACCGTCCCTCGTGATCGCCTACAGCCCTTGTATCAACCACGGTCTCCGCGCCGGCATGGGCCTCAGCCAGAAGGAGGAGAAACTCGCCGTCGACTGCGGTTACTGGCATCTGTTCCGCTACAACCCGGCGCTCGAGGGCACGGACAAGAATCCGTTCACGCTCGACAGCAAGGAGCCCGACTGGACCCAGTTCCAGAACTTCCTCAAGGGCGAGGTCCGCTTCTCGTCCCTGCTGAAGCTCTATCCGGACCGCGCCCAGGAACTGCTCGACAAGACCGAGGAGTATGCCAAGATCCGGCTGGAAACCTACAAGAGACTCGCCGGTAAATAATGACGAAATTCCTGCTCACAGCGGCGGCGGCCCTCATCGCCACCGCCGCTTTTTCCCAACCGAAGACGGATCTGAGACCCGACCGGACCGTGCTGCTCTATGCGGAGACGGCCGACTCGCTCTCGGATCCGGTCGTCGGACGGGAGATCGCATTCGCCGGGTATACCATCGCCGAGGACAACGGCCTCCGCGGCCCGGAAGACATTCCCGAGAACGGCAACATCTTCAACATCTCCTCCCTCGCGCGGATGGACCTGTATTTCCCGGAGCAGCCCTCCGGACAGATGGTCATCGTCTGCCCCGGCGGCGGCAACCTTTTCGTTTCCTCTTATAACGAGGGCGTGTATGTGGCCGATTGGATGCTGCAGAAAGGCGTCGCCGTCTGCGTGGTGAAATACCGCCTCCCGAACGGCCACTGGACCGTGCCGCTGGACGACGTGCAGAACGCTTTCCGCTACTGCCGTGAAAAGGCGGAGGAGTGGGGCGTCACGAAGATCGGCGTGATGGGATTCTCCGCCGGCGGACATCTCGCCGCCTGCGTCGAGACGATGTACGTCGACGAGATGACGCGTCCCGACTGGGCCGTCCTCATCTACCCGGTCATCACCTTCGACCCGATCACGCATTCCGGCACCCGGGCCCGCCTCATCGGCAACGCCGAAGAGACCGATCCCGCACTGTATCAGGCCCTTGTGGAGCGCTACAGCACGGAGAAGCGCGTCACGCCCGCCACGCCGCCCACGTTCATCGCGCTTTGCAGCGACGACAAGACCGTCCAGCCGCTCAACAGCATCCGCTTCTACGAAGCCCTGGAGGCCTGCAAGGTTCCGCGTGAAATGTACATCTACCCCTCCGGCGGACACGGATGGGGCTTTACGACCTCTCAGTTCGGGAAGGACAAGCTCGGCGCCTGCCGGGCGGAATTCTTCCTGGCCCTTTCCCGATTCCTGGACGCACAGAAATAATGCTTGACGACAACCGGCTGCGCATCTTCTCCACCCTCGCGGAGGAAGGAAATTTCACCCGGGCCGCCCGCCGGCTCCGGATCAGCCAGCCTGCCGTCAGCCAGAGCATCTCCGAACTGGAGAAACAGCTGGGCGTCAAGCTCTTCGAGCGGACCCGCACCGCCGCGACGCTCACCCCGGAGGGCGAGACCTTCCGGAGTTACGCCTCCGAGATCCTCAAATGGTACGACGCCGCCGGGACGATGTTCTCCCTGGACGGGAAGGCGACGATGCACCGGCCGATCTCAGTCCGCTGCCCGGCCTTCGCCGCCGAGTCGGTCATCCCGGAACTGCTGTCGGACAGTCTTTCCATCACGGCGGACACCTTCACGGTGCGGATCGTCCCGGACGAATCGGCCTCCACGGCCGAAGGGGACATCGTCCTCTACGCCTCGGCCCGGAAAGACACCCTGGACATCGATGAAGCATCCACGCTGGCGGGCACCTTCAGCGCCGCCGCGGGCAGCCGCGACGCGGACGCCGACCCGTCTTTCGCACCGCTCGCCATCTGGAGACCGTACGAGAAACTCCTTGGAGCCGACTATCTGGCCCGTGTCACCTTCTCGGGCGACTCCCCCGCCGCCGCCGTCCGGGCGGCCGCGCGGGTTCCGGGCCTGGTATGCCTCGTCCCCCACTTCTGCCTTGCAGGAAGCGGGCTCCAGCTCATCCCCCATCCGATGCCGCGGCTGCAGCAGGACCTGCATATCCGCTTCGGCGACCGGATGGATCACGGCGGCCTCGCGGCCGTCCTCAAACGCAAATTGCTATCAATAATTACATAATTCAACAAATTATTTTTGTTTTTCAATAATTATTTATACCTTTGCAACAACAAATTCTTTTTTATATGAAACGAATTCTGATCTTTTTCCTTTCGCTGGGCGCCCTGCTGATCGCGGGGAGCGCAGCCGCGCAGAACGCGCCGGCCATCCCCAATGACCCCGCCGTCAAGGTGGGCAAACTTGACAATGGCCTCACCTACTACATCCGCAAGAATGACAAACCCGCCCAGCGGGCCGAGTTCTACCTGGCCACCAACGTCGGCGCCATCCAGGAAGAGCAGCCCGCCCAGGACGGTCTCGCCCACTTCCTCGAGCACATGTGCTTCAACGGCACCGCCAACTTCCCCGGAAAGGCCATCCTCGACTATCTCCGGAGCATCGGCGCCGAATTCGGCCGCAACATCAACGCTTCCACCGGCGTGGAGGAGACGCAGTACATGCTCAACAACATCCCCGTCGCCCGCGAGAGCGTCGTCGACAGCTGCCTGATGATCCTGCGTGACTACTCGCACTTCGTCACCAACGCCGACTCCGAGATCGACGCCGAGCGCGGCGTCATCATCGAGGAGCGCCGTCAGCGCCGCACCGCCGACTGGCGGATGCACGAGCAGAGCCTTCCTTATTATTTCGCGGGCACGAAGTACGCCGAGTGCACGCTGATCGGCCTGCAGGAGCATCTGGAGACCTTCAAGCCCGAAAGCCTCCGCTCCTTCTACGAGACCTGGTACCATCCCGGCAATCAGGCCGTCGTGGTGGTCGGTGACATCGATGTCGACCGCACCGAAGCCAAGATCAAGGAACTCTTCGGCGTAATCCCCAAGAAGGAGAATCCCAAGGAGAAGGAAGTCATTATGATCCCGGGCAACAAAGAGCCCGTCGCCGGCATCATCACCGATCCCGAGGCGACCGCCCCGAGCATCGAGATGATCTGGAAGAGCGACGCGATGCCCGAGGCCTACAACAACACTTTCGTCGGCAAGGCGCAGGAGGTGGTCAAGAACCTCATCCAGAGCGTGATGTACGAGCGTTTCTCCGACCTCACGGCGAAGCCCGACTGTCCGTACCTGAGCGGTTTCGTGGGCATCTTCAACCTCACCGAGACCTGCGAGCCGACCTTCGCGGAAGTCACCCTGAAAGAGAATGACCTCATCGGCGGCTTCAAGGCCTTCTACACCGAGATCGAGAAGATGAAACGCTTCGGCTTCTCGGACGACGAGGTCGAGCGCGCGAAGACCAACCTCCTCAACCGCTACGACAACGCCCGCAAGAAAGCCGACACCCGGAAGAATCCCGAGTTCATCCGCCCGATCCTCCAGAGCTTCTTCGACAACTACGCCTTCCCCGATCCGGAGACGGAGTATCAGATCGTCGATATGATCCTCAAGCAGATCAACAGCGCCGTCCTCGGCCAGGTGGCCGGCGGCATCATCACCGACGAGAACCTCATCGTCCTCTACAAGGGACCGGAGAAGGCCGGTATCGCCACCCCGACCGCCGATGACCTCCTGAAGGCCATCGCCGAGGTGAAGGCCTCCGATATCAAGGCCAACGCCGCGACCGAGGTCGCCAAGGATTTCCTCGACGCTTCCAAACTGAAGGGCGCCAAGGTCAAGAAGAGCGGCCTCACCGCCTACAAGGCCACCGAGTGGACCCTCGCCAACGGCGTCAAGGTCATCGTCTATCCGACCGACTACACCAAGGACCAGATCCTCATCAACATCTACGAACAGGGCGGCAAGAGCCTCATCGAGACGGAGGACCTGCCTTCCTTCGACGATAATGTCTTCCAGCTGTACCTCAACAACACCGGTATCGCGGGCTTCCCGGGCACCCAGGTGTCGAAGATGCTCACCGGCAAGACGCTCCGCATCAATCCGTACATCGACGAGCTCAAGCACGGCGTTTCCGGTTCCTCCAGCGTGAAGGATCTCGAGACCGCCCTCCAGCTCGCCTATCTGTACTATACCGCTCCGCGCTTCGATCCCGAAGAGTTCCAGAACGGCATCGAGCAGATCAAGGCCGTCCTCCCGAACCTGATGGAACAGCCGAACTTCAAGTTCGGACAGATCCTCTACGACACGATGTACGGCGGCAACCCGCGCAAAGCCCAGATTACCCCCGAGATTCTCGCCAAGGCCGACGTCAAGACCCTGGAGCGCGTCTACAAGGGGCTGTTCAATGACGCGGCCGGCGTCACCGCCGTCTTCGTCGGCGACATCAATCCCGAGACCCTCAAGCCGCTCGTGGAGAAGTATCTCGGCTCGCTGAAGAAGAGCAAGAAGGCCTCCTCCTGGACCGACCGTCACGAGGACATCGTGAAGGGCGCCGTCGAGAGGGTAACCCCGCTCAAGATGCAGACCCCGAAGAGCACGGTGTGCAACATCTATTCGGCCAATCTGAAGTATTCCGTAGAGAATGTCGTCGCGCTGGACGCCGTCAAATACATTATGGATATCCGCTACGTCAATTCTCTCCGTGAGGAAGAAGGCGGAACCTACGGCGCCGGCGTCGGCACACAGGTCCGCAAGGATCCTTCCGACCGTTCCCTCATCCAGGTCTACTTCGACTGCAAGCCGGCCCTCTGCGAGAAACTCCGCACCCTGGCCAAGTCCGGGATCGAGGATTTCGCCGCCAACGGCCCGACCGCCGAGGAAATCAACGCCGCCAAGCTCAACCTCGAGAAGAAGGTTCCCGAAAACCGCATCCGCAACGGTTACTGGGAGGATTGCCTCATCGATTACCTCGACCATGGCGCGCTCTACGATTCCGAGTATGAGAAAGCCGTGAGCGAACTCACCGCAGAGAAGGTGCAGAATGCGCTCAAGGCCATCCTGAATGCAGGCAACCTCGTCGAGGTCGTGATCGTCCCCGACGGAGCCGCCGAGAAAGAATAACTTAAATCCAAGACTATGAAACTCCTTCACAACATCCTTCGCGGGTCGACCCTCGCCACAGCGCTGTTCATCTTCCAGGCGTGCTACGGGATGCCGCAGAACCTCGACAGAGGGGCGCTTTACGAAGCCACCATCAAGGTTACGGACAGCAAGGGGAAGCCGATTCCCGGCGTCAAGCTGTTCGCCAGGAACGCCGACATGGTCGAATTCTTGAGATCGTCTTCCCGGCGTCCGATCCTGCGATCGACCTGCGTTTCGAAGCGGAGGGCTACGCCGTCAAGGATACGACCATCAAGGACGGAATGACTCCCGAGCCGGACTTCACCGTCAAACTTGAAGCCAGGTAATGGGGAAACTGCTGTTCAGGCTGTTCCGGGAAAGCGAAACCCGGGTGCACGAACTGAACTACCTCTTCTGGGAATGCACGACACGGTGCAACCTGCACTGCCGTCACTGCGGAAGCGATTGCACCGTGAATTCCCGGGAGCGGGACATGCCGCTGAAGGATTTTCTATCAGCGATTGACACCATCCCTGCCAATCACAGACCCAAGGGGTTCTCCATCGTCCTGACGGGCGGAGAACCCCTTTTGCGTCCCGACATCGACGTGGTCGGGCGGGAGCTGATCCGCCGGGGAATGGGATGGGGAATGGTATCGAACGGGTGGTTCTATGACAGCGCGATGCAGGACCGCCTCCTCGCCGCCGGGATGGGTGCGCTCACGATCAGTCTAGACGGCATCGGGGAGAGCCACGACTGGATGCGGGGGCACCCCGGCAGCTATGACCGCGCGCTCCGGGCCATCCGCCTCGCAGCCGCCTGTCCCCGCCTGAATTTCGACGTCGTCACCTGCGTCAACAAACGCACTTACAAGCAGTTGGAGCAGATCTACGACATCCTCCGGGAGGCCGGAGTGAAGCAATGGCGGCTCTTTACCATCATTCCCATCGGCCGCGCCGCCGCCGACCCGGAGATGCATCTGTCCGATGCCGAGACAAAGGGGCTGATGGAATTCATCGCGGCCAGACGCCGCGCCGGGGGTCCGATGGCCGTCACCTTCAGCTGCGAAGGGTATCTCGGCAAGTACGACAACGTGGTCCGCGACAGCCGCTTCTTCTGCCGCGCCGGCATCAACATCGCCTCGGTCCTCATCGACGGCCGCATCTGCGCCTGTCCCAACATCGACCGCGACGTCTTCAGCGAAGGAAGCATCTACAAGGACAATTTCTACGAGGTCTGGGAGAACGGCTTCCGCGACTACCGCGACCGCTCCTGGGCCCGCACCGGCATCTGCGCCGGCTGTCCCGCCTGGCGAGACTGCCTCGGCAACGGCATGCACAACCACCACGGTCCCGACCGTCGTCTCCTCACCTGCCATTACAGGCGGACGTTATAGACCGTCGGATTCCCTCCGGAAGCAGGGTTTGAGAAACATTTATCAAACCCTGCTTCCTGCGGCAATCCGCCGTGAAATCGTAAAAATGATCAGATAAGTGTATCCGGGACTTTGAAATTATAATTTTATTTTATACCTTTGTGCCCGTGATGAATGAGATAGAGGACGCCGGTCCCCTATTTTTTGTATATGGATATGGACAAAAACGCAATCATAGAGGCCCTGGAGCCTGTTCTGGAGCAGATGGGATGCTTCCTCACGGAAGTGACGGTCTCCTCCGGGAACGACATTGAAATCTTTATCGAGAAGAAGGAAGGCATCGTCGAGATGGAGGACTGCGTGAGCATCGACCATTTCATCCACGAGACTTTCTCCCAGGACGAGGAGGACTATTCCCTGACCGTCTCCTCCGCCGGGCTGGACCGCCCGCTGAAGGTATTCGGCCAGTTCGTCAAGGCCGTCGGCAGCAAGGTCACCCTCAGCCTCAAGGGCGGGAAGCGCCTCGTCGCCACGCTGAAAGCCGCCACGGAAGACGCGCTCACGGTCACCTATACCGCCCGCGAAGCCGTCGACGGCAAGAAGAAAAAAGAAATGGTCGCCCACGAGGAAACCATCCCGATGACGGATGTCAACTCGGTCATCCCCTATATTGAATTCGAATAACAATAACCATAAAATGAAAAACAAAGAAAACGTTATCACGCTTATCGATGCTTTCAAGGACTTCAAGGAAGAGAAGAACATCGACAGACCGGTCATGATGGGTGTCCTCAAGGACGTGTTCCTTACCCAGATCGCCAAAACCTTCGGCAGCAGCGACAACTTCGACGTCATCATCAACGTCGACAAGGGAGACTGCGAGATCTACCAGAATTTCGAGGTCGTGGAGACCGTCGAGAATCCCGTCACGGAGATCACCCTGGAGCAGATCAAGGAAGAGACCGGCGACGACGACTATGAGATCGGCGACATCTACACCAAGAAGCTCGAGCTCTCCTCCTTCGGGCGCAGGGGCATCCTCAACCTCCGTCAGAACCTCCAGGGCCGCATCCTCGACATCGAGAAGGCCAACGTGTTCAAGAAATACACCGACCGGGTGGGCGATATCTTCACCGGCGAGGTGTACCAGACCTGGAAGAACGAAGTCCTGATCCTCGACGAGGACGGCAACGAACTCCGCCTCCCCAAGAGCGAGCAGATCCCCGGCGAGCATTTCAAGAAAGCCGAGACCGTCCGCGCCATCATCAAGAGCGTGGAGATGAAGAACAACACCACGCCTTACATCGTGCTCTCGAGGACCTCGAACGAATTCCTCGAGAAACTCTTCGAGATGGAAGTGCCCGAGATCTACGACGGCCTCATCACCATCAAGAAAGTCGCCCGGATCCCCGGCGAGCGCGCCAAGGTCGCCGTCGAATCCTACGACGAGCGCATCGATCCGATCGGCGCCTGTATCGGTGTCAAGGGATCCCGCATCATGGGCATCGTCCGTGAACTCCGCAACGAGAACATTGACGTGATCCAGTGGACCGCCAACACGCAGCTGATGATCCAGCGCGCCCTCAATCCGGCCCACATCACCTCCTTCGACCTGGGCGAGACGGCCGAGGACAAGATCAAGGTCTTCATGCCGCCGGAGGAAGTCAAGAAGGGCATCGGCAAAGGCGGATGCAACATCAAGCTGGCGGGCATGCTGGTCGGCCGCGAGATCGAGGTCTGGCGCAACCTGCCGAAGGATGAAGCCGAGGAAGAGGACGTTCTTCTGGACGAATTCTCCGACGAGATCGACGAGTGGATCATCGAGCGCCTCAAGGCGATCGGATGCGACACCGCCAAGAGCGTGCTGGCGCTGAGCGCCGACGACATCGCCAGGCGGGCCGATCTCGAAGACGAGACCGTCGCGGAGGTGATGGACATCCTCAGGAAAGAGTTTGAAGACTAAACATTAGCAAAAAAAGGGGTTATTATATGGCAGAAATCAGACTGAACAAACTGATCAAACAATTCAACATCGGCCTGGGAAACCTGGTGGAGTTCCTCCAGAGTCTCGGCGCCGAGGTGGAGGAGAATCCGAACGCCAAGGTTTCCGACGAATACCTTCCCGAACTGCAGAAGAAGTTCGGGAAGGATCTGGAACTGAAGGAGCAGGCGGAGAAGGTGGACGTGAAACTCACGGAAATCCTCGAGAAATCCTCCCGCAAGAAAAACGAGGAGGAAGAGGATGACTACGAGCCCGTCCGGGAGACGATCATCAAGAGCAGCACGTTCACGGACCTGAAGGCGAAGTCCGCGGAGCCGGAGAAGCCCGCCGAAGAGCCTGCCGTTCCGGCCGAGCCCGAGACGGAACCGGAGCCGGAGAAGCCCGCCGAGGATCCCGTCAAGGAGCCCGAGGCGCCGGCCGAGCCGGAGAAACCCGCCGAGCCCGAAAAGCCCGCGGAGGAGCCCGAGGCACCGGCGGAGCCCGAAAAGCCCGCCGAGTCCGAGAAACCGGAAGAGCCGGCGAAACCCGCCGAAACCGAGGAAAAGATCCCCGGACAGGACGGGCAGGACGCGGACAACGCGCAGCCCGAGAAACCGGCCGAGACGGCCGCTGAGCCCGAAGCCCCCGCTACAACCCCGGCGGAAGGCGGACTCAAGATCGTCGGCAAGGTCGATCTCTCCCAGTTCGACAAGAAGCCCAAGAAGCGCGAGCGCATCAAGGGATCCCAGAAGGTGGATGTCAACAAGGTCTCCGGCGAAGACGCCAAGGCCAGGAAAGGCGGCAAGCCCGACAACAAGAAGGCCAAGGAACAGGCCGCTTCCGGCAAGGGCCGCAAGAAAGGCGAGCGCTTCAAGCCCGCGATGACCCCGGAGGAAGAGGAGGAGATGCAGAAGGAGATCCAGAAGCAGGTCAAGGAGACATACGCCAAGATGAACGAGTCGAAGAATAACTTCGGCGCCAAATACCGCAAGGAAAAACGCGAGCAGGCCGCCCTCCGCTCCCAGGAGGAGGCGATGGAGGCAATGGAGGAGAACAAGGTGCTCAAGGTCACCGAGTTCGTCACCGTCAACGACCTGGCCACCCTGATGAACAACACCCCCGTGGTGAAGGTCATCGGCGCCTGCATGAGTCTCGGCCTGATGGTTTCCATCAACCAGCGCCTCGACGCCGAAACCCTCGTCCTGGTGGCCGAGGAATTCGGTTACAAGGTCGAGTTCGTCGGCGCGGAACTCACGCAGGAAGTCGAGGCGGAGGTCGAAGCCGACCGTCCCGAGGACCTCGTGGAGCGTCCGCCGATCATCACGGTGATGGGTCACGTCGACCACGGCAAGACTTCCCTCCTCGACAACATCCGCAACACCAATGTGATCGCGGGCGAGGCGGGCGGCATCACGCAGCACATCGGTGCCTACAACGTGACGCTCAAGAGCGGCAGGCACATCACCTTCCTCGACACCCCTGGTCACGAGGCCTTTACGGCGATGCGTGCCCGCGGTGCCCAGATGACCGACCTTGCGATCATCATCGTCGCGGCCGACGACGCCGTGATGCCCCAGACCGTGGAGGCCATCAACCACGCCCAGGCGGCCGGTGTCCCGATGGTATTCGCCATCAACAAGATCGACAAGCCGGGCGCCAATCCCGACACGATCCGCCGGCAGCTCAGCGAGATGAACATTCTCGTCGAAGACTGGGGCGGCAAATACCAGTGCCAGGAAATCTCCGCCAAGAAGGGCCTCAACGTCGACAAACTCCTCGACAAAGTGCTCTTCGAGACCGACCTCCTCGAACTCAAGGCCAATCCCAAGAAACCGGGCAACGGCGCGGTCATCGAGTCTTCCCTCGACAAAGGACGCGGCTACATCGCCACGATCCTCGTCCAGAACGGCACGGTCCGGGTCGGCGACGTCATCCTCTGCGGCAGTTATTACGGCCGCGTGAAGGCGATGTACAACGAGCGCGGACAGAAGGTCGACGCGGCCGGTCCTTCCACGCCGGTCACCCTCCTCGGCCTGAACGGCGCCCCCGCGGCCGGTGAGAAATTCAACGTGATGGCCGACGAGCGCGAAGCCAAGAACATCGCCAACAAGCGCGAGCAGCTCATCCGCATCCAGGGCATCAAGACCCAGAAGCACCTCACCCTCGAGGAGATCGGACGGCGCATCGCCATCGGCAACTTCAAGGAGCTCAACATCATCGTCAAGGGCGATGTGGACGGTTCCGTGGAGGCCCTCTCCGATTCGCTCATCAAGCTCTCCACCGAGCAGGTGCGCGTCAACGTGATCCACAAGGCCGTCGGCGCCATCTCCGAGTCCGACGTCCTGCTGGCCGAGGCCTCCGACGCCGTCATCATCGGCTTCCAGGTCCGTCCTTCCACCGAAGCGCGCAAGAGCGCCGAGAAGGAAGGCATCGAAATCCGTCTCTATTCCGTCATCTACGATGCCATCAACGAAGTCAAGGAAGGTATCGAGGGTATGCTGGAGCCGGAGAAGAAGGAGGAAGTCACCGCCACGGCCGAGGTCAAGCAGACCTTCAGGATCTCCAAGGTCGGCACCGTCGCCGGCTGCCAGGTCAAGGAAGGCAAGCTGGTCCAGAAAGCCCAGGTGCGGCTCATCCGCGACGGCATCGTGGTCTACACCGGCTCCCTCGCATCCCTGCAGAGGGGGAAGGACGACGCCAAGGAAGTCCTCGCCGGCATGGAGTGCGGCTGCAGCCTCGAACGGTTCAACGACATCAAGGAAGGCGACGTCATCGAGGCCTTCCAGGTGGTGGAAATCAAGCGGACCCTGTAGTCACTTTCCGTGATAATGAAAACGCTGATTTTTGATTTTGGGGGTGTCCTGGTCGACTGGAACCCCCATTATTTGTTGGACGGATATTTCGGCAGCCGCGAGAAGGCGGACTGGTTCATCCGGAACATATGCACGATGCAGTGGAACGAGGAAATGGATGCGGGGAAGCCCCTCAGAGTGGGCGTCGCCGAGCGTTGCGCCCTATATCCGGAATATGCGAAGGACATCGCGGTATATTTCGACCGGTGGATAGAGATGATGGGCGGGCAGATCGAAGGGATGTACGACCTGCTGAAAGAACTCCGGCAGCGCGGATTCCGTCTCTACGGCCTCACCAACTGGGCCAGCGAGACCTTCTGTCAGGTCCGTCACCGTTATCCCATCTTCGACCTGCTGGAAGGAATGGTCGTATCTGGCGAAGAGCACTGCATTAAGCCCGATCCCCGGATCTTCCACATCCTTCTGGACCGTTACCGGCTCGACCCGGCCGACTGCATCTTCATCGATGACCGCCTCTCCAACGTGCAGGGCGCCGAAGCCGTCGGAATACAGGGCATTCAGTTCACTTCCGCCAAAGCCCTCCGGGAAGCGCTCCTTCCTGAAAACTAAGCGGCATGTGGTGGCTACTTTCCTTCGGTTCCGCCGCCCTTCTGGGCGGTTATGATTCCTTTAAGAAGATTTCCCTGAAGGACAACGCCGTCATTCCGGTCCTCCTTCTGAACACCCTTCTCTGCGCCCTTATCTTCTCCCCCTGGATGATCCGGACGGGATTCGGGGACCTCGCCCAGCAGAAATTCATCCTCGCCAAAAGCGTCCTCGTCCTATCGTCCTGGATAGCCGGCTACATCGCGATGAAGCATCTCCCCATCACCCTGGTCGGGCCGGTCAACGCCACCCGGCCCGTGCTTGTGCTGGTCGGCGCCATATTCCTTTTCGGAGAGCGTCTGAATCCGTATCAATGGGCGGGCGTGCTTCTGGCGATCATCGCCTATTTCCTGATGCGGATCAGCGGGAAGAAAGAGGGCTATGCAGTCGGAAACAGATGGATTGTATTTCTCATTCTTTCCGTCATGCTGGGCGCGGCCAGCGGCCTGTACGATAAATATCTGATGTCCCCCGAACACCTCGGCCTCGACAGGATGCGCGTCCTGGGATGGTATTCTTTCTATCAGGCGGTGATAATGCTGGCAATTACGGCATTCTACTGGTGGCCCCGCCGCCGGAAGACAACGCCCTTCCACTGGAGCTGGGGCATCCCGCTGATCAGCATCTTCCTCTGCGGGGCCGACTTCCTCTACATGAAAGCCCTCTCGCAGCCCGACGCCCTGATTGCCGTCGTATCGATGATCCGCCGCGGCAGCATGCTGGTGAGTTTCGCCATCGGCGCCCTCCTTCTCAAAGAAAAGAACCTGAAATCCAAGGCCCTGGACCTCTGCCTCCTTCTCGTGAGCATGGTCCTCCTCTACCTAGGGTCACGGTAGGTCTCAGCGACAATTCAGCCATCGTTATGCGCCGATGATCCGCTGGTAAGCGAGGCGCTCGTCACCGGAAGAGAGATAAATGATGCCGCAGTAGGAGAAGCCGTGCTTGAGGATATTGTGCTGCATGATCCGGTTGTCGCGATGGGTATCAATGCGGATGTTGCGGTCCCGCGAGAAGGCGAAATCCATAATGGTTGCAAACACGCCATGGACATCCGGAAGGCTTCCGATACGGTGGATGACATGGTAAGGGGCATTCCCGTCCAGCCAGGCACCGGCATAGATGGTGGCATAGGTCGGCTCGGGGGAAGGTATAAATGCGAAGTAACCCACTACACGATCCCGCTCAACGACGACGAGTCCATATCCGCCTCGGATATCCTCCCGCACAACCGACTCCGAGGGATATCCGCCCACCCATTGATGGAGATTGCCCGACGCACGCATGATTCCTTTGGCCGCCTCCAGGACGGTCATGATGGCCGGAATATCCTCCGGCATCGCCGGTCGGACAGTCAACATCCCGACAGACTAGATTTTGCCCGGAAGGGCGGTAAAGTGCCGGCGGATCTCGCCAAGGATGCTGCGCCGGGGACGTCCGGTTCACTCAGATTCTCCTTTTTGCACGATACGGCCGCGAACACCATCAGCGTAGCCATCAAGAGGGAAATAAAACGTTTCATGCGCAGACGAATTCAGAGAACGATGCAAGTTAGCCATTTTTTCCGAACCCCGCAAGTCATGAAAAGGGTCTCTCGCGCGACTTGCCACGGGAGAGGATAGCCGATTGTCCGCCCTGTGGACTATGCCCCGGAGAAGGTTCGTGCCGTTTTTTCAGATGTCCGGACGGTCGTTTCAGATTTTATTCCTATCTTTGGAATGCAATCTTCAAATGGCAAATTATATGAAAAAAACATTGTTGTTCCTTTCCCTCATCTTCGCGATAATCCTTCTAGGCGGCTGTGACAAAGAAACGATCTCCCTTGTAGATACGAAATGGGTCGATTCCGGCGATTTCGGCGGATTCAAGTACGGACAATACTGCCTCACCTTCTCCACGGATGACGAGGTTACCCTGGAAATCTTTTCCGGTGCCACGGTGGTCAAAACCGTCAACGGGACCTACAATCAGCGGAAACGGGGCGAGGCGGAGCTGAAAGGCCTTGAGTGGCAAGAAGATGATCTTTCCTTCGCCTACCTGACAGCAACGATAGGCAAAAATGCCCTCTGGGTTCACGTAAAAAGAGGAGATGCCACTTTCTACATCGACTTCGATCAGGTGAGGCAATAGCGCCAGGCCGCCGAGCCCGCCCGGACCGTAGGGGACGACAGGGCACTGCTCTGAATCCAGTCAGTGGGGAAGGTATGATTACACGCCGGGGACCTTCCCCAGTGATCATGCATCTGAAGGGCCTATAGAAATGTTTGGACGGGGAAGGTCCAGCCCCTGAAATCACACCTTCCCCAAAATACAAAGAAAAAGGGGTGGAGCATCGACTTCACTTTCTTCCCGGACGGGGCTGCGACATAATTGCGACTAATAAAAACAAATCAAGCACCTGCATTTACGCAAGTGCTTAATATTCAGTGGTGGGACGTGGCAGATTCGAACTGCCGACCTCATGCGTGTGAAGCATGCGCTCTGAACCGACTGAGCTAACGTCCCGAAAGGGAATGCAAAGATAGAATCATTCTTTCAATTTTGCAAGTCCCCAGGCGAAAATTCCTTCAGGAAGGCCGGAGGGGCGGCCCGGTAGGTCGTGCTGCCAATGATCTGGAGCTCGACGCGGTGCATATCAGATAAAGATTAACAGCGCGAGAAGGTACAGGCAGTAGCCCTGGGCCCGTATGCGGCCCCGCGTGAGGTACTTGACCGTCATTTCCAGCGGATCTCTCTGCGCCAAACGTCCGAGTTCCTTTCCGTCGGGGAGGTTGCAGGCCGGCCATTTGCGGATGATGGAACCGTCGTCGATCCAGACGGCGCCGCCGTTGCTGCGGTTGAGGGTCAGGAGTGTCTTGTAATCGGCCCGATAGACCTTGTCTTCCAGGCCGGCGATATCCGGGGCGGCGCCGGCGACCAGCACCAGCGGAGTGAATCCGTTCGCCTCGGCGGCTTCCACCGTCTCCCGGATGCGGGCCGCCTTGCGACCGCCGATTCCGGAGGGGTTGTACACGCTGATGACGAGCACCCGTCCCAGAACGGCCAGTTCATCCTGATACGCCCCCGCTTCATCCGTGAAAGGAAGCGCCACGACGGGCTCTTCCATCGGGAATTCATTGCGGAGAAGCGTGTCGACGCGGACGAAGGTCCAGGTGGAATCGGGCAGACGGTCGAGGGTGAAAGAGCCGGTCTGGCCGTTCTTTTCGTAGACATAATAGGCCTTGTAGCCGTCGAACTGCTGATAGTCGTTGTCCTGCGACGCGGCGAGTTCGGCGTTGGGCGCGAATTCGGTGAAGTCCACCGACGGGAGCCGGAGGTAACTCCACAGCAGCGCGACGAGGAGCGATGCGGCGATGATGCCGAAGGAGACATATTTCCGCGGAGGCGCCTCGCCGAGATTCCGGTAAGGGATGAACGCGGCGGCCGCGAGTGCCAGGAGGATGACATTCTTCAGGAAACTCTGGAGATGGGTCAGGTGAACGGCCTCACCGAAGCAGCCGCAGTCCATATCCGGATTGGAAATGAGGAGGGCCAGGGTAAGCAGCGTGAAGAAGCCGAGGAGAGCGGTGGCGATGATCGAGACCGCCTTCCGCCAGACACCGGTGAGCAGCGCGGCACCGGTGCCCGCTTCCAGCAGGGCGAACACGACGCCAATCCCTTCCGCGAGGCCCCGGAGGAAGCCGAGATGCATCCACTTCAGGTATTCGGCGACGACGAGCCCCGCTCCCACGGGATCGTTGAGTTTCAGGAGCCCCCCGGCGAGGAGGACCAGGCCGATGAGGACGGCGGGAATTCTGCGGATCCGGATGCGTTTCATAGGGCTTTTCCGAGATAATGGTCGACCAGGGCTTCGACGCGCGAGGAGATCACGTCCGGCGGAAGCATCCCGCCGTCGGGGCCGGCGCAGTCGACCCGGAGGAATGACGGATCGGCGGCGGCTTCGGCGCGATAGATGTCGCAGACGGTCTTCTGGAACGTGATGTCGGCTTCGTGAATGTCGCTGCTGCCCGCAAGATAATCGCGGTCGCGGCCTTTCCGCTGGGCGGAGAGACGCGCCTCCACGAAACTGATGGGAACGTCGAGGAAGATGTTCAGGTCGGGACGCGGGAGGCCGAAGGGGCCGAATTCGGTCTCGAAGATCCAGTTCCTCAGCCGCTCGCGGGCCGGACCCTCTGGCAGTTTGGCGCACTGGTAGGCGATGTTGCTATAGACGAAGCGGTCCAGGAGGACGGTCTTGCCCTCGGCGAGGGCCTGCCGGATTTCCGGAGCCGCCCCGTGGCGGTCTTCCGCGAAGAGAAGGGCGACGAGCTGGGGATGGACGGTCTCGTTGGAACCGAATTCTCCCCGGAGGAAACGGCTGATGAGGTCGCCGTACACGGGCGCGTCATACCGCGGGAAATGGATGTATACGAGGTTCCCGACCCGCTTCTCCAGATATTTTTTCAAGGCCGCGACCTGCGTGGACTTCCCCGCCCCGTCCAGGCCTTCCAATACGATCAGCATACTATATACGTTTCTCTATATTAAGTTCTCGGTGCGTGACAATGATTTTCACGTCGAATTTGGCGGCAAGGTGGGCGGCGAGGTGCTCGGCGCTGTAGACCGAACGGTGCTGGCCGCCGGTACAGCCGAAGGAGACCTGCAAGTGGCTGAACTTCCGCTCGATGAAGCGCTGTACATGGGCATCCACGAGGGTGTAGACGCTGTCGAGGAAGGTCAGGATCTCGCCGTCGTCCTCCAGAAATTTGATAACCTCCGCATCGGTGCCGTTGAACTGGCGGTAGAATTCGTACTTGCCGGGATTGTTGACGCTCCGGCAGTCGAAAACATAGCCGCCCCCGTTGCCCGAATCGTCCGGCGGCACACCTTTCTTGAAGGCGAAACTCCAGATGTGCACCTCCAGCCGCCGGTCTTCGACGGGCGAATAGAACTGCGAGAGGGTCGTGAGCTCCGACAAAACCGAGTTCAGATACGGGTAGCGGTCGAAAGGAGTCTTCAGGAGGCGCCGCAGATTGTCGAGGGCGAACGGGACGCTGGCGAGGAAATGCGGCTTCTTCTCGAAGTATCCCCGGAAACCGTACGCGCCCAGGACCTGGAGGGTCCGGAAGAGGATAAAGAGGCGGAGCCGGGCGTTGAACACCTCCGGATCTATGTCTTTGTAAGGCTTCAGGGCCTCGAGGTAGGTGGCCACCATTTTCTGCTTGAGCGTCTCGGGATAGCGGCTGCGTGCCTGCGAGATAAACGAGGCGACGTCATAATAGATGGGGCCTTTCCGCCCGCCCTGGAAGTCGATGAAATACGGGACGCCGTCCCTGAGCATTACGTTCCTCGCCTGGAAATCGCGGTAGAGGAAGGTGGGTTCGTCGTCCTGGAGAAGGTCTTCGCGGAGGCGCTCGAAATCGTCCTGGAGCTTCACTTCGTGGAATTCCAGGCCGGTGGCCTTGAGGAAGCAGTATTTGAAATAATTGAGATCGAAGTCGATCATCCGCGCGTCGAACGAGGGCTGCGGATAGCAGATATTCCAGTCCAGCCCCCGGCCGCCCTCGAACTGAATCTTCGGCAGGCAGGCGATGGTCTTCAGCAGCAGGGCTTCCTCCTCTTCACTGTAGGAGCCGCTCTCACGCCCGCGGGCCACCGCGCTGAAAAGGAGCTCATCGCCGAGATCCTCCTGGATATAGCAGAGCCCGTCCGCGCTGACCGCGTAGACTTCGGGAACATTGATGCCGCGGACGCGGAAGAGCCGGTCCAGGGTAAGGAAGGCGTGGTTCTCGGCCACGTCCGTGCCGATGACACGCGCTGATCTCGGAGCGGTCTTCCAGCTTCTCGCCGGAAAACTGCTCGAACAAACTCTGAAGGGTATCCTGAGCCATTACTCTTCTATGTAGACATCCTCGTCGGGCGCGGCGAAATGAAACTTCTCACGGGCGAACTTCTCCAGGGAATCCTTGTCGGAGGAGAGGAGTTCCACTTCCGTTCCCATCCGATCGATGTCGGCCTGGTAGGCCTCGATCAGTTTCTCCTGGCGGCGGAGTTCCCTGCCGGCGCGGATCCACCGGAGGATGCTGCCGCTGGAGATGAAGCAGATGAAAATAAGGAAAACCGCCGTCGAAACGATGGCGAAGGTCACGAAAGAGCCGCGCTCTGTTTTCCAGAAGGTATGTCTGTTCTGATTTTTATCCATAAATGGTTGGTATCTTCCGCGAATTTAGTAAATTTGTAGGAAATTGGAAAAAATTTAATCGCAAAATACAATGAAACCTACATTATTAGTACTGGCAGCCGGAATGGGAAGCCGTTACGGCGGGCTCAAGCAGATGGACGGGCTCGGCCCCTCCGGAGAAACGATCATCGACTATTCGATCTACGACGCCGTCCACGCCGGCTTCGGCAAAGTGGTCTACATCGTCCGCGAATACTTCAAGGCCGATATGGAAGCCGCCGTCAGGCAGAAATACAGCGGCGTCAAGTGTCCGGACGGATCCCCGCTCGAATTCGTCTTCGTCACGCAGGAGCTCGACAAGATCCCCGCGCGCTTCACCCTCAACCCCGAGCGGCAGAAACCCTGGGGCACCGCCCATGCCGTCCTGATGGCCAAAGACGTCATCCACGAGCCCTTCGCCGTCATCAACGGCGACGACTATTACGGCAAGGATTCCTTCAAGATTCTCGCTGACTGGTGCCGTGCCCACGAAGGCGGCAGCGGCGCCTACAGCATCGTCGGCTTCGAACTCGACAACACCCTGTCCGAGTCGGGCGGCGTCTCCCGCGGCATCTGCTCGTACGACGCCGAGGGGCACCTTACCGACATCGCCGAGCACCTCAACATTCTCCGCGAGGAGGACGGCGTCGTCCGCGGCGACAATTCCACCAACGGAGTCCGCGTGGAGCTCGAGGCCAAGGCGCTCTGCTCGATGAACATGTGGGGCTTCACCCCGGATTACTTCGCCAAGAGCGAAGCCATCTTCGAGGCCTTCCTCGAGAAGAACATCGGCGAACTGAAGAAGGAATTCTACATCCCCTTCGCCATCGACTGCATGATCAAGTCCGGCGAGGCCCGCTGCGACGTACTATCCACTCCGTCCCGCTGGTTCGGCGTCACCTATAAGGAAGACCGCCCCGCCGTCGTGGCCAAATTCCAGGAATTCGCCGACACGGGCGTCTACCCTACACCCCTCTACAAGTAATGGGCTTCTTCTCGCACCGGAAGGTCAAGAATTATTCCTTCCTCAAAAGCTACGATTTCTATCTGCCGGGCTGGGGCGGGGTGTGCGCGCTGGCGGGCCTGCTGGTCATCGGCGTCCTCATCGGCAGCCTCGTGCTGATCCTGCTCGGGCTTCTGATGTCCAAAGAAGCCGTTGACACCTACGGCCTACTCATCACCTACCCGATCCAGTTCATCCCCGCGATGATCTTCTGCTCGCTCAAGAGCCGCGGCAACGCCGTCTTCGACAAAGGCGTCGCCCTCGACAGCGCCCATTTCGGGCGGACGGGCGGATGGGTCCTGGCCCTCGCCGTCATCCTGGCCACCATCTCCACGGCGTATATGACCGACGCGATCACCAAATGGCTTCCCCCGATGCCCTATTATCTGGAGAATATGCTCAAGGGGATGACCGGCGGACCGCTGTGGGCTTCGCTCCTGAGCGTCTCGGTGATGGCGCCCTTCTTTGAAGAATGGCTCTGCCGGGGCATGATCATGCGCGGACTGCTGCAGCGGGTCAGGCCCGTCTGGGCGATCGTCATTTCCGCGGCCTTCTTCGCGGTTATCCACATGAATCCCTGGCAGGCGATCCCGGCCTTTATCCTCGGCTGCCTGTTCGGCTATGTGTACTACAAGACCGGATCGCTCAAGATGACGATGCTGATGCACTGCGCCAACAACACCTTCTCGGTAATCATCTCGCGGATCGATGCCTTCAAGGACGCCGACACCTGGCTGGACGTGATTCCGCCGATGGACTACTTCGCCGGATTCGTCGCCGCCGCGCTCATCGTCATCGGCCTGGTGCTGCTGCTCCGCCGCATCCCGCTGGAGCGTCCCGAAGGCAACCTCGACCCGGTGGAGGCACAGTAGCGTAAAGTACAATTTACTGAAAACCAGCCATTTACAGAAAAGGCCTTACTCGAAAATGAGTAAGGCCTTTTTCATAAAAGACTCACGATGAGCGAATTATACTTTACGGAACAATTCCACCGTCCGGACCGCCTCGGCGACATCGTGTACACGGAGGATGTCGGCGCCCCCCTCCAATGCCTTAAAATGGACGACCTGCGTGGCCGGCAAAGCCTGCTCGGGGGTGATTCCGAGCGGACGCCAGATCATACTCTTCCGGGAGACGCCCACAAGGATCGGTTTCCCGAACACCCTGAAAGAGCCGAGCGTCCCGAGAAGCTCATAATTCTGCTCCACGGTCTTGGCAAAACCGAAACCGGGATCGAGGATCCAGTCGCGGAGACCGGCCTCTTCAGCACGGAGCGAGAATTGCCGGAAATACGCCTGAACGGCCGCAACGACTCCCTCGGGATAATCCGTCAGTGACTGCATCGAGGCAGGCGTCCCCCGCTTGTGCATGGCGACATAGCCGAGTCCCAGCCGGGCGGCCGTCCGCAGCATTTCCGGGTCGTCCTCCCCTGCCGAAATGTCATTGACGAGGAAGGGTCCGGCGAGATCAAAAGTACGTGCGGCAATGGAACTCCGGGTAGTATCGACGGAGAACCGCGCCGCCGGGAATTCCTGCCGGAGCAGGGCAAGCGCCGGAGCGAGCCGGCGCCATTCTTCCGCCTCGGACACGGTTGCAGCGCCCGGACGGGTGGAAACGGCTCCCAGGTCCAGGATGTCCGCTCCCTCCGACAGCATCTTCTCCACACGGGCACGCAGCCCGGCTTCATCGACCGAACCGTCCGAACGGAGCAGACGGCTTCCGGCGAAGAACGAGTCTCCCGTCAGGTTCAGGATGCCCATGACGGATATGGTGCGGTCTTTATTCATCTTGCAGGATTTCGGAGGCGGAGCGCTCCGCTTCGGCGAGACTGTCGAACTTTCCGACATCGACGAGCCGGAGGCGGTCCGGAAGGGCGGCGTAGACGGGATAGCGGTCGCAGACCTGCAGATAGAAGTCGATGATCGGAAAGCGTTCCGGGAAGGGCTTCATCACGTCGAGGATGTCCGAAGACATTTCGTGGATACCGGCGAAAGCCAGACGGCGGCAGGCGGAAGGGTCGAGCCCCGGATAGGGCGAACGAACCTCGCCCGTGGAGACGTTGGTCCAGCCGACAAGACGGAGGTCATCGTCGAACAGGAGATAGCGGGAGGTCTTGCGATCGCTCACGAGCAGCGTCGCCAGCGCGCCTTCGTGCCAGGCCCCTTCAAACCAGCCGAAGTCGAGGTCGGAAATGATGTCGACATTGTGCACCAGGAAGCGGTCGGCGCAGGAGAGCAGCGGAGCCGCGTGACGGATGGCGCCGCCGGTCTCGAGGAGGCGTCCGCTCTCGTCGGAGATGGCAATCGGCACGCCGAAGTCATTCTCCGACAGATACTTCCGGATCTGGTCGGGGAAATGATGGACATTCACCACCAGACGGCCGTAGCCGGCGCGGACGAGTTTCCGGATCACGTGGGCGAGGAGCGGCTCCCCCGCCACCGGCACGAGCGCCTTGGGCATCGTGTCGGTCAGCGGCCGCAGTCTCGTTCCGAGCCCCGCGGCGAAGATCATTGCAGTCTTTGCGGACATATCGTTTGCAAAGATACGCAGAATTCATTATTTTTGTCTGATTGAACCGAAACAAAATTTAACCAGATATGTTCAAAGGACAACCTAAAGGGCTCTTCGCCCTCGCCCTTGCCAACACGGGCGAACGCTTCGGCTACTACACGATGCTGGCCATCTTCATGCTGTTCCTGCAGGCCAAGTTCGGCTTCGAGCAGGCGGCCGCCAGCCAGATTTACGCGATTTTCCTCGCAGCGGTTTACTTTATGCCCGTCGTAGGCGGATGGCTCGCCGACAAGATCGGCTTCGGCAAGTGCGTCGTCACCGGTATCTGCGTGATGTTCGCCGGCTATATCTGCCTGTCGATCCCGACGGCGGCGAACGGCCTCGGCCTCACCCTGATGTTCGGCGCCCTGACGCTGATCGCCATCGGAACGGGCCTCTTCAAGGGCAACCTGCAGGTGCTCGTCGGCAATCTTTACGACGATCCGAAATACGCCGCCAAACGCGACAGCGCCTTCAGCCTGTTCTATATGGCCATCAACATCGGCGCGATGTTCGCCCCTTCCGCCGCGACGGCCATCACCAACCGTTTCCTCGGCAAGGCCGGCCTCATCTACAAGGCCGACATCCCCGCCCTGGCGCACCAGTTCATGAATTCGACCATTACCCCGGAGAATACCGAAAAACTCCAGGGCCTGATGGCGCAGATGCCCGGCGAGCAGATCGCCTCGATGGATCTCGCGTCCTTCTGCCCCTACTATATCGAGCACCTCTCGTCCTCCTATAATATGGGCTTCGCCGTGGCCGTGGTTTCGCTTGTCGTCTCCATCGCCATTTACCTCGGCTGCCGCAGCTGGTTCAAACACGCGGACGTCAACGCCAAGCAGGCCAAGTCCGCCGAAGGCGCTCCCGCCGCCGAACTTACCCCGAAGCAGACCAAAGACCGCATCGTGGCCCTCTGCCTGGTGTTCGCCGTCGTGATCTTCTTCTGGATGGCCTTCCACCAGAACGGTTCCTCGCTGACCTGGTTCGCCCGCGACTACACCCAGAGCACCGCCACGGGCTGGACCCGCATCGGCTTCAACATCTGGGCGCTCGCGCTGATCGCCGCCTCCATTTACACGCTCTTCGGCATCTTCCAGAGCGAGAAATCCACCGGCAAGATCGCCTGCGGCATCATCACCGCCGCCCTCTGGGCCGGAGCCTACGCCATCTTCGCGGGGCTCGACAACCCGCTCGAGATCTTCCCGCAGCTCTTCCAGCAGTTCAACCCGTTCTTCGTCGTGGCGCTCACGCCCGTCAGCATGGCGATTTTCTCCGCCCTGGCCTCCAAAGGCAAGGAGCCGTCCGCCCCGAAGAAGATCGGCCTCGGCATGTTCGTCGCCGCCATCGGCTATCTGGTGATGATCTTCGCATCCCTGGGCCAGCAGTCCCCCGCCCAGCTCGCCGGAACCGTCTCGCCCGATCCCGTCGTCCCGACCTACCTGATGGGCACCTACCTCATCCTGACCTTCGCCGAACTGCTTCTCAGCCCGATGGGCATCTCGTTCGTCTCCAAGGTCGCGCCGCCCAAATACAAAGGTCTGATGATGGGCCTGTGGTTCGCCGCCACGGCCGTCGGAAACTACCTCAGCAGCATCCCGGGCCTCCTGTGGAAGGCCGTCCCGCTCTGGGCCAACTGGGCCATCCTGATGGCGCTCTGTGTCATCGCCGGCGCCGTCATGTTCGCGATGCTCCGAAAGCTCGAGGCCGCCACCGCGTAAATGCCCCGGATGTTCATACTATCGGGGTGCAACGGGTCGGGGAAAACCACGGCCTCGTACGCCCTGCTGCCCAAGATCCTGGAATGCAGCGAGTTCGTCAATTCCGACGAATTCGCCAAGGCCCTCTCGCCCTTCAACCCCGACCAGGCCTACATCACGGCGAGCCGCTATATGCTTACCAAGACCAAGTACCTCTTCCGGCAAAGGGCCGACTTCTGCATCGAGACCACCCTGGCGACCCGTTCGCTGGGGAAGATGGTCAAAGCGGCGCAGGAGCAGGGCTATTTCGTCACGGTACTGTACTTCTGGCTGTCCTCGCCCGACCTGGCGGTGGAACGGGTCAAGGCCCGCGTCGCCGCCGGCGGCCACTTCATCCCGGACGATGTCGTCCGCAGACGCTACATCGTGGGACTCAATTACTTCCTCAGCGATTACGTCCCGGCCTGCGACCGGTGGATCCTGGCGGACAACTCCGAGCCGCCTTTTACGATCGTCGGAGAGGGCTCCCGGCAGCGGACCGTCATCCGCGACCTCGCGCTGTACAACCGCATCCGCGCGGCAGCGCTCGACGACAGCGACCTCGAGCGGCTGCAGATCCGCGAACTGCTCCGCCCGCGGAAAGCCGTCAACCCCGGCGCCGTCGCCAAGGACGGCGTCCCCATCGAAATCCTTGAGAAATGATTCTGGAGAAGAACCGCTATTTCGAGATTTTCCGCGTCACGGAGGAATCCCTGCGCCGGCTGGTCGCCGAGGGCATCCGCCGGGGCGGAGATTATTCCGACCTCTTCTTTGAAAATACGACCCTTACCAACCTGATGCTCCGGGACGGAGAAGTGTCCGCCGGCGGAAATCTTGTCGACTACGGGGTCGGCGTGCGCGTCCTGTCGGGCGGCAAGACCGGCTACGCCTACAGCGAATCCACCGCCTCCGCGGATATGCTCGCCGCTGCGCGTGCGGCGGCCGCCATCGCCGGGAGCGGCGGTGCCGAAGGCCCCTTCAACGTCAACGAAACCCTGAAGAAGGCCCGCGTCCTCTACGACAGCTTCAGCCCCCAGGCCGCCAACGGAGACCGCCTGGTGCGGAAATTCTTCCCCGGCGAGCCGAATCCCGCCGCCGACCGCTACCCTTCCGAAATCGGGTGGCGTGACACCCGGGCCGCCGACTTCATCCCCTTCCTCCGGAAACTGGATGCCGAAATCCGTCGCCGCGACACCCGCGTCAGCAAAGTCACGGCCATGCTCGTCTGGAAAGTGAGCGACATCCTGATGTACAACTCCTCCGGAGAACTCAAGTTCGAAACCCGCCCGCTCGCGACCGTTTCGGTCACGGTCGTCTTCTCACACAAAGGGAAGATTGACACCAAAGGCGTGTCGCGCAGTTTCCGCTTCGGGGCGGAGATGCTCTCCGACGCACTGTTCAACGACCTGGTCGACAACGCCCTCAAAGGGCTGGACGCCCGCTTCGAGGCGCGGCGCCCCGCCGGTGGCGAAATGAGCGTCGTGATGGGCGCGGGCGCATCCGGCATTCTCCTCCACGAAGCGATGGGGCACGCCTTCGAGGCCGACTTCAACCGCAAGGGCCAGTCCGTCTTTTCCGAACGGATGGGACAGCGGATCTGCCCCCCGGGCATCCGCATCCTCGACGACGCCACGCTCAAAGGCAGCCGCGGCGCCCTGAATTTCGACGACGAGGGCGTGCCCGGACAGAAGACCTATATGGTCGAGGACGGCATCCTGACCTCATACCTGCACGACCGCATCAGCGCCCGGCACTACGGGGTCACCCCCACCGGCAACGGCCGGCGGGAATCGTTCCGTTACGCTCCCATCCCGCGGATGCGGACGACCTATATGGAGAGCGGGAACGCCGACCCGGAGGCGATCATCGCCTCGGTCCGGAGCGGCATCTTCGTGGACGAATTCTCCAACGGACAGGTCAAGATCGGCGAAGGCGACTTCACATTCTTCGTCAAGAGCGGCTTCCTCATCGAGGACGGCCGCCTCACCATGCCCGTGAAAGACATCAACATCATCGGCAACGGACCGCGCGCGCTTGCCGACATCGTAGCGGTCGGCAACGACCTCCGTATCGACGACAGCGCCTGGACCTGCGGCAAAGAGCAAAGCGTCCCGGTGTCGTGCGGCATTCCGACGGTGCTGGTCTCACGCTTAACGGTAGGAGGAGAATAATGGAAGGAATATTGACAGAAAAGGAAATCGCGCTGGCGCAGCGGTGCATCCGGTTTGCCCGGGAAGCCGGCGCGGCCGCGGTCCGGATCACCCTCAACAAGAGTCTGACGAACCTTGTCGGCATGCTCTCCGGCGAAGTGGACAAAGTCAGCCGGTCGCTCGACCGCAACCTGACGGTCCACCTTTTCGTGGACGGACGCTTCGGCAGTTTTTCCATCAACCGGCTCGATGACGAAGACGTGGTGCGCGACTTCATCCTCGACGCCGCGGAAACGGTGCGGATGATGGCGGAGGAACCCTGCCGCCGCCTCCCCGATGCGGCCCGCAAAGTGCAGGACGCCGTTTCCGGCACGGAAGCCGGACTTTTCGACCCGGCATACGCCTCGCTGGATCCTTCCATCCGCCTGGAAATGGCCCGGAAATCCTCCCTCTGGGACCGCCGCGAAAAACTGGAGAAAGGATTCACCCTGCTTTCCGAGGAGGGAGAGTATTCCGACAGCATCGACGACACGCTGATCCTCGACTCGGAGGGGCTGTGCTGCCGCCATACGGAAACCTCCTTCGAGATCGGCTACGAGATCACCGTCGCCGATGCGGAAGGCAACCGGTTCAGCGGTTACTGGTGGGATGCGACATCCCGGCTCGACGCGATCCTCCCCTCGCTGGAAAACTGCAGCGAAACAGCCCTGGAGCAGGCCGTCGCCCAGATCGGTCCGCAGTCCCATCCCGGCGGGAAGATCAACATCGCCGTCCGCAGCGAATGCACGTCGAAACTCCTCAATCCCATCCTCAACGCCCTCGGGGGCTATTCGCTTCAGCAGAGCAACAGTTTCCTGCTGGACAGCATCGGGAAAAAGCTGTTCTCCGAACGGCTCACGGTACGGGACTTTCCCCGGCACAAGGGCGAAATGGGCGCGAAATGGTTCGACAGCGAAGGCGTCGCGACCGCCGACTCCGTCATCATCGAGAAAGGCGTGGTGAAACGGTATTTCATCAATACATTCATCTCCGGGAAGACCGGTCTCTCCCCCACCGTCGAAGATCCCAACCATCCCGTCGTGGAGAGCACGGGCGACTGCGCCACCGAGGCGGATGTCCTCCGGCTTCTCGGCGACGGCATCCTCGTCACGGGCTTCAACGGCGGCAACAGCAATTCCGCCACCGGCGACTTCTCCTACGGCATCGAGGGATTCGCCTTCCGGGACGGCCGGATCACCCATCCCGTCCGGGAAATGCTCATGACCGGCAACTTCCTCACCCTCTGGCAGCACCTCGCCTTCGCCGCAGACGACGCCCGCCCCTGCCGCACCCGCAGCATCCCCACCCTGGGCTTTACCGACGTAGAAGTCCGCTGACAACGGACCCGCAAACCCGTCATTCCGGACCCGTTCCGGAATCGAATACAAGAAATCTTTGTATATTTGTAAGTTGTATGCATACCGCGGTAGTCATACTGAACTGGAACACGAAGGGATTTCTGGAGAGATTCCTGCCGGGGGTATGCGCGTCCGTGGAGGGGATGGATGCGGAAGTTATCGTGGCTGACAACGCCTCTACGGATGGTTCAGCGGAACTTCTCCGACGCGATTTCCCTGCAGTACGGCTCATTCAACTGGACCGGAATTACGGCTTCACAGGCGGTTATAACCGCGCCCTGGCTGAGGTCGATGCCGATCTTTTCGTCCTCCTCAACACCGACGTCGAGGTTACGCCGGGCTGGCTCAAGCCCCTCGTGGAATATATGGAAGCCCACCCGGACTGCGGAGCCTGCGGGCCCAAGCTGCATTCGTGGCAGCAAAGGGACCATTTTGAATACGCCGGTGCGGCGGGCGGCCTTCTGGACCGATACGGCTACCCTTTCTGCCGCGGCCGCATCCTCTCCCGCGTAGCCGAGGACAAGGGACAATATGACACGGTCGAGAACGTCTTCTGGATTACAGGCGCCTGCCTGATGGTCCGCAGCAGCCTCTGGAGGGAGCTCGGCGGCCTCGATGACCGTTTCTTCGCCCATATGGAAGAAATCGATCTCTGCTGGCGTCTCCAGCTGGCCGGATACCGCATTACCGCCATCCCCGACTCGCTCGTCTATCACGTCGGCGGCGGCACCCTTCCGCAGACCTCCCCGCTCAAGCTGAAACTGAATTTCCGCAACAGCCTGCTGATGCTGGAAAACAATCTGCCTGCGACCGTCGGGAAAACGACCGCCCGCCTCCGAATCTTCATCCGTAAGGTGCTGGACGGCTGCGCGGCCGCGGCATACCTCCTCACGCTGCGCGGTTCCTGCGCCAAGGCCGTGCTGGAAGCCCATCGGGAATACAGGAAGCTCAAGAAGAAGCGCCCCGCACCGCAGCCCGGGAAGAAGGCCCTGCACGGGTTTTATCAAGGATTAATGATATTGCACAAGATATGAGAATCATTATCGAAGGAGCCGGTGAAGTTGGCTCTCACCTCGCCAAAATGCTCAGCCACGAAGGCGGCGACATCACGGTCATCGACTGCGACGAAGAACGGATTTCCAAACTCTCCGCCACGGCGGACGTCGCGACGATCGTCGGAGAACTCTCCTCCATCGAGACGCTCAAGAATGCCGGCGTCGGGAAAGCCGACCTGTTCATCGCCGTCAATCCCCGGGCCGACCAGTCCATCAACATCGTCAGCGCCCTCATCGCCAAGAAACTCGGCGCCGGCCGGGTCACAGCCCGTATCAACGACGAGGACTTCCTCACTCCGGAGAACAAGCTGATGTTCAAGGAGATCGGCATCGACCTGCTGTTCTATCCCGAGAAGATCGCCAGCGAGGAGATCATCGACCTGCTGAAGCATACGGCCACCACCGACTCGATGGACTTCGCCAGCGGAAAACTCCAGCTGGCCGTGTTCAAGCTCGACGAGGATTCGCCGCTGCTGGACCTGAAGGTCGCCGAATTCACCGCCAGGGTGGCGTCGGTCTCCCAGGATGCGCAGTTCCGCATCGTCGCCATCGCCCGGCACGACGAGACCATCATCCCGAAATTCGACACCCGCTTCAAGACCGGCGACCACATCTACATCATCGCCCGGAGGGAAGCCGTCGTCCACCTGCTGAAATTCATCGGCAAGAACAACATCGAGGTGAACCGCGTGATGGTGCTCGGCGGCGGCAAGATCGGCGAAATGGTCGCCGCGAAACTCTCCGCCCAGGTCGACGAGATCAAGATCATCGACAAGGACCGTCAGCGCTGCCTGGAACTCTCCGAGAAACTCCCCGACAATATCAGCATCGCCTGCGGTGACGGCCGCAATTCGGATTTCCTCCTGGAGGAATCCATCAAGGACTACGACGCCTTCGTCGCCGTGACGGGCAATGACGAGATCAACATCCTCTCCTGCATCGTGGCCAAGAAATTCGGCCTGGAAAGGGTGATCGCGGAAGTGGAGAACATCGAATACCTGCGGCTCGCCGAAGAAATGGGCGTCGATGCCGTCATCAACAAGAAACTCATCACCGCGGGACGTATCTTCCGATTCACGCTCTCGGACAAAGTGCGTTTCGTCAAGTACATGAGCGGCACCGACGCCGAAGTGCTCGAATACACCGCCGCTCCGGGCAGTCTCATCACGAAAGCGACCCTAAGGGAAACCGATTTCCCCAAGGACGCCCTCATCGGCGGCGTCATCCGCGGCAGCGAATCCTTCATCGCCGTCGGCGACACGAAGATCGAGGCCTACGACCGCGTCGCGGTGTTCGCCCTTCCCGACGCCGTCAAGGACGTCGACCGGTTCTTCAAATAAGAATGCCCCTCACGCATCCGTAAGGGGCATTCCATTTCAGTCAAAGAGCAGTCTTAATCCGCCTCGAAGGATATCTCCGCACGCCGGCCGATGCGGGTGGTTCCGCCGTTGTCGGGTCCGTTGAGTTCCTTGTTGCGCGCAAGGGCCATCGTGTCACACACCCGGGCCCGGATCAGGAGTTTGCCGGAAAGGGCGGGCAGGTGGAAGGACTCCTCGACCGTCAGCACTTCATTGGCCGCATTGGAAGTGTAAGAAAGCGCATAGGTGTATGTGACGTCACGTGTCGTTCCGGCAGTGTCCGTCATCTTCTCCGATGTGGTCTTGGTGTTGACCGCCGTCCAATTGCTGCCTCCGTCCGTGGAGTACTCCAGGACAAAGAACTTCGGACCGGCCGCGGACGAGCAGGAGCTGAAGGTGACGCCGTAGGTGCCGGCGGGATTCTCCACGCCGTCCACCTCCAGAAGCCAGTAGTCATCCTTATAGAAGCCCGTCGTCAGCAGGCGCACGCCGATGGCCCCTTCGTTCCTGTACGTCAAGGTGCTGGCAGCTACGGAGCTGCCCCGGTTGAGGATGATCTTGCCGTCGTGCGTATCCGACATTACCCAGGCTCCGGTCGGCTGGAGGAGTTGGAAATCGACACCCTCCACCCAGTCCTCTCCGACATCCTTGAAGGACCAGACGACCGGGAAGGTCACACCGCCCTCGGGAGGTGTCGGCGGCGTGGGCGTAAAGCCTTCGCCGGGGACGACGAGGATATTGTCGAGGTACCAGCGACTGTAAAGGTCTGAAGACACGGCCGCGCCGGTAAACGTCGTCGGACGGATTTTGAAGCGTGTCTCGTTGTTGACGCCGGAAATCTTGAAGGTCTCGGTCTTCCATGACCACTTCTGAGGGCCGTCCGCCCAGCCTTCCTTCTTCATCGTATGCGCTACAGGGTCACTGATCTTGGTTCCGTTCTCGAACACGCCCTCGCCTTCGATCTCAACCGCCAGCATCACGTCGTCCGGTCCGCCGCCGCCCACGTGGACGGACCAGTCGAAGGAGAGTTCCACGGCCGTCGCGCCCTGGAAGTCCATCGGAGGCAGTTTGATGCCATCGACATTCTTATTCTTGCTGAACTTCAGGTAGCAGTCCTGCAGATAGATAACCCTGGCCGAAGGGAACAGGTCTTCATATCCGTGTTTGACGACCTCTGCCAGGAATTCTTCGCCGAGGCCTTTCGCAGTATAGACATTCATGGCATGGTCGTCCGCACTCTTGCCGACACTGTCTCCGGCGCCGGAAGCCTCCACGAACGGAGCGAGCCAGGAGAAGTCGTCCTGGAAGAAGAACAGGAAATTGACGCCCTCGTCTACGATCTCCACCGGAATCAGGTTGAAGGAAAGTTCGCCCTTCTTACCGAGGGAATAGCCGCTGACCTTGACGTTGTGACCGTTCAGGGAAGGAACGCCCAGGGAAGCGGGGGCCTCATACATATAGGCGGAGTACGTCCTGTCCTCAAGTGCGACGACGACCTCATATCCGCCGCCGGCCGCCAGGGCCATTTCGCCGCTGACGGTCACATACTCGATGGCGGAAGCCGGATAGGTGCCGATGGTTTCGGTAATATCGGTCGGCTCCGGAAGGGCGATATCGGCCTCGGTCGTCACGTTCGCTTCATCGAAGGCCTTCACGGCAGGCATTCCGTTGACTTTGCCGGCAAAGCCGCGGATCGTCACGACCGAACGGAACGGTTTGTCGAGGCCGGACACATAGGCGTTCGTCGTACCGTCGGTAATGATGCCGCCGGCGGAGGAAAGCGCCATTACGGTCGCATTCTCAAGGATCATCGCCTTGCCGTCATCCAGGCCACCAAGGTCCGAGACGGTCGCCCGGACGGCATTCCGGTAGGCATCGCCTTCCTGGTAGACCCGGAGCACGAAGCGGCTGGCCAGCGTATTGCCGCCGAAAATGACTTGGGCCTCGCGCGGCTCGTCGGGTGTGCCGTCCAGCAGATTATCATCGACGCTCACCTCGACCTCCATATCTCCAGACCCGGAGGAAGGAGTCACAGTCACCCAATCGGGGGCGTCCAGTTTCCAGGGCGCGTCGGAAACGATCCGGAGAATCTGCGGCTCGGCATCCTGTGCGGAGAAGGTCATCTCCGAAACGCTGCCCATCACGGCCTGGGCGATATTCTCCTCCTGTTTGCAGGAGAAAATCAGCGTCAGGGCCGCAAGCAATATTGTCAGTAAAGTAATTCTTTTCATAATAGAAGCCGTTAAATTAGAAATCCAGTCCGTCATCCCATCCCGGATTCTGGGTCAGATTATGGTTCAGGCTGCGCTCCTTGGTAGGAACCGGATAGAGATAATCCCGCTCCTCATTGAATTGGTGAGGGATCGTATGCAGCGCGTCGATGCATCCCTTTCCTTCTTCGGAGCCGGAGAGATAAATATCGATGTCCGAGGCATCCGCCGGGCCCACCTTGTAGGCTTTGAGACTGGTAGAAGGCTTGTTGCCGACATAGAAGTAATAATTCTTGGTGCCGTCACCGTCGAAGTCATACTCACCGGGTCCGGGGATATACATACCGAGCAGCGGCTGGTTGAAGCAGTTTCCTTCTTTCCAGCGCATCAGGTCGAAGTAACGGCCTTCTCCCTCCATAAACAGTTCGACGGCCCGCTCACGGCGGATCTCAAGGATGACGCCCTTGTTCGGCCCCGTCACATTCACATATCCGTAGGTCTCGGAGGAGAGGTACGGATCGGGGCTGGCATTGGCGGCCTCCAGCTGAAGGTGCGGCATGGCCACACGGTCGCGGATCAGGTTGATGCTCTTGTCGAGATCTGCCTGCGTCAAGGTACCGAGCTCCGCCTTGGCTTCGGCATAGTTCAGAAGCACCTCGGCATAGCGGAAAACCGGGATATCGTTGTAGGAAGACTCGGAGAATTCCGCATTGTAACCGGAAGGCATCGCGAACTTGATGGGCTGATAGCCCGTGATGGTATTGCCGAATTCCGGCCCGCGCTTCTTGCCGCTCTTGTCGTCCTTCCAGACATAACCCGGAGTGCGGATGGTCTGCGCAAGGCGGGGATCGCGTCCGGCGACCTCATCCGCAAACTCGAGCAGTTCCCAGCCGGGTTTGTCGGTGAAGCGGGTTCCATCGGCCATCAGGTACGAATCCACCATCTTCTTGGTCATACCGGGGCCCGTATTGTTCGACATCACATAAGCCGTTGCGTCGTGCTTGACGCCCAGCGCCTGGTCCATATGGATCGCGAGGATGATTTCATCGGTCTTGGCGTCGGTCGAAGAGAAGAGGTTCCAGTAATCCTCCTGGGGGGCTCCCGTCGACCAGATACGATACCGGCCGCTTTCCATCAGCTGGGAGGCAGCCTCGGCAGCCAGCTCCAGATAATAGGTATAGTCATGCTCGGCATCCTTGAAAGACTCGCCGTACACATCGTTGGCGTGATACTTCCGGAATGTTCCCTCGAAGAGGCAGAACTGCGCTTTCAACGCCAAGGCGGCATATTTGTTGACACGGGCAGAATACGCATATTTGGTCTCGGGCAGGTTCTCGATGGCGTAATCGATGTCCTCGATCATCTTGCCCATCACGAATTCACGGCTGTCGCGGGCTGCGTACAGCTTCTCGTCGGCGGATCCGAGTTCCACATCCACCCAGGGAATGTCGCCGAAGCGACGGACCTTGTCGGCATAAACGTATGCGCGGAAAAATCTCGCCAGGGCCGTATATTGGATGCGGGCATCCTCGTCCTCGCAGCGGTAGATGTTACCCAGAAGGGTGTTGATTTTCCTAATGTCGTTCCAGGCGCTGGTGTTCCAGGAAACGCCCGACTCGGGGCCGTTCCGGTTGCTGCCGCCGCGGATCCGGTTGTCGAGATTGCTGTTGATGAACACATCGCTCTGGCTGCTGTACGGGGTCTTGTCCAGCAGGTTGTTATAGAAAGTATTGGAGAACAGCTGCAGATCCTCCGCCGTGCGGAAGTAGGCGTCCTGTCCGAACTCGGACTGGGGAATCTTGTTCAGCACGCCCTCGCAGGCGGTCAGGGACAAGGTTGCGGCAGCTATCAATATGATATATTTTTTCATGATCTCTCCCTTTTAGAATGTGATATCAATACCGAACATAAAGGTAGAAGGCCAAGGGTAATAGCCCTGGTTACGGACAGCGGCATCATCCGAAGCGGAAGCATAGGGACGGGTATAGGCCGCCTCCGGATCAATGTAAGGCGCATTCTTCTTAAGCGGCGACCAATATGCGAGATTCTCGCCCGAGAAGTAGAAACGAACCTGCTCGAGCCAGATCTTCTTGGTCCAGTTCTTCGGAAGGGTGTAGCCGACTGTGATGTTCTTGAGACGCAGGTACCTCATATTCTGCAGATAGCGGTCGTTCACGACGCCCAGCTGCCCCTTGGGGTTGGATGCCAGGTAAGTGCGGGGACGCGGGAAATAGGCATCCGGATTGTCCTCGGACCAGCACCGCTGCAGGAAGTCCTTCTGGAGGAAGCTCAGGTAACCATAGCTGAACGGTCCCCAGAAAGGCGTGGACATACCGTCCGGATACCAGTAATGGTTGCCCGTTCCCTCGAAGAAGATGCTGAAGTCTATGCCCATCCAGTCAAATGCGGCTGTGATTCCATAGTGCAGACGCGGGAGGGAATTGCCGAGGACTTCACGGTCTCCGGGCTTGTCGGCGGTATTTTCCCCAATATCGATGGTACCGTTGCCATTGAGGTCGAGGAATTTCATATCGCCGGCACCCCAGTTCCCGGCCAGACGGCCGTTGACATAGTCCTGGTTGACGACGGCGACGTGCGCCTGAGCCTGCTCATCGGTCTGGAAGAGACCGTCGGTACGGAATCCCCATATCTCGCCATAGGTCATCCCCTCGTAGTAGTCGCTCAGGAGACGGGTCGGATTGTCGAACTTGGTGATCTTGGTGTTGAACTGGCTCAGCGTCGGGCGGATCGAATAGCCGAACGTCTTGCCCAGGAGCTTGAAGCTGTCCTTCCAGGTCAGGGAAAGCTCGTATCCCATAGTCCGCAGATCCGCGGCGTTCATCTGCGGAGAAGCGGCTCCATAAATCGCAGGAAGATCCTTGCCTTTGGTCAGCATACCGTCCGTATCACGGATATACCCCTCGGCGGTAAACTGCAGGCGGCTCCCCAGCATAGCGACATCGATACCGACATTGGCCTGCTTGGACACCTCCCAGGTCAGGTCGGAGGCCTTCGGAGGATCGATGGTGGTGTAACGGGCCATCGTGTTGCCTTCACCGAAAGTAAAGCTCTTGAAGGTCTCGAAGTGAATCAGGCGAAGGAAGCTGTAATTGCTGACATTCTGGTTGCCGAGCGTTCCGTACGACACGCGGAGCTTGAGGTTGTCCACCACCTTCCGGGCCGGGGCGAAGAAAGGCTCTTCACTGATGCGCCAGCCCGCAGACACGGACGGGAAGAAGCCCCAGCGGTGCCCCGTGGCAAACCGGGAAGTACCGTCGTAGCGGCCGGACACCTCCACCAGGTAACGGCCCTTGTAGTCATAGTTGACCCTGCCGAAGAACCCGGCCAGGGCATACTCGGTCTGTCCGCCGTTCACCTCCGGCGCCTTGTTGGTCGTCGAGATGAGTTCGAGATCCGAAAGTTCCTCTGAAATGAGCTCATAGCCCTTGCCGGAGACCGTCTTGCGGTGGTTGGTCTCAAAGTTGAAACCGGCCATCACCGTCAGATGATGCGCATCCTTGAAGGTATCCTCATACGTACCATAGACATTGGCGGCCTTGTAGTTATAGGTCTGGACCGACTCCGACATCCAGTCCTCGAACGCGCCGGTATTGCTGAAATGCGAAATGACGCCGGGCTTCGAGGAATAATCGAATTCGTGACGACGGTGCGTGTTGCGGTTCTGGTAGAAGCGGTAGGTGAAATTCGCCTTCAGGGTAAACTGCTTGACAGGCTGGATCGTCAGCTCGGTCGTGTTGGAGAAATCCGTGCGCCGCTGGACGTTCACATTTTCACTGGCATAAGCGATATGCCGTCCGTTGGCGATTCTGTACTTGTCGCTGCGGATGAAATCCGTGATATAGGTCCACGTTCCGTCCGGATTCTGCAGCGGGAAGGAGGCCAATCCGTGCCGGGCCGCATAACCCATACCCTCATTGACATCTCCCAAGCCCGGATAGTCGTAATTCGAGTTGTAGAAGGTGGTATTGTTGCTGATCCGCATAATGCGGTTGAGCTTGGCATCGATCTTCGCACGCAGATTGTACTTCTGGTAGATGTCCGGATGCACTTTCATAATACCCTGCTGGCGGTCGTAAGCGCCGGAGAGGAAATACTTGACGGACTTGTTGCCGCCGCTGATGGAGATGGAGTGGTTCATCACCGGGTGGATGTCGTTGTAGAGCGAATGATACCAGTCCGTATTGGCATAGTACAGATAGCGTTCCTTACCGCCGTCCTCCCGGACCATCACCCAGGGACGCTCGGGATTCTCGGTCACGTCGTTGACGCGGGCGAGAAGTTCCATCATATCGTCGTGGGTGTAGGTGGTGTAGTTTTCGCCATTGGCGTTGTTCCAGAACTTATCGACGGTGTAAACCGACCAGTATCCGCGGGTCTCGTAGTCCGTAGAGGTCGTCGGTTTCTCGAAACCGAAACGGCCGCTGTAGCGGACCCGGGCCTTCCCGTCCTCCGCCTTTCCGCTCTTGGTCGTCACGAGGATGACGCCGAAGGCGGCTCGGGCACCGTAAACGGCCGCGGCGGCCGCATCCTTGATGACGGAGATCGACTCCACATCGTTGGGATTGACCCGGTCAAGGGAACCGACGGCACCGTCGATCAGCACCAGCGGGTCCGCATCGTTGATCGAGGTGATACCGCGGATGTTCAGGGAGCCGGACGCGCCGGGCTGGCCCTGGGAGGTGGAAATGTTGAGTCCGGGGACCGAACCCTGCAGCATATTGGTCAGGGAGTGGGCCGACCGGTTCTCGAGGTCATCCGAGGCGACCGTCGTGATGGCGCCGGTCAGGTTGACCTTCTTCTGGGTGCCGTAGCCGACGACGACCGTCTCCTGGAGGAGCATGTTGTCCTCTTCAAGAACGGCGTCCGCGACCGCCTGCGTGGCCGCGACGTCGAGAAGTACTGTCTGATAACCCAGACAGGAAACCTCGAGGGTCACCGCCCCTTCCGCGACCTTGAGCGAATAGGATCCGTCCGCCCCGGTCGACACGCCGTTGGTCGTTCCCTGCTGCATGACAACAGCTCCGACGAGGGGTTGCCCCCCCGCATCGGACACCTTGCCGCTGACACTCCTGTTCTGCGCGCCGAGAGTCAGCGCGGCGAACAGAAACGCCACCGACAGGGAAATCGTTCTTAGCAATTTCATCATTGTGGTATTAATATAATAGGTTATTTGTAGTTGGCAATGGTAAAAGCCTTCGGACGCGTCATCGTCTCGCGGGACACGTTGCCGAAACGGTCCGTCACCTCGATCTCGATGGTGGAAGTCGCAGAAGACGTGGCATAACGGTAGAAGTGGATCCACGGGGCGGTAATGAAACTCGGATTGTCCGTAGCCGCCAGCCGCTTCGCGGACATCGCGATGACGTGCAGGGGGTCATAGGTATATACCTTCACCGGCGTGAGTGTCTTGCCGTTCTCCGTCACCTTCACGTTCCAGGAGGCGTCGTAGTTCCAGATGTTCAGGAGAATGTCGTTCGCAGCGAATTTGGAGGAATTGTATTCGTTCACATAGTCGCGGAAGCGTTCATTTCCGTTCGCAAGGGTCATCTTCACGGTCTCGCGGACCTTGTTCATGTCATAGGCCCTGAATTGATAATCCGCCGGACGCCCGGTGGCGCGGTACTGCCAGTCGAAGTTCTCTCCGTTGAATTTCATCACGGTGTAGCCGGCCGGAGCGCCGTCCTGGGCCATCAGGACACCGGAAAGATGGCCGGACCACCACCAGTCGCCGCAGACCGAGCCCGCATTGAGTTCACGGTAATTATTCGACGACATCTTGTCACAGACGAAGGTACGGTGGGTATGTCCGGTCAGGAAGGTGACTTTGTAGCCGTTGAAGGCGGAGACCAGGGCCGCCGTATTGGCCTCTCCCGTCGAGTTGGCGCCAGTCAGGTTGTACGACCAGCCGAAATTGGAATTCGGATAGAAGATCGGGGCGTGCGTAGAGACGATGATTTCCGTTCCTTTCGGGACAAAGGACAGGTCTTTCCGGAGCCAGTTCATCTGGCGCGAAGTGATGTCCAGGACATACTCGCCGCGATGGTCTTTGCCGGCAGCGACATTGTTGTAGTCGATGTCGTCGAGCACGATGAAATGGACCTTGCCGATATTATAGGAATAGTAGGTCGGGGCGATGTCCCTGCGGTATTTGAATTCCTTGGCGAAATCCCCCACCTCGTTCATGTCGTTGTCGTGATTGCCCATCGTGTGGAAGACCTGGATGTTCTTGAATTTCTGGTTCATAAGCCCCAGATAATTCAGGAATTCGAACTTGTTGTCGTACCAGTAGAGGTCCCAGGTCATGTCGCCGAGGGTAAGCATATACTTCTTGCCGGACGTAGCCGAGAGGGTCTTGTTCAGGTCGGCCGCGAAAGTATCGAACTGCGACATGTCCGAGGTGGTCGAATTGCGGTTCGCCAGATGCATGTCGCCCAGCACGAACAGCGTGAAGTTGTCATTGTCCACCTTCGTCAGAGAGAAGTCGACCCGGTCCACGACTTTGGCATCCGTGCTGACAGCGCTGTGGAATTCCGGAAGGATGCCGTCCGAGGACACCTCGTATCCGGCGGGTATCGTCATGAATACATAGCCATTCTCCTTGAGGGATTTGAGGAAATAGACGCCGTCCGCTCCCGTCGTCGTTACCTCATAGCCGTCCGACACGATCACATCCGGCACAGGATCGTCTCCGCAGGTCACCAGGCCGTAGATATTCACCCCCTCGGGAATCGTCACGTCTATATGCTTGATAATGAACACTTCAGTCGACCCGACCTTCTTCTGCTCGCTTCCGCGGGCGATATAGAACGAGTATTTCCCGTTCACGACATCCCGGTTCATCGTAAAGACCAGCTTGCTGGCGGAGACGGAAACGATGGGACAGTCGAAACTGTTATTGGAAACCGAACGGAGAACCACCTTGTCATTCTTATCGATCCCGGTATCCCCGCGCAGGTTCAGCGTCACGTTGGCACCGGCTTCTGTCTCGATCCTGGAGGGAAGGGATATCTTGGTGATAATGATGCCGGAAGTCGTGTTATCCCCGGCCGGCTGTTTGTTGCAGGACACGGCAAAAGCCGTAATAATGAATAAAATAGAAAGGTATCGCTTCATAAATTTCTTCTTATCCTTTTTTATAAATATATTTTAGCATCAAATATAAGATATTTCCGATAATTTTATTCAAATCCATCCACTTTTTTTCAAAAATCCTTATATTTGCCGAACGCAAATAACACTCTTTTAATATGGAGATGAAAACTTATTACACGGCTCCGGCCGTACGTGTCTTCAACAGCCAGTTTGACAGACACTTCCTCGTATCCGCCAATTTCCCCGGCGCGCCCATCGACAACGCCGAGGAAGAAGAATGGACCTATTAAAATGCCCTGCCTTATGAAAAAGTCTTTGATTTTCACCTTCGCAGCGGCATTCCTTGCCCTGACCGCCTGCCAGAAAGAGGCCTCCCAGACCCCCGCGGCTCAGAAAACCATCCGCTTCCAGGCCACCGACATTGAGACCAGGACCGTATTCGGCACGCCGGACGGTTCCACGTATCCTACCCTCTGGACCGACGTCGGCATTCAGGCAGGCATCAGCCTGAACCTGTCTTCCAGCGACAAAGTCGCCGCAGACGTCACCCCTTCCGCCGACGGCAAGACGGCCACCTTCAAGGCCGTATTCGAAAGTCCGGCCACGGCTTCTTCTTACACGTTCGTAGCCTTCTATCCCAATTCCGTCGTCAAGTCGGTCAACGCGACCAACAAGACCCTGAACATCGAATTCCCGGCCGGCCAGACCTCGACGGCGACGACCCCGGACGAGAACGCCCAGATCATCTACGCCGTATCCGAGACCTTCACCGAACTTCCGGACACGGACATTCCGCTCAGTTTCAAGCACGCGTCCGCCTACCTGCACCTCGCATTCACGAACGCGGCGCTTAACGGCGCTACCGTCAGCGCGGTCAACGTGACGTCCAGCACCCCGATCGTCGGCCGCTGGTTCTTCAACCTCGAAGACGCCACGATCGCAGAGAACGCCACCGGCAAGACCGTCAGCATCGCGACCGAATCGCTGGAGAACGTCTGGTGCGCGCTGGCGCCCACAGACCTGTCCGGCGCCACCCTGAAATTTGTCATCAGCACCGACAGGGGCACCTTGACCAAGGAGATCACCCTCCCCGCCGACCGCAAGCTCACCCCGGGCAGCATCAAGAAACTGACCGTGGACCTCGCCGGCATCGCCATCCAGGCGCCCGTCGTTTACAAGCTTGTCACGAGCAAGGATGAGCTCTACTTCGGCGACAAGGTCATCGTCGTTTCCGCCGGCGAACTCGAGAAGGCACTCGGTTCCACCCAGAACGGCAACAACCGCTCGGCCGCCGACATCGCCAAGGAAGAAAACTATATTTACAATCCCAGCGACGCCGTGCAGCAGCTGGTCATCGAAGAAGGCGCCATCCCGGGAATGTACTCCTTCAAGACCAACGACGGCTATCTCTACGCCCCGGGCGGCGGCAACTACCTCCGAACCAAAGCTGCCAAGGACGATGCAGGGACCTTCGACATTACCATCGACGCCACCGGCACCAAGATCATCGGCCAGAAGCCCGGTATCACGCAGGTGGAGATGCGGTACAACAATAACTCCAACCCCGACGGTTCCGTCAACAACCTCTTCTCCTGCTACGCTTCCACGTCCTCCTGCAAGCCGGTCGTCCTGTACCGGATGGACATCGATCCGATGGATGAAGAGCAGTACTTCACGGCCTCCCTCCAGGGCAATACAAGCCTGTCTGCCGGCGCGCACACCGTTCAGGTGTATGTCTTCGGCAATGTCGCCTGGACGGCCTCCACGACAGGCGGCACCCTCGACAGCGCCTCCGGCAACTCCAGCAAGATCCTGACGCTCTCCATCCCGGAGAATACCGGCTCCAGCGCAATCACCTACACCGTGACCGTGTCCACGACCGCCTCCGTGTCGCCGAAGAGCTATGAGTTCACCCTCACGCAGGCCGGTGTTCCTCAAGATGACGGGGTAATCACCATTGGAACGATTCTCTGGTCTGAGTCTTGGGAAGGTGGCGTGAAAAATGACACCCCATCTGCATATCAGGCACGTACAGATGCATCAACAGTTGTCTTTGGTGAAAACGGGAATGTTACCTACTCTGAAAATGGGACCTCTAGTAAGCTTTATAAAGATGCTTTAGTTTATGCAAGCAGTCTTTCTGCATATACCGGGGGGACCAGTCCGACCAACCTTCTTCTTGCTAAAGGAGGTGGTTGGTGGAAAGTGACGGGGATTCCGTGTGAAGGTGTTAAAACCGTCACTATCTCTTTATACACAAATATGAATGATGACAAATACGACATAGCGACGGTACTATCTTCTGACACAGAAGGCGTTACCATAGGATCTATGGCAAAAGTAACTACAACCTCCGCTTGGGGAAAATCGCATTCACTAAAATCCTTCCCGGTAACAATTGCTGAAGGCATAGAATCGTTTAACATAACGTTCACAAACAATCACTCTGACAACAATGCCAGGATTGATGATATTAAAGCTGAAGTCACATCAATGCAGTAGTCTCCCTCTTGTATAATTTCTCGCATCCCGCAGGGCCCTCCCCTGCGGGATGTTTTTTATCCGTCTGCCAGTTTGTCATACATTGGCAGGATGGCAAACAATTTGCTGCAAGCCCGGGCGCAAACAAAAAGATTATGGCAAAGAAAAAGCATATGGAAGGCACCGAAACGGTGAATGAAGAGAAAAAAGATCCCAGGGACGAGAAGATCACCGGGCTGGAGAAACAGGTGGAAGAACTGACGAAAAAGGCCGAAGACGGACGGAATGACTACCTCCGGCTGATGGCCGAATTCGACACGTTCCGCCGCCGGACCGCCGAGGAGAAACTCGCCCTCGTCAAATCCGCCGCCGGCGACACCATCAAGGGACTTCTCCCCGTCCTGGACGACTGCGAAATCGCGCTCGCCCAGTTGGAGAAATCCTCCGACAGCGCCGCCGCAAAAGAAGGAACAGAATTGATTTTCAATAAATTATCAGCATATCTCAAGAGCCTTGGCCTGGAGCGCATCGAGGCCAAAGGAAAGGATTTCGACACCGAGCTGCACGAGGCCGTAACCACTTTCCCCGCTCCCTCCGAGGAGTTGAAGGGCAAGGTGATCGATGTCGTGCAGACGGGCTATACCCTCTCCGGCAAGGTTCTCCGGTATGCCAAAGTGGTCGTAGGAGCATAAGACGATGGCACAGAAAAGAGATTACTACGAGGTACTTGGCGTAGCCAAAGGCGCCTCCGCCGACGAAATCAAATCCGCCTACCGGAAACTCGCCATCAAGTGGCACCCCGACAAGTGGGTCGACGGCACGGACGCCGAGAAGAAGACCGCCGAGGAGAAATTCAAGGAGGCCTCCGAGGCATATTCCGTCCTGAGCGACCCCGAGAAGAAACAGCGCTACGACCAGTTCGGCTTCGCCGGCGTTGACGGTCAGCCCGGGCCCGATTTCAGCCAGGGCTTCGGCAGTCTCGACGATCTCCTCAAGAACATTTTCGGCGGCGGATTCGGCGGCGGGTTCGGTGGCGGATTCGGCGATTTTTTCGGCGGATTCGGCGGCGGCCAGCCCCGTGAGCGCGTACTTCGCGGCCGGGACATCCGGACGCGGGTCCGTCTCACGCTGGAAGAGATAGCGACCGGCTGCGAGAAAGAAATCTCCATCGAACGGCTCCGTCCCTGCTCCGAATGCGGCGGCAAAGGCACCCGGAACGCATCCGACGTCAAGACCTGCCCCACCTGCAAAGGCACCGGACAGCAACAGAGGCTCGTCGACAGCATATTCGGCCGCACGGTAACCTATACGACCTGTTCCCAGTGCGGCGGAGAAGGCAAGATCGTATCCAACCCCTGCCACCGCTGTAACGGAACCGGCCTGGAGCGCCGCCGGGAGACCGTCAAAGTCAAGATTCCCGCCGGCGTGGAAGACGGCATCCAGCTCAAGATCCAGGGCGGCGGACACGGAGCCCCGCGGGGCGGCGTCAACGGCGATCTCCTGGTCGTCATCGAGGAACTGCCTCACGCCAACCTTCGCCGGAGGGACAACAACCTCTTCTACACCAAGGTCATCCCCGTCACCACCGCTATGCTCGGCGGAGAAATCTCCGTCCCGGCCCTCGACGGCAACTACAAGATCAATGTGGAGCCGGGCACCCAGTCCGGCACCGTCGTCAAACTCCGCGGTAAAGGCCTTCCCGCCCTCAGCGGCTACGGAAGCGGAACGGGCGACCTGTACGTCAAGATCTATGTCTGGATCCCCCGGAAACTCGGCCGCGAGGAGCGCAAAGCCATCGAATCCATCGCTGACAGCAGCGCTTTCCAGCCCGATCTGACCCGCGAAGACAAGGCACTGTTCGACAAATAGCAAAAAATTCCGAAAAAAGTTTGCAGGTTCAAAATTTATTGCTACCTTTGCAGTCCCAAAAACAAGCAACCTCTTGCGATCGTTATGAAATTATGCGCAACGTTGCACTAAACGAGACAAGAAAATGGATTTAATTAAGATTGCAGAGCAGACTTTCGATAACGGAAAGGCAGCACAGTTCCCCGAGTTCAAGGCCGGCGACACCGTCACCGTGACCTACAGAATCAAAGAGGGCGATAAGGAAAGACTTCAGAAATTCAGAGGCGTGGTCATCCAGATGAAAGGCGCCGACCCCTTCACCAAGACCTTCACGGTCCGCAAAGTGAGCGGCGGCATCGGAGTGGAAAGGATTTTCCCCTGCCAGTCCCCCTTCATCGACAGCATTGAGATCAACAAGGTAGGAAAGGTCCGCAGGGCCCGCATCTTCTACCTCCGCAATCTCTCCGGCAAGAAGGCCCGCATCAAAGAAAAGAAGATGGTCATCACTCCCGCCGAGTAAACGGCCCTTCTTTTCCATACGGCTCCTTAGCTCAACTGAATAGAGCACTTGACTACGGATCAAGAGGTTACAGGTTTGAATCCTGTAGGAGTCACTTCAAAATGGCATCTGAGATACTTCAGATGCCATTTTTATTTTTCTTGCCCCACGGTTGCCCCACCGATTTTCTGAAAGCGTTTGTTTTTGTTATCTTTGTATTCGATAACAATGACGTTTGGCAGATGAGTTTTTTCGACATATTTATACCAATCGATATGGAGTCGATTGAAGCGGACAAGCGAAATGGTATTCGCTCGTTCTTTACATTCATTATCTGCATCGTTTTTATTGGAATCGGGATTGTTTCTTTCTCACGCGCTTATGCTTGGACGGAAGGCAATCACATTGCGTTATGTATCGTTATTGCAATAGCGTCTTCAGTTATAGCCATGACTCTCTGGGCCGGCCTACTCTTTATCTATAGAGCTCTTTCTGCCATTATTTTCCGAAACACCGGGACTGCACGAGGTTTGGATAATCCTCAAATTGATGTTTCATCAGAGACAAAGTCTCCATTCCGCAACAAAGCACCTAAAGGAATCGAGTCATTCGTGGTGGAGTATCTAAAAACTCATCATCAGAGCTGGCAGATGGCCTGCCTATATTCGGCACTTCTGGACACCCTGATGATTGATCCAAACCAGTCCGTCTTCTACAAGTATATATCTAGTCATTATCCGGAGGTGGTAAATGTGAAACTGAGAAGTTTCCAGCATGCCGTTCACGAAAACGAAGAAGGCACCCGCGCCAATAGCTACGAGTGTGAAGATGAAATTAAAAGAATAAAAGAATCACTGAAAAGGATTGTGTAGCTTGCGTGCGCGCAAAAAACGCAAAAAACGCATTTTTATCTAATTTAGTTTTGCAACCGTCATTCCACAAGGGATGGCGGTTTTTAAATTTATAGGAAATATGGAAACATTTATGAACATTATCGGAGACAGTCACGCCAACGTGATTGTACAAGTAAAGGCAGATGACCTGCTTCGCTTTGCCGATGCCATCTGCGAAAAAGTCCAGACGAACACGCTGGAGATGCTTTCACAAAAAGAACAGGATGAACTGATTCCCAAGAAGGAAGCGAAAAACCTGTTGGGCGGCGTCAGCGACGCAACGCTCTGGCGCTGGGAGAAGGACGGGTATCTGATTCCGGAACGCTTCGGGCGGAAGATCATGTACCGCAAGAGCGAAATACATGGACTGATGACGAGACACTGATGCTGAACATTGACGGCATCTATGTCCCCGGCTATGTGCTCGGAAGCGGTCTTCGCCTCAAGGGTTGCGAAGCGCTCATCTATTCGCTCATCGAGAGTTTCTCCTCGAGGGACTCCGGAATGTACTGCAGCGAAAACAGTCTGGCGCAATACCTCGGCTACAGACGCGAATGCGTTTCCAGAGCGCTGCAAGCGCTAATAAACAAGGGCCTCGTCGAGAAATCCACGGAACGGCACAAGCCCGGGAACACCTGCTGTTACTATGTGCGAAAAAGTCACACCGATATGTGCGAAAAAGTCACATCGCCCTGTGCGAAAAAGTCACATCATAATGAAGATGATGATATAATGATATTTAATAAACCCGGTTATGTCAGTAGAATCAAGCCTCAAGGAGAAGATTGCACAGGTCCTGGAGCTGCAGAAAAAGAATTCGACGGATCTTCCCGTCTCTAAGTTCCGGAGCATAAAGCCCGATATCCAGACCGTGAGAAGCTTCCTGTCCACCAGATACAAAGCCCTCGTCGAATCCCGGGGCAAAACTATCCTGTGGGACGAGCAGACGCTTACAGCAATCGACTATGCCGCGCTGTGGCTTTTCTCACCCCAGCGGGACGGGCTGCTGCTCTATGGGAAATACGGAAACGGCAAGACCACGATTCTGATCTGCCTGAAGGAGTTGTTTTCGAAGGACAGGACCTCAGACCGGATCCTCTTCACCACCCCGGCCATGCTTATCCGGGACATGAACCGACCGCCCTCGGACATCTCACTCTACAACCTATGCTGCAATGTGGACATCCTCTTGCTGGACGAAGTAGGGGCAGAAGACAAAACCGCTGTCGTCTGGGGAAACAGGTGCACTCCCCTGCAGGACATCCTTGTTTACCGCTATGACCGGCGGCGCATCACCGTCCTGTCCAGCAATTGCGACAACGGAGAACTCCTGGAGAGATACGGGGAGCGGGTGATGGACAGGATCAAAGAGTCCTATACCCGGGTCTTCTTCTCCCGAAGCAGCTATCGATCATTAGACCAATAACCCCAAAGAAGTATTTTATGGCACTGAGAGTTTTCAAGATTCCCGACGGCCAGGGAGGTATCATTTATCAGGTACAGACTCCCGACGGCCAGTGGCACGACACCGACGAAAACGGGACACCCTTAAAGAAGAAAGCTGACCACTTATCGAGAAGCACAGATAAAGGGAACGATCCTTCATCCTGTCAGACCGTCTCCTTCTCCTTCCGGAATCCGGAAGATTTCGACCTGCTTGAGTCGTATTGTTTCTTCCGGACGCAGCACGATCGGAGGCGTTACTCCAGGAGCGAAATCATCGTCGAACTCCTGACCGGCGCCATCCGGAAAGACAAGGAGTTTTCGCAATACAACAAATCATTGGACCAATGATTTAACAAGTCAATAACTTGTTGAGCATTTGTTAATTCTTCAATAAAACAACAAGGTATTGACAGAGCTACCTGTTCCCCTCTAAGCGGAAAGTGCAAGGAGTGCAGATGTGGTCCAAAACCCATCTGCGTTTCCTCCCGGAAACACCTTGCACGCCATGAACAGCGGACGGGGTTGCGGCCGAAGTTGCAACATCAAAAATGACAAAAAAATAAGTAACAGAAACAACTGAACCCGTTATATTCACGCCCATCTTTTAGAAAAAGAATTCTCTCGCCTAAAGCTTCATATTGATCTACGTAGATACCATTCCATCTCCACGCACATTATGGATGAAAAAGTGACGGAGCTTATGCGCTGCACAGAAGGCCTGCGGGACGACTTCGCCGTGATATTGTATGTGATCAAGAAGTGTATCGGCGTGAAATCGATAGAAGTCACGATAAAAAAAGGCGGGGCGAATCTGATGAAATCACTACCAAGGAAACCGCGGATGGGAAATATTGATTATATTTGCTCGGGAATCTCCGGAGAAGAAATGGAGCAAAGATAACAAATCGATGGCCTTGAAACTTAAGATCGTTACCATGAGACTCATTGTCGTGCTGTTCGGCCTGTCACTCGTGACGGATCTCACAGCAGCTCCCGGAGGATCGGAATATCTTTTCAGGCACTTCCCGGATGCGACAGGGATCTCTGCAGGACAAGGCATCCGTTGCATTACACAAGACAGCAATGGCTATATATGGATCGGAACGACGATGGGGCTTCTCCGGTACGATGGTTTCCGGACCAAAGCGATTGATAAAGCCTCATTCGGACTGACATCTAATTTCATAACCTGTCTTCAAGAAGATAAAAATGGAAATATCTGGATAGGAACTTCCCACGGAATCTGCTATTATGACTATGAGGGGGATTGCTTCCGTGTTCCCAAGTTATCAGACAGTAAGAGTCCTGCTCCTGCTTATATCACAAGCATCAGCAGCAGCCCGGATGGAGAAATCTGGTTTGATGATGGTTTTGGACGGCTCCTCTCTTGTAGAGCAGGAGAACCTATCGTCGAGCATACCTTGGATGGATTTGACAATACGGCCAAGAGAATCCGATACGACGGTCTGTCCCGGCTGTTCGTATCCGCAGTCTTGAAGGGATTATATATCTATGATAATGGTGAAATGAAGCCCATCTTCCCGGAGCATAATCCTGAATTCTTTTCGACGGATGATTTGACTGCAGTCCTGCCCCATCCGTACAATTCCGATATCGTATATATCTCTTCGCATAAAAAAGGACTCTGCGAGTACGAGATTACCCGATCAGCGCCCGACCAGCATCGCCGGAGATGGAGTCAGGAATATATTTATCAGCACATCCAGCGGACTTCTTAGATACGACGTCTCGGACGATGAGCTGCGTTTTATTCAGCACGACCCGGAAGACCGGTATTCCCTCCCTGAAGATTACCTGACAGCCGTAATGTGTGACAAGGATGGGAATATCTGGCTAGGGACAAGAAATAGCGGGGTCTATGTGTCCGATGTCGTAAAACTGGGATGCCGGCCCATCTACAAGACCGATACAGGCGAATCCTTACAGTCCTCCATCGTAAAAAGATTTGCACAGACTTCTGACGGCATTGTCTGGGTTGCCACTCAGACGATGGGCTTGCTCCGCTATGACCCGGCAAGCAATCTGCTGAGCAAAGGGCCGAAAGGGCTGTCCGCCAAAAGGATTCTCTCGGTTTGTGCCGATGGTGAAAATCTTTGGGCCAGTTCCCAGGACAAGCTTTACAAAATACAACCATCTTCCGGTAGTTTTGAGCAGTTTGAACTTTATCGGGTGGAAACGATCTTCCGGATGTCGTCCGGCCGCATTTTCGCAGGAGCCCTTGGCGGGCTCTATGAGTGGAACCGGGAAAAGCACACGATGGAATTACGCCTGCCCCTGGAGGATAAAGGGATGATTGTCAGCATGGCGGAAGACGCTCATGGGCTGTTATGGTGTGACACCTTCTCGGCAGGAGTATTCAGGTTCGATCCAAATTCATTATCACAAAAAGAGTCCTATTTCCTGAACGAAGAAGAATATGGCACGGGTGAGATGAAATCATCCGTTTACACCGATAAGCGGCTTGGTATATGGGTAACCGGACGAGATGGTGTTCTCTATCATTTTGATGACCTTTCATCCCGGTTCGAGCATTTCGACCGCTCTAACACGGAGCACTTTCCGGTGGCATCCATTATGTCCGCACTGTCTGATGGTACAGGAAAGCTCTGGCTCGGTACAACTTCCGGAATTGCCATATTTGACATCAACGGGAAAAAGGTGACAACAGTTCCTCTCTCCCGAAGCAGACTGCTCAACGAGAATTTTTCCGAAGCCGCCTTGGCACTCCAAGACGGCACGATGCTGTTTGGTTTTCGGGATGGTTTTGTACGGATATCCCCCACTCTTTTTGCATCTCAGGAAAACACACCTACAATTATTACGGAGTTGACCGTCGACGGAAAGCCCGTTTACCCGACAGATAACAAATGGGGTATAGACAGAAATGTCAACATTACAAAAGTGATCCGCCTGCCTGCATCCCAAAACTCATTCAGTCTGTCATTTTCACAACCCGGATGGAATGCAGGACCGGCATATTGCATATTGGAAGGGGTAGATCAGCGTAACAGAGACTTCTCTTCGACAATGCGGTCCAATTTTTATTCGGTCCCTCCCGGCACATATACACTTAAAATATCCGGTCACAATAGTATTAAAGTGGTCATCGAACCGCCATTCTGGGGATCTGCCATTGGAATCGCGCTCATCGCATGCGCATTTTTAATGGTCTTGTTCTCTTCCGTCATTCTGGTCTATAGATGGGAAGAGCGGAAGCGCCAGGAAGAGGCCGCGATGTTTAAAAAGAAACAGAACGAAGAATTCCTCCGCAATCTGGAAACATATGTAACAAAAAACCTTGAAGATGAGAACTTTAACGTGGATGCCCTGGCCGAAGGTTTATTCATGAGCCGCTCGACGCTCACGCGAAGGATGAAAACACTGATAGACATGACCCCCATCGACTATATAAAAGAGAAACGGATGAGCGTTGCCAAAGAGCTTCTGGAAGAAGGAAATCTAACCGTTTCTGAAGTTGCTTCCAAGGTTGGCTTTACGTATGCATCGTATTTCTCAAAGTGCTTTAAAGATGCCTTTGGAGTACCTCCAACGGATGTGACGAGAAATTATAAATAATTGATTTGTTTTTTTACGCGGTTATAAAGTGAAAAAGATAGCTTTGTGATGTAATCCGCGTAAAAAATGAACATTAAAGCTATTCCTTGCCTCTTTGCGGTACTTTTACCGTCCTGTACGGCATCTTTGCCGGAGATTCAGTATGGAGATGCCGCTTCTTTTGACGCGAACAAAACCAGCATTGTTCTTCCTTCGGACAACGTGTTGACGGCAGCGCCATCCGAAGGTCTGTCTGACGAGATTTCAGACACAATCATCGTGTCATCTTCCCGCTCCTGGAGAGCTGTCCTTGAATGTGATGACGCTTCTTCCTGGGCATGGCTCAACGAAGTGGAGTCAGTCAATACAGCCGGTATTCTGAGAAAAGACACGCTTATCATAAGCGCTCTTCGTAACACGGAGGCCTCAGTCCGTAACGCGAGCCTTCGCCTGTATGCACAAGAGAGCAGCCCGATTATTATTCCGGTAGAACAAAGCGGATTCTCCCCTGTTCTTGTCGCAAAAGCGGACAAGAATCCACTATTCATTGACTATGCCGCAGACACCTGCACGGTTGTTGTGAGATGTAACACCGCCTGGACAGCCGAAATCGAAGAGAGTTCATCTGCAGTGGAGATCTCCCGTTCAAAAGGCAATGGTGTAGGAAGCATAAAGGTTACTTTCCCGTATAACTTTGACGACGAGAGAGGGCGGACGACACATTTAAAGGTTAAAGCCGAGGGGTGCCCGGATGCCGTGATAGGCTTTGTCCAAAGTCAGGCAGTCCCATTCTTCTTTCTGGAAGGGAAAGTCGATCAGGAACAGAGTCCCCTTGCCGGTGTCATCAACATCCCTCTCCGGTCCAACAAAGCCTGGTCCGCAGAAATTTCCGAATGCACCTTCTCAAATGCCCGCCTGGAACCCTCATCCGGAGAAAACACAATCAGCGGATTCAATTTCATCGCCGATCACGGGGAGGATCCCGATGTGGCGGAAAAACACGCCACCATTACCATCAAAAGACAAGGGATGGAAGATATTCAGGTAAGTTTTTCACAGCAAGGGAGCCTGCATCTTCATTTTATGGACTACGATCCTTCTTACAATGCTACATATACTGATCCGTCCAAGACCTATATGCCTTATACAGCCGCCGAGTGGCAGTTCTCCTCTCCAGAGCAGGAGATGGTCCCGGGATCGGCGACACAAAGGACCTGGGCCGGAGTAGATTTAGCATGCCAGAAAGGCCTGTACACGTTTACTATGCACGGGACTTCCGCCGGCGTCTGGTATAACGGCCGGCGCGAAGGATGGATGGTCGGTAAGTCTCTGAACGATTACATCTTATTCCCGGCCATAGAAGGCATGAAACTTACCCGGGTCTTATATGAATCATCCGCTCTTCTGATGACGACATTCAGTATTCGAACCGCTGACGGCTCCCAAATTATCAGCGGCGGGGAGAAACGATCGACGTCCGAATTGGATTATGTGACAAAAGATATCAATGATTTGCAGGAAATAGTTCTTACTGGTACCCAACCCGGAGTGGCCTATCGGATGAACAACGATAGTTTCGGCGCGGCGTTGAGCATTAAGGACCTGTGCCTGATTTACCAAAAGCAATAAAACAAGGATTATGAAAAGATTCATCGCACTTCTCCTGTTGTTTCTTGCCGGAGGTCCGATATGGGCGCAGGACTCCGTAACAGACACGCTGAATATCGGAAGACAATCAGCCCAGTCCCCAGCAGACCTTCTTCGTGGTCGCATTTCCGGGGTAAGAGTATCCCTTACCGACGGTAACCCCAACGGCTTCATCAGCACCCAAATCCGCGGGCTCAACGCCCTCAGAGGAGACAGCCAGCCCTTGTGGATTGTCGACGGGGTCATGCTGGGGAACGGTCCTAAAGACAATATTGATGCATTCTGGCAACGAGGGGGCGTCACAAGCAAGGGCGATATTATCCCTGACTACTCCGGGCTCAGTTACACGTCCCGCCTGAATGATCTGGCCTTTCTCGATCCGTATACCATCGAGAGCATAACCGTGCTCAAGGATATTTCCGAGACCGCATTGTACGGCGCTCAAGGGGCTGACGGCGTCATTCTTATATCCACCCGGATGCCGGCAGAAGAAAGGATCATCAACATCCGCTCCAACCTGGCATGGAATTTCAGCGGTTTCGGGCATAACCACTCCGCCTCGATTGGAGGGAAAATCAAACAGACATCATATAACGTTTCCGGGTATTTCCGTCACAACGATTACTCAAACCGCCACAGCAAGAGTGATTTCGGAGGAATTTCTCTGGGCTTCCGCTCCGAGGCAAGCGCGATTATCCAGTTTGGGCTCAACAGCAGTCTTACGGTCGGCAAACAGAGCAGTGCGGCCGGAGCCGCGTATTTCGGGAGGCCGTCACTGATGATGCTGGAGAGATACCCCTCACTTTTCCCGGATGATACTAAAACCGGATGGGTGGAAGACTATGATGATGACACAAAAGACTACAGGGCCCTAATCTCGGCCTTTGTCAATATCAAACTCTCCCACGCTTTGTCTCTCAGGGTCAATATGGGAGCAGATTTCCAAAACAACACGCGATATATTTGGTATGGAGAAGGGACATCCTTCGGAAAAGAAAACGCAGGAGCGGCTTCCGTTCTTTCTTCCGCCCTTCTGAACGCCAATGCATCGGTAAACCTTGAATACAACCGTTATTTTGCATCTCGTCACCATCTGAAAGCGAATATCTCCGGAGACGTCAATGGATACTATAATAAATATGGCGTCATCAATGGAACAAGCTTCGAACTCCCTTATTTACGGGCTCATGGAGTTCACGCATCCGGAAGCCGGAGTGTTCCTTATCGTTTTACCCGTAGCCATCTTCTTGCAGGCACTTATCTGAGCGCTGCTTATGATTATAACTCCTATGCGGGGATAAAGGCTTTCGTCCGTGTTGACTTCTCCCCCAAATATGGGAATCAGCCGATGATATACCCTGCCGCTTCCCTGTTTACTGACTTTAAGAAAATTCTTTTGCCTGATACTGCGTTTGTCTCTGACCTGAAACTGACCGCAGGATGGGGCAAGGCCGGCAAGGAAATAAGCATCCCCTACGAACTGCTGTATAAATATCAGACAAACTATCCGGAGGCAATACCTGGCACCGCAGTCTATTATGATGGACTCGGAAGGATCAACAGTAACGAATGGAATGTCGGGCTGCAGACCAGATTCTGGGGCGAGAGGATCTTCCTGTCTGCAAAGTGGTACCATAAAACGACCTCTGATGATTTTGATGTCTGGTTCTTTGGGAAACACAGCGGGAACTTCTGGACAAAAGCCCACCATGGTCAAGTCTTGTCCTCAGATTCCGTCATCCTGAAAAATACCGGATTCGAATTCGACGCAGAGGCCGAAATCTTCCGCAACAGACTCATTTCGTGGGTCGTACGGGGAAATCTGAGTATAAACCAAAACAAGATGGACGGAATGTCCGTTGCCACCATAACAGGATTCCGTGAAAATCCTGACGGATCTCCCGAGGACCTTAACGGGGACGGAGAACTGACGGATTCGGACAAAGTCCCTCTCGGCTTTTCTATCCCCAAACTCTACGGAGGATTCGGAACGAAATTCTCCGTCGAGAATTTTACGCTGGACATACAGTTTGATGGTGCCGCCGGGCACCAGATCGCCAATTTGTCCCGGCTTTTCGGAGATGGAAAGCAACTACTCTCAACCTCATATGTAGAAAACGGTGATTTTCTGAGGCTCTCAAGGGTCTCTGCCATGTATGAAATTCCGTTTAAGCGGACCTGGATCAAGGCACTTGGCATAAGCCTCAGCGCCACCAACCTCTTTACCGCCGGCACTTACAGCGGATGGAATCCGGATGTTAATTGCTATGGAGTCGATGCAAGGTCAGCCGGTACAGATTACGGCTCGTTCCCGATTTCCAGGAGTCTTATCCTTGGAATCAGTGCAAAATTTTAAAGGTTCCCTGCTATGAAACGAATCATTTTCAGTTTAGCACTTATTCTTTTCCCCGTAATACTCTCTGCCCAGGGAAAGATTGTGGTTTCCGGGACAGTCCGTGACACGAAGGGCGAGCCCGTAGTGGGAGCGATGATCATGGTAGAAGGAAATACTGCTACGGGTACGGTCTCCGACCTTGAAGGGAACTACACGATTAGCGTTACGCCATCCGACTCAAAGCCAAAATTGGTTTTCTCCTGTTTGAGTTATCAGACCGTGACGATTGATATTGACGGTCGCACGAAGATAGACATAGTCCTGCCAGATGACGCCGAACAGTTGGAAGAGGTCGTTGTCATCGGTTATGGTTCCATGCGCAAGAGCGACCTTACCGGCTCCGTAACTTCCGTCAAGATTGACGATATGGAAAGCGCACAGAGCTCAAGTCTGGACCAATTGCTTCAAGGCAATGCAGCCGGAGTCAACATTATCAACAACAGTGCGTCACCGGACGCCGGGGTCACGGTACAAATCCGCGGAGCCAGTTCCTTCTCCAGCACAGATCCGCTTTATGTCGTGGATGGAGTCATTATGAATACCGGGACATCAATGAGTCTTTTGACCGCACATTCAGGAGCCGACAACAGCGGTTCGGATGAAGAGACTAACGGTCTTATGGGAATCAACCCCCAGGATATCGCCTCCATCGAAGTGCTGAAGGATGCTTCCGCAACAGCCATTTATGGTTCTCAGGGCGCTAATGGTGTGGTCCTTATTACGACAAAAAAAGCCAATACGGATCAACCCCGAATTCGTGTTTCTCTCGGTCTGGATGTACTGACCCCTTACAAGAAGATGGACATCATGTCCTATGAGGACTACGTGAATTACCTTCTGGCGATGGAGAGCCAGACGCTGAGCCCTCTGATGTCCTCCGACGCCGCCACACGCCTGACGACCATTACGAGCGGACGCATCATCCCTATAGACTGGCAGAACTACGTAATGCGGAACACGGTCAGCGAGCGCTTCTATCTGTCCGTTTCCGGAAAGCCCAAGAAGACAAACTATCTTTTCTCGGTAGGTGTAAATGATGCGAGGGGCATCATCCGCAATACGGGGTTCCAGAATTACACGGCACGACTGAATCTGGACAGAGAGCTGGGACGTTCCATCAAGGTGGGGGCGAAATTGTCCGCCTCATTCCTCCGGTCCCAGCTTACCCAGGGTGCCTCTTTCGGAACACTGACAACTGCCACTTCGCTTATGAGGAGCATGGTATCTTCTGCTCCATACACATATAAAAAGATAACCGACGATGAGGGGGATTACATCGACATTGATACAGACGACAAAACCTATATGGCCGGTCCGGACCGCTGGCTCACAGGCTTCACCAACAATAAAACGGAATACCGCATCAACCCCAGCGTTTATTTCAATGCGACCATCATTAAAGGGCTGACTTTCAATACCCAGTTCGGAGCCGATTACAGAGTTACGGAGCAGGCCAAGTTCAAGTCAGCGCTCCTCTCCTGGGATGCATCCGGCGCCACCGCTGCAATCGGTACGGTAGAACGTCTCAATTGGAACTGGGATTCGCTTCTGAATTATGACCGGAAATTTCGCAACAGGCATAGCATCAATGCGACACTGGGAATGTCCATGTCATACGACGGATTATCAGCCCAGACAACAGAAGGAATCAATATAGACGAATGGAAAGCGCAGGAACACTCCCTCAATTCGGCCGCATATTCCTGGTTTACGTTTGATGAGACAAAATCCACGATGATGTCCTGGTTTGTCCGAGGCATCTACAATTATCGGGATCGCTACATCGTCACGGCGACCTGGCGTATTGATGGCTCCAGCCGTTTCGCCGGCAAAAACAAGTGGGCGAATTTCCCTTCCTTCGCCGCCGCCTGGAGAATCAATCAGGAGCCATGGTTTAAGGTAAAAACCATCTCGATGCTGAAACTGCGCGTCGGATGGGGACAGGTCGGCAAGCAGGCCGCACAGCCTTATGCCACGACGGTCAACTATACTACCGGATACTTCCCCAGCCACGAAGCCGATGCCCAGAAGATTTTGGTAACGATGACCAAAAATTTCCCGAACAAAGACCTGAAGTGGGAGACCACGGAACAGACAAATATCGGCATCGACTTAGGCCTGTGGCAGGGGCGGCTCACCTTCACGGCCGAAGCTTATTACAAAAAGACGAAAGACCTCCTTCAGCAGCCGACGATTGCAGGTTCCGCCGGCCTTCAGAGTCCGTTTGTTAATATGGGATCGATAGAAAACAAGGGTCTGGAGTTCACGGTAGACGCCGTGCCGCTCAAGATCAATGATTTTGAGTGGACGATCGGAGGGAATCTTTCTCTCAACAAAAACAAGATCCTATCGATCAACCCTGCAGGAACCAGTAGCGGAAACATCTGGCTCTCACCGGGGAACCGCCGGTATGTTGAATATTTTGACGGTGACATCATCGGATCGGGAGATGTCCTGAAATCCACCCTGAACATTTTTGTCCAGGGGCAACCGATGTCTCAGTTCTATGGGCTTCTCTGTGACGGATTGGTTCAGGAGGGCGAAACCGGGGTCCCATACGGTGACGGAAACACATACCGTGGACCTGGAGCCGTCAATTACGTTGACCTCAACGAGGATGGCATAATCGACGACAGCGACCGAACCATTATCGGAGATCCGAATCCGGACTTCACCTATGGGTTCAATACATCCTTTTCCTGGAAGAGACTCCGGTTTACCGCAAATTTCATCGGTTCCTATGGAAATGACATTTACAACATCAACCGGATGATGGATACCAATACTTCTAATGTCAACCGGAACGTTCAGCGCAGTGTCGTCACGTCTGCCTGGACTCCGGAAAACACCAATACCTGGTATCCCGCGCTTGGGGCGATGAGTGGAGCGGATGTCAAACTGCCCAGCAGCCGCTATGTTGAAGACGGTTCCTTCCTCAGACTGTCGAACGTTTCCCTTTCCTATACGTTTGTCTTCCAGAAAAAAGACAAAGCACTATTCCTGAGGAATATGACCATAGGCGCATCCGCCGGAAACCTGTGGGTATGGACAAAATATTCCGGATGGGACCCCAATGTCAACAGTTATGGGAATATTAAAAAGCGCGGCGCCGATATGGGATCCTATCCCGGAGCACGAAGCTTCAAATTTGACCTTAAGTTTACTTTCTGACAAGATGGAGGAGCACAATATGGTTAAGACAGTTAAATACCTTATATCCGTGGTTTTATCCATTGCCACAGTAGCATCTTGCAGCTTCCTTGAAGAAGAATCTCCCGCCCGTTATTCAGGAAAGGATATTTACGGTACAGAGGCAGCCCTGGAGACCGCCATCACCGGCTGTTATGCTCAACTCAGGACTTCTACGGGGCTTACATCCACCACGATGCACGAATTCCTGTTCCCCGCCTCCGGCGTCGTCCATTTCGGCGGCCCGAAGTCGAGGCTTTCGGACGGGCAGCTACGATGGACAATGCTTCTCTCCTTCGCTCAGTATTCGACCAGTCCCCAGGGGTACAACCTCTTCAAAAATTTTTATGCGACCATCCAACTTTGCAACCGTCTGATTTACGAACTGCCGTCCAGCCCCGTGGACCAGCATTATAAAGACCAGATTGAAGGAGAAGCCCGTTTCTTGCGTGCCGTTTCATATTTCTATCTGGTACGCCAATGGGGAAATATTCCCATGCATCTGGAACCGGCCCAGTCACTCTCGGATGCCAATGGCAAGCGCGTGGACTTCTGGCTCGTTTACGACCAGATCATCGATGACCTCAAGTGGGCGGAAGCCAACGTGAGGAGTTATGACGAGCAGTTCGCCATCAACGCGAAGAGTTCGGGACGTATCTGCAATTACGCCGCCACGGCGATGCTCTCAACAGTCTATGTTACAATTGGTTCCCTGCTGGCGCATCCCGATGATAATTTCTGGGTCGGAGTCACACCGGATTTCTCCAAACACGGCATCGAAACAGCCGAAAAAGCATACAAAGCCGCCAAGGAAGCAGCTCTCGCCGTTCTGGATGAAAGCAAGTCGCCCTTCCGCCTGGAAGAAAACTATGCCGATCTTTTCCGCTGGACAGATCTGAGCGATTTCGAGTCGCTGGAACGCATTTTTGTAATTCCTAATACCAGTGAAGTGGACGGCTCTACGCTTGCCGGGGCTTCCCTTCCGGCATACATCAACGGGACGTCTCTTTTCCAGAATTATGGGAGAATCCGCCCGACCCGGTGGTATTTCCAGAAATGGTGCGAAACATACGGTGGCACGATGGGTTCGGGAAATGCCGCCAACATTTTTGTCAAGTGCGATGATCCGCGCCTCGACGCCGCGCTCATCTACAACAAATATGTGAGTAACCAGACAAGCCCGCTCAACTGCTATCCGAATGCCGCATCCATTTATATTACTTCCAACGAATACAAGCAGTGCATGCCTTATTGGAAGAAATATCTGGACCCGCGCTACGATGCCACAAACGGCTATGCTGACTTGTATGTAATGCGTCTTGCCGAGGTTTACCTGAATGCGGCGGAAGCCTGCGCATATCTGGGGGAAAAGACGGAGGCCGTCGGGTATGTAAATAAACTTCTTGCCCGGGCAAGAGGCACAGAATCCACCCAGCCTGCAGATTGGGATGCGGCGGATTTCAACACGAATGAAGAACTTATTACGCGGATTTTCTGGGAGCGTTGTTTCGAGCTCGGCGGAGAGGGCCATGAGTATTATGATACCCACCGGTTCGGTGCCACCTGGCTCTCGGAGAACATCGCCAAACCTCACAATGCCTTCCTGTATCTTCCCGAGCAGGATGATTTTACCGCTAGCGGGAAAACGGTGGACGGATACCGCAGTTCACACTTTGGCCAGCCTAAGTACGGCGATCATCAGATTTATCCGGAAGCGGTAGCGGATGTCCGTAAAGGGCTTATCTGCGCCTTCCCCAGGGACGAGCTGACCTACAACACAGCTCTCTCCCCCAGCGATCAGAACCCTTCAGAAGTATTTTGGCAATAATACTGCGATATGAAAAAATACAGTTTCATGATTACTTTATTTCTTCTGGCCATCTTCTCGTGCCAGGAGAAGAACGAGCCGTCACGGCATGAGGACCAGCAGGAGATTTCCCTGTCTTTCGAGATTCTCGAGTTTGGTCCCGAAGCCGGAGAAGGTTATGATGTGCAAATAACATCATCGGCCGCCTGGGAAATGACCGGATGGACCGATGCCCTTGATGGCTGGCTGTCCGTCGACAAAAAGTCCGGAGACGGAAATGAAACCATTCATATCTCCACGAAAGAAACGAATCCTTATCATGAAGACAGGGTGGCCACGCTTACTTTTGCCATAGAGAAGGGACCCCAGGCAAAACTCTGCATCAAACAGATTTCCGACCCTGCCCGTACCATTTCCCTGTCCCAGGAGAGTGTGCGTCTCGGCTCAGCTCAAGGAGAGAGCGAAGTGATAAACGTCCTGACGTCCAAACCGTGGACCCTCGAAGGGTATACTGATGAAGTAAGGCAGTGGCTCGACATATCGGCCGTCGAAGGAAGTGGAGAAACAGCCATTACTCTCACAACTCTCATCGCTGGAGCGGAAACCGAGACCCGCACGGCAGAACTGACATTCCGTCTCGATCGGGTCAATGCCTCTATCCTGCATGTCAGTCAGAAACCCGCAATCAGCATCAGCGTTGCCCCCGAATCCGTTGTATTCGAAAGCTCCGCTGAGGAAAGCAGTTCAATTGTCATTACCCCTTCAACCGCACTCTTGCCGTGGATTATCGAAGGCTACAGCGAAGCGGTTGCCTCCTGGCTTGAAATCAGTCAACTTCAGGGTAATGGTATAGCGACGGTTACACTTTCATCAAAGACGGCAAATGAAAGCGAAGAGGATCGCAGCGCTGAACTTACCATTTCCATTGGAGAAGACGTCTTCTGCTCCTGCTCCGTAACCCAGAAAGGAAAACCCGCTGCAGAGACAGAGATACAGCTCTATGCCGATGGACCCAAGTGGGCCGTCTGTAACCTCGGCGCTGAGAATCCCTGGAATTATGGGGACTACTTCGCCTGGGGTGCTACCGAGCCTATGTACAAGTCTGTTTCCTGGACAGGACCTTCCAATGGCGGTTATTCAGTTACTGTAACCTGGGGCAAGAAGCGTACTGATTTGACGGAAGCAGAAGCCGCCAAATATGGCGCAGATGCCGCTTTTGACGGATATAAAATCAAGAATGCTCCTTATTACAAGAGTACGACTACTTACAACAAGTATAATTCCACCGACAAACTGAAAGCCTTACAGGCTGGAGATGATGCAGCTACGGCAATCTTGGGAGAAGGATGGAGGACACCGACGAGAGCCGACTGGAACGCTCTTTACAACAACTGCGAGTGGACTTGGCAGAATGCTGAGAACACTGAATTCGGCGGCGTTACCGGTTACAAGGTAGAAGGCAAGGGGGACTATGAAGGCAAATATATTTTCATTCCGGCAGCCGGATATTTCCTCAACGCCGAATTCCGCTCTGCTATCACAAACGGTTATTATTGGTCTGCCGACTTACATACGGATGCCCTGAAGGCCTGGCGCCCGACCTTCTCGGGGACGGCCGTTACCATTGCCGGAAGCGCGAACCGCTGCTATGGTCTGCCTATCCGACCTATTATGGATTAATTATTTCAACAAACAATAAAAAGTATGGAAAAACACACTTATGAACCCCCTCGCATGCAGCTAATTATTACACTGCAACGGGAAGTTGTCTGCGCCTCTGCCGTAGACGCGAATTTCAGCAATGAAGGCTATGGAGCCGAAGAAGAACAATTTGTCTGGTAACCTTTAAAGCAGTATGATTATGAAAAAGTTTTATCTGGCTATCGCCATCATAGCAGCTGCTTCCATAGCGGCCGGCTGCTCTAAGGAACCTACCCAGCCCACCTCTGTTGCTAAGGAGAAGATTACTATCAATGCCGGCAATCAAGAAACCAAGACTTACGGAATTGAAACCATCCGTTTCAATAAAAACGATCATATCTCCGTATTTGACAGCGCCGGAGATAATAACGATTTTGAAAATGCGTCAGCAGGAGCCTCGGTCTCCTTTGAGGGCGAAATCACCAGCGGGAGCAATCCTCTTTATGCCGTGTATCCCTATGCTGACGGTGCAAGTATCAGCGGAAGCGTTGTTACCACTACGATTGCCGAGCACTATCGTGCAACCACCAAGAATTCCATCCTCCGGGGAATGAATCTTTCCATCGGCGAAATCAGCGGGACCGCCGGTTCCTATACGGCCGAACTGAAAAACGTCTGCGGTATTCTGGGTATTCAGATTCCTGCCGATGTAATCGGAATCAGCAATGTCAAACTCACGGCAAACGAGTCGCTGGCCGGAAACGTAAGTATTGATTATAATTCCGGTGTTCCTTCAGTCGTTTCCGCTCCGGACGGCGCAAAGAGCGTTGACTTTGACATCGTGGAAGAGAACGGCCTTCAGTTCAATGATTGCACATTCTATTTCAGCCTTGTTCCGGGAACCTATACCGGGATAAAGATTACCATCACCCTGCTTAACGGCAAGACAAAAGAGTTCTCTTCTTCCAATCCCGTTACTGTTGTAAGAAATGGCAGGATTCTGCTCAAGAAGCTTACGCTTGCCGAGGTTCAGGATGTTCCTGCCGGAGATTTGACGCTGACGCTGCCTCTATATACCACGGGGAAGGATGATGCCAACGTGACGCAGGGTATCACTTTATACCAGATGAATGGAGGAACGAAAACATATCTGCCCAAAGCAGCCGGTACGGCATTGACCGGAGGAGCGACTTATTGGTTCGATCAAGACGGATACTCCTATCCTTTCTACCTATGCGCGAATAATGGCTCTGCGGCCGGTTCCATTTATTACAGAATCGCAACAGTCAATACAGACAAACTAGTAAGAGCCGTAAGAATTTCCGGAAGTACCAGCGAGATTTTGTGCTATATTAAGACTCCAGCTATTCCCGGGAAAAAGCTGACACAGGTACAGTTCTACCACCAGTACGAATCAACGTCCAATACAACCCAGAGATTAAGGATTTGCGGCAACCTGGATGATGTAGGTGGTAATTCCTCGGACGCCTCCATAGATTATTACACGGGTGTTAAAAGCGCGATGGCTGGAACGACTGGTCCAGCTGGAACAGTTGCCAGCATCAATGTCACTGGTTCGCAGGCCGGTCAAAGTTACTACATCTATCATAAACATACCTACATGAATCTGAGTAAACTCAATCTGGTTTATACAGCAGTCGAGTAATATGTTTCTTCGCAGATTTCTGACAAGTATCGTCCTCTTCGGAGCCATCAGCCTTGCGCTGACGGCTCCGGCGGAGGCCTATCAGGTCCTGCCCCCTGGATATGATGCGTATCTTTCCGCCAAGAAAACGGAAATAGCATCCCTTTTGCCCGCTCAGGCAGATGGGTTTATCTTCTGGGCTGACACTCATTTCAAGGCGGATGGCGAAAGCACAAGTACAGAAATCATCTCGACGGTTTTGAATGGACTTCCTCGCCCCAAAGCAATATGGGGCGGGGATGCCATCACGGCTTACACAAATGATGTGGAGCAGTGCTGGAAAGCACAGAAAGAATCTTTTGCCCGTCTTGACAAGAGCATATCCCTCCTTCCTGTCCGCGGCAATCACGATCTCACCGCCCGCGAATCAAAGGATATAAAGGCCGGTTACAGTCTCTCGCCCAAAGCTACGTTCAAAGCTTTCTCGGCCGTGACGGCTAAAGGCGTTGTACGGAACCCGAAAGATAAAACAGGGCTTTATTATTATTACGATGAACCGGATGCCCGCATCCGCTACATCGTGGCAGATGTTTTCGACCGTTTTGAAGGGACGGACGTCTTCTGGGGAGTGAAAGAAGGTGTGAACGAACAACAACTCAAATGGCTTACAGAAGAAGCAATGGACAAGGCTCCCAAGGGCTGGAAATTGGTATTTGCCATGCACTCGGCCATCGGCTTTGAAGTGGAAACGCACAAATGCTATATTCCGCTGGTGAACGCCATCGAAACCCTTCCGCAACGCCGTCCCGACCTTCAGGTACTGCTTGTTCTTGGTGGACACAGACACCACGATATGCAAACGGTTCGCAGCGGAGTCTGGTATGTCCAGATTGCCTGTGATGCGCCCTATGCAGACGGCACGCGCTCTCCGTTTTCTCCCGCTGGCGTTCAGCGCAAGAAAGACACCCCTGACGAGCACGCGATGGACTACGTCTCCATCTCCCAAGACGGCCAGACCGTTTCCATGGTCAGGATTGGCTATGGCGCAAACAGGACTTATCACCTGACCCCGATTGAATTGAGCATTGGAGAGAGCCTCGAAATGCAAGGGGATGGCCTGCGTTGGGTCGCTTATGATGCAGCCGGCAGTAAATATAAAAACAGGAAATGGCAACTCTACTGCGACGTGGCCGGAATAACCCCCGGCGGCCGCCTGTTCGGCCTGTCAGAAGGCGAAAGCGTCGTCGTTTCCATTGACTCCGATGGAAATCAAAATTACTATTACGTAAAAGTAAAATGAGTAAAAAGGTATTTCTGGGACTTCTGCTCTTCCTGTCCGTTTTTTCCCACGGACAGGCCGCCACATATTATGTGTCGTCCTCGAGCGGCTCCGACACCAATATCGGGACCTCTTCATCGGCCCCGCGGAAAACCCTGGCCGGATTGAGCGGGAAGAAGAACGGGAACACCATCCTCCTCAAACGGGGCGATATCTTTTTTGAAAGCATCAGCGGTTTTTCCAATTGCACCCTGGGTGCCTATGGAAGCGGTGACAAGCCGGTGCTCTGCGGATTCACCATTCTGAGGAGCAATTCTTCCTGGTCGCAGGAATCCGCCGGAATCTGGAAACTGGATATGAATGCTTCCGCATCCTTCTACGGCCATGGATGCAATGCTGCCGACAAATACTACGGTAATATAGGAACCATCTACGATCCATCTACAGATACCGTTTACGGCAATCTGGTGTCCTCTGTATCGGAACTCTCCTCGGAGGGAGACTTCTTCACAAGCGGCGAGTGGTCTCCGGGGAATATCACAAGTTCCACCTACAGATATCTGCGAATGAAATCGGCTTCCCGTCCCGGAGCGCTTTGTTTCGCGACCTATGGGGAGGCTGTTACATCTATGACGAACTGCACGATCAGCGACATCGCCATCGTCGGCTTCGGAGGGAACGGCATTAACGAAATCACCGGATGTACAATCACCGATTGCGACCTTGACATCATCGGCGGCTCCATACAGATCGGCACCAGAACAAGCTGGGCCCGCTATGGCAACGGCATCCAGTGCTGGATCAGCGCCTCCCCGAACAATAACAATACGATTTCCAATTGCCAGATTACCCGGGTGTATGACACCGCCACCACTATCCAAGGCAATTCAGTAAACGGGACTCATCCGACAAACATCCACTTTACAAACAACCGTATCGGCTGGTGCCGGCAGGGTTTTGAGCAGTGGACTACCACGGACGGCGCCCCTGTGATCTTTGAGAATTGCTCCTTCTCAAACAACACTTTATTTTGCTGCGGGGAAAATAAGTTTACCGGAGCCGTCGCCCGTACCACTGATGTGGCTTTCCTTGCATACAGGAGTCCCTCCGCAGCGGTCACCGTATCAGGGAATCTGGTTTACGGCAGCAACTACAGGTACTTTCAAGAGAATGTCAGTGGTTTTTCCGGCAATGAGGTCTATCTTGTGAATAACGGCT
>ONSU01000028.1 GCA_900320545.1 uncultured Bacteroidales bacterium | reverse complement strand
GAATTAAAGCCGCTGTAAACCGAATACCCGAAGGAACCCACGAATAAAGCTGCGGCGGCCGCACAGGAAAACGCCGCGATGAGGCAGCCGGCCCATAACCCCGCCCATAAGAGCCTTTGCTTAAAACACATAGGTCAACGCCAGCACCAGTTCGTTGGGCAGGAAGAACACTTTCTGGCCGCGCTCCAGGGTAAAGCCGCAGACCGGGCACTCATAGACGGCATACCGGTCCCAGCCGGCCCACCCGCTGAGGCCGAATTCCAGATTCAGGCGCCGGTTCACCATATACGTATAGCCGGCTCCCAGACCCGCCCCCATGCGGTCTCCCTCCCGGGTCTCCCGGGAAAACACCCCGCCATGATTGTACTCCTGGTACTGGGCCTTTGCGGAAATCCACCACCCCGAAAATACGTGCCAGGGCCAGTACCGGACGCCCGCGTTGTAAACCTGCTGGCGGTTCTGCATCCGGTTTTCTTCCGGGCCGTAGGAGAAAGGATTGTATTTGGCGGCGGCCTCCAGCGTCCAATGCCGGGCCACCGAAACGCCCGCGCCCACATTCAAGGTACCCAGCATCATGTAGTCCGCCATGTTCAGGGTCACGGCGGTCTTCTGGGCAAAGGCCGGGCCGCACGCCAGCACGGCCCAGACCAGCAGCATCAGCATTCTCTTCATGGAATCATTCATTTGTATAACGTGCAAAGACCTCGTCGATAATGGCTTTCCTGCCCGGGTAGAGCGACACCAGCTTGGCTTTCAAGGCCTCGCGCGAAGCCACCTCCCCATCCAGGGCCTTGATGATTTCCGAAGGTGTCATGCCCCGCTCGTCCAGGTAACGGAAGATCTGCGGGAAGAACCACCATTCCTGCCCGAAGGAAGGCGGATTGCCGCCGTAGCGGTCGGAATACAGTTTCTGTTCCAGGTAATAGGCCCACATTTCCCCGATTTCACAATAGCCGGAATCGGTTTCGGTACCGGTCCCATAGACCACTCCCCCGCTGCTCACGAAGGAAGTAAGGATATATTCGATATAGCGGTCCCAATAATCCACCCCCACTGACATAAAATGGCTCGCGTGCGCCAGTTCGTGTACAACCAGGTTATAGATGGTCGCATAGTCATCGGCATTGGAGACCCCCAGGGTGATATCCGGCAGGAAGACCTGGATAATCGAGCGGAATTCGCCCAGGAATTTCGCGAAGAGGCCCTTCCCCAGAACAGTCCCGTGCTTGAGCATGACCGCGCTGCTCAAATCTTTCTTATAGAAGATCCAGAACCGGACGTCCGACGGCGGCGTCGGCAGGTTCAGGTCCTCTTCGGAACAGCGCTGGAAGTAATCCCAGGCCGCATTGTTCGTCACGCAGCGGGCAAACAGCTTGCGGTCCGAGTCTTTGTGGATAATCTCGTCAATGCCATGTGGCGAACCCTTCCCAAGGGTCGAAAAAGAAGCCGGAATCAAGATCAGGTTCAGTCCGATTCCAAAGCCGATTTTGTTCTTGAAAACCAGCCGGTAACGTGGCCGCCACGAGAAGTATTTCGGCATCTCGTAATAGCCGTCCCGGTCGGTATAGCAGTGGCTGAATTTGACGAATGAATTGCAGGATACCATCACCCCGGCCACGCCGAAAGGCTTGCCACCCGCATAATCCTTGTCCACGATCGTGATCCGCCCCGAGGGCGTGCCGACTGCGGCATCCGCGCGGGTCTGCGGAACGAGGAGGTCGGCGTTGCCGGTAAGTTCGTACGCAGTCCTTTCCACGGCCTCCCAGTCCACGTCACAGCCCGGCGCGCGCGTCGAGGGGTCGTGCTCGGACAGGTAGCATTCTTCCAGGATCTCGTGCTGAATGCCTTCCGGGAAAACGAAATCCTTCCCGACGACGGCATACTGCCAGGTCACGTCCTCCTCCGCAACGGACGGGTCGTGGTAATAGTCCCCCTCTTTCAGAATCCGGTAGTCGAGGGGATGGTCCATCAGGTTGAGCCCCGCGTCGAGCAGGGCCTGATACTCCGCGTCGCTCTTGGGCAGGAAACGGACATACAGGTCCGTGGGCTTGACATCTACCCGGCCGGACTTGGTCGGATAGAGCGACTCGTACGCCCGGCGGATGTTGTCCACCGCGTACGGGTCCTCCATCCGCTCTCCGAGCACGATCATTTCGTGATACACTTCGCCGTCGGGACTCTGGTCGGGAATGACCATCCCGCCGGAGGGGCTCTTGCTGCACGCTGCGAGCAGCAGGGCCGGAATCAGAATTTTGCAATAACCTTTCATATCGTTTCTTTTTTGGTCCGACGGCAAAATTAGAAACGATTATCCGTTAGTGGAAATCACTGACGGCTATTTGCAAAAAACCGCGTCCTACCTATGTAGAACGCGGGTCAACTTGCAAAAATCGCGTGCAACTTGCACTAGAAAAATGCGACCGTTTTCTGCTCCACGGCGCTCAGCAGCGCGTTGGCAAGACGGCTCACACCCAGTCTGAACAGCGATTTGTCGAGCCATTCCTTCCCGAGAACGGTCGAAACGATCGACCAATAGCCGACAGCGTCCAAAGCGGAAGAAATTCCGCCCGCGGCCTTGAATCCGACCTTGCGGCCGGTCTTTTCGTAGTAAAGACGGATGCATTCGCACATGATATAGGCCGACATCGGGGTGGCGTTGACCTCGACCTTGCCGGTGGAAGTCTTGATGAAGTCGGCTCCGTTCTCCATCGCGAGGAAGGAGGCCTCGGCGATCTTCTCGGGCGATACGAGGATGCCGGTCTCGAGGATGACCTTCAGGACGATCTTCTTCCCGAGCGGAGCGGCGGCCGCGTCGATGGCGGCGCGCATCTCGGCGATCTCCGCGCCCGCACCCTCGAGATCTCCCGCGAGGAATTTATTCAGCGAGAGCACGATATCGATCTCGTCCGCGCCGGCGGCAACGGCCAGCTCGCACTCCCTGACCTTGACCTCGAGGAAGGACTGGGCCGTCGGGAAGCAGCTGCTGACCGCCGTCACGTGCAGGTCGGGATCGGCCTTCTGCTCCTTGACGAGGCCCGCGAAATTGGGATAGACGCAGACGGATGCCGGAAGCGGGAAATCCGGGTACTGCGCCGGGAAGGCGTTCACCTTGCCGACCAGTTTACCGACGGACTGGACCGTATCCGTCGTGCTGAGGGTTGTCAGATCCATCGCGGAGAAGCAATCCTTGAGGATCTCCGGCGTCACGACCTTCTCGAGGCTGGCCGCAATCAGTTCCAGGTTGTGCGAGATAGCGTCCTTCTCAGGAGCGTATCCATACTTTTCGAGTAAATTTGTCATATCTATAGAATAATTTTATCCTCTGATCTGTATCCGGAAACCCTCGCGGACAAGGGGTTCCACCAAGGCGGCCATCCCGGCCGCCGTCATTTTCTCCAGCCCCTCCGCCGGGGCTTCGCGGTCCAGCGTATAAACCATCACCTCCCGCGGATGCAGGCGACGGACAATCTCCATCCAGCCCTGCAGCACCTCCGGGGCGGAAGAATCGAAATCCGGTCCCCTGAGGAACATCGTCTGCAGCACGAAATCCCCCTCGAAGCGCTCCAGTGCAGCCACGATATCCGCCACGTGGTAGGTGCCGACCGGGCGGTTGATCCGGGCGGCGAGGGCGTCCGTCGGGGCGTCGATCTTAAGGATCGGATTGTCCACCTTGCGAAGGGCCCGGAAGACATCCTCCCTGCAGACCCGCGTCGCGTTCGACAGCACCGATACCCGGGCTTCCGGAAAGAGCGCATCCCGCACGGCGAGCGTTCTGTCAATGATCTCCGCAAAAGCGGGATGAAGGGTCGGCTCCCCGTCGCCCGAGAAAGTGATGGAATCGATCGGAATCCCCTCCTCCCGGCAGGCTGTCAGCCTGGCCTTCAATGCATCCTCAACCTCCTGAGCGGAAGGCAGTTGCCGGTCACCGAGACCGTCCTTGTTCCATCCGCACTCGCAGTAGATGCAGTCAAAGTTACACAATTTTCCGTTACGAGGCAAGAGATTGACCCCGAGAGACGACCCCAGCCGGCGGCTGCGGATCGGACCGAAAACCGTGTCTTCCCGCATCATAACCTATACAAGCCGTTCTGTCCGGCTTCCGGAGGTCAGCGCTCCGTCCGCCGAAAGCGATGAAATATGGACGAGCCCCGGCTTTTTCCCGGGTGCGACCGTGCCGAAAGTGTCTTCCTTCCCGAGGAATTCCGCCCCGTTGCGACAGGCCCACTCCAGCAGCGTCCCGAGCCGCAGGAACGGGAAATTCTCCTGGAGGCAGTACATCTCCTTCACCATCGAAAGCGTATCGTTGCTCGAAAGCGAATCCGTCCCGAGGGTAATTTTAAGGCCGTTCTCCATCATCAGTCCGACGGGAGGAAGCGCATTGTGGATGAAGATATTGGATAGCGGACAGAGGGCCACGAACGGATGCCGCATCACGGCCTTCACCGCATCGATCCCCTCCTGATCCATACAGACCTCGTGCACCAGCAGGATATGCTCGTCGAACGGGGCGGGATGCGCGGCCTGCAGGCGGTCGATGAAATACTGCAGCGACGACCCGCCGGTGACGGGCGGCGTCGACATCCCGGCCGCCTTCCGGTTGTCCCACATCGGGCCGGATCCGGAGCGGATCATCTGCTCCTCCTGGTCGGATTCTTCGCTGTGATACGAGAGGAAACCGGATTTGAGACCCTCCCGGCTCGCCGCGCTCAGCAGCTCCGGGCTCATCGTATAACAGGCGTGCGGGGTGGGCGCCGCATCCAGGCCGAAGCCGTCAGCAGCCGCCTTAAGCCGCAGCACGCTCTCCATCACCGCTCCGCAGTCCTCCGGCTCGGTGCCGAAGACCTCCAGGAACGTGCGCGTGTACATCGGATGGGCGGCCTTGATGGCGAAGGAATCGGCGCAGTTGCTGATGTCCGCCATCGCGCTGACCCCCTCCGCATACATCTTGTCCATCCAGTAACGGATGTCGGCGATCTTTTTCTCACGGGACTTGGTGTCGCGGAGGGCATTGATCTGGTCGATGAATCCGGCCATCCCGCTCCCTTTCCGGAACAATCCCTTCATCGAGGAAAGTTCGACATGGCAATGGGTATTGACAAATCCCGGAGCGATGGCTCCCGCAAGGAAGCCGGGCTCCCGCGAAGGATCCTCGACGACGCCGGTCGCAAGGACCGTCCCGTCGTCATCCACCTCGACGAAACCGTTACGGACGGGCTCCGCCGCACAAAGCGTGTACAGATATTCTGCTGCAAATCTCATCATATATCCCCCAGATCGGCTTCTTTCGTCCGGATCTGCTCTCCCTGCTTCCATCCCGGCCGTCCCTTCCCGGAGGGCGGTTCCTTTACCCGGAGCAGTCGTTTCGATATGGTGTCCTTCTTTACCGGCGAGTCCTTCGTCGGGAGCGAATCGGCTTTCGAGAGCGAATCGGCTTTTGCCAGAGAGTCCGCCCGGGCAAGGGAATCGACCCGTGCAAGGGAATCCGCCTGCGCAAGCGAGTCTGCCTTGACCCGCCAGGAAGAGTCGATCACCATCCGGACGCCCTCCCAGGAGGTGTCGGACGGCGTCTTCACAAAGGACGAGAACACCAGCGAGTCCAGCGCCCGGCAGGCTACGACCTCCCGCATCCACTCCAGCACTTCCGCGCGCGAAGTCTGCGAGAAGCGCACCTTGTCAATCTCCAGCGAGAGGAGATTCGCCTCTTTCTCGAGTTTGGCCGCCGTCCGCTTCAGGATACGGGAAAAACGCTCCGGATCCTTCATATATTTGCGCACGCTCTTGATATAGTCATCGGTCGTGTATCCGTACGACTCGAGGATCGGCTCGTAGAGCAGCGAGGTGTCCGCCATCCTGCGGAACTTGTAGTCGTTCTTGATCCATTGGTCCGCCATGAACATATCCGCATAGATGTCCACCATCTTGCCGCGCGGAATCACCCGCCCCCTGGTACAGGAGCCGAGGAGCAGCAACGCGGCCGAGAGCACGACAAGGATATGCAGGGCGGCCCTTTTCATTATCTGAGGGTCGCGCCGAAAGCGTTTTCGAACGATGCGAGCACGCGGCTCATCACGCCCTCGACATCGGTGTCCGTCAGCGTACGCTCCGGATCCTGCAGGACGAAATTCATCGCATACTGCTTCTTCCCGGCGGGAATCTTGTCGCCCCGGTACACATCGAAGAGCGAGACGTTCTTGATAAGTTTCTTGCCCGCCTTGAAGGCCGCCTTGCGGAGATCCTCGTACTTCACGCCCTCGTCGAGCAGGAGGGCCAGGTCGCGCCGGACCTCCGGGAAACGAGGCAGTTCCGTGAAGGAGAATTTATCCCGCTTGATGAGCTTGAAGAGTACCTGCCAGTTGATCTCCGCCGCATAGACGCTCTGGCGGATGCCGAAACGCTTCAGAAGCGCCGGGGAGACGGTGCCGAGGGTCGCGAGGACGGTACCCTGACCGGGAAGCGTATAGACCAGGCCTTCGGCGAATATATCCGACGGGGCCGCCGCCGTAAAAAGCTGTGAAGCGTCGACCCGGTAGCGGGCGAGCAGCAGTTCGACATAGCCCTTGAGCTGGAAGAAGTCGCTCTTCGCGGCGGGATTGCGCCAGAGCTTGTCCGTCGTTCCGGTGAGGAAGAGGCCGAAATTCTGATGCTCCTCATACCCTTCCAGCGTGGTGCCGTCCTTCTCCGGAAGGCGCTGATAGACAGAGCCGTATTCGAAGAGTTTCATCGCGCCGGCCTGCCGGTTGAGGTTGTAGGCGATGACCTCCAGGCCGCTCAGGATGAGGGTCTGGCGCATCACGTTGAGGTCGCTGCTGAGCGGGTTGACGATGTGCACGCAGTGATCGGCCGGGAAGGTCGTGAGCGTCTTGTAATAATCCTCCTTCGTCAGGGAATTGTTCATCATCTCTACGAAACCGTTGGCTGCGAGCATATTGGAGATATTGTTGCGGAGGGCCTCCGGCTCGGGAGTCGGGGTCGCGCCGACCGACATCTTGAGGTGCTCCGGCAGCTCGATATTGTTGTAGCCGTAGATGCGGAGGATTTCCTCCACCACGTCGCACTCGCGCGTCACGTCGATCATATAGGTCGGAGCGGCCACAAGCGCGCCGTTCTCCCGCTTCTCGACGAATTCGTAATTAAGTCCTTTCAGGATCTTCTCGATGGTATCGTGACCGATCTTCTTGCCGATAAAGCGCTCGATGCGGTCGTAGTCCAGGTCGATCTTTACGCGGCCGATGGGCCTGGGATAAACCTCCACCATCTTGCCTTCGATATGGCCGCCTGCAAGCTCCAGGATGAGTTTCGCAGCCCGCCTGCCGGCGAATCCGGCGATCTCAGGATCGCAGCCGCGCTCGTAGCGGAACGAAGCGTCGGTCTGCAGGGTATGGGCCTTGGAGGTCTTGCGGATGGATGCGGGGTCGAAGTAGGCGCCCTCGATGAAGACGTCCACCGTCTCTTCCGTCACGCCGGAATCGGCGCCGCCGAAGACACCCGCGATGCACATCGCCTTCTCCGCGTCGGCGATCACCATATCGAACGGATTGAGCGTGCGCTCGATGCCGTCCAGCGTCTTGAGTTTCTCTCCGGGGAAGGCGCGGCGCACCACCACCTTGCCGCCCGAGATCTTCGCGGCGTCGAAGGTATGGAGCGGCTGCCCCAGCTCGAAGAGGATGAAATTGGAGATGTCGACGATGTTGTTGATGGGATTGTGCCCGATGGAAAGCAGTTTCTTCTGCAGCCATTCCGGGGAAGGACCGACCTTTACCCCACGGATGGTAATGCCCGTGTAGCGGGGCGCGCCCTCGCTGTCGAGCACCTCGACGGGAATCTCCTTGCCGGGGCCTTCAATCGTCTCCAGGGCCTCCGGGTAGTGGAATTTGCAGGGAATATCCTTTGACTGCAGGTACCCGTACAGGTCGCGTGCGACGCCGATGTGCGACGCCGCATCCACGCGATTGGCCGTGATTTCGTATTCGATGACCGCCTCGGTCTTGAGATGCAGGTATTCCTTGGCAGGCGTGCCGATAACGGCATCTTCCGGAAGGACCATAATGCCGGCGTGGCTCGCGCCGATGCCGAGCTCATCCTCCGCGCAGATCATGCCCAGCGACTCCACGCCGCGGATCTTGGACTTCTTGATCTTGAAGTCGCCCGGCAGCACGGTGCCGATGCGGGCGAAGAGAACCTTCTGCCCGGCCGCCACATTGGGCGCGCCGCAGACGACGGTGAGGGGCTCTCCCGTCCCGTCATCCACCTTGGTGATATGCAGATGGTCCGAATCCGGATGCGCCTCACATTCCAGCACCTTTGCCACGACCACCCCGGCGAGTCCGCCGGGAATCTCTTCCTGCTCCGCGACGCTGTCCACCTCGATACCGATCGAGGTCATCGCCTCCGCCACCTGCTGCGGCGTCAGATCACACTCCAAATACTCCTTGAGCCAATTGTACGAAACTTTCATATACTAACTTTTTAAATCTTCCTTGTTAAAGAGCGACTGCACAAACTCCCGCTTGTCGAACACCTTCAGGTCATCCACTCCCTCGCCGATCCCGATAAACTTCACCGGGATCTTGAACTGATCCACGATCCCGACCACAACGCCGCCCTTGGCGGAGCCGTCCAGCTTGGTAACGGCCAGGGCCGTGACCTCCGTCGCCCGGGAAAATTCCCGCGCCTGCACGAAGGCGTTCTGCCCCGTAGAGCCGTCCAGCACCAGCAGCACTTCGTGCGGCCCGTCCGGGACCACTTTGCGGATCACATTGCGGATCTTGGTGAGCTCGTTCATCAGGTCCACGCGGTTGTGGAGCCGGCCGGCCGTATCGATCAGCACGACATCGGCACCCTTTGCGACGGCCGACTTGACGCTGTCATACGCCACGGAAGCCGGATCTGACCCCATCGCCTGCTTGACGATATCGACTCCGGCCCTTTCGGCCCAGATACATAGTTGCTCCACGGCGGCGGCCCGGAACGTATCCGCGGCGCCAATCACCACCTTCTTCCCCTGGGCGCGAAGCATCGAGGCGAGTTTGCCGATGGTGGTAGTCTTCCCCACCCCGTTGACGCCGACGACCAGGATCACATAGGGCTTCTTCGAGAAATCAAAGGGTTCTACGGGAGCATCCTCCTCACTGACATTCAGCAGTTTGGCGATCTCGTCCCGGAGGATATCCACCAGTTCGTCCATCGACATGTACTTGTCCCGCTCCACGCGGTCCTCCAGGTTCTCGATCAGCTTGAGCGTCGTATCCACGCCCATATCCGAGCCGATCAGCGCCTCCTCGATGGCGTCCAGCACGTCATCATCCACGCGCGAACGCCCCACGATGGCCCTGGACAGCTTCTGGAAGAAACTCTGGTTGGTCTTCTTGAATCCTTTGTCGAATAATCCCATCTCGATAAATTATTTTTCGCAGACGGCCCGGACCGACAATCCCCAGCAGCGGTGACAGCCGTTGGTGACACAGACGAGGTCTTCATTGAAGGAAAACTGGAAGAAACGTGCCAGTTTCGCATCGGACGGGTCCAGCGTGGATGACCAATAACCGCCGTGTTTGTTAAGTTCATAGTTCGTGGAGCCATCCTGATAATAGCCGGCCAGCGGAAGAAAAATGCTGTTCCCTGCCGTACCGGCCTTGTTGCTGACAATCCTCAGCCCCATATTCTCCCTATGCCATTCATAGTCGGGATCGTTCTTGGTCAACCACAGGGCATCCCATTCCTTCTCCGTCGGAATCCGCCAGGACCCGCCAAACTTCTTCCTGGCGACATCGTCTTCAGGAAGCAATGTTGCATCTCCGTTTCCGAGGTACTTTTTCAGCTTATCCCCCTTGGCGTCAGAAGCGTATCTGTAAGTGGTCCAGGTATAGCTGACCCGCCTCACGACTTCGCCCCAGGCGTAATAATAGCCGTTGTCTTTCGCATGCGTCGCACCGACGTTCCAGGATGCCCACAGGATCGTTTTCCCGTCCACCTCGATGCCGAGATCGACGGCCTCCGGAACGGGGAACTTCCCACGGGACACATTCTCCTTATCGCAGGCCGTCATCGCGATGAGCGCCAGCACGACGGCGGGGACAAATGCCAACTTTACTCTCATTGCCATATCTTCGTTTCAATTAACTTGTAAAGATACGAATTTTTCCGGCAATCACAAAAACCCCGCACGGGAGAATTCCTGCACGGGGTTCTGGCACTTCAGAACGGTCTGTTAAAATTCAAAAGTGATGGCCGCCCGTGGCGCAACGAATACCACCTTGTTATATTTCTCCATCGGGAAAACCAGGTTCGCTCCCGCTGACAGGGAAAGTCCGTATTTCGGCCCGAGCGCCCAACTCCAGCCGAATTCCGGCTGAATACTGAGCCCCTGCTTGTAATTATATCCATTGGTGTAGCCATTGGCATTCTCCCACAGGGAACGGACATATCCCACCTTGATGCCGGCAACCGGCGTACTGTCCTTTTTGAGGATGAAGGCGTGGTAGTCCAGAAATGCCTCGGCGAATGACGGAAAACCTTTCCCGTCCGGAAACACATAGAATCCCGCGCCGGCGCCCAGATAATGATGCTGATTAATCATCGCACCGTGGGACGTCTCCACACCCACACAGGGCAATCCCTGATACAGAAGCGAGAGGCTACCCTTATACCCTGGTTTTCTCAAGTCCGACGTCTGCGCGAATGCGGTCGCAAACGACAGAACCAACAGCACTGTAAGCAAACTTTTTCTCATAATGAATTAATTGTTAATTATAATGATAGAGCATTTTCGAACCCCTGTAGTCACTTCCCCATCTGGACTGACCGTACATCAGACAACCAAGGGAATAATCCGGGTTACGGTCTCCATATTTAATTTTGTTAATATCAACAATTGTACCATAGATTTAGCAGAATGCCGGCTAAGATGGGTTTTGAATTTTGAAACATAATGTGTATTGTTTTTGAGTTATAGGCAAAGTTAGACTCAATCACGCCAGACGCCAAACTTTCCAAGTAACATTTTAAAACACAAAACACATTATCAATCAATAGAATAAAAGAAATATGTGGTCACATTTTCTTTTGTCCATCATGAAGCTCCTCTTTTTTTCGTATCTTGTAGAAAATTTCAGGTCCAATGAAAATTCATATTTCTTTATGTTTCTATATCTTCACAGCATTACTCTGCATATCATGCCACAAGACTACCCCCTCATTACGACAACTTGAATCATCCGTAAGACTTCAACCTGATAGTGTATTATCAGTGCTAAATTCTATGGAGCCCGTCCAGGGAAGCCAGAGAAAGAAATCCTACCATGCTCTCTTAAAGACCATGAGCCTGGATATTCTACACCACCATTTCATCAACGACTCCTTGATAAATTGTGCTGCAAAGCATTACGACTCCTTCGGGACTCTTCATCATCAGATGCTGACGCATTATTATAAAGGAACTGTATCATTTCATCTATGTCGCTATCCTGATGCTATTGTAAGTTATGAAAAAGCCATCGAAATGGCAGAAAAAGAAAATAACTTCCTTTACCTGGGCCTCGCATATAGAAACATCTGCGCCATTTATCTTAATAATTATGAGTTTCTAAAAGCCCAAAGTAGCATTGAAAGGGCTATTCATTATTTTGAAATAGGAAACTATCCTGAACACTTGGAATCCGCCCGACTAAAATATGCAGAAGCACTACTTCAGGCAGGAGATATTGAAAAGGCCGACTCCGTTTTTTCCGTTGTTATCAGTCATTCTCAAAATTATCCCCTTGTTTATTCCGCCTACAAAGAATTAGCTTATATTCAAGATATTAAAACAAAACATGATGCAGAATATGTCCTTAACCTTTACGAGATAGGAGGAGAATATGGCTATAATTGCCGGGATCTTTGCAGGATGGGTTATGCCTATTCTTTTATAGATAATAAAACATCAGAAGCTTTACTTCTCGAAGCCTATCGCTTTGCCGAGAACGCGCTGGATACGGCCCGGATAACCCACCATAAGTATCTGATTGAAAAAGCACATAGCAATTACAAAGAGGCGCTTTTATTATATGAGAATGTTGCAGCAACCCAAGACTCGCTCATCGGTCTACAACTTCAGCAATCCTTGATATCATCCTTAAACGATGTCTATCGCAGGGAAGGTGAAATCGCCCGCCTGAGAACAAAGAATACGAGACTGATAACTGTTAGCATTTCTGGATTATCTCTGCTGATAATGCTTCTTCTCTGCGGACAACTTGCGTACAGCAGAAGGAAACGCAAGGAACTTCTGGAAAACATTTCAGAAACCAAAAGAATTCTCCAGGAACGGGAGGACGATAATCTCCGACTGGTGAAGACGATGATGCTATCCAAGATTTCAGTGATTGAAGAGGCCGCTCAAATGTACGAAGAGGCCAAAAACACGCGGAAGGAGGAAGAAGCATACAAAGAACTTAAAACAAGGATTAATCGGCTGCGCAGCGACCAGAATCTTTATCGGGAAATTGAAACCGCCCTGGACACCTATCACCACGGCATCATTTCCAAGGTGCGGCAAGATTTTCCGGATTTGACAGATTATATGTTCCAATTGATGCTGCTATTTTTTGCTCATATTCCGCAAAGCACGATTTCTCTTTTACGAAAATCTTCCGAGGCCAGTATCAAAACGGCAAAATACCGCCTCCGGAAACTTTTCCGCGAGAGTTCTTTTCCCCATAAAAATGAATATCTATACCTCCTTGACTCTTGATTCTTTACAAATTCGAAAATACGATATACCGGGATCTCTGTTAAGCCAGACTGGAAATTACGACATTCATTATCGTAAAGCCTCCAGTCATACAATAAGCCTGCGCTTTTATGTGCCCGGTAGTTCGTTCAGGAGATAGATCAACCGCCGGGTCAGTTTTTTTTTGTGTATTGTTTTAAACTGTTCCCTCTTTTGGGGACCCCGGCGGTTTTTTTTCAAATATTCATATAAAATACTTGACTTTTTGTAAAGTTTTATTTACATTTGTAGCGAGGTCCCAAAGTAAAGTATAAAAAGTTAAAGTCAGAGTATTATGAAAAAAGGCATTCCATTTCTTCCGCACTGGTGTCAGATCGTGGGATATGCGTATCTGATCACGTTTCTTGTCATTCTCTTCCTTCTGGTGATATTTGCCAAATGGCTTCCTGCCCCTATTAGGGATTTTGCAGGGTTCTTCGGTGATAACTGGAACATTATCGGCCCGGTCAATATGCTGATGGTCATTCTGGCCATCTTCTCAAAGGACAAGGTCGAAGATGAAATGTCCCGCGATATCCGCGTCAAGGTGCTGATCGCCATCGCCCTGTTTATCTTCGTCTGCACCCTTTTGCTGTATATTCCTGTCAGCACCGGTTTTGGAAGCGCCTTCCGGGATTTCTACGAGACGTTTATCAACGATATCGGCATCGTGTTTATCGCCTACGCGATGCTGTACAAAATCATCATCTGGATCTGTCAATGGAGGGCGCGAAATGAAGAATAGCATTAAAGTTGAACGGGCGTTGCACAATATGACGCAGCAGGATCTGGCCGAGGCGCTCGGGGTGAGCCGCCAGACGGTGAATGCCATTGAGAAACAGAAGTTCAATCCTTCTACCCTGCTCTCGCTGAAGATTTCGGCGTTGTTCGGGAAAACGGTGAATGAGATCTTTTCGCTGGAGGATGACGAGAGGATATAAAAAAACCGGGGCCCGAGGGCTCCGGTAAATTTTTAGATTCCGGATTACTCAATTCCCAAAATCTCCTTCGTTACATGATAGGTGTACACCGGCCACTTATCGTCCTCGAGAAAAGTATGACCATCTATGGTCACATAATAATCCTTTTCTTCCAAATCATACGTGTTAAAGAATGCCGAATCAGGGAGGAGCACCACATCTTCAAATCCATCTCCGGAAACCGTAACCCGGACGGCCGTATGCACGCAGCGGAAATAACCGAAACTTGGCATCATCAGGGTAATGGATGCCCCGGCTGGAATATCCACAACCAAAGGCTTAAGCGGTTCCGGCCCACCATTGATAATAGTCCCATCATACTTATCTATGATAGTCAGCGTTACCACTTCTTCCAAATCATTCCAAATAATCTCTTCGCCCCAGGCCTCGTACTCAATTTCAGCTCCGACATAGGATAACTCCGATTTTTCCGAACAAGAAACCATAAGAATTAGAAGAACAATTCCGAGAAAAATCTTAAAACGCCTCATAGTCATTATAATTATTTTTACCATAATGCGAACAAATCATTTACTCCCCGGCATACCGTCCGGCGAAGAGGACGACGCCGGTGGACTTCTCTACGATGAAGTAAAGGAAGGGGTGGTCGGCGTGGAATACCGCGGAGGGGTAGGCTGCCTCCGTCTTCCCGAAATGGGCCTTGGAGACGACGGCAGCCTCGGTGCCTTCTTCATCGACTTTAACGATAGCATCCTGGGTCACCGCGCTGAGGTAAGGAGAAGGCTGGGCCATCGCGCTGAAATCGGCCGCCGACGGATTGAACGCAAGCGGCATTCCCATCGCTGAGAGCATCTCCTCGAGGTCGATATGATAGGTCGTCTCGAACTTCGGAAGCCAGAGATCCACTTCACAGAGATCCATCTGCCGCAAGAAGACATTCCAGTCCGTCTGTTTGAGATATGCCGTGATATCCTTATCCGAGCGTCCGGCCCTGGGGAGAAGAACGACCATCGAGTAGGCACCGTTGCCATAAGGAAGTCGTACCGACTGGAAGGATTCGTTCTCCGAATAGGCGAATTTCTTGTTCTGCTTCATCATCGGGACCTTTGCCTTTTCTCCGCCGCTACGGGTAAAGTCCTCCGGGGAAGTGTTTTTCTTCTCGAACTTTTTCGCCCACTGGCTCTTGAAATACATTGCATTCAGAAGATAGGCCTGCACCTCTGGATCCACCTTGTCGAGAATATTCTTGAACAGGCCGTTGGTGTTGTCCGAGCACCAGTCGTTGATCCGTTTCAGGGTGGCGGGGGCGTCGGAGAAATCCAGATTCTCCACTTCGGCGGAATAATGCTGGCGCAAGGCGCTCTCGTACGAAGGAAGCAGCGGATAGGCCTTGTCGGCGAAGATGGCGTTCGCGATGGTCAGCTTCGTTTTCTTGTCCAGGGACGGAAGCTGCCGGAGCATTTCCAGGGCATAGGCATTCACCGCGTCGGTCTCCCCCGCCCCGTAGCCGAGCACACGGCAGATTTCGCCGGCCGTCTCGCCCTGCGCCCCGTTCAAGGTCATCCCCAGCAAGAACTGAAGGCTGAGGGGAGAAACGAAATAGCTGCCGGACGTACCGGCATTGACCCTATCTAAGAATTCAAAGGTGAAGGTGGCGTTCCCCTTCTCGATGAATTCGGCCGACTTGGTCGAAAGAGTCAGGGGTTTGTAGGGATTTTTCCGGGCTTCTCTTTCCGCCGGATCACAGGATGCGCTTACCGCAGCAACGGCAGCAAGGGCGATCAAAAGAAATTTTTTCATATTCGAAACATACTTATGCATATAGGATGCATTCCGGACTGGAAACGTTGCACGGAAAGCAAAAAAATCCGGACCGCTGATGCGATCCGGAATTCAACGACAGGGCCGGGAAATTACTTCTTGTCGAAGAACGCTTTCTCCTGACCTTCCTCGACGAACTGCTCTACGAAGACGTAGGCGCCGGTCTTGGGGGATTTCTCCATGCGGATGCATTTGACCATGTGCTTGGCACCGGCCTTGGCCGCGAAGGTAGCAACTGCTTTCTTTGCCATAGTTTATCCTCCTTATTTGATTTCACGATGAACCGTCACCTTGTGGAGGTAAGGGTTGTATTTCTTCCTCTCAAGACGCTCGGGGGTGTTCTTTTTGTTCTTGGTGGTAATGTAACGGGACATTCCCGGTACACCGCTCTCTTTCTGCTCGGTGCACTCCAGGATGACTTGCACCCTGTTTCCTTTCGCTTTCTTTGCCATAATTCAAACTAATTAAACAAGGTTGACGTATCCTTTCTTCTGAGCCTCCTTGAGGGTGGCGTCGAGGCCGTTCTTCTCAATGATTCTCATACCTTTGCAGGAGACTTTGAGGGTGATGTACCTCTGCTCTGCTTCCGACCAGAATTTCTTGGTCTTGAGGTTGAGCGCGAAGTCGCGCTTCGTGCGGAGTTTGGAGTGAGCAACGTTGTTGCCGATCATCCGCTTTCTTCCGGTTATTTGGCAAACCTTTGACATATCTTTAACTTTTTATTGATTCTTAATTTTTTACGGGGCTGCAAATATCGCTTAAAATTCGCTGAAATGCAAGTATTTTAGACAAATTTGAAGAATCTGCGCCACCGTACGCTTTGCGGGAAACTGCGGTTCCCGTCCGTGGACAACCAGATGAAGAGCGGTTTTCCGACCACGTGGTCTTCCGGAACGAAGCCCCAATACCTGCTGTCCAGGGAATTGTGGCGGTTGTCGCCCATCATGAAGTAATAGTCCTGTGAGAATGTATAGGTGTCGGCGAGTTCTCCGTCGATGATGATCTGGCCTTCCTCCACGTCGAGGGTGTGATGCTCGTAGTCGCGGATGATGCGCTCATAAAACGGGAGCGTATCCATATCCAGGGCCACGGTATCGCCTTTGGCGGGAATCCAGAGCGGACCGAAATTGTCCCGGGTCCAGCCGGTCTGGCCGGTGAAGGGGAAAAGGTCGCAGTCCGCATCCGGCGGGTCCGGAGGGTAGATATCCAGATTCGGGGAGACTTCTTTGACGCTGGAAAGCGCGCTGATCCGCTCGAGCATCGCCGCCGTCAGGGGCATCCTCGGATAACCGGGGAGGGAGGAATCGAAGTAGAGTTCCTTCATGTTGACGCCGAGCTCGTCGAGGATCTTGCGGTTGATCGTATGACCGTCCGTCGTGACCGTGTAGGTCAGCTGGACGCCCGGCCAGACCTCCTGCTGCTCTCCACCGATCCAGACAAGGCCGTCACGGACCGTCAGCGTATCGCCGGCGACGGCGACGCAGCGCTTCACGTAATGGTCTTTCTTGTCGGCGGGACGCACCACGACCGGTCCGAAATTCTCGATGGCGAACTGTCTTCCGGAGGTCCGTACCCAGGCGTAATAATCGTCTGCGGGACGCTTGCGGAGAACGGTGTCGCCGTTGGGGAAGCCGAAGACCACGATATCTCCCCGTTTCACGCCGCGGAAGCCTTTGAGCCGCCGGTAATCGTTCTGGATGAGCGTCGAATAGGACTCTTTCCCGAAGATCACGTTGTGGGTGAAGGGAATGGTCAGCGGGGTCTGCGGAACCCTCGGGCCGTAGGTGAGTTTGTTGACGAAGAGGTGATCGCCCGTGTAGAGGGTGCTTTCCATCGAAGAGGAAGGAATCTTGAACGCCTGGAGGAAGAAAATATTGATGAACGTCACGACGACGACGGCGAAGATGATGGCATCGAGCCAGTCCAGCCATACGTTGTGCTTCTCCCCTTCCTTGTACTCTTTCTTCCAGAACAGCCACTTTACCTTTTTGGTGATGTGGAGGTCGAAGATGACGACAAGGCCGAAGAGCCACCAGTAATTTCCGAGCCAGATGACCCATAACGTGTAGAGGATCGCCCAGAAGGACATCCTTACCCACTTGTTACGGACAAGATTCTTCCAGCTCACGACAAACCTATTTTACAGAGTTGATGATAGCCTCGAAAGCGGCGGGATTGTTCATCGCGAGGTCGGCGAGGACTTTGCGGTTCAGGCCGATGTTCTGCTTGGCGAGACGTCCCATGAACTGGGAGTAGGTAAGACCGTACTGACGCGCGGCGGCGTTGATACGCTGGATCCAGAGGGAGCGGAACTCTCTCTTCTTGGCCTTGCGGTCACGGTAAGCATAGGTGAGACCTTTCTCGTAGGTGTTCTTGGCGACAGTCCAGACATTCCTGCGGGAGAGGAAGTTGCCGCGAGTCTGCTTGAGAATCTTCTTGCGGCGCGCCCTGGAGGCGACTGAGTTAACTGATCTAGGCATAAATTTTTCTTTTTTGGAGGCAGTGACCCGTCATCGGGTTCTTCAGACTGCATTCCAGTTAAACATTGTGATTACAGGACCAGCAGTTCCTTTACTCTTGCGACATCGGCCTTCTCGATGAGGGCGAAGTGGTCGAGATTTCTCTTCTGCTTCTTGGTCTTCTTGGTGAGGATGTGGCTGTGGTAAGCGTGTTTCCTCTTGATCTTTCCCGTTCCGGTAAGCGTGAAGCGCTTTTTGGCACCGGAGTTGGTTTTTTGCTTTGCCATTTGTTAAACAATTAATAATTATACATTTTGCATCGTCCCGGGACGGGGCCCGGAATTCCGCCTTATTTCTTTTTTACCGGCGCGATCATCATCGACATCCGCTTTCCTTCGAGGACCGGCATGTTCTCGGCCCTGCCCCACTCCTCGAGCTCGACGGCGAAACGCAGAAGCTGCTTCTTGCCCTGCTCGGCGAAGACGATGGAACGTCCGCGGAAGAAAATCGAGGCCTTCACTTTGGAGCCCTCTTCCAGGAAGCCCTGCGCGTGCTTGAGCTTGAACTGGAAGTCGTGCTCGTCGGTATTGGGACCGAACCGGATTTCCTTGATGACTACCTTCGCTGCGTTCTGCTTCATCTCCTTGGCTTTCTTCCGCTGCTGGTAGAGATATTTCTGGTAATCCAGAACTTTGCAGACGGGAGGATCGGCCTTGGCGCTGATCTCTACAAGATCAAGTTCGAGTTCATCGGCGATGGCCATTGCCTTTGCGAGCGGATAAATGCCCTGCTCGGGAATATTGTCTCCGACAAGACGAACCTGAGGAGCGGTGATCTCCTCGTTGATCCGGAGTTCGTTTTCGTCCTTCTTCTGCATGGGATGCTGTCCCGGCGCGGGCTTCGGCGAAGAAGGCTTCTTGGGTCTGAAAGGTGCTGCGATAGGTAGTTCCTCCTAAATTTAATTAATTAACTTTTACTTTATTACGAGAGTTCCTCGCGTATTTCGTTTTTAATATATTCAACCAGTCCGTCGATGGTCATACTGCCCCTGTCGACGCCATCGCGCCGGACGGAGACGGTATTCTCAGCGACCTCTTTCTCTCCGACGATGACCAGAACCGGAACCCTCACCAGAGACACCTCGCGGATTCGTTTGCCGAGGGTTTCGTTGCGGTCGTCAACGGAACTGCGAATTTCGCAATTATTTAGCAAATTACAAACTTTTTTTGCATAATCTGCATATTTTTCGCTGACAGGCAGGACTTTGACCTGCTCGGGATGGAGCCAGAGGGGCAGATGTCCCGATGTATGCTCGAGCAGAACGGCTACGAAACGCTCCAGCGATCCGAACGGCGCGCGGTGGATCATCACCGGACGGTGACGCTCACCGTCGGCACCGACATACTCGAGATCGAAACGCTCGGGGAGGTTGTAGTCGACCTGGATCGTGCCGAGCTGCCAGCTGCGGCCGATGGCGTCCTTGACCATGAAGTCAAGCTTGGGACCGTAGAAAGCGGCCTCGCCGGTCTCTACGACATACGGAAGCCCTTTGGCCTTGGCGGCGTCGATGATGCCCTTCTCGGCCCGCTCCCAGTTCTCATCGGAGCCGATGTATTTATCGCGGTTATCGGGATCGCGGAGCGATACCTGCGCGGTGAACTTGTCGAACTTGAGGGTCTTGAAGACGTAGAGGATCAGGTCGATGACCTTCTCGAACTCTTCCTGAAGCTGGTCGGGACGGCAGAACAGGTGCGCGTCGTCCTGTGTGAATCCGCGGACGCGGGTGAGGCCGTGCAGCTCGCCGCTCTGCTCGTAGCGGTAGACCGTGCCGAATTCGGCGAAGCGGAGCGGGAGGTCACGGTAGGAGCGCGGGGCGCTGCGGTAGATCTCGCAGTGGTGCGGGCAGTTCATCGGCTTGAGCATGAACTCTTCGCCTTCCTGCGGGGTATGGATCGGCTGGAAGGAATCCTTGCCGTATTTGGCATAGTGGCCGCTGGTAACGTAGAGTTCCTTGCCGCCGATGTGCGGGGTGACGACGGGGAGATACCCGATTTCGCCCTGTTTCTTGCGGAGGAAGTTCTCCAGCGTGTTGCGCAGGATGGCGCCCTTCGGTAGCCACAGCGGCAGACCGGCGCCGACGCGGGAGGAGAAGGTGAAGAGTTCCATCTCCTTGCCGATCTTGCGGTGGTCGCGCTTCTTGGCCTCTTCGAGGAGGACAAGGTACTCGTCCAGCATCGATTTCTTGGGGAAGGTGATGCCATAGACGCGGGTGAGCTGCTGACGCTTCTCGTCGCCTCTCCAGTATGCGCCGGCGATGGCGGTGATCTTGACGGCCTTGATGACCTCGGTATTCTTCAGGTGCGGGCCGCGGCAGAGATCGGTGAAGCAGCCGTTGCTGTAATAGGTGATGGTGCCGTCTTCCAGTTCGGAGATGAGCTCCTGCTTGTACGGGTCGCCTTTCTCGGCGAAATATGCGAGCGCATCGGCCTTGGAGACCTCCTTGCGGACGAAATCTTCCTTGCCGCGGGCAAGCTCCAGCATCTTCTTCTCGATGACGGGGAAATCCGCGTCGGTGAGAGTCTTGCCGCCGAGGTCGACGTCGTAGTAGAATCCGTTCTCCACGGCGGGTCCGATGCCGAATTTGACGCCGGGATAGATCGCCTCCAGCGCCTCCGCCATCAGGTGGGAGGAAGAATGCCAGAAGACTTTCTTACCCTCGGGATCGTCCCATTTGAGCAGGCGGATGGAAACATCCTCCCCGATCGGACGGGTCAGATCGATGACCGTTCCCTTGGCCTCGGGAGCCTCCCCCGGCCTTTTGATTTCAACCGCCAGCACGTCGGCCGCAAGCCGAGGGCTGATTCCCATTGCAATATCATACCCGGTCACACCCTTTTCGTAGGATCTGACACTTCCATCCGGAAACGTTACATTGATCATAATCTTTCTACTTTGTTCTAAATCATACAAAGATACGATTTTTTTTCTATCTTTGTGATTACATTGACAGAAAAAATCCGATGTATCAGTTTCTGAAACCGACACATCTCCTTTTTTCCGCCAAACAACAATATGAAAGAAACAATAGACAACAAGACGATATGGAACGAGGCTGCGAAAACCGCGCTGGTGTTTGCGGCCGTGACCATTGTCTGTAACCTGCTGAAGCGGGGCCTCACCGCCCTGGAGCCGCCCACCTTCCTGTTGATGCTCGGCACCGGCGTCCTCTGGGCCGCGGAATTCGTCGGATGCATCTATCTGATGCGTCTGTTCATGCAGAAACTGGTGCAAGACTACGACGGCGTCATCAACAGCGACACCTACAAATACGGCCGCCGGATCGCCCTTTTCTCCGCCATTATCATCGCGGCCTACAATTACCTGTTCATCTATTTCACACCGGAAGCGAAAATCCAGGAAATGATGGACGAGCTGATGGGCCAGTACAGCACGATGCTGGACGCCAATACCCTGTCCGCAATGGAGGAATTACTGCCGTACCTGCCGGGCATCATGTTCTTCAGCAACCTGATTTACTGCTGGCTGTACGGATCGCTCCTGTCGGCCATCCTCTCCCGGATGATTCCGCCGCAGGATCCCTTCGCAACCGATAACACCCCCACCGAATCCTAGCGCCATGGACCTTTCCATCATCATTCCTTTTTACAACGAAGTCGAATCCCTGCCCGAACTGGTCCGATGGATCCGTGAAGTAATGGCCCGGGAGGGTTATTCCTACGAAATCCTGATGATCGACGACGGAAGCACGGACGGTTCCTGGGATATCGTCACCGGCCTTTCGACGGAGTTCCCCGAGATCAAAGGCCTCTCCTTCCGCCGCAACTACGGCAAATCCGCCGCCCTCTACGAGGGCTTCGCGATGGCGGAAGGGGACGTTGTCTTCACGATGGACGCCGACCTGCAGGATTCCCCGGAAGAGATTCCCGAAATGTACCGGATGGTGAAGGAGGAGGGCTACGACCTCGTTTCCGGCTGGAAGAAGCACCGCAAGGACAACGCCCTCACGAAGAACCTTCCCTCCAAGCTCTACAACTGGACGGCCCGCAAGGTCACCGGCGTCAGGCTCCACGATATGAACTGCGGCCTCAAGGCCTATCGCAAAGCGGTCGTGAAAGATATCGAAGTGTACGGTGAAATGCACCGCTACATCCCCTATCTTGCCAAGAATGAAGGATATACGAAGATCGGAGAAAAGCCGGTCCATCACCAGAAACGCAAATACGGCAAGTCCAAATTCGGCATCGAGCGCTTCTTCAACGGCCTCCTGGACCTAATGTCCCTGTGGTTCCTGTCGCGCTTCGGCAAAAAGCCGATGCACTTCTTCGGCACCAGCGGCATCCTGATGTTCCTCGTCGGCTTCGCCCTCACCCTCTGGGTCATCATCGAGAAACTCGTCCGCCAGGCCCACGGCCTGCGCTTCCGCGCCGTCACCGACCAGCCCCTCTTCTACCTGGCCCTCATCGCCCTCATCCTCGGCGTGATGCTCTTCCTCGCCGGCTTCGTCGGTGAAATGATCGCCCGCTCCACCCCCACCCGCAACGCCTACAACATCAAGGCCCGCCTCTAACCCCGCCCGGGCCGCACATTTTATGCCCCGGTCGCACGCCTCTCCATTTTCTGCCTCTCCATTTTTCCGCCTTTCCATCTTCCCATCTTCCCGCCTTTCCTCCGCTTTACCGAGCCAAGGATCCGGGCGAAAGTGCAGGAAAACGCCCGGAGTCTCATGCTACGGAAGGAGGATCCGGGCGAAATTGCGGGAAAACGGCCGGAGTCTCATGCTACGGAAGGAGGATTGGGGCGAAAACGCGGGAAAACGGCCGGAGTCTCATGCCGCGGAAGGAGGATTGGGGCGAAAACACGGGAAAACGCCCGGAGTCTCATGCTACGGAAGGAGGATTGGGGCGGAAACCCCGCAAAACGACCGGAGTCTCGTGCCGCGGAAGGAGGATTGGGGCGAAAACCACGCAAAACGGCCGGAGTCTGCTGCCGGGCTTCGACAAAAAAGGCCCGGGAGTCTTTTGGACTCTCGGGCCTCTCGAAGCACGGCAGCTACCTACTCTCCCAACTGGTGGGTCAGTACC
>ONSU01000023.1 GCA_900320545.1 uncultured Bacteroidales bacterium | reverse complement strand
TGAGATGTACCCGCTGGACTTTGAGGAGTTCCTCTGGGCCAACGGTATGAATCAGGATGTCATCGAGGCTCTCCGGAAGTTCTACACGGAGGAAACGCCCGTTCCGGAAGGGATCCACGTGGCCATGAGACAGTATCTGAACCTATATGTCGCTATCGGTGGTCTCCCCGCTCCCATCAATGCATTCCTGGCCACAAACAACATGAACGCCGTGAGCGAGGAATACAAGGGTATCCTGAAGGAGTACCGCGACGATATGGTCAAATATGCTCCGGACAAAGACAAGCCCCATATCCGTGAGTGCTTCAATTCCATCCCCAAGCAGCTGGCCAAGGAGAACAAGAAATTCCAATACGGCAAGGTTAAGCCCGGCGGCCGAGGTGAAACCTATCTGGGCTCCCTCCAGTGGCTGGAAGACGCCGGAATTATCTGCCGCTGCTACAATACCGATATCACCGGTCTCCCGATGGAGGGCAATGCCAAAGACAATGTGTTCAAGGTTTACACGGCAGATATTGGCCTGCTCATCGAGATGCTGGGACCCGGAATCAGGGCGGATATCCTGCAGGGCAACCTAGGAGGATTCAAAGGCGCTATCTTCGAGAATCTGATGGCTGACACGCTTCACAAGAAGCAGCAGAGCCTGTACTACTTCCTGAAAGACTCAGGCCTCGAGCTGGACTTCCTCGTCCGGATGAAAGGCGAATGTGTACCGCTTGAGGTGAAAGCCAAGACGGCCCAGGCCAAGAGCGTCCGGACCGTCTTGAAGCACGCGGACAAATACCATGTGAAACACATCATCAAATTCGGCGACTACAATGTCGGCCGGGAAGGCCAGCTGCTCACACTCCCAAATTACATGCAGTTCCTCCTGGATTTGGAGCCGGAAGAGATTGTTCTGGAACCCATTGATGTGGACGCCGTCAACGCCCTGGCCAAGAAGGTTATGGGCTAATTTGAGTGACACAATCCCGACCCATTGTCTTGGAAAACCGTGAAAATCCGGTGCAAAATTTCATGGAAAAGCGTGAACTAAGCCTTCGGTAGGTTCCCCACCTCCACCAAACTCCTTCCCTCACCCTTCTTCTTGACGCGGATCTGGACGGGGATGCGCTCGTCGAGTTCTTCGCGGTGGGAGATGATGCCGACGCGGCGGTCGCTCTGACCGGCGATTTCGCCGAGGCGCTCGAGGGTTTCCATCACGGAGTCGAGGCTCTTTTCGTCGAGGGTGCCGAAGCCTTCGTCGATGAAGAGGATGTTGACGTTCATGTCCGGGCGGTTGAGGGAGGAGAGGGCCAGGGAGAGGGCCAGGGAGATCATGAAGCGTTCGCCGCCGGAGAGGACGGTGACGCTGCGCACCTGGTCTTTGTTGTAGCGGTCGTGGACGAGGATGGAGAGCTGCTCGTTCTCTTCGCTGCAGGTGAGGAGGTAGCGGTCGGTGATCCGCTCGAGGTAGATGTTGGCGTTGTCGAGGAGGGGCCGGAGGATGTGGGTCTGGACCAGCGTACGGAAGCGCGTGCCGCCGAAATAGTTGTTGAGGATATCCCACTTGTTGCGGCGGGCGGTCGCGGCGTCCAGTTTCTTCCGGGCCGCATCGAGCCGCCGGGTGTTCTCTTCGTTCTGCCCGAGCTGGTCGGTGATGGCACCGAGTCGGCCGTTGAGGTCGTTGTTCTGAGCGTCGAGTGCGGCCTTGACGTCGAGAAGCGTCTGCCTGGCGGGAGCGTCTTTCACCTCGGCGATGCCCAGGGCGGCGAGGGCCTTCCGGATGTCCGCTTCGGCGGAGGCGACGGCGTCGACCGCAGATTTGAGCCGCTGGTCGATGTCGCCGACATATCGCCTCGCTTCGGCGAGTCCCGGCTGGCGCCCGGCGATGGCGTCGAGGTCGGCCTCCGTCTTGCCGGTGCGGGCGTAGTATTCGTCCAGGACGGGCTGGCAGGCGGATAATGTCTGGGCCTGGGTTCGGGTCTGGAGTTCCGTCGCGGATACGCTTCGGGAGAGCCGGCTCCATTCGTCCACGATGTCGGCGCAGGGGAGAGCGGCCGGTGTGGCGGCGGACTCCCAGTCGGAATGGACGGAGAGGATGGCCAGGCGGTGCGACTCTATCGCCTGCACGGTGCGGGTGTCGTCCTGGAATTTCTTCAGGGCCGCGTCGAGCGGCTTCTTGGCGGTGCGGGCGGCCTCTATCGCTTTCAGAAGGGCGGCTGCCTGTTCCTGCGCGGCGATGAGCCGGCTCCGGTCCCCGTCCAGTTTGCCCTGGACGGTGCGGATCTGCTCGCCGAGCGGTCTGGCGATGTCGACCCCGAAGCGGGAGGCGTCTTTGCGGAGGCCGTCGGTGTCGCTTGCAAGGGATTTTTCCTTGCCCGCCAGGTCTTTCTCTTTCCGCTTGAGGGTGCCGCTGAAAAGATTATAGTCCTTCATGGCCGCATCCCGGGCTTTCTCCGCCTCTTCCCGTGCCGCAACGGCGGCCTGCTGCTCCTTCTCAAGGGGCGTCAGCATTCCCCGGAAGTCCTCGTCCAGATGGATTTCGTGAAGGTGCTGGCCGCAGAGCGGGCATACGTCCTGATGCTGCTCCGCAAGGCTTCGGCGCAGGGTCGTAAGGGTGTCGTCAACACTCATCTTCATCGTCGAGAGACGCGCGGCGGCGGCATCGGCCTTGCTTTTGGCCTCGGCGTAGGCGGCGTCCGCCTTGTCGAAGGCCTCTTTCCTGGCGGCGGCGGTCTCCTCGTCCGCCTTGATCTCGTTCGCGAGGCGGGCGATCTCTTCCCGGCTCTTGTCGAGGGCTTCCTGGCGGGTGGCGATATTGCCGAGCGCGGTGATGTCGGCGGCGACCCTGGCGAGGTCCTCGTTGACCTGAGAAGGGTTGAGCGCGTTGTATTTCCCGGTGAGGGTGTCGATTTCGGCCTGCTTGGCGTCGACCGCCTTTTGCGGGTCGCCCTGGGCCCTGACGGCCTCACGCCGGGCTTCGAGGTCGGCGGAGAGGAGGGCGAAACGCTCTTTCTGCCGGGCCTCGTCCTTCCGGGCGCTGTCCATTCTGATGCGCGCGTCCTTCAGTCTGGCAAGGGTCTGGCGTTCCGTAACGGTGGTGTCCCAGTCGGCGATGAGGGCGCTCCGGGACTTGTAGTCGTCACTTCCTCTTTCCGCATCCAGCCGGGCTTTCTCCTCCGTGCCCAGGGCTGCCTTGGCGGTGCCGGACTCGAGGGCGGTGACCTCGGCGATCTGCCGGTCCGTTTCGGCGATTCTTTTCGCGAGTCCGTCTTTCTCGTTTTCCAGCCGGGATTTGTCTTCCGTCAGGCGGTCGACCTGCTCTTGCGGGAGGGTATGCTGCTGCTCGGTATTGAACTCGGCCTGGGCGAGGTTCCAGTCCGCCTTGGCCTTGTCGAACAGACTTTTGATGGCGTCGCCGTAGCGGGAGAAGAGCTCGGTATTGGTGAGCTGCTCGAGGATTTCCTCGCGCTCTTTCTTGTCTCCGGTGAGGAAGGCGGCGAACTGCCCCTGGGCCAGCATCGCCATCCTTCCGAACTGCATGAAACTCAGTCCGACGGCATTCTCGATGGTCCCCGCGACGTTATCCTTTGTCCAGTCTCCGGCGCCGATCTTGACTTCCCACACGGGGGTACGGTAAGCCAGGGAGCGTTCGGCATTTCTCTTCTGCATCATCCCCAGCGTGAGCCGGGCGCGGTAATCCACTCCGTCGTTGCCGGTGAAGGCTACCTCGCTGTAGCATTCGTCGCTTGCGGAGATGCCGAGGCGCGTGTATTGCTCGATGCTTCCGACGTTGACGGCTTCACCCTCCTCGTTGGTAAATCTGTTGTTTTTCTTGTCGGAGACGCCTTTGATGCGGGGGGTGGTTTTGTAGAGGGCCATGGAGATGCCGTCGAGGATGACGGTCTTGCCGGCGCCGGTGTCGCCGCAGATCAGAAAGACGGAGGCGGGGGTGCCCGTCACGCCATCGTTAAGTCCTTTTTCGAAGTCGATATCCGCCTTCTCGATGGAGGCGATGTTGCGCAGATGCAGTTCTTTTATTTTCATGGTCGTCTACTCGTTTTCGTCGGTGGGTGTTTCCTCTTTCTCGCTCTGTTTCTTCTTTTTCGCAGCCTTTTTCTTCTCCTCTTCCCGGAGAAGGGCCATTTCTTCCTTCACTTCTTCAAAGGCTTTCCGGACCTCCTCCAGGTCGAGGCCGGGATACTGGTCCCGCGTCTTCTCGACGAAGGCCATCGGGTCGGTCATCTGCTGGAGGTCGGCGATCTGGAAGGCGGTTTTCGGCTTTTCTTCGGCCGACTGCCCGGGGGCGCCCACCCAGATGTGCTTGGGGTTGAAGCGGATTTCTTCGCCGGTGTCTTTGAGCAGGTCATAGACGATGCTGGTAAAGTTGGCCGCGAGAGCGGTCTTGTAGTCGAAGCGGAGCCGGAAATAGCCGCGCTCGTGCTCTCTGGCGAAGTCTTTGATGGCCTGGACGGCCTCATCCTGCGAGGTGAACGCGCCCTTCTGCGGGAGCTCGTAGAAGTGGCGGAGTTCGTCGATACGCTCCTGCCGGATGCGGACGTCGCCGCCCCGCTTGCCGATCTCCACGATGCTGATGGTGTGGGGATAGGCCTCGTCGCAGCTTACGTGCAGGGCGCTGCCGCTGTACCGGACGACGCCGGAAGGGTAGGTGACGTCGTCCTTCATCGCGTCTTCCTGGTGGCCGATGGTCTGCGGCTTGTGGATGTGGCCGAGTGCCAGGTAGTCATAGCCGCTTCCGAGGGATTCGACTCCCTGGGTTCTGATCTTGCCGATCTCGAGTCCGTGCCCGAGGGGATCCATCCCCGTGACGGCGAGGTGGCCGGTCATCACGACGGGCTTGCCGTCGGTGTTCTCGGCGGCGACCCGGTCCAGGATGCGCTGGATGACGGCGGTCCGCTCTCCGGTCATGTAGGGGAGGGCGACGATGTAGCCGGTGTCCATCCTGACGATGTACTCGTCTTCCCATCCCTCCTGGCCGAGCAGCTCCGGGGAAGGGGAAATGCCGACGAGGCACGCGTTCCCCAGTTCCCAGACGGCCCGGTCGGCCTGGATGCGGGACGCCGAGTCGTGGTTGCCGGCCACGATGACGATCTTCATCGCGGGGTAATCTGTGTGAAGCTGCACGAAGTGGTCCGTAAAGGCCTTCCGTGTCGAAGCCGAGGGTTGCTGGATGTCGAAGATGTCGCCGCTCACGACGAGCGCGTCCGGCCGTTCCCGGCCGCAGAGGGTGCTCAACTGCGCGAAGAAATGCTCGTGCTCGTCGACCCTGTCGTAGTTCTGATAGATGATCTGACCCAGATGCAGGTCTGCCGTATGGATGATTTTCATATTATCATATACAGTCTTTTTTGTCGATTCTTTCACGGAATGTTGAATTTTTTTTCGTTCCGTATGCAAAGATAGTAAACGCGTGTGCCAAAACGAAGCACAGGTTGAAAAAATTTTCCGTTGGGCGGCAAAATCCGGAAAGAATTGTATTTTTGCAATACTAAAATGAAGGAAACATGATGCGCCGGACATTCCAGACGATTTTCTCTTTTTTGCTGATAGCACTTCTGTCTCTTTCGGTTTCGTTCTGCAAGAAGCCGGATATCCCCGAACCTCAGGACGATCCGACGGAGACGCCGACGGACCCTACGGATCCCACGGATCCCACAGACCCCACGGAGCCGGAAGTGATTCACGTATCGAGCCTTGCCATCGGGCCGGACGAGGATATCGTCCTGGAGGTCGGCCAGGAAAAGCAACTTTCCTGCACCGTCCTTCCGGAAGATGCCGCCGACAAGCGTTTCAGTTGGAAGAGCGACCGTCCGGAACTCGTCACGGTCGATGACAAAGGTCTGGTCAAGGCCGTCGCCGTCGGAGAAGCGAACATTTCCGCCGTCGCGACCGACAACGGCATTACCGCCACCAAACTTGTCACCGTGTACAAGCCGCAGGCGCAGTCGTTCACATCGATCGAGATCCTTTCCCCCAACCATCTGGACAGCCATTTCGAGTACCAGGAGGATGCCGAATACGGCAAGAATATCTGCCTTTATTTCCGTTTGCTGTCCGACAGGATGCAGCTCTCCGCCCGGGGACTTCCGGCGGATGCCGACGACGAACTCGAGTTTATCAACGGCTCCCATTCGCTCGCTTTCGACGTCAGCGAAGACGGTCTGATCACCCCCTGTTACGGCTGCGGGATGAAGTCCAGCTCGGACTTCCGCAATCATTATGTGCTGATCCGTTCCAAGAAGAATCCGAAGGTCAGCGTCAAAGTCTTCATCAAGTGCAAAGGGGATAATGCCGAACGTCTTATCCTGTTTGACGACGACTTCCCGAAAAGTTTCATTCATCCTGGAAGCGGCGACGGGCTGTTGTTCCGGTATTCCAATTACATCGGCAAGAACGCCACCCGCTCTTTCGACTGTTTCGTCGTGCGCTCGCCACTGGATAATCCGAGCCTGTCAAGTTATACGTACGAGCCGGAATTCACGATTGTGTCCTCCAGCGGCCCCGTCACATTCGTCAAAGAGGGCGAAGGTCTCAAGGCCACCGTTAATTCCGGTACCAGGGCATCCACATTGGACAATACCGTAGAGGCATCTGTGACCGTCCGCGTCAACGGATACGAGCAGACCTTCCCGTTCGTGGTCAGCATGTTCGACCCTCTCTTCCCCAAGGTCGGAGACGGCATCGAAAGCCATAAAGAGGGCTACCTGGACTGCGGCTATCGCGGCAACGGCATATACGAGGCACTGCCCTACAAGGCGGGTGGCTACCACGTCAACGCGCTGATCGCTTATCTGGGGAGCGCCCCTATGTCCGATCCGATCTACAAGGATTACTGCAAGGGCGGAATCCGCGGCACCGGGTCCACGGTTTATCACGGCATCGCGGTTCCCGTCAATACCGGCCGGCTCTACCGGAGCACCAAGACAAACGGAGAGATCTTCTCGACGGACTATGACACGCTTCCGGAATCGGATTCCTGGCCGACGAGCTGGTTCAGCCCGAACTGGATCCTTTACTCCAACACCCGGCCGAGCGCCTTTGCCAACACCTGCGCGATGGTTTATCGGAACCGCTGGTGCGGAAAGTCCCACGACACGAAGCCGGCCAATTTCTTCGTAGATGAAGAATTGTTCGTTCCCAGCGCGGCGGACAAGGCGATGACGGTCAGCGGATTCGACTGGGAGAGCGATTTCTACGGAAGTCTTGCTTCGGGGAACCTGAAATCCACCGACGATCCGTTTAACGCCAAGGAGAAGTACCTGGATACCAAAGCATTCCGTACGCCCTGGCTCTGGCCGACCCTCCAGGACCTGAGTTATCTCTTCCAGGAGCGCTCCTTTGACGTCTCCAAACTGCACACCACCACCGTCACTTCCCTTTATTCTACCGATATGGAGAAGAAGGTCGAACTGCTGCAGGTCTGCGCCCGGCGCTTCGGCGGCGCGAAGCCGGAGTATTACTACAAGTACTGGGTTTCCCAGGTCGATGACCTGAACAGCAAGGCCCCCCTCGTCACCCTCAGCAAAGGCCAGATCTCGGCCAAGATGGTCTATAGGGACAATGTGGAGGCATACGTCCTTCCCATCGCTTACTTCTGATGCTTTCGCCTCGGGCGTTGCGTGTTGTCGGCGTAATTCTGAACATTTGATATTTTATTGATATGAGCAAAGGTCTTTCATTCTTTCCCGGCATTGTAAGAGGGATTGCGTTGGCGCTGACGGTTTTGGCTTTCACCGCCTGCAACAAGGACAATAACAACTCACAGACTGATCCGGATCCCGGTCCGGACATCAAGCCCGCGGCAGGTCTGTTCAGCAGCTGTCTCCAAAAGACGGATGAAGAGATTCAGGATAAGCTGGATGAACTCTGGAACCACTATTTCAAGGGGGACAACAACAGCAAAGTATATTATGACAATGGGAGTGAGGCCTACATCCTTGACGTTTCAGAGAACGTAGTCCGTTCCCAGGGGATGGGATTCGGATTGATGATATGCGTGCAGACTGACCACAAGTCAGAGTTTGATAAACTTTGGAATTATGTAAAAAACTATATGTGGCGCAAAAGCGGAGAATGGGACGGTTATTTTGCTTCAAGCTGTGACATAGGCGGAAGCATTCGGGAGGCTTACCCCTGCCCGGGAGCCGAAATGTATATCACGGCGTCACTGCTCCTTGCTTCCAGGTGTTGGAATGAGCCCGGATATATGGAATCGGCCCAGTATATCCTTGAGCGGATGTGGGGAAAGGTTCACAGTCTGTTCAATCCAAACCATTGTATTATCACATATGTTCCGTCCGGCAGCGAGGCGAACTTTACCAGCCCCTCTTACGACCTGCCTGCATTTATCGAACTGTTTGCAAAGTGGTCCGAAACGAACACGGAAAAATGGGCGACGGCACTGTCGGCAACTCGCACCCATTTGTATAGAAGCTCGAATAAGCAATCTGGCCTGTTCAGCGACATAAACAACTTCGATGGTACCCCACATGGCGTGAGTTACAACACCACTGCGGAAAAATACATGTACTATGCGATGCTCTGCGCGATGAATATAGGAATGGATTATTATCTTTTCCATGCCGATGACGCGAGGCAGACCGAGTTGGCCAAACGCATCATCGACTTCTTCGAGAAAGACGGTTACACCCACGCCCGCTTCAACTGGGACGGGAGCAACCCCCAGGAATCCTACACTTTAGGGGAGAAGGGGTGCAATGCTGTCATCTGCTACGCGCTTGCAGACCTGGACGGATATGAAAATGTCGTTGAGAAGAACCTTAACCTTGCCTGGGACGCTAGTCTTTCAACCGGAAAATACCGCTATCACGACGGTCTCATACACTATCTGGCGATGCTCCACCTTTGCGGCCGTTTCCAGATATGGGATGACTCGGAATAAGAAACAAAAAAAGTGGGTCACCTGCCCGCACACACGTTCATCTCTATATAGCCTATCAAATACCATTGTATTATCAGCCTGTTCTTATTCTGTGGGTAAGGCCTTATGATATGTTCTTTGGGACTGTCGAGAGGGATGGTAAGGTTATGCCGCGTTTCACTAAGATAACGGAGGAAGATGTTCTATGACTTTTCTAATCGAATCCATCATTGCCTGCTCCCTGTTTACGCTCTTTGTGTTCCTTATGTCCAGGAATCCCGTCAAGACCATATTCAACTATCCTCCTGCAATAATCGAACACTGCAAATCTCTGGGCTTGGTCGACGATAGCAATAGGCCGGGAGGTGTCGTTTTCTACCTTAAGAAGATAACGGCGCTACTTATGTTTGGCATTATCCTGGGCTTACTGGTTCGTTATATCAATCATTGCGAATCTTTCTGGTGTGGAGTATTGACGGCCTATGCATTATGGAACGTTGTGAATTGGTTCGATGCTATTGTTCTTGACTGCATCTGGTTCTGTCATGACCCTCGTTTCGTCATTACCGGAACTGAAGATATGACCGACGCTTACCACGATTACTGGTTCCATATCAAAGGTTCTCTCATCGGTATGGTACTGGCAATCCCCTCAGTCCTCATTGCCGGAGTAATTGTAATACTATGAACAAAGTAAGAATCACAGCCATAAGAAAAGCGTCATACCCGGACTTGATGGCCCGGTACGAGAATCCCATCGAGCATACTTGTGATGTAGTGGAAGGTCAGCAGTGGATTTCGGTAGATGGTAAGTGTCCGGGGTTGATAAGGCTGATGATATGAGAAAGTGGGCCTATATCAGCCAGGAATCGGAGTATAAGAAGGTGATGATATACTCCGGCGATAAGGGTGTATACGTCTTCCTGTACGACGCTCCTGATGCTGTCTTTTGCTGCGCCGATGAATATTATGAGAATGAAGAGGATGCGCTGGCTGAGTGGGAAGATAAGATAGGGCCCGGCGGATGGCACACTATTGATGACCCGCTTCCGGATTGCCAGCATGACAGTATTCTTCCGATCAGGGTCAAGGGGCGGGACCTCGGGAAACCACAATGGGGGCGGTATGAGATCCTTGTTGACGGAGAGTGGAAAGAATACGTGGTTCATTTACGCCATGATCCCCGAGATTCCACCGCCGCCCGATAAACCGCCCGCCGCTCAAGACAGTAAATAAAACAAAAAAACCGCCTCGCAGGGCAGTCTCGGATATATGATGAAGTTTGTTTTGGTGCGTAAGAGGGCGTCGTACTTGCCGCACTTACGTATGTCGCTTTGGTGTGGTAGCGGGAGTGGGTCACGATCCCACGACCTCCGGATTATGAATCCGACGCTCTAACCAGCTGAGCTACCCCGCCATCATGGTTTTTTGTTGAGATAGAAGGACTCGAACCCTCACTGACAGAGCCAGAATCTGTAGTGCTACCATTACACCATATCTCAATGTGTCAAAGTACCCAATTTGCGGGGGTCCGCCGAATTGGGACTGCAAAGATACAACAAAATTTTGATTCTGCAACAATTTTTTTCTTTTCCGCTGCGAAATCCGTCCGCCCTGTTCCGGAGTGTCGGTCTGCGGATGGAGGATTGGGGCGAAAAGGCGGGAAAACGGCCGGAGTCTCGTGCTGGGGAAGTAGGATTGGGGCGGAAACGACGGAAAACGCCCGGAGTCTACTTCGCCGCCCCGCTATCTGAGACGCCGCAAGGGCCGAAGGGAACTTGCCGGCCGAGGAGCTCTTTCCGGCCGAGGGGCTCTTACCGGGCGGCGAGGAGGACGGAGGCCTGGACGGAGCAGCCTTCGCCGCGGCCGACGAAGCCGAGGTGCTCGGTGGTGGTGGCCTTGACGGAGACGCAGTCGGTTCCGACGCCGAGGATCGGGGCGAGGGTTTCCCGCATCCGGAGGATGTGCGGGGCGAGTTTCGGGGCCTGGAGGGCGATGGTGATGTCGGCGTTGCCGATGCGGTAGCCCCGTTCGGTCATCAGGGAGACGACTTTCCGCAGGAGGATCTTGCTGTCGATGCCTTTCCAGGCGGGATCGGTGTCGGGGAAGAGGTGCCCGATGTCGCCGAGGGCGAGGGCGCCGAGGATGGCGTCGCAGAGGGCGTGGATGGCGACGTCGCCGTCGGAATGGGCTACGAAGCCCTTGTCGGAGGGAATCTGCACCCCGCAGAGCCACATCGGAAGCCCGGGAGCGAGGGCGTGTACGTCGTATCCGTTGCCGATTTTGAAGTCCATAACCGTAGATTTGTTGCAAAGGTAACGATAAAATTCGTATTTTTGTAAACTGTCAACACTTTTGGATTATGGGAGTATTCAATTTCGGTTTCTTCGGCGAACAGGAGCACAGGGTGTTCAATTACAAGCCCCGTTACTTCGATCCGGAGAAGGAGAAACGCAAGGCGATGTTCGGCGACGTGGACGGTACTGCGGACAAGGAGCGCGAGGAGGGGACCTATGTCCCCGGTGCCAGCATCCGCGGGGCGTTCCGCGACGGCAACTACAAGCGCACCCGCGGGTCGGGCACGAAGGTCCAGGCCATCATCGGCATCGTGACGCTGCTCCTGATTGCCGTGGTGCTGGTGTATATTACGAAGTTTTACAGTTTGTTATAGATTCCGGGACAAGCCACAAGGGATAGATGGAATTAAGGATTTTACCGGGCAATATCGCCAATATGATCGCCGCGGGGGAGGTCGTGCAGCGGCCGGCCTCGGTGGTGAAAGAGCTGATGGAGAACGCCCTCGACGCGGGGGCGACCGAGGTGAGCGTCGCGCTGACCGATGCGGGCAGGACGCTGATCCGCGTCGTGGATGACGGCTGCGGGATGTCCCCGGACGACGCCGTCCTCTGCTTCGAGCGGCACGCCACCTCCAAGATCGCCACGGCCGAAGACCTCGGCAACATCCTCACGTTCGGCTTCCGCGGGGAGGCCCTGGCCTCCATCGCCGCCGTCGCCGAGGTGACACTCCGGACCCGCCGCGAGGAGGACGAAGTCGGCTGCGAAGTGCAGTTCGCCGCCTCCGAGCATCTTTCCACCAAAGAAGTCGCGGCGCCCAAGGGCTCCAGTTTCAGCGTCCGCAACCTGTTTTACAACATTCCCGCGCGGCGCAAATTCCTCAAATCCGACAATGTCGAATTCAAGCACGTCGTCGAAGAATTCACCCGTGTCGCCCTCACCCGGGCGGACGTGCGCTTCACCCTCACGCACAACGGCCGCGACATCTTCGTCCTCAAGCAGGCCCAGTCGCTCAAATTCCGCATCCAGGACCTCGTCGGTGCGGGTGTCGTCGGAGAGATGGTGGACATCGCCGCCGACACTTCGACCGTCGACGTGAGGGGCTTCGTCGGCCGCCCCGAGAGCGCCCGCAAGACCCTCGGCAACCAGTTCTTCTTCGTCAACGGCCGCTACTTCCGGAGCCCGTATCTCCACAAGGCCGTGATGAAGGCCTACGAGAACCTCATTCCCGAAGGGGTCACGCCTTCCTACTTCCTCTACCTGCAGGTCGATCCGCACGCGATGGATGTCAACATCCACCCCACCAAGACCGAGATCAAGTTCGAGGACGACAGCGTCATTTTCCAGATCCTCTTCGCGGCGGTCCGGGAGGCGCTCGGCAAATTCTCCCAGGCCGGCAGCATCGATTTCGACAATCCCGAGGACCTCACGATGCCCGTCATCGGCAAGCGCTTCGAGGAATACACCCCGGCCCAGGCCCCGACGGTAGGCTTCGACCCGGGCTACGATCCGTTCGCGACCCCTTCCGCTCCGGCGAATCCGCCGAAATTCCCCGAGACCCCGTCCTGGAGCGGCAAGTCCTGGAAGGCGGAAGAGAAAGAGGAATACGGCAAACTTTTCGAGGGCGCCGCGATGCCGAGCGGCCAGCTGATGATCCTCGGCGGCAAATACATCCTTTCCAAATCCCGCTCGGGACTCCTGGTGACGCACATCCGCCGGGCGCGGGAGCGGGTGCTGTACGACCGTTTCCTCGGCGTCATCTCCCGCAACGGTCATTCCTCCCAGCGCGCGCTGTTCCCGGTGCAGGTCAATGTCGGGGTGGAGAACCGCCTGCTTTTCGACGCCAAGGCGGACCTCCTCACTTCGCTCGGTTTCGACATCACGCCTTTCGGCACCGATACCGTCGTGGTGAATGCCGTTCCGGACGGTTTCTCCGCCGAGCCCGGAAAGGTCCAGACCCTTGTCGGAGACCTGGTCCTGATCCTCTCGGACGACACGGTTTCCCTCCCCGAGATGATGGAGAGCGCCCTGGCGGAGAAATTCGCCGTGCTGGGGGCCTCCTCCTCCGCGCCGCTTGACTCGACCGCCGAGGCCCAGCGCCTTCTGGACGCGCTGATGGCCAGCCAGAATCCCGAATACACCTCCTCCGGCCGCAAGATTCTCCACGTGATCCCGCTGGAGGAGATGGACAAACATTTTTAGAACCGATTATGCCTTATTATAACGAATCCCGGCCTTCCATTTGGAGGAATATCCCGCCCGCGACGCTGAACCTGCTGATTGTCAACGCGATCGTCTACCTGTTCTCGTTTATCGCGGAAATGCGCGGCTCGGATGTCGTGATCGAATATCTGGCGGTATTCTTTCCCAAATCCCCGTTCTTCCGTCCGTGGCAGGTGCTCACCTATATGTTCGTCCACGCCAATTTCGCCCACCTCTTCTTCAATATGTGGGCGCTCTTCCTCTTCGGAATGGCGTTGGAGAAGGCCATCGGCACCAAGAAATTCCTGATCCTGTATTTCGCCGGCGGCATCGGGGCCTATCTGCTGCATACCGGGGTGGAATGGATCCAGTACAGCCACTACCTTGCAGCCGGGATGGAGACGTCGGCCTTCAATCTGCTTCGCACTCCGACCCTCGGCGCCTCCGGTGCCGTTTACGCCATCGAAGTGGCTTTTGCCGTGGTCTATCCCAATATGGTGCTGATGCTGATCTTCCCGCCGGTCCGGCTCAAGGCCAAGTGGATGATCCTGATTTTCATCGGAATCGAACTCGTGACGGGCATTACCGGCACGCTGGACGGTGTCGCGCACTTCGCCCATCTCGGCGGCGCGCTGGTGGGCTTCGTCCTGATGTGGATCTGGAAAAAGCGTAACAGATGGTAAGGAAGCGGCAGAAAAAGGAGCGGAGTCTGTTCTCCCGGATCGCTTTCGGGGGAGCGGCGGCGCTGCTTGCCGCCCTGCTGCTGCTGAGTTATCTGTCGATGTGGATCAACCCGGCCTGGGCGTGGTATGTGACCATTTTCGCGCTGGCCTATCTGCCGGTGCTGTTCTGCTGCGGCGCCCTGATCGTCTGGGGATTTTTCCGCCGGGCCTGGGGGGCGGTGATCCTGCTAATGCTGGTGATGCTGCCGTCCATTATCCTGATCGGGCGGTATTTCCAGTTCAGCGGCCGTCCGGCGGATGGCAGCCGGGGCGACCTCAAGGTGGTTTCCTACAACGTGGGCCGTTTCGCGAACGGGCAGGGTGAATACGGACGCCTTTCCCAGGTGGAATTGGCGGAGGAAGTGGCGAATTACCTTTCCGGAACGGACGCCGACGTGATCTGCCTGCAGGAATTCTATCTTCCGAATGTCGACCAACCCGGCGCGTGGCTCAAGCGTCATTTCCCGAAATATGCGTCGGAATACTATATCTATACCGGGAAGAAGGGCCGTTTCGGGAATGTGATCCTGTCGCGGTTCCCGATCGAGGGGAAGGGAAAAGTCACCTTTGAGGAGAGCACGAATATGGCCCTCTTTACCGATCTGGATGTCCGCGGCACCCGGATCCGGGTATACAACTGTCACTTCGAGAGTTACAATATCTCACTGTCGCACTTCGCCCGCTCCATCCGGGAGGACGGCGCCCGGGAGGACGGCCGCAAATTCCGCCGGGCCAACAAGATCCGCCCGAATCAGGTGGACAAGGTAATGGCCAACATCGACGCCTGCAGCGAACCTTCCATCGTCGTGGGGGACTTCAACGACACCCCCCTCTCCTATACCTATTCCCGCCTGAGCCGCGGCCGGAAAGATTCCTTCCTGGAGGTCGGAAAGGGCTTCGGCGCCACTTACTGCTCCCTCTGGCCGATGCTCCGCATCGATTACATCCTCTATCCCGAAACCCTGAAGGCCCGCTGGTACGACCGCGGCGACGTGAAATATTCCGACCATTATCCCATCCTGTCCTCATTCCTGCAATGAAAGATATCCGAACCATCCTCGCCGAGGCGGTGCAGACGCTCCGTGACGGCGGCATCATCCTCTATCCGACCGATACCGTCTGGGGACTCGGCTGCGACGCGACCAACCCTTCCGCCGTCCGGAAAATCTTCTCGATCAAGCGCCGCGACGACAGCAAATCGCTCGTCCTGCTGGCCTCCGATCTGGACATGGTGGCGAAATACGTCCGTCAGGTGCCCTCCATCGCGGTCGATCTCGTGGAAGTGAATGACGCCCCGATGACCCTCATCTACCCCGAAGGGCTGGTCTCCGAAGAAGGGAAACCGGACCGCTTCCACCTGGCGCCCGAAGTGGTCGCCGAGGACGGCTCCGTGGGGATCCGCATCCCCCTGATGGACTTCTGCCGCGACCTGGCCTACAAACTGGGCCGTCCCCTGGTGTCGACCTCGGCCAACATCTCCGGCGAACCCACCCCGCACTCCTTCCGCGAAATCGCGGAGGAAATCCGCTCCGCCGTCGACTACACCGTTCCCGCCCCCCTGGAAAAAGGCTCCACCGGCAAGCCCTCCCAGATCATCAAAGTCGGCTGCGCCGGCGAAATCGAGATCATCCGGAAGTAGGCGGGCGGGGTTAGGTCGCATTTCAGCCCCGAAATGCTTCCATACCGTTCCTGCGGACAGGGTTAAGCAGCATTTCAGCCCCGAAATGTCGCCATACCGCTTCTGCGGACGGAGTTAAGTCGCATTTCAGCCCCCAAATGCTTCCATACCGCTTCTGCGGGCGGGGTTAAGTCGCATTTCAGCCCCGAAATGCTTCCATACCGTTCCTGCGGGAGGGGTTAAGTCGCATTTCAGCCCCCAAATGCTTCCATACTATTCCTGCGGGTGGGGTTAAGCAGCATTTCAGCCCCCAAATGCTTCCATACCGTTCCTGCGGGAGGGGTTAAGTCGCATTCCGGCCCTCAAATGCTTCCATACCGTTCCTGCGGGTGGGGTTAAGTCGCATTTCAGCCCCCAAATGCTTCCATACCATTCCTGTGGGCGGGGTTAAGTAGCATTCACGGCCTTTTTTGATGCCATACCGCCCGGAGTCTCACGCCGGGAGCACAGGATTGGGGCGGAAACGCTGGGAAACGCCCGGAGTCTCACACCGGAAGCGCACGATTGGGGCGAAAATGCGGGGAAACGCCCGGAGTCTCACACCGGGAGCACAGGATTGGGGCGGAAACGCAGGGAAACGCCCGGAGTCTCACATGGCAGAAGGTGAAGTTGCTAGCAATATATATACGGGTCGGTATTGGATAGTGTTTCGTGAGTCGTGCAACAGGCAATGTGCTCACGGGATGGTTCTGAAGATGCGTTTGGTGAGTTGTGCTGCAGGCAATATGCTCACGGGCTGGTTCTGAGATGCGTTTGGTGATTTGTGCTGCAGGCCATGTGCTCACGGTCAGGTTCTTAGATGCACTTCGTGAGTCGTGCAACAGGCAATGTGCTCACAGGCTGGTTCTGAGATGCGTTTGGTGATTTGTGCTGCAGGCCATTTGCTCACGAACCGGGGGAATTACGGCGATAGAATTTATCGGCGGCGACAAAACAGGACCGAGGCGAAAGCGGATGATTGCGGCTGCTTGCGGCTGCTTGCTACGGTTTGCTACTGGAGGAAGTGCAGATAGACTGCGGTGACGGCGGCGAGGGCTGCGGTTTCGGTGCGGAGGCGGGAGGGACCAAGGTGGATGGGGAGGAAGCCGGCCTCCAGGGCGAGGGCGGCTTCTTCTGGGGAGAAGTCTCCCTCCGGCCCTATAAGGATTGTAATGTCCGGCAATGCGCCGTGTTCCTGCATAATGCCCGGAGTGCTGATCTCCGATGCGTCCTGCTGCACCCCCGGAGTGATGATGCCCGATGCGCCCTGCGGTGCCGCCGGCGTGGCGGAGGCAAGGGCTTCTTTGACGGATAGGCGCGGGCGCTCGCCATCGAAACAGTAGGCGATCATCCGAAGGCCGTTGGCGCTGCTCCGGATGAAGTCCCGGACGGAGACGGGCTCGGCGATGTCGGGGATGGCGGCCTTGAGGGATTGTTTGGCGGCGGAGAGGGCGATGCGCTTTGCACGGTCGGTCTTGTAGACTTTGCGTTCGGAGTGGTCGCCGATGAGGGGGACGATGCGGTCGACGCCGAGTTCGACGGCCTTTTCGACGAACCATTCGAAGCGTTCATTGTTCTTAGTGGGGCAGACGGCAAGTGTCAAATTGTAAGAATGCGCACCCCATCCGGGTGTTGCGTTGATGATTTCCGCTTTTGCCTCTCCGCGGGAAATTTCCGTCAAAACGCATTCGTACAGCGATCCTTGGCCATCCATAATATAAATGGTATCTCCGATCTTGTGGCGGAGGACGCGGGTGCAGTGAAGGGCCTCATCCCCCTCGAGATAACAGTTATTCCCCTGAAAATGGGCGCTATAGAACAATTCCATAGGTCAAAGATAATAAATTTTTTTCAAAAGTTTTGAAAATTCAAAAATAACACCTACATTTGCAGCCGCAAAATTAGTTTTGTTTAATTCAGTTAAATTTAACGTACAATGAAAAAGGTATTTATGTCTCTCGCAATCGTAGCCCTCATGGGTGCTGCTGTTGCTTGCAATTTCAACTCCAAGAAGGCCGCTGAGGAAGCCGAGGCCGCCGCTACGGAGCTTACTGAGGCTTGCGATTCCTGCACCGCTGCTTGCGATTCTTGCAAAGCTGCCTGCGATTCTTGCGCCGCCCAGCTCGCTGAGACCGCTCAGGTCGCCGAGTAATCGGAAAGCATCAGTTTCAATTGCAAAATTGATATTGTCCCGGGAGGAACAATATCTTTTTTTTGTATCTTTACGAAGAGATTCCGGGAATAAGCCCCGGAATGACAAGAGGTTGCCCTGGAATGACGCGGCATCGTCATGGGCCGCCCCACCATCCATAAACAATACAAGATATGGCAACGAATAAAGTAAAAAGCGTCTGGTTCTGTACCAACTGCGGGAATGAAAGTCCGAAGTGGATGGGGAAATGCCCCGCCTGCGGGGAGTGGAACACCCTTGTGGAGAAGTCGGTGGCGACCGGCCCGGCCAAACGACAGCTGTCCGCGTCCGTTCCGGGGGCTAGCCATAAACCGGTTCCGCTCCGGGAAGTGGAACTTTCCGGCGAAGACCGCATCCCGCTCGGCAGCGCCGAGATGGACCGCCTCCTCGGCGGAGGCATCGTCAAGGGCTCCCTGGTGCTGATCGGCGGCGAGCCCGGCATCGGCAAGTCGACGCTGAGCCTGCAGATTCCGCTGATGCGCCCTTCGCTCAAGACGCTCTATGTCACGGGCGAAGAGAGCGTCCGTCAGGTCAAGATGCGGGCCGACCGGCTTGGCGGCGACCTTTCCAACTGCTATATCTATTCCGAAACCCTGATGGACAATGTCATCGCCGAGGCGCAGGAAGTCGCCCCCGACCTGATGGTCGTCGACTCGGTCCAGACGATGTACTGCCAGAGCGTCGAGTCCACGGCCGGCAGCGTCTCCCAGATTAAGGAGACTGCCGCCGTCCTGCTCCGCTTCGCCAAGGAAACGGGCATTCCCGTTATCCTGATCGGCCATATCACCAAAGAGGGCAGCATCGCCGGTCCCAAGATCCTCGAGCACATCGTCGACGTCGTCCTTCAGTTCGAGGGCGAGAACAAAGGCCCCTACCGCGTACTCCGCAGCATCAAGAACCGCTTCGGCTCCACCTCCGAGCTCGCCGTCTTCGAGATGACCGGCACCGGCCTCCGCGAGGTCGAAAATCCCTCCGAAATGCTCATTCCGATGCACGAAGACGGGCTCAGCGGCACGGCCATCAGCGCGATGCTCGACGGCACGCGCCCCTTCCTCTTCGAGGTGCAGGCGCTTGTGAGTTCAGCCGTCTACGGCACCGCGCAGCGCAGCGCCACGGGCTTCGACGTCCGCCGTCTCAATATGCTCCTCGCCGTGCTGGAGCGCCGTGCGGGCTTCAAACTCAGCCAGAAAGACGTCTTCCTCAATATGGCCGGCGGGCTCAAGGTCACCGATCCGTCCTGCGACCTCGCCGTCGTCGTGGCCGTCCTGTCGTCCAATTTCGATTATCCCATCCCGAAGGATGCCTGTTTTGCGGGAGAAGTGGGGCTCAGCGGAGAGATCCGTCCCGTGTCGCAGGCCGAGCGCCGCGTCCGCGAGGCCGCCCGTCTGGGCTTCGGTCGCATCTTCCTCTCCTCCTACACCCGTCTCGACCAGAAAGTCGAGGGTATCGATGTCGTCAAGGTCGCCGACATTCCGGCCCTTGTGCGCAGTCTGTTCAGAAACTGATTACTCCGCCAGCAGCGCGATGATCTGGGTGATGACCGGCCGCATTTTTGCGGCGGAGACATCGGCGTTGTTGGTGAGGATCGAGAAGTAGACCGTTTCTTTCTGCCCTTCTTTCGGGGTGATGTACCCGCTGTAGCAGAGTACGCCGTTCATCGATCCGCTCTTGAGGTGGATCCGGTCCTTGGTCTCCTGCGGGAGGTTTGGGAGGACGGTGCGCAGGGTGCCGTTGGCCCCGGGAATGGGGAGCCCTGCCAGGTAGTCGTTCCAGGCAGGGGAGCGACGCATCGCGGAGAGGAAGCGCACCATAAAGGCGGGAGAAAGGCTGTTGGTGCGCGAGAGGCCGCTGCCGTCCGAGATGATGAGGCCGCCGGTGTCATCGACGCCGAGGTCCTTGAGGACGGAACGGAGTGCGACGCGGCAGGTATCGTAGTTGTCGACGGAGTGGGTACGCCGACCCAGCGTGCGGAGGAGGGTTTCCGCGTAGAAGTTGTCGCTGCGGTGGTTGGTTTCGCGGCAGATTCGCCCGAGGGAGGGGGAATAGGTCTTGCCGATGCGCTTGAGGCTGTCCTGCGGGATGGCCCGTTCGGAAGGGGGTGTTTCGAATCCTGCGCGGATGAGCCCCCCGGCAGTGATGTCGGCCGGTCCGCCCGTTGCTACGATGCCGCCTTTGACGAGGAATTTGTAGAAATGGTAGGCGCAGGTCAGGGCGCCGAATTTATTGCTGAAATGCTCGGTCCGGGCCTTCCGGTCGATGGCGAAGGTGCCGCGGATTTCGCCGACGGGCGCGAGGTCGGTGGTAAACAGGTAGAGTTCGTCCCCCGTCCCGGCCGTTGCCGTAATGCCGGTACAGGAATAATTCATCCAGGGCGTCTCCGGCGTCCCTTCCCGCCAGGATACGGGCTCTCCGACCTTCCACCCCGCGCTCACCGCGAATTCTTTCTGATTCTCATAATAGCAGAGGCCGTTCCCGCCGGCGCCATAGTCGGTGCCGAGGTCTTCCCAATTCCATTTCTGGTGCTCGATGGGGCCGTCAAACCAGCGGCCGTCGCCGATAATCCGCCCCTCGATGCGTTTGATGCCTGCGCGGAGGAGGAAATTCTTCCACCGGGAGAAAAGGGTGAAGGAGGAGATGGCGATGCTGTCGGGAGCGGCGATGGTCGGATCTCCGCCACCGATGATATAGAGGTCTCCCTTGAGGGTGCCATCCTGAATTTCGCCGCTATAGCCGATGGAGGTCTCGAACTGGAAATCGCCGCCGAGCGCGTGCAGGGCCGCACCCGTGGTGATGAGTTTCATGTTGGACGCGGGCACCATCCGGATGCCGGGATTCCACCGGACGAGGGTGTCGCCCTTGGAATTGACGGCCAGCACGCCCCAGACCGAGCCCTTGAGCGGCTCCTGCCGGGCCACGCGGTTGACATAGGCCTGCGCCTTGGTCTTCGGCCCCTGCGCCCCCGCCGTCAGCGTCAGGATTAGCAGCAGCCAGATTGAGAAGAATTGTTTCATATCGCAATGTAGTGATTTTCTCTCAGAATGCAAATACAAACGTCAGCAGCGTGGTCGGGAAATGTCACCCCACTGGCAAAAATAGCCTGAAATGTCGACTGCGTGGTCGGAAAATGTCACGCTACAGACACCTGCCGGGCGATATCTTCGTCCAAGATGATGATTTTGGAGAGCAACTACGCGAAATATCAGTGAAATGTGTTATTTTTGTATGATATTAAGAAAAATTTTTTCTGATTATGGCAAAATGTGTTTTGGTATCGGGCGGAGCGGGCTTCATCGGGAGCCATGTGACCGTCGAGCTCATTGAGGCCGGCTATGACGTGGTCGTGGCCGACAATATGTCCAATTGCGATATGACCTGCTTCGAAGGGGTCCAGAAGATCATTGGAAGGAAACTTCCGTTCGAGAAGGTGGACTTCTGCGACGCGGTGGCGACCGACAAGTTGTTCTCGGATTACAAGATCGACGCGGTCATCCACTTCGCCGCCTTCAAGGCCGTCGGCGAGTCTGTCGAGAAGCCCGTAAGGTACTACAAGAATAATCTCGGCTCCTTCCTCAACGTGTTGGAAGCGGCTTCAGCCCACGGCTGCCACAATGTGCTGTTTTCCTCGTCGGCCACCGTCTACGGCGAGCCCGACAAGGTCCCGGTGACGGAAGAGACGCCCCGCAAGCCGGCCACATCGCCCTACGGCGCTACCAAGCAGATGTGCGAAGATATTCTCAATGATGTTGTCAAGGCAACGGCGGGCACTGAAGGCGAAATCCGCGGCATCCTGCTGCGCTACTTCAATCCCATCGGCGCCCACCCGAGCGCACTGATCGGCGAACTCCCCCGCGGCGTCCCCAACAACCTCGTCCCCTTCATCACCCAGACCGCCATCGGCAAGCGCGCCTGTCTCAGCATCTTCGGCGACGACTATCCTACCCCCGACGGCACCTGCCAGCGCGACTATATCGACATCGTCGACCTTGCCCAGGCGCACGTCTACGCCGTCCGCCGGATGCTCGACGGCAAGATGGAAAAGGGCTGCGAGGTGTACAACATCGGCACCGGCCGCCCGGTCTCCGTCCTGGAACTGGTAAACGCCTTCGAGAAGGTCAACGGCCTCAAGCTCAACTATAAATTCGCCCCGCGCCGTGCCGGCGACGTCACCGCTATCTGGGCCGATCCCTCCCTGGCCAACAAAGTCCTCGGCTGGACGGCCAAACGCAGTGTGGAAGACACCCTCGCCTCCGCCTGGGCATGGGAGAAGCACATTGCCGGAAAGTAGAAAGTAAACAAGAAAAAAATAACAGAAATGAAAAAAGTATTTTCCTTCCTTTTTGCCGCGCTGATGGCGCTGACGGTTCTTTCCTGTAAAAAAGAGACCCCTGACGAACCCACTCCGCAGGACCCCATCCTCGGAACTCGCTGGGTATCGGAATTCAGCAGTCAAGTTGGAGCCTGGGATTGTTCATTCTGCTGCCTGAAGGATCATCGTACCGTATGGACACAGCTTACGCAGGGCCTGGTGAGCGACCTTATTCCGGGAGGATACGTATTGGAAGGCACTTATACCCTCAGCGATCCTGCCGCAGACGGGACCTATACCGTTTCTTTGACCTATACCTATGTGATGAAGCTCGGTGAAGAACAGACCTATACAATCTCCGGGACGTTTGACCCCCAGAAAACCACAATGACTTTGACGGTGACGGACGGCGAGATTCCCGCCAGATTGGCGTCAGAGAAAGACAAACCCCTCCTCTTTAAGCGCTAACAGTGTCAGAGTTGGTTTAGAAAATATTTGTATATTTGCAGACTATTTTATAAAACAAAGTTTCTATGAACTTAAGAGACATCAAGAAAGACATCGAATACGTTATCGGTGCGTTTGTGGACGATTGTACCCTTTTCCTGAATGTGCATCCCGGCAAGAATGCCGGCGAGATCACCGACCTCATCGACGAGGCCGTCGATCTGTTCAATGCGCTCAGGGACAAGATCGCCGTCCCCGAGGGAGACAAGAAGGCCTATTACGCCGCCATCCGCAAGGAACTGCTGGAGAAGGTGGACGGGCTGTACGACCGGCTCAGCGCCGCCGTCAAGAAGGGCATCGAAAATGCGTAGGCTCCTCGCCGCTGTACTTTTCGCCGGCTTGTCTCTGATCGCGTCCGCCCAGAAATACGGCGGGGGCGTGATCGACAAGACGGTCGCCGTGGTCGGAAACGAAGTCATCATGATTTCCGACATCGAGCAGGAAGTGCAGATGATGCGGGCCCAGGGAATGTCTTCCGACCGCAATCTCCGCTGCGAGATTCTCGAGCAGATGATGGCCTCGAAGATTTTCCTGATGCAGGCGCGGCTGGATTCGCTTTCGGTCAATCAGGATATGGTCGAGGGCGAACTTTCCCAGCGTTTCGACCAGATCCGGACCCAGCTCGGCGGCGATGCCGAGATGGAAAAATACTTCGGCAAGCCGCTCTACAAACTGCGCGAGGAATGGAAACAGGCCCTCCAGGACCAGAGTCTGACGCAGCAGGAGCAGAGTCAGGTGGCTTCCAACATCAACGAGGTCACGCCCTACGACGTGAAGCAGTGGATGGATACCGTCAAGACCGAAGACCTGCCCGAAGTGCCCGTCAAGTACCTGCTGAGCCAGATCTGCATCTATCCCGACCGCGAGGCGGCCAACAACGCCGTCAAGGAAAAGCTCCTCCAGATCCGCGAGCGCATCATCAACGGAGAGAAATTCTCCACCCTGGCGCGCATCTATTCAGAGGATCCGGGCAGCGCCCGCAAGGGCGGCGAGCTGGGAATGGCTTCCAAGTCCATCTTCTGGCCGGCTTTCTCCGATGCGGCGATGTCGCTCCGGCCGGGCATCATCTCGCAGATCGTCGAGACCCCGGACGGTTTCCACATCATCGAGGTGCTGGAGAAGAAGGGCGACATGTTCAATGCCCGGCACATCCTGATCAAGCCGCAGTACACTTCCGTCGACCGGGCCAAGGCCTTCGAGAAACTCGATTCGCTCCGCACCGAAATCAATGCCGGAGCGGTCACCTTCCCCCTGGCCGCCCGCTTCTATTCGGAAGACCCCTCGACCCGCACCAACGGCGGCCAGATGTCCGACCCTTCGACCGGCTCCACCTATTTCGAGATCGACCAGATCAAACCCCAGGACTATACGGCCATCCGCGACCTCAAGGAAGGCGAGGTTTCCCTCCCGATCGAATCCCTCGACAACGAGGGCCGCAACGGCAACCTGGTCTACAAAATCATCCGCGTCGACAAAATCATCCCCGCCCACACGGCGACCTTCAACGAGGACTATACCGAACTGCTCCAGCAGGTTGAGGCGTCCAAGAAAATGAAGGCGATCGATGATTTCATCACCGAAAAAATCGCGTCTACGTTTATCGTGATCGACCCGATGTTCCGCGAATGCGAATTCTCCCGGAAGGAGTGGGCCGAGAAGATCCGTAAGTAAATACCCGGCCGGATGATCCTCAAGAGAATTCTGCTGACCCTTTGCGCCGCACTGGCTCTGCCCGTCGGCCTGATTGCCCAGAGGACACCCCCCGGGCAATCGCCGGATAATGTGGTGACCCTGCTGAGCGCGCAGTCGGCGGAATTGATGGAGGTCCGGGGAAAGAACGTCCGAAAGGTCGTCGGCCCGGCCCGGTTCTACCACAACAAGACCTATCTGATCTGCGACACCGCCTACTGGCATGTCGAGGATCAGCTCATCCAGGCCATCGGCCACGTCAAGATCGTCCAGAACCGCACCCAGCTCACGAGCGAGACGCTCGACTACGTGGTGGAGGAGGACATGGCGCGGTTCCGGGGCCTGGTGCAGCTGGAGGACAAGGACAACAACGTCCTCCGGACGAAATACCTCGACTACAACACCCGGGACAGCGTCGCCGTCTTCCAGAACGGCGGGGCGATGAAGAGCAAGGACGGGCAGGTCATCGAGAGCCGTTTCGGGTCGTACGAGTCCAAGATCAAGACGTTCACCTTTATGGACAACGTGCAGATGTTCACGGACACGACCCTCATCAAGACCTCCCGCCTGGTGTACAATTCCGAGACGAACGTCGCCACGTTCGGTTACGGGACGGACGCCTGGAACGGGGACAATATGCTGAGCGCCAATGACGGATGGTTCGATCGCGGCAAGGACTGGTTCTTCTTCCGGAGGAATGTCCACGTGATGACGGCCGACCGGGAGGGATGGTCGGATTCGCTCCTGTTCAAGCGGCCGATCAGCGAGGTGGAGATGCTGGGAAACGCGCAGGTGCTGGATACGACGCGGTCGGTCCGTGCCCTTGCGGGCAGAATATTCTACCAGGATACGCTGTCCCGCGTGACGATGACGCGGCGGCCGGCGATCATCTCGGTCAGCGAGGAGAAGGATACGGTGCTTTTCGGAGCCGATTCGCTGGTCCATGAGGGGATTCCGCGCTGCGAGATCGACTCGATGGAAGTCGTGCTGGCGAAGAAGCGGCTGGATGACCTCTCCGGCGATCCGATTACGGAACACCGCCGCAAAGCGGCCGAGGCCGCGGCCAAGGCGGCCGAAGAGGCGGCAAAGGACGACCCCAACCGCCCGCCCGACATCCCCAAGCCCGTCACCGCCTCCTCCGGAGACACCCCCGCCAAGGGTAAAGGCGGAAAGTCCCTGGAATCTCCTCCGGATACCCTCGCCGTTCCCGCCGACTCGCTCGCGGCCGCGGCGGATTCCCTTGCCGCTCCCACGGACAGTCTCGCGGCCGTCCCTCCCGCCCCGAAGGACTCCACCAAGGTCGACTTCGTCCGGGCCTGGGGTCGCGTGAAACTATTCCGCAAAGACACCCAGATGGCCTGCGATTCCCTGGCGTACAACGGCCTCGACTCCCTGGTGCGCATCTATAAGAATCCGTACGTCTACCAGGAAGAAACGCGCCAGTATACCTCCGACAGCATCTATGTCGCCATCAAGGGCAAGGCCATCGACAAGGCCAGTCTGATGTCGAACGCCTTCATCCTGATCCAGGAAGACACGCTGTACTACGACCAGATCAAGGGCGCCGAAATGATGGCGTACTTCGACTCGACGGGCGCGCTGCGGCGTTTCGACGGCCTTGGCGGCAGTACCGCGCTGTTCTACCTGCGGGAGAATGACGCCATCGCCACCGTCAACAAGGTGGAGGCAAAGATGCTCTGCGCCACCTTCAAGGACGGGGATCTCGACCGGATCCTGTATTTTGAAGGCGCCAAGAACGATGCGTATCCCGTGGTGCAGCTGCCGGCCGAAGAGCAGCGGATGAAGGGCTTCGACTGGAAGCCGGAACTCCGCCCGACAGGCCTGCACGACCTGACGGACCTCAAGCCCCGCGACAGCGAACGGAAGTCCTACGCCTCCCATCAGAGGCCGGAATATCCCCAGACGGAAATCTACTTCCCGGGCTATATGAAGCAGGCCTTCAAGGATATCGAGGAGGCCCGGAAGCACCCGAAGCGGAAGGCCGGCGGCCCGGCAGAATCCCCGGCCGACGGCTCGACGGACACGCCCTCCGGCGATTCCTCCGTCAGTTCGGGCGATGCTTCCCCTTCTGATACCACTGCAGTAAAGGTCCCCGGTCCTGTCGGGGGCGACGGCGATGCTTCCCCGTCCGACACTACTGCGGTGAAGGCCCCCGATCAGGTCGGGGGTGACGGAACGCAGGGCGGTACGAAGGCCGGTAAACTCACGAAAGAGGAGCGCAAGGCGGAGCGCGAACGGCTGAAGGCCGAGAAGCAGGCCGCCCGCGAGACCCGCTGGGCGATGCTCGACGCCCGCGACGCCGCCAAGGCCGACATCAAGAAGCAGAAGAAACTCGAAAAGAAACGCAAAGCCACCCTCAAGGCCCTCCAGCGGGAAGCCGCCCGTGCCGCCCGCGAGAAAGCCCTCTACGAGAAGTATCGTCAGCACTATCTCGACAAGGAGGCGAAGAAACAGAAACAATAGATTCTTATGGATATGGAAGAAAATAAAAACATAGGCCTTCCCGAGAACGCGCAGCGGGAGCTCAAGCCCGGAGAGAAGTATATCCCTCTCCTGGATGCGCAGAAGAAGCACTCCGAAGTGACCCTTTATTCGGTGCTGATGGGCCTGCTGATGGTCGTCATCTTCTCGGCGGCCGCGGCATATCTCGGCCTCAAGGTCGGCCAGGTCTTCGAGGCGGCCATCCCGATCGCCATCATCGCGGTCGGCGTGAGCGGGGCGCTCCGCAAGAGCGGGGCCCTCGGGCAGAATGTGATCATCCAGTCGATCGGCGGCTGCTCGGGCGCCGTGGTGGCCGGCGCCATTTTCACGTTGCCCGCTATATATATATTACAAGGTAAGACGGACCCGGTGACGGGCGCCCTCCTGTACCCCAATCTTCAGGTCAATTTCCTGCAGATGATCCTCTCGTCGCTGTTCGGCGGCTTCCTCGGCATCCTGTTCCTCATCCCGTTCCGGAAATACTTCGTGAGCGAGATGCACGGCAAGTATCCGTTCCCGGAGGCCACGGCTACGACGCAGGTCCTCGTGAGCGGGGAAGGCGGCGGCACCGGAGCCAAGACGCTCCTGCTGAGCGGCCTCATCGGCGGTCTGTACGATTTCGTCATCGCGACCTTCGGCGCCTGGGCCGAGACGGTTACCACGACGCTTACCCACGTGGGAGCGGTCGTCGCCGACAAGGCGAAAGTGGTCCTCAAACTCAATACCGGCGCGGCCGTGCTCGGCCTCGGCTACATCGTCGGCCTCAAATACGCCTTCATCATCTGCTGCGGCAGCCTGCTCGTCTGGCTGGTCATCATTCCGCTGATGAACCTCATCTGGGGCGGCAGTGTCATCGACCTGATGGGCACGGGCATCACCCAGACCATCGGCGAGATGTCCGCGGACGAGATCTTCAAGGGCTACGCCCGTCATATCGGTATCGGCGGCATCGCCACGGCCGGCATCATCGGCATCATCAAGTCCTTCGGCGTCATCAAGTCCGCGATGGGCCTCGCCGTCCGGGAATTCAAGAAGAAGCCCGGCCAGTCGGAAGAGGCCGTGAGCCGCACGGAGGAGGATCTTCCGATGAAGATTATCGTGTTCGGCGTCGCGATCACGCTTCTGTGCGTATTCGCTTTCTTCGCCTTCGGCGGCGTGGTCGGCAATATCTGGCAGGCCCTTATCGGTCTTCTCGTGGTGGCGGTGATTTCGTTCCTGTTCACGACCGTCGCGGCCAACGCCATCGCCATCGTGGGCAGCAACCCCGTGAGCGGAATGACGCTGATGACCCTGATCCTCGCCTCGCTGGTGCTGGTGGCCGTCGGGCTGAAGGGCCAGGCGGGAATGGCCGCCTGCGCCATCATCGGCGGAGTGGTCTGCACGGCCCTTTCGGTCGCCGGCTCGTTTATCACCGACCTCAAGATCGGTTACTGGATCGGCTCCACGCCCCGCAAGCAGGAAGGCTGGAAATTCCTCGGCGTCGCCGTGGCGGCCGTCACCGTCTGCGGAGTGATGCTGGTGCTCAACAAGACATACGGATTCACCGGGGAGAACGCCCTCGTGGCCCCGCAGGCCAATGCGATGGCGGCCGTCATCGAGCCGATGATGAACGGCGGCGGGGCGCCCTGGCTGCTCTATGGCATCGGCGCCGTGATCGCCATTATCCTCACGCTGTGCAAAGTCCCGGCCCTCGCTTTCGCCCTCGGTATGTTCATTCCGATCGACCTGAACCTCCCGCTGCTGGTCGGCGGCGCCATCTCGTGGTTCGTCTCCACCCGCTGCAAGGACAAGGCGGTCAATGACGCCCGTCAGGAGAAGGGAACCCTCATCGCTTCGGGCTTCATCGCCGGCGGCGCCCTGATGGGCGTGGTGAGCGCCATCCTCAAGTTCGCCAAGGTGGACTTCCTCGCGGAGGGCAGCCCGATGGCGGTCTGGAACGCCTCGGCCGGCGCCCAGTGGGTGGCCATTGCGGTGTTCATCGGCCTGGTGGTCTATATGGGCTGGAGCGCGATGAAGGTGCGCCGTAAAGTATAAGGTGCTGAATGACTGTGTTTTACGCAAAAGGCCTTCCTTGTTTTCGAGTAAGGTGTTTTGCGTAAGTATTTAAGAACTAATAATTTACAATTTACGCTATATGGAACCGATCCTTGACAAATTCCTCAGATACGTCTCCTTCGACACGCAGTCGTGCGAGGAGAGTGAAAGTCAGCCCTCGACGGCGAAACAACTGGATCTGCTGAGACTGCTCCGTGACGAGCTCGAGGCCCTCGGAGCGGAGGCCACGCTGGACGAATACGGCTATGTGATGGCCACCATTCCTGCCAACACCTCCGAGCCGCTTCCCGCGGTGGGTTTCATCGCCCACGTCGACACGGCGCCGGATGCGTCCGGGAAGGATATCAAACCGCAGATCATCGAGCATTATGACGGCGGCGCCATCGACCTCAAGGGCGTTCCCGGCCTGCAGCTCAAGCCGGAGGAATTCCCCGAGATGCTGCATTATGTCGGCCAAACCCTTATCACCACCGACGGCACCACCCTTCTCGGCGCGGACGACAAGGCCGGCGTGGCAGAGATTATGCACGCCGTGCAGTATATGGCGGAGCATCCCGAGTTCAGGCACGGCCCCGTGAAGGTCGGCTTCACGCCCGACGAGGAGATCGGTCGCGGCGTCGTGAAGTTTGACGTGAAACGCTTCGGGGCGGATTTCGCCTACACGATGGACGGGGGAGAGATCGGCGAACTGGAATTCGAGAATTTCAACGCCGCTTCGGCCAAGGTGCATATCCAGGGGCGCAACGTGCATCCCGGCTATGCCAAGGGAAAGATGAAGAACGCCATCCTCATCGGTCAGGAATTCAACGCCCTTCTCCCCGTCGAGCAGCGTCCGGAATACACGCAGGACTACGAGGGTTTCTTCCATATCGTCAGCTTCAAGGGCTCGGTGGAAGAGGCGGAATTCGCCTACATCATCCGCGACCACGACGCCGCAAAATTCGCCCGCAAGAAAGAGCAGATCGCGGAGGTCGCCGCTTTTATCAATGCGAAATACGGCGAGGGGACCGTCCGCCTGGAAGTCCGCGACCAGTACCGCAATATGCGTGAAATGGTCGAGCCGCACTACCATGTGGTCGAGAAGGCCGTGAAAGCGATGGAGGAGGCGGGCGTCAAGGTCAGGATCCAGCCGATCCGCGGCGGTACCGACGGGGCGAATCTCAGTTTTATGGGACTTCCGTGCCCGAATATTTTCGCGGGCGGACTCAATTTCCACGGCAAGATGGAATTTGTTCCGCTCGAGAGTATGGAAGCGGCGGTGAAGGTGATTCTCGGCATTATTTCTTTAACGGCGGCATAGGATGAAACTCAATAACGGATACGAAATCCCCGCACCGGGATTCGGCACGTTCAAGACCCCCGACGGGGAAGTCTGCGTCAATGCGGTCCGCGAGGCCATCGCGACCGGCTATATCCATATCGACACGGCCGCCGTGTACGGCAATGAGTGTTCCGTCGGACAGGGTGTCCGGGAGAGCGGCGTTCCGCGGGAGAAACTTTTCATCACCAGCAAACTCTGGAATACCGAACGAGGATACGACACGACCCTCCGCGCCTGTGAGAAGACGCTGCAGGATCTCGGGATGGATTATCTCGACCTGTATCTCATCCACTGGCCGGCCAACGAACTCCAGTTCGGCTCCCGTGCGGCGGCGATCAACGTCGACACCTGGCGGGCGATGGAGCGGCTTGCGGACGAAAAGGTCGTCCGGTCCGTCGGCCTGAGCAACTTCTATCCGTCCCACATCGCGCCGGTGCTCGTCTCGGCGAACATCGTCCCGGCCGTCGATCAGATCGAATATCATCCCGGACTCCTGCAGGAGGATACGATCGCGCTCTGCCGCGAGAAGGGGATTCTCGTCGAGGCCTGGAGCCCGCTCGGACGCGGCCACCTGCTCGAGGATCCGCTGCTCTGCGAGATCGGGGCCCGTTACGGAAAGTCCTCCGCCCAGGTCCTGCTGCGGTGGTGTATTCAGAATGAGGTTCTCCCTCTGGTGAAATCGGTCCACGCCGAGCGCATCCGCGAGAATTTCGACATTTTCTCCTTCGTCCTCACGGCCGAGGAAATGGCCTCCATAGCCACCCTTCCTCCCTTCCGTTACGGCTCTCATCCCGACACGGCAACTTTTTGAAAAAAATGTGAAAAAAATTTGCAATTCAAAAAAAATGTCGTACCTTTGCATTCCCGCTCCGAGAGAACGGGAATTTTTTAGGCCCTTCGGGGTACAAAAACGGTCTTTGACAATACTGAGAGAAAGATAACGAGGTAGCCGTCCCGCGAGGGGCGGCGAAACGAAGCAGAAAGAGATAGTCTGTGACAAGAGTAAAAAATCTAGAGTTTTTTCAGAGTTGCAAGACT
>ONSU01000007.1 GCA_900320545.1 uncultured Bacteroidales bacterium | reverse complement strand
CGTAGCCCACGATCTCGCCGAGGGTATCGATAGCCACGAAGCCAAGCTGTACCTGGTCCTTGATGGTGAGCGTCTGGTTCGTAATGTTGAGCGAGATGTACGGAAGATCCTGCAGCACCCTGAAGTAGGCGGTGTCGTTGGCGGATTCACCGTCATCGTCGGTCACCTTCACGATGTCCACGACATCGCCGTCGATGGTCAGCGCGCAGTTGGCGATCCATTCGCTCGTCTCCGTAGGACCATGCTTGACAACTCCGTCCACCTTGGCATACTGGCAGCAGGCCATCGGCCCGTTCGTTCCGGCAATGGCATCCATATACTCACACTTCTGGTCGAGATACAGCAGACTGGCATCCGAATAATTGAAGTACATCCCCAGGTGGTTGTGCCCATTGAGCCGGGTGCGGACAATGTTGATATTGCGCCACTGGCCCTCCCATTGTCCATGGAACAGGGTCCATTCAACCCCTTCCCGAAGCGTTACCGTCGTCGCCTCCGGAAGGCTGATGGTCGGCGTGTCGTCCCAGGGCTCTTCCGGATCCTCCGGACCCGGGACCTCGGTATAGACCAGCGTCACGGCGTTGGAATACTTTTTCCTGACCGAAACGCGGATCCTGAGCTGGTTCTGCCCGACCGTCGGAGCCGTGAAGACCAGACGGTCTTCGGACGCCTCGCTGACCGGAAGGGCGGTTTCGTCCAGCCCCACGCCGTAGACAACCTTGTTATCCTTGGCGACAGGGCTGAAATTGACCCCGTTCAAGGTTACGGGTTTTCCGGCTACGACCTTGTTGCCTTCAAATTCAGTCGTAACGCTCCCGATATACGGCTCCGGCACATTGTCGTCGCCCGCTCCTCCGCCGTTGCAGGAGGGCAGGAGGAGCAGCGCAGGTAAAAGCATGAGTAATAATAATTTCCCTTCCATCACCATGAATTATTTCAGGGTCGGGATATCCGTGGAGAGATCCCAAACGGAGGTACTCCAGCCAAGGGCGACCGGTTAAACTGGTTACAAATTTACATTTTTCGTGTCATTCCCGGGCGTCCCGGGAATCTGTCAACGCTCCGCCACGGACATCACCGTCTGGTAGCCCTTCGAAAGGGCTTCCGTATAGGACGCGCCGGAAAAAGTATCCGTAAAAGCGCCTTCAGAGGTCGTGTATGTCACGGCCCTGACGCCCTTGGCCATCATCTTGCGGACCTGGGCGAGGGTCGGGTAAACGACGACACGGCTTATATCCTCGCGGGCCTGCTCAAGGACAAGTTTCTCTCCGCCGCCGAGCTCGAAGACGACCGGCGTCGAGAGATGGATGCGGTACTCCTTCTCGGTGCCGATCTGGAACTCCAGTTCGACATCCTCGGTGTTGGTGCCCTTATAATAAAGATAGGTCACCGCGACATTGTACTTGAACGTCCCGCCCGTCGCGACATTGGGCTTGGCCTTGATGGTGAGCGCCGTAGGTTTGCTGTCGTAGTCCAGAATGCCGGAAGCGGCGATGGCGACGGCGGAAGACGCGGCTGCGTTGACAGCATTGTAATGGGAGGCGAGCACCTTGCCGAGCTGGTTGGAAGAATACTGGATCTGGAGATAATCCTCCGCATTCCAGCCGGTGATCACATCCAGGGCCTTGACCCCCTTTACCATCCGCTGCATATCGGGCGCGTCGAACATATACTGGGCACGGTTCCAGTAAACCCGCCCCTTCCCGGAGGTAAAGGCGTGCTTGTTGCCTTTCTGGACATACATCTGGTCGGCGTTGATGATTTTGCCGCCGTCCGAAGGGGTTACGGCGATCCGGACACCCTTGGGGATGTTGACGGCCTTCTTCTCCTCGAAGTTAAGGTAAAGGACATACGACACGCTCCCGTCCTTGAACTTGACGTATTCGAGCCGCATCCAGAGGGGGTGCTGGTCCCCCTCCCCGGTCTGGACGAATTCATATTCAGTGGAAACGCGGGTAATCCCGCCGGTCTTGTAATTGTAACGGAGTTCCTGCGAAAACGCGAGAAGCGGGAAAAAGCTGAGTGCCAGAAGGGCAACGAAAAAATTCTTCATTCTAGAATCGGTATCTGATTGCAAGCACCGGGATGAAACCAAATATTATGCCATCCCAAAAAAAACCCGCGTCCGGCCCGGGGCCGATCTGCGCCCCAATCGGCGGACGGATATCCAGGGATAACTGGAGCGGAAACCAGAACGTATATTCCAGACCGAAAACCGGTGCAACGGCAGCGAGAAAATAATTGTGCGCATCCACCGGTGCTCCATCTTTGCACCGGTTGTACGGTTGCGTATGCATCACGCCAAGCATCGCACCGGGGCCAGCATACCAGGCCCATTCCCCGCGCGCGGTCCACTGCGGCTGGGAAAAGATGAAATTGTAGGTTATGGTGGTACGGAAACCATTGTGATTATCGCCCCAGTTCAGGCAACCCAGATCCACTTGCAGGAACTGATACTCGTGGGTGGTATACTGGAAACTGAGTTCGCCGGACCAGCCGGCGCGGACACCGATGGCGCGGGGCTGGGCGGCAGCCGCGGCGCCGAGTACGACAAGCCCGACAAGGGCGACAATCATCCGTTTCATAGCAAGACTTATTTAACCATTCCACTGAAGCCCATAAAGGCCATCGCCAGGATGCCGACGGTGATCAGCGCGATCGGAACACCCTTGAAGGCCTTCGGCACATCATTCATCGCGAGATGCTCCCGGAGGCCGGCGAAGATGACCATCGCGAGCCCGTAGCCGAGCGAGGTGGCGAAGGCGTAGACCATCGATTCGCCGAGGTTGAGCCAATGGGCCGCCTCGCCGAAGGTGAACTGCTTCGTCACTACGTTGAGGGCGACGCCGAGCACGGCGCAGTTGGTCGTGATGAGCGGAAGGAAGATGCCGAGGGCCGCATAGAGCGACGGGCTGATCTTCTTCAGCACGATCTCCACCATCTGCACGAGGGCCGCGATCACGAGGATGAAGGCGATGGTCTGGAGGAATTCCAGTTCGAACGGCACCAGGAGGTATTTGTTCAGGAGGAAGGTCACCAGGGTGGCGAGGGTGATGACGAAGCAGACGGCGCCCGACATGCCGGTCGCGGTCGAAAGTTTCGACGACACGCCGAGGAAGGGGCATATGCCGAGGAACTGCGCCAGGACGATGTTGTTGACGAAAATCGCCGAGATGATAATCAGAAAGTATTCCATAGCGACCTATTTTTTTGCGATTTTGTTGAACAGGACCATCAGATAGCCGAGGCAGAGGAAAGCGCCCGGAGCCATCACGAAGGCCAGCATACCGTCGCCGGTGATGAATTTCCAGCCGAAGATGGAGCCGCTGCCGAGCATCTCCCGCACGGCGCCGAGGACGGTCAGCGACAGGGTGAACCCGAGGCCGACACCGATGCCGTCGAGGGTGGAAGCCCAGACGCCGTTCTTGCTGGCGAACGCCTCGGCCCGGCCGAGGACGATGCAGTTGACGACGATCAGCGGGATGAACAGGCCGAGGGTCTCGTACATCGAGGGCGTATAGGCCTGCATGATGAACTGCAGCAGGGTCACGAAGGACGCGATGACGACGATGTACACGGGAATGTGGACCTTGTCGGGCGTCACCGGAGCGATGAGCGAGATCACGATGTTCGACAGCACCAGCACGAAAAGCGTGGCGAGACCCATGCTGAGGCCGTTGACGGCCGAAGTCGTCGTGGCGAGCGTCGGGCACATGCCGAGCAGCAGCACAAAGGTCGGATTGTTCTTGATGAATCCGTCGGTGAGAAGTTTCAGTTTACTCATTGCTCTGTCCTCCTTCTTTGGGGTGAACCGAAACGCCGGTGGCGGCGTCGGCCGCTTCACCGTTCAGGGCGTCGAAGACCTGGACGGCATTGTAGACGGCCTGGGTGTAGGCCTTGGATGTAATGGTCGAAGCGGTGATCGCGTCGATATCGCCGCCTTCCTTCTTGACGGAGAGCATCTTGACCTTGGGGTCGAAGCCCTTCCACTGACGGCGGAAGACGGATTCGGACTCGGCGCACTTGGCACCGAGACCGGGCGTCTCGTTGTTGACGAGGACATCCGTGTCGAAGATCTTCCCGTCGGGCGTGAAGCCGACGAGCACCTTCAACTCGCCGCCGAAGCCCGAAACCGAGCTCTCGATGGCGTAGCCGACGAGTTCATCGTCCTTCACGGCCTTATAATAGACATAGGGCTTCTCTTCGCCGGAGGCCTCGTCCCTGAGCGCCGTCTCCCCTTTCTGCGCATCGTCGAAAAGGGGAAGCACCGCGGAGACGGCCTTGTTGGTCTTGGCGGCCTTCGCCGCGTCGATGGGATCCTTGGTAATGACATACGCGCCGCCGAGAATGGCCGAGCACACCAGGCAGGTGAGCGTCAGCATGAGCGACATGTTCAGCAGGTTGGATTTCACGGCCATAGCTATTTCCTCCCGAATTTTTTCTGGTGGAACCATCTGTTCAGCAGCGGCACGAACGCATTCATGATGAGAATGGCGAAACTCACGCCCTCGGGATAGGACCCGAAGTAACGGATCATCATCGTGAGGAAGCCGATGCCGATACCGAAGATCACCCCGCCCCAGACGCTCATCGGAGAGGTCACATAGTCGGTCGCCATAAAGCAGGCGCCGAGGATGAGACCGCCGGTGAGGAGGTTGAAGAGCGGATCGGTGAAGCGCTCCGGATTGACGCCCCAGAAGATGAGGGCCGTAAGGGCGACGGTCGCGAAGATGCTGAGCGTGATCCACGGCTTGATCACCCTGCGGCAGAGCAGGTAGACAAAACCGATCAGCAGGGCGATGGCGCAGACCTCGCCGGCGCTGCCGCCGATGTTGGCGAACAGCATGTCGGCATAGTCGATCTGGCCGAGCGTGCCTTCTTTCGCGGCGCCGAGCGGCGTGGCGCCCGTGATGGCGTCTACGCCGAAGAGGCCCTGCGGCTGCTCCCAGTGGGTCATCTGCGAAGGATAACTCACAAGGAGGAAGACACGGCCGACGATGGCGGGATTGAAGACATTCTGGCCGATGCCGCCGAAGGAGAGCTTGGCGACGCCGACGGCGACGACGGCTCCGATCACGAGGATCCACCACGGAAGGGTGTAGGGCACGTTCAGCGCCAGCAGGATACCGGTGATGACGGCCGAAAGGTCGCCGATCGTGGAGGGTTTCTTCATCAGGAACCGCGTGACCGCCCACTCGAGGAGGACGCAGGTCGCGACGCTCACACCGAGCAGCAGCAGTTCACGCCACCCGTAGAACACCACGGAGCAGATGACGGCGGGGATCAGGGCGATCACCACGTCGAGCATCAGGGACCGGGTCGAGTCCTTGGAGTGGATATGGGGCGAAGGAGATACGATTAATTTACGCATGGCTTCATTTTTTTACATTCCTTGCTCTGATCGCGGCGAGGGCGGCACCCTTGCCGGTGCGGATGATATCGAGAAGCGGGATACCGGCCGGACAGCTGTACAGGCAGCATCCGCACTCGATGCAGTCCTGGGCGGCGTTCTCCTCGAGGGCCTCCACGTCGCCGAGGCGGGAGAGTTTCTGGAGGAGGAACGGCTCGAGCCCCATCGGGCAGGCGTCCGCGCATTTTCCGCAGCGGATACAGTTGGTCTCGGGGCGGCGGCGGGTCTGCTTCTCAGTCAGGAGCAGCAGGGCGCCGGTACCCTTGAGCGTGGCGGCATCGAGGTTCGCCACGGCGCGTCCCATCATCGGGCCGCCGCTGATGACCTTCGCCGCATCTTCGGGAATGCCGCCGAGGTAATCCAGAATAAACTGCAGCGGGGTGCCCACACGCACGAGGAGATTGGCCTGGTGCAGGAAGCATTCGCCCGTCACGGTGACGCTGTTGTCGATGATCGGCTTGCCTTTGAGGACGGCGTCATACACGGCCAGGGAGGTCGCTACGTTCTGCACGACGGCGCCGACGCTGATCGGGAGGGCTCCGGAACCCACCTGACGGTGCATTACCGCATCGATGAGCTGCTTCTCACCGCCCTGCGGATAGCGTTTCCTGAGCGGAAGCACTTCCATTCCGGCGAATTTCGGAGATGCGGCCGAGAGGATGGCGATCACCTCCTTGATATGGGCGATGGCTTCGGGCTTGTTCTCCTCGATGGCGATGGTGCAGGGAACGTCGCCCAGCACCTGCTTGAGGATGGCGGCTCCGACGACGACCTGCTCCCCTTTCTCGAGAAGGGTGCGGAAGTCGGAAGTCAGGTAGGGCTCGCACTCGCAGCCGTTGATGATCAGACGTTCGCATTTGGAACCGGGAGGCGGCGAAAGCTTGACGTGGGTGGGGAAAGTCGCGCCGCCGAGGCCGACGATACCGCCGAGGCGGATCTTGTCGAGGATGGCCTTGTTGTCGTCCGGGATGTCGGTCACCAGGGTTTCGGAGCGGTCGATCGTCTCGAGCCACTCGTCGCCTTCGACCGCGATCTCGATGTGGGTCTGGTTGTTGCCGGCGAGATCCTTCCTGGGGCCGACGGACTTGACCGTGCCCGAGACGGAGGAATGGATGAACGCCGAGACGAATCCGCCCGGCTCCGCCACCACCTGGCCGACCTTGACCTTGTCGCCGGGCGCGACGACCGGAACGGCCGGAGCGCCGATGTGCTGGGAGACGGAGATGTATACGACCGGGGGGATCGGGAGCGGTTCGATCGGACACTCCCGGGAAATCTTGCTGTCGTGGGGATGCACCCCGCCGATGGAGAATGTTCTTCTTGCCATATTACTTTTCCTCCTTCTTTTCCTTTCTGGCCTGGATCCGGGCCTTCACGGCCTCCTTGTCGAGCGGCTTCAGGAAATTGATCCCGTGGATGGCGCCCGTCGGGCACATCGCCTCACATTCGCGGCAGAGCTTGCACTTCGCCGGATCGATATAGGCGACATTGTTCTCCAGTACGATCGCTTCGTGGGTGCAGGTCCTGGCGCAGATGCCGCAGCCGATGCAGGCGGCGGCGCAGGCCTTCTTAGCGGCAGGGCCCTTGTCCTTATTGACACAGGACACATACACGCGCATTCCGCGGGGGCCTTTCGGACGCAGTTCGATGATCGCTTTCGGGCAGGCCTTGGCACACGCGCCGCAGGCCGTACATTTTTCCTCGTCCACGACGGGGAGACCCGTCTCGGGATCCATCGAAAGGGCGCCGAACTGACAGGCGGCCACGCAGTCTCCGCAGCCGAGGCAGCCGAACGCGCAGGCCGTATCTCCGCTGTAAAGCGACGCCTTTACCTTACAGGAGGCGATGCCGTCATACTCATTGACCCTGGGCCGGTTGGCGCAGGTGCCGTTGCAGCGCACCACGGCGACCGCGGGCGCTTTCGCCTTGACCTCGAAGCCGAGGATGCCGGCCACTTTGGCCATTACGTCATTGCCGCCGACAGGGCAGAAATGGCTGTCCAGGTTGTCCGCTTTCACGGCGGATTCCGCGAACGCCCGGCATCCGGCATAGCCGCAGCCGCCGCAGTTCGCTCCCGGCATCACCTTCTCGACCTCATCGATCCTGGGATCTTCCTCCACCCGGAACTTCTTCGCGACCAGATAGAGGACGACCGCGAGGACAAGCCCCAGGCAGGTGATGATGGCGACCGTCAAGATTAATGCTTTCATACTTGGTTATTGTTGTTTGTTCAATTTCCTGAGGGTAAAGACATAGGTATTGCGCAGGCGGGCGCGCAGTAACCATATTATAAAATAATACAGCGCCACGGCACCGAGGCCCGCACCGGCGGAAAGAAGTTCTCCCAGACCCAGCCGCAGCAGCACGAGCACCACCGCGAGCAGGATGAAAAGGGGCACGGCATAGGCAAGCCAGACGGCCTTGAGCCCCATCGTCGCCTTAAGGACGACCTCTACCTGCTCCCCGACGGCATAATCCGCCGAAAGACCGGTCGGGACCTGGATGGCCTTCTCCTGCACCTCGCCCATTCCGCAAAGGCCTGCGGCGTGACAGGACGCACAGGCGGAAGAGGAGGTAATCTCCACCGTGGTGAACTGCGGATTCACCGCAACCACCTTCCCTTCGTGCGTGATGTCACCCTTAGAACTCACTGTTGTTGCCGAATTCGTTGTTTTCAAACGGAGAAGGGGTATCCTCATTCATCTTGCTGCCCACCGTACGCATCTCCCCGGCCTGAATGTCGAGGGCCTGGTCGGGCTCCACGAACTTGACCTGTCCGGCCTTGAACAGGAGCGGGATGTCGCAGACTTCGCCGTTGCGGTGCTTGGCGATGATGATCTCGGTCTTCTCCTTGTCTTCCGGTCCTTCGCTGAGGCCGAGAAAATCGGGACGGTGGATGAAGATGACCATATCCGCATCCTGCTCGATACTTCCCGACTCGCGGAGGTCGCTCAGAACCGGCTTGCCGCCGCCGCCCTGCCGCTGCACCGCCTGACGAGACAGCTGCGAGAGCGCGATAATCGGGATGTTCAGTTCCTTCGCCGTCGCCTTGAGCGTGCGGGAAATGGCCGCGACTTCCTGCTCGCGCATGCCGCGGAGCTCCACGGGGCCCTGCATCAGCTGGAGGTAGTCGACGATGATCAGTTCGACGTGACTCTGCTTGACGAGACGCTTGGCCTTGGTGCGGAACTCCATCAGCGGGATGCCCGGCGTGTCGTCAATGTAGAGCGGCGCCTTGCTGAGCCGCTTGATGCGCTCTTCGAGCTGGACCCATTCGTAGTCGGCCAGGGCCGAGCCGCCCTTGATCTTGTCGGCGGAAAGGCCCGTCTCGGAGGTCATCAGACGCTTGACGAGCTGGATCGCGGACATTTCGAGCGAGAACACGGCGACCGGCCGGTGATGGTCTACGGCGGCGTTGCGGGCGAGGTTCAGCGAGAAGGCCGTCTTACCCACGGAAGGACGGGCGGCCAGGATGATGAGGTCGGATTTCTGCCAGCCCATCGTGACTTTGTCGATGGAAGGGAATCCGGAAGGAACCCCGCTCAAACCCACTCTGCCCTGCATCGACTGGATTTCGGCGATGGCTTCGTTGATGATGCTGCCGATATCCTGCACGTCGCGCTTGACGTTGCTCTTGATGGCGTCGTAGATCTTGGTCTGCGCCTTGTCGGTAAGATCGTCCACGCGGACCGAATCGTCGAAGGACATCTTGAGGATTTCCGTCGACGCGGTGATGAGGTCGCGCTGGATGGCCTTCTGCTTGAGGACCTTGATGTAGAATTCGATATTGGCCGCGGCGCCGATCCGGCTCGTGAGGTCGGCGATCGCCACGGGGCCGCCCACCTCGTCGAGTTTTCCTTTCTCGCGAAGTTTGGCGGTGACCGTGACCATATCCACGGCTTCGTGGTCGTTGACGAGGGAGGATATCGCCTCGAAGATCGTCCTGTGCTTCGGGGAATAGAAGCACGAAGGCGTCAACTCGTCCATCGACGCATCGATCGTCGAGGGCTCCACGAGGATGGCACCCAGTACAGCCTCTTCAACTTCAAGAGCTTGAGGCGGTTTGTTTCCCATCTCAAGCCCTATGGTTTCCAGGTCGGCTGCCTGATTTCGTCGGGAATTTTTCCTTTCAGGCGGCATAACGGAAAGTTTTTAGACCAGAATCCGGCCGCAATGCTCGCAGATGACCAGCTTCTTGCGGGAAGCGATCTCGACGAGGCGCTGCGGGGTAATGGTATTGAAACAGCCGCCGCACGCATTCTCGTTGAATACGCGGACGACGGCGAGGTGGTTGCAGACGCTGGCGCGGATGCGCTCGTAGGCGCTCATCGTACGGGCGTCGATCTTGGCGGCGCAGGCCTCACGCTTGTCCTGCAGCACTTTCTCCTCCTTGGCCGTCGACTCGACGATCTGGCTGAGCTCCTGCTTCTTGGCCTCGAGGTCCTCGGTGCGGATGGTGATCCGGTCCTTGAGCATGTCGAGGGAATGGGCGGTCTCTTCGATCTTTTCGCGGAGTTCGCCGATCTTCTTGTCCTTGATCTGCTTCTCGAGTTCCTGGTTCTCGATCTCCTTGCTCAGGGAATCGTATTCGCGGCTGTTCTGGATGCCTTCCAGCTGCTTCTGATAGCGGACGATGGCGTCCTGGTCCTCGACGATGCCCTGCTTGTATTCGGCGATGCCGCGGTTGCAGGCCTCGATGAAGGCCGACTGCTGGGCCGCTTTCTCCTTGAGGGCGACGATCTCGTCCTCGAGGGCCGCCACTTCGGCGGGAAGCTCGCCCCGGAGCTGGACGATCTTGTCGATCTCGGAATCCGCCTCCTGAAGTTCAATCAGGATCTGGAGTTTCTCTTCTACCGAAAGACCGCTCTCCGCAAAACTCTTCTGCAGGGAAACGAAAGTCTCCCTCTGATCGATGGGAGTTTCGACTTTAGTAACTTTTTTTGCCATATTTCGTTAAATATATTGTATCGGATTGCTGCGTTTGATCTCCGGATCAATGCAGACTGCAAAGTTAGGAAAATTTTTCTTTAACTCGGAAAAGAAAATATCCACAATCGCGACTTCGCTCTCAAAATGGCCGATATCCGCGATCATAAACCCCTCCGGCGTGAAGAAATGATGATAGGAGATGTCGGCGGAGACATAGACCTGCGCGCCGGCGGCACGGGCCGCGCCGATCAGCGAGGATCCGCTCCCCCCGCACAGCGCGATGCGGGAAACCTTGCCCTCGACGGGTTTGGAGACGCGAAGCATCTTCAGCGAGAATCTTTCCTTCAGCAGGGCGAACAGGGCCTGCGGCTCCATCGGGGCGGGCAGGTCGCCGACGACGCCGAGGCCGGTGCCGCCGGGCTCCTCATCCAGGATGGATACATTTTCGAGACCTATTTTTCGAGCCATCTCGCCGCTGACTCCGGCGATCACCTTGTCCGCCGTCGTGTGGGCGGCATAGACGGCGACGCCGCCCCGTACCGCCTTGATGACGGCCTTCCCCACCGGGTCCTCCGGACGGATGCTCTTCAGGCCGCCGAATATCAGGGGATGATGGGTAATGACCATATTGCAGCCCGCCTCCAGGGCCCGGTCCACAAGGCCGGACGTGCAGTCGAAGCCGATCATCACCCCTTTGACTTCATCGAGGGGCGAACCGATCAGCAGGCCGCTGTTGTCCCAGTTCTCCTGGATGGCGAGCGGGGCGAACGCCTCGATGGCCCGTGTGATATCGGAAACCCTCATAGCGACTTCTTGACCTCTACGAGTTCGGAACGGATCTTCCGGAGACATTCCACGGCTTTGAGCTTGCGGTCGACGCCCCTGCGGTCGGCGACGAGTCTCTTCTCGACACCGTCCAGGGTCAGCCCCTCCTTGTTGATCAGGAACTGGATCTGGCGGAGATACGCGATGTCGTCCTCCGTAAAACGGCGGTTGCCCTTGGCGTTGCGCTCGGGCTTGATGAATTTCTCGAAGTGGTTGGACCAGTACCGGATCGCCGAGGCGTTCTCCCCCAGCATCTCCGACACTTCTCCGATGGTGTAGAACATTTTAGCCATACTCTTACTGCTGTTTTTCAGGATCTTTCAGGTCCTTTTTTGCGATTTCATCTCCATACAGATTGACGAAGGTCAGCGAGTCAATCCGTGTATATCCGGCCAGGGAATCCGCGATCTCGGCAAGGGTGGCCCCGGCGGAATCCGTCCGCGCCTTTTCATCGAGAACCGCACGGACCGATCCCGGCCCCTTCAGCAGCGGCCGGCCGAAAGCGGCCGCCGCCCCGACGAGCACCGCCCCCACGGCCGTGCAAATCCATCCAATTTTATTCCCCTTGGTCATAACCTTCTGACAGTCAATATATTCCTTATTTTCCTACCCCTGTTTCAGAGGGGGACGAAAACCAGCAATCAGCTGATTTATAATCCGTTGCAAATCACTGCAACTTTATGTCTATATACTCCTCCGGATCGACGGTCACGCCGTCCAGGATCACCTCGTAATGGAGATGAGGACCGGTAGCGCGGCCCGAGACGCCCGTCTCTCCGATGATGTCGCCCCGCTTGAGGCGGATATTTTCACTGGTGCGGATAATGCTCAGGTGCGCATAACGGGTCTTGTACCCGTAGCCGTGATCGACGATAATGCAGTTGCCGTAGCCGAAGATGTCGCTGTCGATGAATTCGACGACGCCGTCCGCCGTCACGTGGACCGGATTGCCCTGCGGACAGGCCAGGTCGATGCCGTCGTGCATCCGCCCGTCGCCCTCCATCGGATCTGTCCGGACCCCGAAAGGCGCCGTAAAACGGAACGTCCCCTCCTTGAGCGGACATATCGACGGCGTAAACCGCGCCCGCTCCTTCGCGAGCACCGACAGCGCATTCGTTTCCCGCATCCATCCGCCAAATGCCTTTACGGTCTCAAGCAGCTCCCGCACCGCCGTCCCCAGACTGTCCGCGGAGGCCTGCGGAGCCACTGTCGCCTCCAGACTTCCCTGAGCGGCCACTTCGGCACTGTCCTGCCGGGCGGCCACCTCGGCACTGTCCGGCCGGGCTGCCTGCGAAGCCATCGTCTCCTCACGACTGCCCGGCCTTGAGGCCGCTTCGGCACTGTCTGGCCGGGAGGCCTGCGGAACCACTGCCGCTTCAAGTCTGTCCGGTTGGCGGTCCTTCCGGACCATCCGGAAGCGTTCCGCCGTATCCCGATGCATCTTCACCCTGTATAGCGAGTCCATGCCGCACAGGAGCGTAGCGGCGTCCAGACAACTGTCCAGCCGCACCGCAAGCGTATCCCGCCGCACGGCCATCCGCCTCTGCGAGGTGTGCACCCACACCCGCCCCGCCACAGCCAAAGCCAGCAACAGCGCGCCCACAACCAGGATCGATATCCCAACGGATTTTCGCATAACTTACAAATATAACAAATTGCTTTGTCTTTTCAAAATCGCTTCAGTTAACTCATCACTTTTCGCACACTTTCCCCGGTCATATTTGCAAGTTCTCCAGTTATATTTGTAAGTTCTGTTGCACACATACCGTGGACGTTTCCCCCAGACCCCCTCTGGCGGCCAATGACCTTAACAAATGCTTTTCGTACCCTTTGCTCAGTTATATTTGCAAGGTGTGCTACACACATACCGTGGACGCTTCCCCCAGACCCCCTCTGGCGGCCAATGGCCTTCGGAAATGCTTTTCGCACCCTTTGCCCAGTTATATTTGCAAGTTGTGCTGCACACATACTAGGGGGGGCGTTTGTTATAAATCGCTGTATATCAATTAGTTTCGTAAAAGGCCTTACTCGGTTTCAAGTAAGGCCTTTTGCATAAAGCACTATCAATCAGAAACTTACACCTTACGGCGGCTTCGTTGGCATCACACAGGGACACGGGAAATATTGCGATAAATGAAAAATTTTGATATCTTTGTGAGTCGAAAAGAAATTTTTAAAAATTCTTATAGAATTATGATTCGTAAATTAAGCATCCTGACCCTTGTCGCGGCGACTTTCCTGTCGCTCGGCACGGCGCTCGCCCAGAACAAGGCGGGCAAAGTGAACTTCTACGAAGTCGTGCCCAAACACGAGTTCTTCTTCGAGGGATTCGGCGGTTTCGCCCCCCTGTTCTATGACGTGACGACCTACAACCTCAACTTCGCCGGTACGGCCGAGCCGGAGACCGTCGGAGCCGAGGCCAAGTCCACCCTCTGGCCCTGGGAATCCGCCAAATGGCTGGAGAAAGAAGAGTTCATGAAATTCCCGGTCGGCATCGGCTATGGCGGCGGCTTCGGCTACATCGCCCACATTACCCCGACCGTCGGTATCATGACCGGCGTCGAGGCGGCCATGTATCACGGCGGGATCAACCTCGTCAACGAAGACGCAGCCCGCGCCGTATGGACGGCCGGCGTCGTCGATGACGGGCGCAGGAAAGTCCTCCGTGCGATCGCCTTGGAGAACTATTACGAAATGCAGCAGTATCTCGCCGTCCAGGTTCCCTTGATGCTGCACCTGATGGCTCCGATGGGCAAGGGAAACAACTTCTTCTATGCCGCGTTCGGTGCCAAGGTCGGCTTCAACGTGTACGGCAACTTCCAGGGCAAAGGCGAAGCGGCCTATGCCTCCAATCTCCCCTATTCCGAAACGTGGGATGAGACCGCCAGTGCCGGCAATCTCTTCGGAGCCATCCCTATGACCGGAACGGCCACATCCACGCGCCCCAGCGGCCCGAAAGGATATGGCGAATCCATTAACGCCTTTAACGTTGACGGTAAATTCTCCGAGAACGGGGGCGTCGAGATCAGCGGCCCCTACAAGACCAACCTCATCAACGCGATGGCCAGCGCCGAGATCGGTTTCCGCTGGAAATTCGGCCGCGGCTGCGGTCTCTACACCGGCCTCTACGCCGATCTGGGCTTCCTCCCGATGACATCCAACAAGACCGGCGAAGCCATTCAGGGCGAGGAAGGTCCCTATCAGTCCATCACCGTTTCCGGCGGACTCCCGACTTACTATTTCCGGGATGAGGCGGGCGTTCCCAAAGCCCAATATATGAACGAAGCGCTTCCCAAGGCCGCCAAAGGCGTCTATTCTATGCACGCCGGCCTCAAGATGAAGATTGCATTCGGCAAGGCCAAGAAACACGTGGCCGTCCCGGCGGTCGTGCTTCCTCCGAAGCCCGACACCGTCGTGAAGACCGTCGTCCAGACCGTCGTCGTTCGTGACACCGTGGTGCAGAACAACACCGTCGTCGTTCGCGACACCGTCGAGAAGGTCAACACCGTCGTGGTGCGCGACACCGTCGTCGTCATCAAGGAAGTCCCGCAGGAAATCAAGGACGTGATGGTCGAACTCTCCAACACCCTGTTCGCATTCAACAAGTTCAACCTTACCGACAAGGCGAAAGCCGGTCTCGACAAGGTCGCCAAGTGGCTCAACGACAATCCCGACGTCCAGTGCGAGATCTCCGGCCACACCGACTCGGTCGGCTCGGATTCCTACAACCAGAAGCTTTCCGAGGATCGCGCCAAGAGCGTATACGAGTACTTCATCCACGAAGGCGGCGTCTCCTCCAAGCGGCTCAGCTACAAGGGCTACGGCAAGACCCGCCCGATCGCGACCAACGACACCGAAGAAGGCCGTCAGCAGAACCGCCGCGTCGAGCTGAACATCATTCAGTAGCACGTCATTCCGGACAGTTCCGGAATCCGATTCCTTCCTATGGAGAGTGGCTTCAACCACTCTCTTTTTTTGTTGTCGGAAAATTGTTGTATTTTTGTAGGATATTAGATTCCGGATCAAGTCCGGAATGACGGACATGGAAAATTGACGAACATTGAATAATATGACAGCAAAAGAAATCAGGCAGAAGTATTTGGACTTCTTTGCAGCGAAAGGACACACCGTGGTGCCGTCGGCGCCGATGGTTATCAAGAACGACCCCACACTGATGTTCACCAATGCGGGAATGAATCAGTTCAAGGATATTTTCCTCGGCAACACCGCGCCGAAATTCCCCCGTGCGGCCGACAGCCAGAAATGCCTCCGCGTGAGCGGCAAGCACAACGACCTCGAGGCCGTCGGACACGACGGGCGGCATCATACGATGTTCGAGATGCTTGGCAACTGGAGCTTCGGCGACTATTTCAAGACCGAGGCCATCGACTGGGCCTGGGAACTCCTCACGGAGGTCTACAAGATCGACCCGGCCAAACTCTACGGCACCGTCTTCGAGGGCAGCGCCGAGGACGGCACCGCCCTTGACGAAGAAGCCCTCGCCGCCTGGCGCAAGCACCTCCCCGAGGACCACATCCTCACCGGCAACAAGCACGACAACTTCTGGGAAATGGGCGACACGGGTCCCTGCGGTCCCTGCAGCGAGATCCACATCGACCTGCGCTCCGACGAGGAGATCGCGAAGATTCCCGGCCGTGAGCTCGTCAACACCGACAACGACGACGTCATCGAGATCTGGAACCTCGTCTTCATGCAGTACAACCGCAAGGCCGACGGCCACCTCGAGCCGCTTCCCGCCAAGAACATCGATACGGGAATGGGCTTCGAACGCCTCTGCATGATTCTCCAGAACAAGAAATCCAACTACGAGACCGATGTCTTCAGCGGCATCATCGGCAAGGTCGAAGAATTCTCCGGCCACAAATACGCCGAGGGCGGCAATGTCGAGGTCGCGATGCGCGTCATCGCCGACCACGTCCGGGCCATCGCCTTCTCCATCGCCGACGGCCAGCTTCCCTCCAACGTCAAAGCCGGCTACGTCATCCGCCGCATCCTGCGCCGCGCCGTCCGCTACGGATACACCTTCCTCGGCTTCGAGGAGCCGTTCCTCTGCCGGCTTATTCCGCAGCTCGTCAGCGACATGGGCGAGGCCTATCCCGAACTCAAGGCGCAGCAGACGCTCATCGAGAACGTCATCCGCGAAGAGGAGAACGCCTTCCTTAAGACCCTCGACCGCGGCATCAGGATGCTCGACGACAAACTCGCCGAAAACGCCGCAAGCAAGATCCTCCCCGGCACCGACGCCTTCGTCCTCTACGACACCTACGGCTTCCCGATCGATCTCACCGAACTCATCGCGACCGAGAAGGGCTTCTCCGTCGACCTGGACGGCTTCAACGCCGAACTCCAGAAGCAGAAAGACCGCGCCCGGAGCGCCACCGCCAACGAATTCGGCGACTGGGTCGAATTCGCCGCGGGAGAGGAAGTTTCCTTCACCGGCTACGACACCCTCGAAGAGCCCGCGGCCCGGCTGCTGAAGCACCGCACCGTCAAGCAGAAAAACAAAGTCCTCTACCAGCTCGTCTTCGACCGCACCCCGTTCTACGCGGAAATGGGCGGTCAAGTGGGCGACACCGGCTATATCGGGAACGCCGCCGGCGAGAAGATCAACATCCTCAACACCGTCAAGGAAAACAACCTTACCATCCACCTCGCGGAGCGTATTCCGGAGGACTGCGAAGGTCTGTTCAGCCTGCACGTCGACGCCGGAAGACGCGCCCGGATCGCGGCCAACCATACCGCGACCCACCTGATGGACCAGGCCCTGAGGGAGGTCCTCGGCACCCATGTCGAGCAGAAAGGATCCTTCGTCGGACCCGACTACCTGCGCTTCGACTTCAGCCACTTCGCCAAACTCTCCGACGAAGAGATCGCCGCCGTCGAGCACAAGGTCAATGCCGCCATCCGCGCCAACTATACGCGCAAGGTTTGCGAGACCTCGATGGAAGAAGCGCAGAAGATGGGTGCCATCGCCCTCTTCGGAGAGAAGTACGGCGAGAAGGTCCGCGTGGTGAATTTCGGTCCTTCGACGGAACTCTGCGGCGGCACGCACGCCGGCGCATCCGGAGAGATCGGATTCTTCAAGATCGTCTCCGAAGGTGCCATCGCCGCGGGCGTCAGGCGCATCGAAGCCATTACGGGAGAAGCCGCCGAGCGGTTTGTCGGCGGGCTCGAGGAGATGCTCCGGACGGTCAAGGCCCTCTTCAACAACGTGCCCGACCTTACCGGCGCCATCAGGAAGATGATCGAAGACAACGCCGACGCCCACAAGCAGCTGGAGGCCGTCGCCGCCGAGAAAGCCGCAGCCCTGGCCCGCAAGCTGGAGGCGGACGCCGAAGTGATCGGCGGGATCCGGGTGGCGAAATTCGACCGCAGCGTCGATCCGGCCATTGTCCGCAACGTGGCCCTGCTGCTGCAGAAGCAGTCGGAGAACCTCGTGCTGGCGGGAGCCTATCCCTTCAATGAGAAACCGAACCTCGTCCTGATGTACTCCGCCGACCTGGTCGCCGGTGGAAAGCACGCCGGAAAGGACATCGGCGTCGCCGCGAAACTCATCCAGGGAGGCGGCGGCGGACAGCCGGGCCTCGCCACGGCGGGCGGCAAGAACCTCGACGGACTCGCAGCCGCGCTGGAGAAGCTCGTAGAACTCGCCACGGCGTAGATTCCCGGAACAGTCCGGGAATGACGGAAAGACGAAGGAATGAAGAAAATAGATAAATTTATCCTGAAGGCATTCATAGGACCGTTCGCAGCGATCCTGGTTGTCGTCATCTTCATTCTGCTGCTGCAGTTCCTGTGGGTGTACATCGACGAGATCGTCGGGAAGGGGCTGGGGCTCAGGGTCGTGCTGGAATTCATGCTGTGGGCGAGCTGCACCGTGCTCCCGCTCGCGCTGCCGCTCTCGACCCTGCTGGCCTCGATGATGACCCTCGGGCAGATGGGCGAGAACTTCGAACTCATCGCCATCAAGGCCTCGGGCATCTCCCTCACGCGGGTCATGCTCCCGATGATGATCACCAGCACCGTCATCAGCATCGGCACCTTCTTCGTCTGCAACAACCTCGTCCCCTACGCGATGAACCAGATCTACACGATGCGGGACGACTTCAGCAAGACGAAGAACGAGATCAAAATCCCCATCGGCACCTTCTACGACGGCATCGACGGCTATGTCCTCCGCATCGGCGACCGGAATGAGGACACCGGGATGATGATGGACGTGATGGTGTACGACCATTCCAACGGCCGCGGCAACACCACGCTCACCGTCGCCGATTCCGGGATCATGAAACTCTCCAAGGCCAAGGATTACCTGACCTTCATCCTCTACGACGGCACCAACTACCAGGAGACCAACGTCCGCAAATACCGCGACACCACCCTCACCCTCCAGCGCATCGACTTCACCAGACAGGAACTCATCATCCGCCTCGAGAACTACGCCTTCCACAAATCCGACAAGGCGCGCTTCTCCGACCAGGTCAAATCGATGCCGATGGGGCTTCTCACACACGGGCAGGACTCCCTGTCGGCCCTGTACGACTCCGCCTACGTCCGGCATCTGGCCGGATTCGCCGAGCACGGCGCCCTTGCCAGAAATACGCAGCTCGACACTTCCTGGCGGCGGATGCAGAACCTCTCCGACCCGGACTTCCTCCAGTGGGACACCGCCGAGAAAAAACGCCAGGCCCTGGAATCGGCCGCCGCGCAGGCCCGTCAGATGGAATCCACCCTCAGCAACTACACGATCGAGTCCTACGAATACTCCTACATTCTCCGGCTCACCAACATCGAGATCTACAAGAAATTCGCCCAGGCGCTCGCCTGTCTCATCCTCTTCTTCATCGGCGCCCCGCTCGGCGCCCTGATCCGCAAGGGCGGGCTCGGCACCTCGGCCATCGTCTCGGTCCTGTTCTTCGTCCTCTACTGGGTCGTCGACATCACCGGCACCAAACTGGCCAAGGACGGCGCCGTCTCGCCGGTCTTCGGCAACTTCATCTCCGCGATGGTCCTCTTCCCGACGGGGCTCTTCCTGTCGTGGAAAGCCATCCACGACTCGTCCCTGCTGGGCAGCGACAGTTTCAAATCGGAATGGAATAGATTCAAGAGCAAGATTATGTCCCTCTTCAAGAAGACGCGCATCGTCTATATGGGCACGCCCGAATTCGCGGTGGCTCCCCTCCGCGCCCTGGTCGAAAAGAAATACCATGTCGCGGGCGTCGTGACCGTCGCCGACAAGCCCGCCGGAAGGGGTCTCAAACTGATCGAGAGCCCCGTCAAGCAATTCGCCGTAGAGCACGGAATTCCCGTCCTCCAGCCCGAGAAACTCAAAGATTCGGAATTCCTCGCCGCCCTCGCCGCACTCAAGGCCGACATCTTCGTCGTGGTCGGTTTCCGGATGCTGCCCGAGGAAGTGTGGAAGATGCCGCGTCTCGGCACCTTCAACCTCCACACCGCCCTGCTGCCGCAGTACCGCGGCGCCGCGCCGGTCAACTGGGCCGTCATCAACGGGGAGAATATCACCGGCGCCACGACCTTCATGATCGACCACAGCATCGACACCGGCGGCATCATTCTCCGCCAGGAAATCCGCATCGAGAAAGACGAGACCGCCGGAGAGGTCCACGAGGCCCTGAAAGGCGTCGCCGCGGACCTCGTCATCCAGACCGTCCAGGGCCTCATTGAAGGCAATGCCGAGACCCGCGTGCAACGGAGTTTCATCCAGGGTTCCGAACTGCTGAAAAAAGCGCCGAAACTGACCCGGGAACTCTGCCACATCGACTGGAACGACTCCTCGCAGCACATCTTCAACCTGATCCGCGGTCTGAGCCCCGTCCCCACGGCCTACACCGAACTCGAGAAAGACGGCACCGCCACCCAGCTCAAGATCTTCCGCGCCGAAATCCGGGAAGACCTCCACGGCACGCCCGGCCAGGTCCTTACCGACGGGAAGAAATACTTCGCCATCGCCACCGCCGACAGCGCCGTCGGTCTGCTGGACGTCCAGCTCTCCGGGAAGAAGCGTCTCGACGTGAAGGCCTTCCTTGCCGGATTCCGCGATCCCGACACCTACAAGGCCACGGAAGGTACCTCCAAGGCCGAAATCGACAAAGTCAAAGCCCTCGAAAGTGAGTCTTAACGCAGTCATACTGGGAGCCGGCGACTTCCCCGCGAAGCCGTATCCGCGGCTCCTCCTGGAGCAGGCGGACGTCATCGTCTGCTGCGACGGGGCCGCAGCCGCCTTCTACCGGTACTTCCGCGACCGGCGCAGGCCCGACGCCGTCGTCGGGGACATGGATTCCATCCCCTCCCGCCTCCGCACAGTGTACGCCGAACGCCTTGTTCCCGTTTCCGAGCAGGAGACGAACGACCAGACCAAGGCCCTCGGATGGCTGCTGGAACATTACCCTTCCCTCGAATCCGTCACCATCCTCGGCGCCACCGGCAAACGCGAAGACCACACCGTCGGCAACCTTTCTTTATTAATGGAATACGCGCGTACGCGAGGGCTGGACGGCCTGTCCACCCCGTCGATCCGGATCGTTTCGGACTACACGGAGAGCTTCGCCATCCGGGACACGGCCACCCTGTATGTGGGAGAAGGACGTGGGATATCCGTTTTCTCGCCCGACAACACGCTGACTATCAAGTCTTCCGGCCTGCAGTGGCCGCTGGACGAAGTGGTCTGGGACAACTGGTGGAAAGCCACGCTCAACCGCGCCTCGGCCGATGCCGTGACGCTTGCATTTTCGCATCCGTCCGTCGCGCTGGTGATGCTCCGGTAGCGGATTGAGAATGATTGCATTATAATTTTTGAAAATTTTGAAAAATTTTTTTCCTTTCGGATTGTTACAAATCAAGACGATATATATTCAAATTGAAAGATTTTTGAACATAAATAAATATAAAATTTTTTAATAACACGCCCAAACCCCAAAATAACGCTTTGCAGGGCTTTTGAGGGGTACTTGCAATTTTCAATTTTATTTACAATCTTTGTAGCCAAAATTCGCGTGAAATAAAACGTGTATCAATATTTATGTTTAACTAATGTAACGCTTATGAAAAGAATCAAGCTTTTTGTAACAGCGGTCTTAGTATTGGTTTCGACCCTCGCCATGGCCCAAAACCAGGTGACGGGTGTCGTGACTGATGCCGGTACGGGAGAAGCGCTCGCAGGCGCCGCCGTGCAGGTGAAAGGTACTATGACCGGTGCATCGGCTGGTGCAGACGGTTCCTATTCCGTCAAGGTCGCCAATCCGCAAGACGCTGTCCTGATCTTCAGCTTCTTTGGTTACAAGACAGTCGAGGTTCCCGTTGCAGGAAAGAGTTTCCTCAACGTGGCGCTCGAGACGGATTCCACCGTTCTCGAAGAGACCGTCGTCGTGGCCTACGGTACGCAGAAGAAGGAGGCGGTGACCGGATCCGTGTCCTCCGTCAAGGGTGAGACGCTCGCTTCCGCTCCCGTCACCTCCGTGGACAAGGCGCTCTCCGGCAAGCTCGCGGGTGTCGCGGTTTCCGGTGTCTCGGGACAGCCTGGTGCCGTCTCCCAGATCCGTATCCGCGGTAACGGTTCCATCAATGCTTCCAATGCTCCGCTTTGGGTTATCGATGGTATTCCCGTCCTCTCCGGTGACGTCTCTACGGCCGCCAACCAGAACAGCACCCTCACGGCCCTCAATCCCAACGACATTGAGTCCATCACGGTTCTGAAGGATGCGGCCGCCGCAGCGGCTTACGGTTCCCGTGCCGCCAACGGTGTTATCCTCGTCACCACCAAGAGCGGTAAGGAAGGCAAAGCCTCCTTCACCCTCCGCGCCAAGTTCGGTATGAACTGGCTCCAGCCCGACAGCGGCTTCCGTATGATGACCGCTTCCGAGCTCCTCAGGTGGCAGAGGGCTGCTATCCGCAACGCCGGCACCGATCCTGACGACCCGGCAGCCGGCGGCTACTACCGTCCGCTTTCGCTGCTGAACGGCCAGCTCTACAACCCGCTGCGCGAGTTCACCCGCATCGGTACCACCCAGGAATACGAAATCGGCGCCAGCGGCGGTAACGCCCGTGCCAAATACTTCTCCTCCTTCTCCTACCAGAAGACGCAGGGTGTATTCTACGGCGTGGACTTCCAGAGACTCCAGGGACGTATCAACGCCTCCTACAAGCTTCTGAAGAACCTCGAGACCGGCATCCGTTTCAACCTCGCTTACACCAAGCAGGCCGACGTTTCGATGCAGAATCTCTACTATGTCAACCCGGTCTGGGCCGGTGAGACCCTGATGCCTTGGGAGCAGCTCAAGGACGAGGAAGGCAACCACGTCAGCATCGAGGGCGTCAACAGCGGTGAGAACCCGCGTGCTGCCGCCGAAAACGATGACAAATGGGAGAAGATCTTCCACCTCAACGGTACCGTCAACCTCAAGTGGACCCCGGTCAAGGGCCTCGACATCGAGACCAGAAACTCGATGGAGAGCTTCTTCCAGAACTCCCGGCACTACTATAGCCGCAAGGGTCACGCCAACTCGACGGCCAACCAGCTCGACAACGTCGACCGCCAGATCCATCAGCTGACGACCTCCAACACGATCTCCTACAGCAACATCTTTGCAGGAGCCCATTCCTTCCGCGCCCTCATCGGCCAGGAGGCCATGCGTTATAAGAGTTTCTACCACGAGACTTATTCCCCCGAGGTCGATCCTAACATGCCTTACCATACGACGGCTGACCAGACCACGACCGAAATCGGTTACGGCGAAAGCGCCGAGACGATGCTCTCCTTCTTCGCCATCGCCGATTACAACTATGACAACCGCTACTTCTTCCAGGCCAACTTCCGTGAGGACGGTTCCTCCCTGTTCGGCGCCGACAAGAAGTGGGGTTCCTTCTGGTCTGTCTCCGCTTCCTGGAACGCCGCCAACGAGAAGTTCCTGAAGAACGTCAAGGGCGTCGACCTCCTCAAGCTCCGTCTCAGCTACGGTGTCAACGGTAACAACGGTATCGCCGCCTACCGAGCCTACGGTCTTTATGGCACGGCCTCTTACAACGGCATTACCGGTTACCTGCCTTCGCAGCTGGAGAACAGGGTGCTGAGCTGGGAGCGCAACAAGACCGTCAACGTCGGTATCGACTTCGGTTTCTTCCAGAACCGCCTCACCGGTAGCATCGACTTCTACAACCGCAAGACTGTGGATCTTCTCCTTACCAAGCAGATTCCTCTGACCACCGGTTTCAGCTCGATCTTCTCCAATGTCGGTTCGATGCGCAACCGCGGTGTCGAGGTTCAGCTCGAATACAACATCATCCAGAATGCCAACATGCTCTGGTCGATCGGCGGCAACTTCGCATACAACCGCACCAAGATCCTCGACCTCGGCGGTGACGAGTTCCTCGGAACCGACGTCCGTCAGGTTGTCGGCCGCAGCATGTACAGCTACTATCTGTACGACTACTACGGTGTAAACCCGACCAACGGCGAGGCCCTCTGGGTCGCCTCCATCGATGAGAAAACCGGCGAGAAGACCCTCACCAACGACTACGCCAAGGCCCGTCGCTACTATGCCGGTTCTCCGGAGCCCAAGTGGGTCGGCGGCTTCAACACCCAGTTCGCCTGGAAAGGCCTGTCCCTGAGCGCCTTCTTCGAGTTCAAGGCCGGCCATCAGGTCCTCATCTGGAACGAGCACCACTACCTCGAGTCCGACGGCTTCTCGATGGATATGAACCAGTTCGCCTCCGCGCTCAACTACTGGAAGCAGCCCGGCGACACCGGTGTCCTCCCGAAACCCGTCGCAGGCAACACGTCCAACTCCAACGACTGGACGATCGACCGCTGGCTCGAGAAGGCTGATTACCTCCGTATCAAGGACGTAACCCTCTCCTACACCTTCCCTCAGGCGCTCACGCAGAAGATCAAGATCCAGAATCTGAGACTCTACGTCAGCGGCCTCAACCTCTATTGCTTCAACGATGTCAACTTCTGGGATCCCGAGCAGGGCGTGACCGGTATGAGCGCCGGTGCCTACCCGATGACGAAGGCCTTCGTAGGCGGCATCGAAATCACTTTCTAAAGGAGACGGAATTATGAAAAAGTATATATTCTTCACGATTTTGGCTGTCGCGGCCGTGTTCTCCTCCTGCAAGGATTTCCTCGTCGAGGAACCGAATCTTGCACAGAGTACCGAACTGACCCTCTCCACTTTCGAAGGTCTTGACAAGGCTACCGCCGGCGCTTATGCTCCGATGGCTTCTACCAACTGGTACGGCGCCCACTTCATTCTCGACAGCGAGATGCAGTGCGGCAACGGCAAAAGATGGACGGAATTCTCCAAGTACAACTCCGGCCGTTACACCGATCAGTACGCCGTTCACTACACGCCGAACAGCACCAGTCCGCTCTGGGGCCAGGCCTACTTTGTGATCCTGTCCGCCAACTCGGTTCTCGAGCATCTGAACGATGCCGGCATCGAGGCCACCGATGCGGAAAAGAACAACCTCAAGGCCGAGTGCCTCTTCCTCCGCGCGCTGGCTCACTTCGACCTCGTCCGGGTTTATGCCCAGGGCTACGGCTACACCGCCGACGCTTCGCATCTCGGTGTCCCGTATGTCACCAAGGTCGATTCCGAAGCGAAACCCGCCCGCGAGACCGTCGCTACGGTTTACAAGAACATCATCGATGACCTTCTCGAAGCCGAGAAAGCGATGAGCCCCGACTATCAGCGCGGCGGCTCCGGCATGAAGGACGCCAAGGGATACGCCAACATCTACGCGATCCAGGCGCTCCTCGCAAGGGTTTACCTCTATAGCAAGGACTACCAGAACGCCGCCCTTTACGCAGGCAAAGTCATTGACGCCAAAGACGAATCCGGCAAGCCGGTCTACTCCCTGTGGCAGGCCGCCGATTTCAAGGACGCCAAGAACTACACCGCCGACGCTCCCACGGGCGGAGAAATCATCTTCGAAATTTACAACAACACTTCTTCCAGCTACGGTACCGGACTCGAGAACTGCTGGGGCATGACCTCCTACAAGCAGTACGGCGACTGCGGTGTTTCCAAAGACCTCTACGACCTGTACGAGGACGGCGACGCCCGCAAACAGCTCATCACCCCGGATCCGGACGGCAACGCCCTCTTCACGCTGAAGTACGCCGGCAAGGGCCTCGGAAGCGTTGACGCCAACAACGTCATCGTCCTCCGCCTCGCCGAGATGTATCTCATCCGTGCAGAAGCCAACGTGACGCTGAACCCCAACCAGGCGGTCGAAGACCTGAAGACGCTGGCGACCAGCCGCGGAGCGACCCCTGCCACCGCATCGGTCGACTACATCCTCGTCGAACGCCGCAAAGAGCTGGCCTGGGAAGGACATTACTGGTTTGACCTGGCCCGCCTCGGCAAGCCGATGACGCGCACGGACATCAGCGGCAACGTCCCCACCTCGATCGATGCCGGCAACTACCGCTGGGCGCTTCCGATTCCTGACCGCGAGTTCACGGTCAACCCGAATCTTAAGCAGAACGAAGGCTACAACGAAAACTAATGGAGGAATGCAATATGAAAAATTACAATAAAATCCTGACAATCGCTTTTGTCGCCCTCCTGCTTGTTCCTTCCTGCAAGAAACTCAACGAAAATCCCGTATTCGAGGCATCCGAGAGTTTTGCGGCTTTCACCCAGGACGTAATTTCCGTCGACGAGAATAAAGGCACGCTGTCCATTCCCGTCGAGATCGCCTCGATCGACCCTGTCAAAACGACCGTATCCTATAAGATTACGGACGGAAAGGCCAAGGCCGGCGAGAACTTCAAAGACCTGAATGAATCCGCCGTCCTTGTATTCGACGGAAAGACCCGCAGCCAGAACATCGAGCTTCAGATCATCGACAACGCCGGCGAGTTTACCGGAGACCTCGATTTCTCCATCGAACTCATCGCCGCGACCGGCCTGAAACTCAGTATGGAAAAGACCTGCAAAGTCACTATCGTCGACCTCGACCACCCGCTGGCCGCCATCCTCGGCAGTTATACGGTAAGTTGTAACGATTACTGGAAGAAAGAGCAGACCTATACGATGAATCTCGTCAAGGACCCGAAGGATATCACGGTCGTCTGGTGCGAGCAGATCGTCCTCCTTTCCAAGACCAAAGCTTACGCGAATGTCACGAAGGACGAGGAAACCGGCGCTTACACGCTCTCCTTCCCGGGCGGGCAGGTTCTGGCCGCCTCTTTTGACGACGGTGAAGATCTCGTCCTGATGATCGCCGAGATCAGCGGAAACCAGGCCAGCCTCGACAAGTCGAGCCCGATTGTCTTCAAGCAGAACACTTCCGCATCCAAGGTCACTTTCGAGACCGAGCAGGGCATCTGCGCGAAGACCGACTCCTATTTCTGGCAGGGAGGTCTCTTCCAGGGCAAGACCACTTGGACCAAAAATGATTAATCCTGAATGAGTATGAAAAAGTTATTCAACTATATCGCAGCCGCCGCTGCGCTTACCCTCACGGTCAGCGCCTGCAGCGACGTGTTCGCTCCGGCCGAGAGCTCCACGCAGCCTCAGACCGCCGGTGCCGTCGAGATCATCATCTCGAACGTAACGGACAACTCGTTCGATGTAACCATCGCCCCGAAAGGCAATGCCGCTTACTATTCCTACCTCGTCGACAACGACGAGTACTATGACGGGATTGACGCCGCCTCCCTGTATGCTGTCAAGTATGAGAGCGTAATGCAGGGCAGCGTCAAATACGGCGCCGACAACGAGAGCGTCTCCTTCACTGTCGAGACCGATCCGAACACCAACTACACGGTGTACGCCATCGCCGGAAGTCCGGAAGGCAACCTGAGCGAGATCGCTCACAAGACCATCCTGACCAGCGACAACGGCATTCCCGAGCTCGAAGAGTATGAATTCCAGGAGAACATGATCGCCCTCGTCTTCAATGAAGAGGTGGAGGCCGTGGAAGGCAAGAAGATCACCGCTACCGCCTATGCGAAGCTCTATCTGACCGGCGCTCCGGTCATTGCCTCCACCGAAGGAAAGATTCTCCAGAACAAGGATGGTGTCGTCATCGTCCAGTTCGAAGAGATAAAAGTTCCCGGAACCTTCTATATCGTCAGCTACGAAGAAGGAACCTTCACGGACCTCGTCGGCAATCCCTGCCCGGCTCTGGAAGCCGGATCCTTCACCGCCAACCTTAAGGAGACGGACGAGAACGACGCGGCCAAGGCAGCCCCGGGAACGCTCTGGGCTTACCTCGAGAACGAAGACTTCAAGTTCGACACCAAGGATATCGAACCGGCTATCAAGGATTACAACGCATTCATCCAGTTAAAGAGCGAGCAGATGCTTGCCAAGACAATCGGCAAAAAGGTAACGGCTTCCGTCGTACACACGGAAGGAGCGAAGACCACCACCGATACATACGCCCTGACCGGCGGTCGCGAATATGGTGTCACTACGCTCTATACCTTTGGTGTCAAACTTCCGACAGAGCCCGTCCGCGGTGACATCATCAGCTTTAACATTGACAAGGGTGCCGTTTATGACATCTATGGCAATGCGAATGCTGCCTGCGATCTCACCGATATGATTTATTCTTATGGCTACACGCTGGAGGATATCGTCGGCAACTACACCTTCACCTGTGATGAAGGCGGTCCTTACGCTTTGGGCATCGCCAAATACGAACCGACGGAAGGTAGCGAAGATTATGAGGAAGACGTGGAGAAGGGATTCAATGTCCAGCTCACCCAATTCCGCACATTCAGATGCCAGCTTCCCGTCAAGGGTGTATTCGATTTCGACGCCGGAACGCTGTTTATCCCGGATGGTCAGATTTTCACCGTCATTTCGGGTTACTACGCAGCACTCGGCGCCATGACGGCACCTTATGACCTGACCTTTAATGTTCCGGCCCCCGGACTCATTACGACAAACCAGGTCATCTCGCTTGATGCTTACGACCCTAGTTCCCTTTCGTACGCCGGATCCTTTGCATCGCACACCAACTTCGTTGCAACGCGTAGTGAAACATCCGGCGAGGGAGGTTCCTCTCTCCAGGCAGAAAGTTTGACGCTGACTCCGTCTATCCGCAAATAAGATAGCCCTCTCTTTACGAAGCCCTGCCTCTCCCCGAGGCGGGGCTTTGTTTATCCCCGTCATTCCCGGACTTGTTTCGGGAATCAAAAAAATAACTATATTTGTAGTCTATGAAAACGAACTTACATATCTTCAGGATTCCGCTGCTCCTCCTGCTGATTGTAGCAGCATGCACAAAGGAAAAGACCCCGTCCCTCTCCATCGACGGAAAGACCGCCTATACCCTCGAGAGCGGCAGCGTACGGCTCAACATCAAACTGATTGCGAACAGCGCCGACTGGACCTGTGACACCGGAGCGGACTGGATATCGCTCCTCTCCCGGGAAGCCGCCCAGGCTACCCTTCTGGTCGCCGAGAACCCCGGTTTCGACGCCCGTGAAGCCACTGTCTCTTTCCGCGCCGGACAGGCTTCCGCCCTGGTCGCCGTCACCCAGGCCGGCAAGGCCCGCACCCCCTTCGTGGAGGTCTCCGTCACGGGCAACGGCGATGTCGATGCAGCGGGAGCCACCCTCACTGCCACGGTTTCGTCATGGCCGGAGGAATGGGAGCCCGAGATCACCTCCGGCAGCGAGATTCTCACGATTGCAAAGGAAGAGCATACGCTCAAGATCACCGTTCTCCCCAACACGGAAGACAAACCCCGCAGCGGCCGGATCCGCGTCTGGGCCCCTTCCAAAGCCGCAGGCCTGGCCTTTCAGGACATCGCCATCAGCCAGAAGCCGTTGGATATTACCTACCAGGAGACCGACCTCAGCGAAACCGCGACCTCCAACTGCTACCTCATCTCGCACAAAGGCCCTTACTCCTTCAATGCGAAAGTGCGGGGAAACGGCAAGACCGTTACCGGACTCAGCGCTCCCACGGCCCTCTCCCCTGCCGGAGCCAAACTGGTCTGGCAGAGCGCCAAGGGCATGATCAGCGCCGTATCCTACGCTGACGGTGTCATCCATTTTACCGCCGAGCGCATCAACGGCAACGCGCTGATCGCCGCGACGGACGCTTCCGGCAACATCATCTGGAGCTGGCACATCTGGTATCCCGCCGACGAGCCTTCTGAACTCTCTGCAGCCACGGGAGACAAGGTGATGTCGATGAACCTCGGCGCGATGACCGGCGAAACCGGCACGCTGGGCTCCTACGGCCTGCTCTATCAATGGGGCCGCAAGGATCCTTTCCCGGGATCTCCCGTCATGCACGGCGGCAGCGTTTACACCCCGAATGCGCCCGTATATGACATGAACGGCGCCACGGTCAAGATCGAGGCGTCCAACATGTACTCCACCACTGCCAACACACTGGCCTACAGCATCGCCCATCCTGAGACCTGCCTGAGCAACAACTACCAGTACACTTCCTGCCGCGACTGGCTCACCCCCTCCGAGAGCAACGACGCCCTCTGGGGCAATCCCGGCGGCAATACGCGCAATAGCAGCGGAACCTATACGCAGACCGGCTCCAAGACCTACTACGATCCCTGCCCGGCCGGATGGCGCGTCCCCGCGCTGCGCACCTTCCAGGGATTCACGCCTACGGGAGGCTACTGCTGGACGCTGAGTGAATTCAACGTGGTCGACGTCAACGGCGACGGGGACATCACCCTGGACGACTGGTCCGACGGCTGGCAGATCTATCTCGACAAGAAGAACAATGTCAGCTCATACTTCCCCGCCACCACGCGCTATGACGGACAGTACGCAATGCTGATGGGCAGCATGGTGGGTCTCTGGGGCAATTACTGGTACAATACGCCCGGGGAAAACACCGACACGCTCGTCCCTTATGGCGCGAGGGCCGTATCCTTCAGTATCAAGGACTACAACGGCACGGATTTGGTTACAATGTCTGCGCTTTCGACCGGTTCCCGGGCGGACGCCTACGCAGTCAGATGCATAAAAGAATAAAACTATGAAAAAATTGCTCCTTCTCACGGCGATGATGCTGTGCGGCGTCTTCGCCTTTGCCGACGAAGACGAATATCTGCCCACGACCACCTGGCCGTATGTCTATCAGGATTTTTCCGCGGGATACGTGACCCTCACGGACGGCAGTGTCAAGACGATGCTCGTCAACGTGAACCTCGTACGGGAAACCCTGCATTTCATCGACGGGGAAATGATCCGCGAAACCTATGACCTCGTATCGGTCAAGATCGGAGACGACCTCTGGGTCAATGCCGGCGGCCGCATCCGCAAGGTGCTGGCCAAGGGAGAGGACGGCTGCATCGTCGAGGGGATCGACGTCGACTACGCCACCCTCAATTCGACCGGAGGGGCTTACGGATCCTCCTCCACCACCCTCGGCACGATGGCCCTCACTTCGCTCGAAGGCATCGGCGCCACCAATTCGTCCACCTCGCTCAACCATATGGAGCTGAAGGCCTCGAAGAACAACGGCCAGATCCTGCCGCTGGTCCGAAAGAAATACATCTTTGCCGGAGGGAAGTGCATTTTCGCAACCCGGAAGGACATTTCGGAGGAAGTGGGGGCGGATGCCGTGAAGACCTTCCTCAAGACCGTAAAAGTGAAATGGAACAGCCCGGAGTCGCTCCTGCAGCTCCTCCCCCTGTTCAAAAAATAGCCCAAGACTATGCGTAAATTATGGTTATATGCGGTCGTCCCGGCCGTAATGCTTTCCCTGGCCGCCTGCCAGCGGGAAGAAGCGGCTCCCGGGATCGAGCCCGTCCCCGCGGAAACGGAAGATTCTCCCGCCATCATCCCGGGTGAAATGATTGTGGAGCTGACGGAGGAAATGACCGCCGCTATCGAAAAACTGTCTCCGGAAGAAGCAGGAGAAATGCTCGGCGTCATCTCCGCCCGCCGGCTCTATGAGGACGGCGGGGAATGGGAGTTCCGTCACAGGAAAGCCGGTCTGCACCGCTGGTACAGACTGACCTATGACCCCTCGAAGGAATCCTTCACGAAGGCGGAAGCCGGCGTTGCCGGCATTCCGGGCGTCATCTACACGGAACCGGTCCGCAAGATCAAGTCCACGGCCCTCTTCAATGACCCGGAATTCTCCAATCAATGGCATTATTACAACAACGGATCGCTCGGATCCAGCCACAAAGCCGGCTGCGACATCAATGTCGTGCCCGTCTGGGAGAACTTCACGGCAGGCAAGAACAATGTCATCGTCTCCGTTGTAGACGGCGGTATCGACCTCGCGCACTATGATCTCGCCGCCGTCACCCTCCCCGGGGGAGCCAATGGCAGTAAGAACTTCATTACCAACAGCTATGTGATCACGCCGCACAGCCACGGAACGCACGTCGGCGGCACCATCGGAGCCATCAACAACAATGGCAAGGGCGGATGCGGCATCGCCGGCGGCTCCGACGGGAACGGCGGCGTCAAGCTGATGTCCTGCCAGGTGTTCGCCGTCAATCCCGAGGATCCCTCGAAGGACATCAGCGGCGACTTCTACAGTGCGATGGTGTGGGGTGCCGACCACGGAGCCGTGATTTCCCAGAACAGCTGGGGACATGTGTATAATACGGCCGAAGAGGCCGCAAACGGCGGTGTCGGTTCCATCAAAGGCGCCATCGACTACTTCATCCAATATGCCGGCACCGACAAGAACGGCAACCAGACCGGACCGATGAAAGGCGGTGTCGTCATCTTTGCGGCCGGCAACGAAGGCTGGGCCGACGGCTGGCCCGCCGAATACGACGCGGTCATCGCCGTGGGTGCCACGGGGCCCGCATTCTACAGGGCCTATTACTCCAACTATGGCCCCTGGGTGGATATCTGCGCCCCCGGCGGAGATGTCAACTATGCCTCGGGGGCCATTTACAGCACCATCCCCGACAACAAATACGGCTGGATGCAGGGAACGTCGATGGCCTGCCCGCACGTGAGCGGCGTGGCCGCCCTGCTGGTTTCCTATTTCGGCGGACCCGGCTTTACGAACGAGCAGCTCAAGGCCAGGCTCCTCGGCGGCGCCAACCGGAACGCCATCTCGTCAAATGCCCAGATCGGCCCGTTCCTGGACGCATACGGCGCATTCACCTACGGCAGCACCACGCCGCCGGACCCGGTCACATCCTACACGACTTCCGTCCGTTCCAATTTCGTGGATTTCACCTGGAAGGTCACCAGAGACCAGGATGACAAGAAGGCCTACGGGTATCTTCTGGCCGCCGCCAAAGACAGGTCCGCGCTGACTTCGCTGGACCCGAAAAACATTCCTGCCGACGTCAGGACGGCCGTCGTGGAAGTCGGTTCCGCGGCCGTCGGCAAAGAGATCAGCGGGACGGTAAGCGGCCTGGAATTCTCGACGAAGTACTACACCGCCATCCTCGGATACGACTACAGCGGCAACTACTCCGGTCTGTCCCCCGTCAATGAGGTGACGACCGGCGTAAACCACGACCCTGTCATCGAGACTTCCTACACCGGCGGTTTCGAGGTCCGGTCGCACATTACCCTGAATGTCGACTATTCCATCTCGGATCCGGACGGGCACGCTTTCTCCACCCGGTTCGAACCGGGAAGTCCGGCAGCCACGCTGGATCAGATTCCGGGCAACGCCTACCGGCTCAGTATCGTCGGCAACGCGGCCGATCCGGGCTCCTACACGGCTAAAATCATCGCTACCGATGAATTCGGCGCCGCAACGACCCGGGAGATTCCCTATACCATCCTGCCGAACCAGGCGCCCGTCGTCATCAAAGACATTGACGATATGGTCTATGAGGTGATCGGACAGCGGCTCTCGATCAATATGGATGACTATCTGCACGATCCGGACGGCGAGCAGCTCACCTACAACGTGAACATCACCCCCATCGGCATCATCCACCTCAATCAGGTGAACAACGTGATGAATCTGACGACGATGGACTTCGGCATGGCGGAAGTCACCATCAAGGGCGTCGACTCCCGGGGACTTTCCGTGGAACTTCCCTTCAAGGTGCTGGTCCGCGAGCCCGATGCCGAGCCGGATGTCTATCCTACGCTTGTCCAGGATGTGCTCCATATCAGCGACGGCATTCTGAAAACCATCACCGTTACGCTGACCAATCCGGGCGGAAAAGTCCTGCTGGTCAAGACGGCCGAGGCTTCCGCGTTCGATCCGCTGGATATCGATATGCGGGGCTGCGCGCCGGGCCGGTACGGAGTGAAAGTTGAATCCGATGGCAAAACCATCAAACGAACGGTTGTGAAGTTATGAGAAAGATCCTTGCAATTCTCTCGGCCGGAATGATTATTCCGGTCGCGGCATACGCCCAGGAAGTCCCTGCAGAAAGCGGTGCGGACGTCGTCCTGACCAATCCGGTCGCGATGGAGTTCGCCGCGCGTCCCACGGATCCCGTCACCTTCGCCCTCGGCGGCACGTCGGCGTTCCACAGCGCCGCGGCACGCGTGCAGGAGGAAATGAAGATGGACGCGAGCGTCATCGCGACGCCCTGGAGCTCAAAGACATCAAAAGAGTTCGACCTCGGGGCGGACATCTTCTTCAAGGCCGGAAAACATTTCGGCGCAGGCGTCAACTTCGGAATGGGCCTCGGCGAGAAGTACAATCCCGGCATCGCGGGGAAGAACAGTTTCCAGCCGATGGATATGGCGGTCGGGGCAAGTGTCGCCTACGGCATCATCCCGGCGGTCGGAATCGGCGCCTCAGTCCGCTATCTCTACAGCAAGACCACGCCCCAGCACCACTTCGGCACCGTCGGAGCGGACATCCTGCTGTCAGGCGGCGTCAAGGGCTTCCGCTATGCGGCCGGCGTGACCAACATCGGCGGCAAAGTCAAGGCCGCGGACGGAACGAAATACGCCATCCCGGCAGCCGGCACGGTTGCGGTGGGCTATGACCACGCTTTCAGCAAGCACGGCATCGGCGCTTCCTTCCAGGGAGATTACTTCTTCAAGGGCGGTTTCCGCTGCGGTGTCGGCGCGCAGTACAACTACAACGAGATGGTCTATGTCCGCGCCGGTTACTCCTACGGCGGCAAGACGGTCCTCCCCTCCTACGCTTCGCTGGGCGCCGGCTTCCACTTCAAGGGCTTCCACCTCGACGTCGCGGCCCTCATCGGCGACATTACCGGCACGGTGATGATCGGAGCCGGCTATCGATTCTAAAAAAATTTTGCAGTTTTACAAAATTTTTCTACCTTTGTAGCCCGCTTCAAGCCAAGCGGCACAGGAGAGATGCTCGAGTGGCTTAAGAGGCACGCCTGGAAAGCGTGTATACGCCAAAAGCGTATCCCGAGTTCGAATCTCGGTCTCTCCGCAAAGCAGCTGCCCCAAAAGGCGGCTGTTTTTTCTTTGCAGTGAGACTTTCTTACTCCTAATAGGCCGAAAAAACGGCACTTTATGCGAATTTTCATCAAAAAAATTTGTTGTTATCAAGAAAATGAGTAAATTCGCAATTACTGGTATGAACACCAACAACTTTATTATTTTAATAACTTTTTAAAAACCACTATTATGGAGAAGCTCATTGCTCAGATCAAAGATCAGATCGCTGCTATCTGCGCCGACATCGACAAGGTCGAAAACAAAGCCGCCAAGGCTCGTGTCCGCAAGGCCACCCTCGCCCTCGAGAAACTCGGAAAGGAATACCGCAAAGCCAGCGTCAAATAGGTTTTTGATCGGATAACCTTTCGGGCTGCCCTGATTACAGGACGGCCCGATTTTTTTGTAATTTCTGGAGAGTTTTTATAATTTTGTAAATACAAACCAAAACATTTTACCGATGGTAACTACAATTGTCATTATCGCCGTTATCGTGCTGGTCGTGTTCCTCGTGATGTGGGTCATTTCCGTGCAGAACAAACTCGTCAAGGCGGACGAGATTTCCAAGAATGCCCTCAAGCAGATCAATGTCCAGCAGATGTCGCGTTACGACGCCATCAAGGCGCTGGTAAAACTGACCCGCGAATACGCCGGCTACGAAGGGGAAACACTCCAGAAAGTCATCGCGGAGCGCAAGATTACCTCCAGTCCCAATCCGACCGTCGCCGACATCAACGCCAACGAGCGTGCGCTCTCCGGCCTCACCGCCCAGGTCACGGCCGTCGCCGAGCAGTATCCTCAGCTCAAGGCCAACGAGGGCTACCTCAACACGATGAAGGACATCAAGGCCTACGAAGAGAATGTCCGTCTGTCGAGGATGACCTTCAACGACACCGTCACCCGGTTCAACAATCAGGTCCGGATGTTCCCCGGAAGCCTCGTCGCATCGATGCTCGGCTTCGCTCCGAAAGAGTACCTCGCCGACGACGTTTCCAAGGCTGAATATCCTGATTTTTAACATTCTATGACACACCGTAAACCAATCGCGGGGCTTATCCTCGCGTTTTTGGCGTGTTCCCTGGCGCACGCCCAGACCATTTACGACATCGATATGACCATCCTGCTCCGGCAGAACGGAGATGCGCTCGTGACCCAGGCTTGGCACACGAACGTCTATAAGGGTTCGGAATGGTATGTCCCGATCGGCTCCACGCGCGGTTTCGGAATGACGCTGAAGGACCTCGCCGTCAGCGAGGACGGCAGAGACTTCGAAAGTGACGGCCGGGATTGGGACATTGACCGCAGCCGGGAGGCGAAAGCATTCCGCTGCGGGATCGTCGACAAGGCCGACGGATCGATGGAACTCTGCTGGGGCGTCGGTTCGGACGGAGAGCACCGCTGGACCGTTTCCTACACGCTGGAAGGGCTGGTACAGAAATTCGATTCCTGCGACGGCTGGGGATTCCAGTTCCTCGGCGATGATCTCCCGGAGCCGCCGGAGCACGTCAAGGTCACCATTCTGCCCGATTTCGAGACCGTCCCATGGGTCGGAGGGGAAAATGTCGGCGTCTGGTCATTCGGTTTCTATAGCAATGTGGATTTTGACGGGAATTCCGCCGTCATCGAATCCACCGAAGCGTTCAACGGCAAGAGCCGCGTCGCCCTGATGATGCGTTTCGACAAGGGGATGTTCACCCCCGTCGTCGAGAATGACATGTCCTGGGAGAAATTCAAGAAAAAGGCATTCAAGGGAAGCGACTACAAGAATCTTGACGGCATCGGCGGATTCTTCGCCTGGATGTTCAACGATATAGACGGCCTCGGCGGCATCGTACTCGCGACCCTCATCGTCATATGCATCCTCATCTACAGCTGGATCCGCAAAAAATACATCCAGATTACCGGCAATCGCTACAAGCCCGCCATCTTCGGTACGGCCAAGATCGAAGGATGGTGGCGGGACGCACCCCTCGGCGGAAGCCTCTCCGGGGCGTACAGTCTGCTCAGGAAAGGCGACCGGCTGAAGGAAGATTACGACAAGGGGCTGATGGGAGCCTACTTTCTGAAATGGATCCAGGACGGTCTCCTGGGCGTGCAGAAGGATCCCCTGAAGAAAAAAGGCGTCAACCTTGTCTTCAAGTCCGAAACCGGCCCGGTCTTTACCGATCCGGCGGAAATCTCGCTCTACAATATGGCTGCGATGGCGGCCGGAGACAACTGCGTGCTCGAGCCCGGCGAATTCACCGCCTGGTCCCGTGCCAATTACGAGAAAGTCGTCGACTTTCCGAAGCAGGCGCTAATCCAGGGGCAGACGGGCTGGATGGGCGCTTCTATGGCCGAACGTCAGCACGTGGTGCAACTCAAGAACTACCTGCAGGACTTCACGATGATGGAAGAGCGCGACGCCGAGCAGGTCCACCTCTGGAAGTACTACCTCATCTACGCCCAGCTGTTCGGGATTGCAGACAAGGTGGCGAAGAATTTCGAGAAGCTGTACCCGAAGGAATTCCGGGAGTACACGAACGATCTCGGGATGGACGACGGTATCTCCTTCTACACCCTGCTTTACGCATCCTCTTCGTTCCCGAGTTCGATGTTCGCGGCGGCCAAGTCCAAGGCGGACGCCGTTGCGGCCGAACGCGCCCGCTCCAGCGGCGGAGGAGGACACGGATCCTTCGGCGGAGGCGGGTCCTTCGGCGGAGGCGGTTCGCACGGCGGAGGCACAAGGTAGTGGGCGTGTTAAGTGCAACATACTGATCTACAGCACCTTACGAGAAAGGCCTTACTCGAAAACGAGTAAGGCCTTTCTCGTAAAATGCTCGAATTCAACAACTTGCACTTTACAGCCCTTCGAACAACTCCCGCAGCACCTTCAGCGAGCGGACGTTGATGACCGACTCCGTATGGAATTCCAGATAGCGGAGAAGACTGTCCGAGAGGATGTTACGATTCTCGCCGCTGAGGGGAAGGAGCATCGACGCCGCGAAGTCGGATTCCAGGAAGGCCTGCATTGTCCCGAGCCGCTCCCCGGCGAAGGGGGCGACATCCTCCAGTGCCGGACGGAAGCCGAGCGCCTCGCACAGTTCCAGCAGGAAACGGACCGGGAAGTTGGCGAAATTCGACATCAGCGAATCCAGCGTGAGCACGCTCCGGACGCACCAGTCATAAAGACCTTCCTCCTGAACCCCCTCCTTCACCGTCCGGAGCAGCACTTCGCTCATAAAAAGGGTGATGGTGTTCTTGTACAGATTGTCCCGGATGCCGAACAGGGGGAAGCGGGCCGAGACCTTTCCGATGTTCCAGAGAGAGGATTTCGGATTCTCCGTCACGGTGGCTTCAAGGATATTCAGCGGCAGGTAGAGCGACATCCCTCCGCCCTTCCCCACCCGGGTCAGAAACGAGCGGCGGCCGTACTCCCGGCTCAGGGTATGCACGACGAGGCGGTTCTCACCGAACCGCGTATAGCCGAGGACGACGAGTTCGACGGTGCCGGTCACAGGAGTTCGTAGTCGATGAGTTTCTGGTCGAGACTGGTGTCCTTGACGCGGATGCGGACGGGATCGCCCAGTCTGTAGACCTTGCGCGAACGGCGGCCCACGATGCGATAGTGCTCCTCGTCAAAGTCGAAGAAGTCGGTATGGATATCCCGGAGAGCGATCATCCCCTCCACCTTGGTGGGCTCGATTTCTACATACATTCCCCATTCGGTAAGACCGGAGATATGGCCGTCATACTCGTTGCCGATCTTGTCCTGCATATACTCCACGAGCTTGTACTTGATGCTGTCGCGTTCGGCGTCGGCGGCGATGACCTCCCGCTCGGAGGCGTGCTTGCACTGTTCCTCGAAGTAGCCCTTGTCGGCGCTCTTGCCTCCGTCGAGGTATTCCGAAAGGAGACGGTGTACCATCATATCCGGATAGCGCCGGATCGGCGAGGTGAAATGCGTGTAGTATTTGAAGGCAAGGCCGTAATGGCCGATGTTGTCGGTGCTGTAGCAGGCCTTGGCCATCGCGCGGAGGGCGACGAGTTCCAGGGCGGCGAATTCGGGCTTGTCCTTGGCCTTTGCGAACAGTTCGCGAAGGGATTTGGCGATTTCCCCGCCGTTACCGGTCGGCCCCATCTTGTAACCGAAATTGGAAGCGAACCCGCGCAGGGCGCTGATCTTCTCGCCGTTGGGCTCGTCGTGGATACGGAAGACGAAGGTCTTGCTCCCGGCGAAGCGGGCGACCTCGCGGTTGGCCAGCAGCATAAACTCCTCGATGAGCCAGTTGGCCTCCCGGGAAATCTTCTGCCGGACGTCTATCGGCTTGCCGTTCTCGTCCACGATGACCTTCATCTCGGGACGCTCGAAGTTGATGGCTCCTTCCTGGAAGCGCTTTTTGCGCAATTTGAGGGCCAGGGTATTGAGCGTGAGAACGGCCCGCTTCACATCGTCCGGCACGATGCCGCTGATGCTGCCTTCGCCGAAAGAACGGCTCATCGCTTCCTCGCCGGCATCGATGATCTCCTGGGCGAGGTCGTAGTCGAAGCGGTAGTCCGAGACCATCATCGTCCGGCCGAACCAGCGGTCGATGACCTTGCCGTTGGGACTGAGTTTGAAGACGGCCGAGAAGGTGAGCTTCTCCTCGCCGGGACGGAGGGAGCAGAGTTTGTTGGATAACTTTTCGGGAAGCATCGGTACGGTGCGGTCGACGAGATAGACCGAAGTACCCCTCGCCTGCGCCTCTTTGTCGACGGGCGTACCGGGCTTGACATAATAGGTGACGTCGGCGATATGGACGCCGACCTCGAGATTGCCGTCTTCCAGCGTGCGGAATGAGAGGGCGTCGTCGAAATCCTTGGCGTCGCCCGGGTCGATGGTGAAGGTGAGGACCTTGCGGAAATCCCTGCGGCCGGACCGGTCGCGGTCGGTAATCGCATCGGGAATCTGATCCGCCGCATCTTCCACCTCTTTGGTGAAGCGGTACGGAAGGCCGTATTCGCTGAGGATGGCGTGCATCTCGGTGTCGTTCTCGCCGGGTTTGCCGAGAATGTCGACGATGTGGCCGTGGGGATTGGGTTCGTGGCGGTCCCAGCCGTCGATGACGGCGGCGACTTTCATTCCAGAGACGGCGTTCTTGTCGTCCGGAACGGGGACGGTGATGTCGTAGGGCATGAACTTCGAGCTCATCAGCACCCAGGCCTGATGGCCGACAATGTGGAGAATGCCCACGAAGGGCTTGGCGGAGCGCTCGAGGATCTTGACGACGCGGCCTTCCTTGCGGGCGGCCTTGCCGCGCGGCTTCACGAGGGCCACACGGACCGTATCGCCGTTGAGGGCGCCGAGCGTCTTGCCGACGCCGACATAGATATCTTCATCGAGCCCTTCGACGCTGACGAACAGAAAGCCGTCGCGGGTCATCCTCGCGACGCCCGTGAGTTCCAGACCGATGTACTTTTCTTTCTTCTGATTGCGGGACTTGCTCTGCCGAACGGCCCTTCCGCCCCTTCTGCTTCGTGACATAATCGTTAGTTTGTACAAATTTACGACATTTTTTGTAATTTTGTGACATGTTATATCCCATCAAATTCATTCCCATCGTCAAAACCCTCGTCTGGGGCAGCGAAATCTGGATGCTGTCGGCCGTCGAGGGCAATGAATCCGTCGTCGTGAACGGAGCCGAGGCCGGCAAGACCATCACCGCCCTGGCGGAAGAGTACAAAGACGCCCTGCTCGGCAAAAGCGTTTACGAACGTACCGGGTCGCGTTTTCCGCTGCTGATCAAGGACATTGTCACCCACGACCGGCTTTCCATCCAGGTTCACCCGGATGATGCGCTCGCACAGAAACGGGGCTACCCCTGCGGCAAGACCGAAATGTGGTACATCCGCGAGGCCGAGCCGGGCGCCTCGCTGATCTCCGGATTCGCGGAGCAGGTGACTCCCGGGGAGTACAAGGCGCTCGTGGAGCAGCACAGGATTACGGACGTGCTGGCCGCCCATCCCGTCGCACCGGGAGACGCGTTTTTCATTCCGGCGGGCCGCATCCACGCCATCGGCGCGGGCATCTCGCTATATGAGATCCAGCAGACCTCCAACACGACATACCGGATCTACGACTACGGCCGTCCCGGCCTCGACGGCAAGCCGCGCCAGCTCCATACGGAGGAGGCGCTGGATGCCATCGATTACAAGGTCTATGACGACTACAAGGGAACGCTGCCCATCTCCTGCCCGTACTTCACAACTTCCCTGCTGGAAGCCGACGGAAAGAAGGTTATCGACCTCCGGGAGAAGGATTCATTCTTCCTGCTGATCGGGCTTAAAGGCAAGGCGGTTCTGGAGACGTCCATCCCCCATGACGGGCCCACAAAAGGACACAGGACCGAGATCTCCGAGGGAGAACTGGTCCTGATTCCTGCTACGGCAACGAGCGTTACCGTCACCCCGCTGGAGGGGAAGGCGGAACTGATTACCGTCCTGCAATAGATTCCTATTCCAGCCCGCGTCCGCGAAGGAGGGCGGACGGATCGGGATCGGCACCCTTGAACTGACGGAAAAGCGTCATCGGCTCCTCGCTGCCGCCCTTCTCGAGGAAGGTCTCGCGGAACTTCTTCGCCAGGGCCGGATTGACTCGCGGCTCTACCTTCTCAAATTCCGCAAAGGCGTCACGGTCAAGCACTTCCGACCACAGATAGCCGTAGTAACCGGCGCTGTAGCCGCTGTTGAAGATGTGGTTGAAGTAGGTGGTGCGGTAACGCGGAATGATCTCGTCGATGAGGCCCATCTCCTTGCAGACCTTCTCCTCGAAGGCGCGCACGTCGTCGGCCGTCTTGATGGGAGCAAGGTCTTCCGAGTCGAGTTCGTGCCAGGCCATGTCGAGGATCGAGGCGGCGCAGAGCTCGCCCGTCACGAATCCCTGGTTGAACTTGAGCGCGTTGTTGATCTTCTCCACCAGTTCCATCGGAATGGTCTCTCCGGTCTGGTAATGGTGGGCATACTGCTTCAGGATCTCCGGCTCGAAGGCCCAGTGCTCGTTGATCTGCGAGAACATCTCGACGAAGTCGCGGGTGACATTGGTGCCGCTCACGTCGCCGTAACGGCACTTGGAAAGGAAGCCGTGAAGGGCGTGGCCGAATTCGTGGAAAGCCGTCTGCACCTCGTCCACCGTCAGGAGCGACGGGGCGTCCTCCGTTGCCGGCGGGAAGTTGCAGCTGTTGACGATGATCGGACGGACGTCCTCTCCGGCGGCGTTGACGTACTGCTCGCGGAAATTATTCATCCACGCGCCTCCCCGCTTGATGTCGCGGGAGAAATAGTCACAGTAGAAAATGCCGATGAGCGAGCCGTCGGCGTCGGTCAGTTTATAGGCCTTGACGACGGGATTGTAGACCTCCACGTCGGTCGCTTCCTCGAAATTGATCCCGTAGAGCATATGCGCGGCCGTGAAGACGCCCTTGCGGACGCTGTCGACCTGGAAATACGGCTTGGTGAGACTCTCGTCCAGGTCGTATTTGCGTGCGCGGACTTTCTCGGCGTAATACCACCAGTCCCACGGAGCGATCTTCGTCCCGGCAGGAAGTTTGCCCGCAGCGACATCCTCGTCCATCACTTTCTGCATATCGGCGATCTCCTCTTTGGCCTTCTTCATCGAGGCGGCCATGATCTTGGAGAGGAACTCCTCCACCGTGCCGGCGTTTCCGGCCATCTTGTTGTCGAGAATGTAGTCGGCGGGGGTGGCGAAGCCCAGCAGGTTGGCCTGCTCGGTCTTGAGTTTCAGGATCTCCAGGGCGATGGCGTTGTTGTCGTTGGCGTCCCCGTGGTTGCCGCGGGAAGAATAGGCCTTGAAGGTCTTCTCGCGCAGGGCGCGGTCCTCGCAGGAGGACATGAAGTCCGGATAGGCCGGAACGGTGATGCCCGTCGCCTCCTTGAAGGCGCCGTTCTCGGCGAGAAGGTGCTTGCCGAATTCCTGCGACAGGACGGCCAGGCGGCTGTTGATCTCCTTGAAGCGGGCGCGGCCGGCCTCGTCGAGGGCAATGCCGTTGCGGACGAAACGGTCAAAGAGTTTCTTCGTAACCATCTGCTGCTCCCGGTCCAGTCCCTCGGAGGCCTCATAAACGGCTCTCACGCGGTCGAACAGGTCGGGGTTGAGGAAAATCTCATCCTCGGCCTCGCTCAGCATCGGGGTCACCTCGTCCAGCAGGGCGAGGATTTCCGGCGTACCGTCGGTCTCGGACAGATTGTAGAACACGCCCGTCACTTTGGCGAGCAGCTGCCCGGAGAGCTCATAGGCCGCGATGGTATTCTCGAAGGTCGGGGCGTCGGGATTGGCGATGATGGCGTCGATCTCGGCCCGCTGCTGCCGGATTCCCTCCTTGATGGCGGGAAGGTAATCGGAAGTTTTGATCTTGGAGAAAGGGGCGGTCCCGTAAGGGGTATCCCACTCCTGCAGGAAGGGATTGGCATTCTGGCAGGCGATTACTGCAGCAGCGGAAAGGATTGTCATAAGGAATTTCTTCATATATTCTGATGGCGTTATTTATAAAGATTCCCGGGACAAGCCCGGGAATGATTAATTGACTTTCACCGAGATGGCGGGCTCGTCGACCAGGGTGAACTGGGCGGCACCGCTGTAGATCGACAGGATGCCGGTAACGTCGATGGTCGAAGTGCCGGCATACACGTCCGGATCCAGTTTCTCGTCGGAGAACTTGGCGTAGCCGCTCGTGCGGATCTGGATGTCGGTGGATCCGGCCTTGAAGTAGTGCGACACATAGTTGGCCGTCGCATACTTGATGAGGATGTCCTTATATGTCACATCCTTGTCGGGTCCGAAACTCTCGAGTACGGCTCCGCCGGCGGGCAGGACCTCGGCGGGAGTCTTCAGAATGGATCCCGCGCCGTAACGGGTGCGGCCGCTGCCGACCTCAGCCGTATCCCAGACACCGCTCCTGGCGTATTCGACCGTCTTCGCGGCCGACATTCCCCAGGTGTCGATCCCCCACTGCGCTTCGGAGAGGAAGATACGGTTCTCGGGATTGGCGCTCTTGTGGGGAAGACTGGGATTCGGATACAGCAGGGCGAAAACCTCCTTGCTGTACTTGAGCCCCTTGATGGTCACATATTTGCCCCACAGTTCACCGGTGAAACCCGCAGAGACTGCGTCCTTGATATCCTGCTCGGTGATGACGGCCGGGGCGACGGGAGCGCCCTTCGGACCGCGCTTGACGTGCATGTCGATGATCGCCTGCGGATCGATGTAGGAAGTCTCGTATTCGTTGACATCGGTGTTGTCGGGCTCGGCTCCCAGCTGCGGCATTCCGTTGTAGGCGCCCAGTTTGAGGTCCTTGCAGTTGACATACACCCACATGCCGAGCGGGAACTCGCTGTAGATGGAGCCGCGGCCGAGCTTGAGATCGATGCCGCCGGTCTCGTCCTGGATGTACACCTCTTTGTAGAGGTTGCCGGAACGGTCGGAAGAAACGACCTGTCCCTTGATCCAGATATCGTCGAAGACGATCACCCCGCCGATGTAATGGTCCTTGCCGTCCGCATTCTCGATGGCGCGGGTCAGGTTGATCCATTCCTGGTTGGTGTACATCTTCTTGAGGTCGTGGATGGTCGTGAAAGTGATGCCCGAGACATCATACGTATCCCACTCCGCGGGGGCCTTGGGGGTTCCGCCGACCGGCTGCCATTCCTCCTTCAGACTCCGGCAGGAAACGAGGGCGACAAGCGCCGCAAAAATTGCAATATACTTTTTCATAACCTTAGAATCTGAAATAAACGTTCAACATGTAATTGATTCCGCTCGTATAGAAGTATTTCGGGTCGAAGCGGTAGTAGCGGGTGTTGCCCATGGTGTTGTCGACGATACGCGTCTGCTCGTAACCGCCCGTGCGGATGTTGCGGTTGTTGATGAGGTTCTTCGCATTGAGCGAGAAGCCGAGCTGGTACTTGTACTTGATGTACCAGGACTTGCCGACGCTGGCGTTCAGCAGGAAGGCGCCCTTGAACTTCTCCTGGGCCGTCATATACTCGATCTCCAGCGGGGTCACGGTATTGTCCGGACCTGCGGTCGCGAAGTCGGTGCGGTAGAGCGGATTCATGTCGAGGTAGGTGCCGGCGAAATACTGGGCGTCCAGTTCGAAGAACCAGTATTTATAGAAGTAGTTCAGGCCGAGACTCGAGGCGAGCTGCGGCGAGGAAGGCACATAGTGACGCTGCCACTTGTCGACCTCCCAGGTGTAGTTGCCGGTCGCGTCGGTCGGATAGTTGCCGTCCGCGTCTTTCTTGAAGACGGGGCTCATCGCCCAGTAGGGCACGTCCACGAGGGTCTTGCCGTTGTAGGAGATGAGTTCCGCGCTGTTGTCGATGGTCTGCATCATCCGGGGGATGGAGGTGTATTCGGCCCGGCCGAGGGCGAGGGCGCCGCGCAGGGCGAGACCGTCCACCACCAGCGGAATCCGGAAACCGAGTTCGAGGCCGTAGTGGCGCTCGTCGATGCCCGTAAGGACGAAGTTGGAGAAAGCGTTCTGGATGTCGTCATACGCGCTCATCACCTTGCTCTGGTCCTTGATCTTGGCGTAGTAGGCCGTGAGGCGGACATTGTAGCCGCCGGAGGAGAACTGCCAGTTGACGTCGGCCGCGAAGGTCTTCACGCTGCGGAGGTTCGGGGTGATGGTGTTGCGGGTCCTCGGCGAGACGAAGGCCGTCTGGAAGGAAGGCGCATCGCGGAAATAGCCGACGTTGCCGTAAACGCGCATCTTGCTGCCGATCACGTAGTTGACATTGGCCTTGATGGCGCCGGTGGGCTTGATGACCACATCGGACTTGCCGGCGGACGTAACCACCTCGCCGAAGCTGTCGACGACCGGACGGATGTCGGTGCCGTACTTCGCGTTGATGGCCCAGACCTCATTCGCCGTTCCCGGGAAGAGGCCCTTGCGCATCAGTCCCTCACGCCAGAAGCGGGTGTAGCCGATGCGGCCGCTGAGGTTGGCGCTCAGGTTGCCCCAATGGAAATTCATATTGCCCCAGACGCTCAGGCTGCGGACGTGGGCGTAGTAATCATAGCCGTACTTGTCGCCCTTCCCGACCACCTCGGCGGCGCCGTTGGCGAGCCAGTAGTCGAGGTCGTTCTGCACCATATAAGGCGTGGAGGCGAAGTCGCGCTCGGCGAAGTTGTCGATATTGAGGAAGTATTCGCCGCCCAGCAGGTCCGCGATCTTCTTATAGTATTCGGTACGGTTCATCTTGACCTGGCCGCCGCCGGTGAGGGTCAGCCAGTCCTTGACTCTCCATTTGCCGCTCATCGCGAAGTTGACGTCGTGCTGGTCGATGTGGCGCTCCTCCTGCACATACTTGGAACGGCCGTCCGCCTGGTTGTAGTTGGTGTTGTAGAGGCGGTCCCAGTTGATCTGGGTGTATTCGGGATACAGGCCCGGATGGGTCCAGATCTCGTTGGCCCAGGCGTATTTGAGGGCGTTGTTGCGCTTGAGGTCTTCCTCTTCGTTGAAGTAATAGCTCGGAAGGTTGCGGTAGTAGTCCGGCCTCGGATCCTGCGCGTCGTACCAGTCAAGGGCGGTGTAGCCGTTCTTGCCGAAGCGGTAGAGGAAGGTCGCGGAGAGATTGAACTTGTCCGAAGGGGTGAAGTCGTACTTGAGGAAGGTCACGGGCTCGTGCGTCTTGCGGACGCGGGCGTTGCGGACCTTGCCGTTCTGGTAGCCCCAGTTGGAGTTGTACATATTGCTTCCGACCAGGTTGTAGACCTCCTGCGTGGCCGCGTTCTGGGCGCCGCGCTGTCCGGGCGTCGCGAAGAAGACGAAACTCAGCTTGTGCGCGTCGTTGAACTTCTTGTCGACACCTAGATAGTAGGCGAAGTTGCGGTAGTAGACGCCGTCCACCCAGTCGTTGCCGCCGAGACGGGCGCTCACGTTGAGCGCGACGGCCCAGCCGTTGTCCATCATTCCCGTCGCGTAGGAAGCCATCAGACGGAGGCGGTAGAGGGCGGAATTGGTCATCACGCTTCCGCGCAGGCCCGTGCGGACCGCGGAGGCGGTACCATTGATGTTGGTGGTGCCGTTGAAGCCGCCGACATTGTAATCGGCCGCCTCCAGGCCCACGGAACTGTCCTTGGTACGCATCGCCTCGTTGAGGCCGCTCCACAGGGAGAAGGGGCCGTATCCGGTGAGGGCGTCGTTGAGCTTGACGCCGGCCAGATAGACCTCCTGGGTCTCGCTGTTGTAGCCCCTCTGCTTGAACCGCACGCTGGAGAAGCCGTAGCCCGCGATGTTCGTGAAGACATCGTTGGCGTTGAACAGGACGGTCGGGTTGTCGTTGTAACCGCTGTCGTCCATATCCTGCTCGTCCGTGGCGGCGTCCTCCAGTTCGGCCACCTTCTGCACGCCGGTGACGGAAATGTTGAACATATTCTTGACATAGCCGTCATTGACGGTAACCTCGACCCGCGTCTCCAGGTAATCGGGAGCCTGGACGACCAGGGAATACATCCCGTTCTGCAGTTCCGGGATGAGGAAGGTACCGTCCTCGCCGGACATCACGGTCGCGACCTCGTTCGCCCCCTGGTAGAGGATGAGTTTGGCCTTCTCGATCGGCTGCCGGTCCGTACGGCTGACGATCGTTCCCTTCACGCCGCCCGTGGGCGCCTGCGCGAACAGCAGCGTCCCGAGGAGCAGTGCGAAGAAGGTAAGAGAGAATTTCTTAGACATATTGATAAAGTATTATTTCTTGCTGACGACGATATAGGTGGGATAGTGGTCGGAATAGCCGCCGATGAACTGTCCGCCGGAGAAGGTGCGGAACGGCGTTCCGGCATACTGCCCCGTCTGCTGGGTCATGAACGGCTTCTGGAAGATGCGGCCGTAGTACTGGGCCTTTTTCTTCTTGATGAGCGGCTGGATCCGGAGCGTTCCCTTCGGCGCGTGGGCCAGGGCGCTGTTGACGAGGATGCAGTCGTAGATATTCCATTCTCCCCTGTAGGCAAGCGTGCCGTAGCCGGCCTTGAACATCGAGAGGAACGGCGAGAAGAAATCCTCCTCCCCTACGTCATCGATGTCTTCCTTGCCCCGGAGATAGACAGCCATCGAGTCATCGGTCGGGTTGTCGTTCATATCGCCCATCACGACGACCTTGATACCGGGGAACTCCGCCATCATCTTGCGGGCGTGCTCGTAGGCGATCTCGCCGCCGCGGGCGCGCAGGTCCTGCCCCTTGCCGCCGATACGGGAGGGAAGGTGGCAGACATAAAAGGCGAAATGTTCGCCGCCGATGATGCCGTGCACCATCAGGATGTCGCGGGTGCGGAAGTTATCCTGCCCCTCCTTGTCCATTTCGAAGCGGATCTTCTCGCTGTTGAAGTCGAAGGGGATGGATTCGCTCGAGACGACCTGCATCTGCTCGGGGCGATACAGGAGGGCGCAGTCCACGCCACGGCGGTCGGGGCCGTCGTAGTGGATGATCTGATAGTTGGCGTCGGCGATCTCCGGCTGGGAGACCAGGTCCTCCAGGGCGTGACGGTTCTCAACCTCGCTTACGCCGAGCACGGTGTGGTAGCGGCCGTTTTCCCGGGCCATCTCCGCGATGACGTGCGCCATATTGTACAGCTTCTTGGCGTACTTGACCTCGGTCCAGTTGTTATCACCGTCGGGGAGGTACTGATAGTCGTTCTTCCCTTCGTCGTGATAGGTATCGAAAAGGTTCTCGAGGTTGTAGAACCCGATCACATACGACGTGTTCTTCTGGGCCCTTGCCGCAGGGAGGACGGCGAGAAGAAGAATCAGTGCTAAGAAGTATCTTTTCATTCTATTGTAATTTTGTTTCTCGATGACTCTCGTTTATTTCCAAAAACTGACGGGATCCGCAGACTCCACACTGGCGGCTTTGTCGGCTCCGATCCTGTCGGGCAGATTCACGAACAGGTCGACGCCCAGTTTCTTCTCCAGATTGTCGATGGACATCATATAGTCGAGATAATTGCCATATGCAATCGACTTATCGTGAGGCAGATAGAAGGCGCAACCGCAGAAATATCCGTCCGAGGAAGAGCCGAAGAAGCCCAGTTGTGAAGACTTCTTGTACGCGACGACGGCCTTCCAGTAGGCACCGGGGGCCTTGACGCGGAAACCGGTGTTCCCGCCGCTCCAGCCATAGGCGCCGGCCTTGAGGTCGCAGCCCGTAACCACATAAAGGGTGTCGCATTTGCTGGAATAGGTACGGACGGCCCCCTCCAGATTCGCCCATATATTGGAGTTGAAATCATACTCCTGGGGGGTCATGTTGGTCGGGTAGAACGTAGATTCGTTGCATTTCTGGGAACCGTTGTACCTGAGCCGGTCCGCGGACGGAATCTGGTGTCCGCGGGTCCAGCCGCCGCCGTAAGTATAGGCGCAGTCGGGCTGATCTTCCTTCGGGAAGCAGGGGTCGAAAAGTCCCCAGGCCTCCGTACGGTTTCCGCTTCCCTTGAGTCCGGAATTGAGCGGATACGCCACCCACATCGACAGATGCTCGGAGGGACTCCACCAGCACGACCAGTTGCGGATGCCGCTCACGGTACGCGATACATACGGATCGCCGTTCATGTCGTGGGCACCGAATAGGAAACCCGCGTCCGCAGGCGTCTCCGGCATTTCCAGCCACTTGCCGGCCTTGCCGGAGGGGACTTCGCTGCCCGCCGCCATCTGCGTGACCGTCACCGACGTGCTCCCGGCCGAAGACGAGACCACGATGCGGGCGGAGCGCTGCTCCTCGACGGGATTGACGGCCGCCTCGTACATCACCATTCCGTGCACGGAACCCGATTCCGGCGATTTCGCCGTAATCCACGCATCCTCCCCGGAAAGATATTCCACGGACGATGTCCAGGTCCCTTCCGCCTTCTTGATGACGACGGTGAACTGGGTTTTGCCGGGTCCGAGCATCGTCTGGCTCACGGAGATCTCCGGAGCCTTGTCCGCAGGCGGGGTCTTCTCGCAGGAAACGAGTCCCAGTGACAGTGCCAGAAGCACTGCCACCGGAGCCCAGATCTGTCTTAGGGAAACGCGTCGCATCGGCTGCTACTTGACTACGACGACAATCTTGGTAAAGCGGACCTGTCCGTTCGTTGTGCCGGCTGTAGAATTGCCGACACTGAATACGGCGGAAGTACCGGAGAGGGAAACCTCGCTGTCGGAAGCCACCGTCGCGCCGGCCGCATCCAGCAGGATACCGGTGTTCTGGCTGGCATAGGTAAATGTCGCGGAAGCCAGTTCGCCGCTTGATACGGAGACCGTCAGCTTGGCGCTTTCGTTCTGGTAGAAGCGCCACTGGGTGCCGCTGGTGTAATACTTACCCGTATTGCCGCCTCCCGATGCCTTAAGGGTCACATTGTCGATAGTGATCGTCGCGTACTGGGTGCCATTGGCCCAACTATTGGCCGTAGCGAGCGCTGCAATGTCGAACTCGACTTCCGTCTGCCCTGCCGCGCCGGCCTTGGCCTGGTTGATGGTAATGGTCTCATTGACGGAGGCGTCCGGGCAGGCAAGTACGATCTCAAAGGACCTGCCTGCCGCCTCATCCGCATTGGCGGAGAAAGTGGCCGTAACCTCGGCATTGCCGGAACCGCTGTCCGGGGATACCCGAATGGCGTCGCCGGGCCTCGTGGTCAGCGTCCAGGCGGCATTGGCCGTAATCGTGAACGTGGCGCTCGTCGCATCGGCCTTTACGTTAATCTCCTTCGAACTGACACGGCAGTACTTGGCATTCGGATCTGCCAGACTGACGGAATTCACATAGATACCGACATAGGTATTGGTAATCTGCACGACATAGCCGGTGATAATAACCTTCTGGCCGCTGAGTGACGCCAGGTCGTACGTAGCGGGGAGATAGCGCGGCGAAACCCACTTCGTCTTCCCGTCAACGGTAACTTTCCAATAACTGCCGTCAGCGGCGACCTCACCGGTAGCGCTGATATAGTCGGACTCCGTCGCCGTATAACTATCGATGGTGGTCGTCAGATCCTTGATGGCGGTGTAAGGGACATTGTTGTTGCTGGAGATAACGGTTTCTCCGGTAATATCCGCGATTTCGGGGAGACTGTTGTAGGTCGTTTTCTTCGCCACAATCTTGACCTTATCACCGATCTTGACGGTCGGCTCGGCGTTCTTGTAAACGAGGACATTCTTGCTGCCGTCCGTCACGAAATAGCCCTTGGTGCTGACGGCCGAGACAATGGCGTCGTTGATGGTTACGGGAGTACCATCGGCTGCGGCGACTGCGTCAGATACCGTTCCGGTCACGGCCGGGATATCCGCACCCGGCGTGAAATTCTCAATGGTAATATTCTCAATCTCATGCTTCACCTCACCCGTGCTCGAATTCGTGTATTTCAAGTACGAACCCGTAAGCGTAACAGTACCATTGTCCTTGAGGGTTGCATTCCACTTTTTGAATTCTCCGTTATTGAACTTATAAGCAAGAATACTTCCCGTATCGTCCGTCAGGTCAAACTGCATGTATTCTTTCTCTGCATTCGTAACCTTGAAACCGGAAACCTTTCCGGAAAGACGATAGATTTTACCGTCGGCGCTCTGGATGAACTGAGCCACGGTGGCGCTGGTGATTTCTTCGGCCTGGCCTTCGGTGAAACTCTCGATGGTGGTGTTCATCACCTCGTCCTTGACATTGCCGTTCTTGTCGGTGTACTTCTCATACGTGCCGGTCAGGACGACGGTGCCGCCATTCTTGATCTTGGTGGACCACTCCGCGAAGGAACCGTCCCTGTCCTTGAAGCCGTAGACGATGACGGTGCCGGTCGCATCGGTCAGGTTGAACTGCATGTAGTCGTAGTTGCCGTTGGTGTTGTGACCGGTCTGGAAGGCGGAAACCTTGCCGGTCAGGCGGTAATAGGTGTTGCCGTCGCTCTGGATGAACTGCGCCACGGTGGCGTCGGTGATCTCAGTCTGTTCCTGGCCCTCTTCAGAGGTGCCGTTGAGGGAGTAGAGGTATGCCTCGTTGGCGACCGTCTCCGGGGTCACCTTGCCGGCGGAGCCGGAATAATTCGTGACCTTGCCGCAGATAATGACCTGATCGTCGACCTTGATATCGTCTTTGCCCGCAGTGTACTTCTTGTTGCCCAGATACTTGATCCTGTAGCAGTAGAAGTCTTCGGTCTGCGACTGGGAATCCTTGATGTAGAAGGTCGCGTTGCCGTTGGTGCCGCTCGCCGCGTAGCCCTCCGTGATGTTGGAAACGACACCCTTGACATAGACGACAGGGCTCTGGACATTGTTTCCGAGCGTCTTCAGATATTCCAGGACACCCGCGACGCTGTACGGATCCTCCTTGGTGCCGGTACCGGGCGTAAGCGCACCCGCTTCGCCCTTCTGCACGATCTTGAAGGCGGCCCGGGCGAGACCCGTGGAGAAGACGATGTATCCTTCACGGTCGTTGCCGGCGTTGGACTTGACGGAGAAGGTTACGGTCTCGCCGTCCTCGGACGCCGCACCCGACTCGGGATTGATGGCGTCGACCCAGTCCGGCTTGGCATAAACCACCCAGTCGCGGCCCGCCTGGATCGAGACGGTCTGGACGGAGGCGCCGGTCTCCAGGTTGACGATGGCAGGCTCGACCGTGACGGTCGGGAGCAGCGGCTTCTCCTTGTTCTCGCAGGAGAAAAACAGCGGAAGCGCCGCCGCAAGCGCAAAGAACAGATGTTTGAGTTTCATCTTGAATGGTTTTAATTATAGTTAATTTTAACTTTCTGGATAGTCTTACAAATATAACCAAAATTTTTGTCATTCTATCTATCATTATCCAAACTCATCACTTTTTTCAACCTGGTGCCAGGTTATATTGAAAAAGCGGCCCGTCCGGGAGGGACGGGCCGCTTGAGTGGAAGATTCCGGATCGAGTCCGGAATGATGAACATTAGTTTACCGCTTCGATATTGGTAACATCCGTATAGATGAAGGTACCGCCCTTGTTGGAGCCGGTGAACCAGCCGGTCACGCGGACCTTCTTGCCGTTCCAGGAAGCGTCGATCTTGCCGCTGAGGCTGCCTTTGACGGTATCGGAGCCTTCCACGACCAGGTTGGTGTAGTTACCGTCCACGACATACGTGCCGACAGCCGTGATGTAATCGGCCGGATGCGGATCGTTGGATGAGATGAACGTACCGTACGTGGCGGTAATGTCCTTCGGCGTGAGAGCCGGAAGCTCGGCGCCGGATTCGACGACCGTCACGGTCGGGGCCTGGGCCGACTCATGGAGGTGGTTGTAGACGCTGATCTTGCCGCTGGCCGTCACGATGTCGCCGACAGAGGGCATTGTGGCCGGCTTGTACAGGTAGAAGAAGTTGGTACCGTCGGTTACGATGGCCGCATCATTCTTGGTTGTGACGAAGGCGACGACGGCCGTCAGTTCGAAGTCGGCACCGGAAGCCAGAGAACTGATCGTGCTGAGGTCGGTGTACTCGATGGTCGGCACATCGGCCTCGCCCTCGATCATCTCGGTGAAGACGATATTGACGTGCTTGCTGCTGGAAATGGACTGCGTATAGCCGCGGACCGTCACTTTCTTGTCGATCATCGAATCGAGATTGAAGTCGGCGGGGAGCTGGTAGGCGGAGAAGTCGGCCGCATCATAATTATCCAGGAAGAGGTTGGTGTAGTTACCGCTCTTCTTCGGCGTCACGGAGATCTGTACGTACTCCATCTTGATGGCGTCCTGGAGATTCGTGCCGGTCTTGCCGCTGATGGAGGCCACCAGAGCGGCGAGTCCGTCCTGATCGAGCACCTTGGGCGTCGGATAGGTGACGCTGCCGCTACCTTCGGAAATCTTCTCTTCGAGATCGAATCCGTCCTTGCCGTCACAGCTGAGCTGCGCGCCGTAGTTGTAGGCGCTGGTGGCGTTGATCACTTCGATCACATCACCGAGTTTATACTTGGTCGCATCGAACTTGGAGCCGTAGTAGCAGAGGATGGCGCCGGTCTCGTCTGTAAGCACATAACCGCGCTTGCAGATAGCCATCACGGTACCCTTGACGTGGGCGTAGCTGCTCTGGAGCGCCTCGGCGATCGTCATCAGGGCGGGAGCGTTCGGCTTCTGGCTGACGATGATGTCGATATCGGAATTGTTCTTGCCGGCGGTGGAGGCGACCTTGATGATGCCCTCGCGCGGGGTCACGCCCTCGTTGGGGGCGACACGGAAGGTCATCTTGGAGGTGTCGGCCGGGTGGAGTTCCAGCTTGGAGGGAACGCCCGTGATGTATTCCGTCGAAGCGAGGGAAATCCAGTCGGGGCACTCCTTCACATAAGCGCCGTTGCCCTTGAAGGCGGCCTTGATGCTGAATTCGGCGCCGTCCTTGTCGAGATCCTTGAATTCGGTCTTGTCGACCTTCAGCAGGGACTTGACAATCTTGAGGACGGTGACGTCGACAAGCTCGACCGTAGTGCCGTACGTGGTCTTGGGACCCTGTACCGTGATGACGTCGCCGACCTCGATGCCGAGGCTGAGGAAGTTCTTGGTACCGCCGTCCTTGTCGAGGGTGCCGTAAATGTAGATCTCATCCTTGCCGTCGTTCAGATACCAGTTGCCATACGTCGTGTTGGCGATGGAGGTGCAGGTACCCGTCACGGTGTAGGTCTTGCCGTCGGCGCCGGCGATCACCTCGGCGCAGGACGCTTTCTCAGCCTCCATCGAACCCTGACGGACGATGATGTACTGGATCTGGGATCCGGTATTGATCTGGAGTTCCTGCTCGCGGCCGAAGCCGTTGGCGGCGGCGGTGAAGGTGATCTTCGCGGCGCCCGTCTCGCCCGAAAGGGCGGAAGCGGTGAGCCAGGCCGGAAGTTCGGCATAGGTCTCGGGATCCTTGTTGATCAGCACGCTCTTGGCGAAGGCCCAGGGCGCCGAGGCGACAAGATTCAGGTCGACCGAACCGCCTTCGAGCGGAATGGTGAGGAATGTCTTCTCAAGCTGAATGGTGCCGAGGGAAGAGGGATCTTCCTGCTGGCAGGCGACCAGCAGACAAAGGGAAGAAACGATCGCAGTGAAAATATATCTGAGTTTCATAGTGTCTTCCTCCTTCTATTAGTTAAACATATACTTGAGACCGACGGAAGCATACCAGCACTGTCCGATGGTGTAGACAGGCACCCAGGTTTCGACGGAGCCGACCGCCTCCGGCGTGGAGAAGGTGGCGTAGCCGTCGGCATCCGCGCCCTCATACTTGAGGATACGGCCCGAGTTGAGCTTGGAGTTCATCGCCTTGGAGACGCCCGAATGAGCCCGGAAGAGGTTGGTGAGGTTCTTCAGGTCGAAGCTGACCTGGATCTTGTTGACACTGTTCTTGATCCGGAACTTGAAATCGTGCTTGTAGGAGAAGTCGAGCCGGTGCACCCACGGGGAATACACGCTGTAGGCCTCGGCATACTGGCCTCTGTGCTTGGAGAGGTATTTGTCGCTGCGGACGAAGGAGAGGAACCGGTCGCGGTCGGCATCCGAGACGAAGCGGAAGTCGCCGTCGGCGATCTCCTTGTCGGTCGGGATGTAGAGGGCGTCATACTGGTAGCCGTCGCCGTTCATATCGTTGGCCAGCATGTAGGAGTAGTTGTAACCGCCCCTCCAGGCCTCGTAGATGAGGCTGAAGTGGTTGCCGCAGTGGTCGTGGGCCGTAGCGGAAGCCACGACGCGGTCGGGGGTCACGTACTGGGAGTTGTGCAGGGGGATGTTGTTCGGGCCCTTGCTCGTAGGCACATAGGTAAAGGCGGACTCGGCGTCGGAGCCGGGCATACCGGTGATTTCCTTCCTGCCCGTATGCGTATAGGCGGCGAAGAGGCTGATCTCCGGGATCGGCTGCATCCGGACCTCGGCGGAAACGGTGTAGCCGTAACCGCGGTTGGTGTTGCACAGGACGAAGGCCTTGGTCTCGTTGCGGAAGTTGGCCGGGTAGATGGGCCGGTTGTCGGCGCCGTTGAAGGTCGCGAAGCCCTCGACGGGACGGATGCTCCAGTCGGAGATCATCACGTCGTTGACCATCTTGTTGTAGATTCCCTCAACCGTGATGCTGAAGGGGAAGGAAGTCGGGAAGCTGTAGTCGATGGCGAGGGAGGTCTTCCAGACCTGAGGCATCTTGAACTTGGGATCGACGGCGGCGATGCTCGAAGGAACGGTGCCGTCGGCGGGGCTGACCTTGGCGGGGAAGCCCATGGAGATGAGTTTCTGCTCCAGATCCTTGCGGGACAGGATGTCACCGGCGAACTGGCTCATATCGATGTAACGGTTGCCGTTGGAGTCGGTCGTATAGAGGCCGGTGTAGCCGGCGTAACCGCTCTTGGGCTGGCCTTTCTTGCCGTCCCAGATCTGGGTCTTGCCGCTGAAGGCGACCTTGGACTGGACCATACCGCTGTTGGTCGGCATGTTGGTGAAGAACACGAGCGGGATGCGGCCCGAGAACAGGCCGGTACCGCCGCGGATCTTGAGGGACTTGTTGCCGAAGACGTCATAGACGAAGCCGAGACGGGGCGATACCGTCACGCTGGCCGTAGGCCATTTGCCGGTGTCGATGTGCTGCTCGGTATAGTCGTAGGTCTTGGGATAGTAGACGAGATCGTAGATGGCCTGGTTGGTCATCAGGTCCTTGTTGTCGAAGAAGAGGCCGTCGAGACGGAAGCCGCCGGTGAGTTTGAAGCGGTCGGTCACATTCCACTCGTCCTGGACATAGAGGCCCAGTTTGTGGTACTGGACGCGGGCCGCCGGATTGGCCTCGCCGTCATAGCCGTAAGTGAGGGCCACGACCTCGGGAGCGGCGCCGCTGAGGAAATCGTCGACGCTGGAATAGCGGTAGTAGCCGGTACCGTTACGCATATAGGCGTTGTCGGCCATCTGATACTCGTAGTTGATGCCGCCCATCAGTTTGTGCTTGCCATAGTACCAGGTCAGGTCGTCCTTGATGGTGGCGATGGTGTTGTGCACGGCGTTGTTCCAGGTGAAGAGCTCGTAGCCGAGGGCCATGTACTGGGTGTTGGTGCCCGTGCCGTCCTGGATGTCGATGAACGGGAAATCCGCAGAGTTGGAACCGCGAATGTCATCCAGTTTGGAGAAGGTCACCAGGAGCTGGTTCGAGAGGTTGTCCGTGATGCGGCTGTTGAGGTCGAGGGAGGCGGAATTCACCAGGTTCTTCATCGAATACATCGAATTGGCGAAGGACATCGAGTACAGCGACACGCGGGAATAAGGGGAACGGGTGCCGCCGTCCATCGAGGAGGCGTTCGGCATGCTCCAGTAGTTGTTGGCGGTGTAGTTGTACCGGAGGGCGAGGTGGTGCTTGTCGGTGATGTTCCAGTCCAGGCGGGCGAGGGCCTTGATGTTGTTCTCGTTGGCCGGGAACTCCGTAAAGGAACCGGTGTCGTATTCATATTTATCCTTCACATAATCCTTGACACGCTGCATGTCGTCGACCGAACAGTAGGAAATGCTCTTTTCCTCGTTGCCGATGCCGTCAGTGCTGGCGCGCCAGGGAGTGGCGACGGTCGGGATCTTGGAATATTCGAAGTTGACGAAGAAGAAGAGTTTGTTCTTGACGATGGGGCCGCCGAAGGTCATACCGATCGTGGTATTGCGGTCTCTGTCGCGGGCACCGGGGATTTCGGTGTCGTAGACGCGGTTGCCCCGCATATTCTCGTTGCGGTGGTAGGCGTAGACCGAGCCGCGGAACGTGTTGGTACCGGACTTGGTGATGGCGTTGATACCGCCGCCGATGAAGTTGGTCTGGCGCACATCGAACGGCGAGATCACCACCTGCAGCTCCTCAATGGCATCGAGGGAGATCGGGTTGCCGCCGCCGGGAAGGTTGCTGGAAAGACCGAAGTTGTTGTTGAAGTTGGCACCGTCGACGGTAAAGTTGGCGGTACGGCCGTCGGAACCGGCGAAGCTCATCCCGTTGCCGCCGTAGGGCGAGAGACGGGTCACGTCGGTGATGCTGCGGCTGACCGTCGGAAGGGCGACGATCTGGTCGTTGCTGATGTTGGTCGCCGCGCCGGTCTTTTCTCCGACGAACTTGGAGGAAGGCGCTGCGGTGATGACGACCTCATTGAGGAACTCGGTGGATTCTTCCAGGGTCCCGCTGAGGTTGTAGGTCTCGCCGAGGGAGAGCGTAACGCCCGTGTACTGGGCGTCGCGATAGCCGAGCATCGAGAAGGTCACTTTGTAAGGACCGCCCGAGCGCATACCCTGGATGGTGTAGAGACCATCCGCATTGGTGACGGCTCCGTAAGTAGTACCGGAGGGCTCGTGGACCGCGACGGCGGCGGCGCCGGGAACCGGCTCGCCGCTGGCGTCCACCAGCTTTCCGGAGAGAGACGCTGTCGTCACCTGAGCATAGGCGACGACGCCCGCAAACATCGAAATGAATGCGAGAGAGAGAGATTTTAGAGCTAGTCTCATAAATATTGATTTGGGTTAAAGAAAAATCAGATTTTCTAAAATGCCGGTACGAAGTTACTCAATATTTCAGACTTCTGAAAATTTTTTATTAACATTTTTATCAACAAAAGGCCGGATGCATTGCACCCGGCCTTCCGCTATTCGATATTAAACGCCTTCTTGATATCGTCTACGGCATCCAGCAACTCCCAGCCGAAGAACTGAACCTCCTTTTCGTAGGGCGTGTCCCCGTCGTAGAGCGTGACTTTTTTGCGATAGGGCGTCCGGCCCATATGACCGTAGGACGCCGTCGGCAGATAAATGGGATTCTTGAGCCCGAAACGCTCGATGATGGCCGCGGGACGCAGGTCGAAGATCTCCTGGATCTTGTCGGCGATGTCGGCGTCGGTAATGCCGTAATGCGCCGTGCCGTAGGTATTGACAAACACGCTCAGCGGCTTCGCCACGCCGATCGCATAGGCGATCTGGACGAGCACTTCGTCGGCCACGCCCGCGGCGACCAGGTTCTTGGCGAGGTGGCGGGCCTCATAGGCGGCGCTGCGGTCCACCTTGGACGGGTCCTTCCCGGAGAAGGCGCCGCCGCCGTGCGCACCCTTGCCGCCGTAGGTATCGACGATGATCTTGCGGCCGGTAAGGCCGGTGTCGCCGTGCGGACCGCCGATGACGAACTTGCCGGTGGGGTTTACGTGGAGGATGAAACCCTGGTCGAACAGGGCCGCGGTCTCCGCGGGGAGCTCGGCCTTGATGCGCGGGATGAGGATGTTCTCCACATCCTCACGGATCCTGCGCTGCATCGCCTCGTCGGTGTCGAATTCGTCGTGCTGCGTGGAAATGACCACGGTATGCACGCGGAGGGGCTTGCCCGTCGCGGCATCGTATTCGATGGTAAACTGGCTCTTGGCGTCCGGCCGGAGATACGGCATCAAGTGCAGCTCCTCACGGCGGATTTTCGCCAGGATAACAAGGGCGAGATGGCTCAGATAGAGCGGAAGCGGCATATAGTCCACCGTGTCGCGGCAGGCATAGCCGAACATCATGCCCTGGTCGCCGGCGCCCTGGTCGAGGGGATTCTCCCGGACGACGCCGCGGCCGATGTCCGCGCTCTGGTCGTGCAGGGCGGAAAGGATGCCGCAGGAATTGCCGTCGAACATATACTCGGCCTTGTTGTAGCCGATCCTGTTGATCACGTCACGCGTGACCTGCGGCACGTCGACGCGGGCCTTGGAGGTAATCTCCCCCATCAGCACCACCATACCGGTGGAGCAGAAAGTCTCGCACGCGACATGGGATTCGGGATCCCTGCGCAGGTATTCGTCGAGGATGGCGTCGCTGATCTGGTCGGACACTTTGTCCGGATGGCCTTCGGATACGGATTCCGAAGTAAAGAGATAGGTCTTCTTCATATCATTTTAGCATTTTTTTGAAGGTGGTTGCAAGCAGGCAAATCTGTCCACCGTTCCTAATTGTCCGCAAAGATAGACAAAATAGTGATTCCCTCCAACCAAAATTCCAACTTTCCTCTTCTTGCCCCGTCAAATCAGCCCCGCTCTCCGGCCCGTTCCCAGTCCGTCATGCTCCGGATGGTTCCCTGTCCGGAATCTAATACCCGTCCCGGTCCATCTCCCGCCGCACGTCGCGTTCCTTGATGGCCTGGCGCTTGTCATATTCTTTTTTACCGCGCGCAAGGGCGATGACAAGTTTGGCGTAGCCATTGTCCGCGATGAAGAGTTTGACGGTAACGATCGTGATGCCAGTCTTCTTGACCTCCGCCTGAAGATGCCGGAGTTCCTTGCGATTGAGAAGCAACCGACGGTCCCGCCGGGGCTCGTGCTGCCCCCAGGACCCCCAGCTGTACAGCGCCACATTCATTCCCCGCACAAAAAGCTGATTGCCTTCGAAATAGCAATACGAATCCTGCAGGGAAACCTTCCCCGCCCGGATCGACTTGATCTCGGTCCCGACCAGCTGTATCCCGGCGGTGTACGTCTCCAGGAACAGGTAGTCGTACGTCGCCCGCTTGTTGCTGATCACGATATTGCTTTTCTTTTTCGGCATAAGGACCGCAAAGATAACCAAAAAAGCCTAATCTGACAAATAAAGATTCCCGGAACGAGTCCGGGAATGGCGGATGTGAGGGCCTGTGTCCGGGCCGGTGCGTGAGCGTTGCTGCTGGTGATACGCTCACGGGATAAAGGAGAGGATGTTACCAGCCCGGGGCGGCGGGGTCGGTCCAGTGGATGAGGACGCCTTTGGATTCCATTCCACGGAAGAAGGTCATCTGGCGCTTGGCGAACTGGTGGATCGCCGTGGCGAGGAGGGCCTGCATCCCTTCCCGGTCGACGAGGCCAAGGAGGTGCTCCGTTACGAATTTGTATTCCAGGCCGTAGCGTAGCAGGGTTTCGGCCGGGACGCCCTTGTCCAGCAGGCCCTGCACTTCTTCGACGAGCCCTTCATCGAGGCGGGCGGCCAGGCGGCGGTCGATGAGGGCGTTGCGCTCCTCGCGGGAGACGACCATTCCGATGAAGAAGGTTTTCTTGGGCTGGAAGCCGGTCTTTTCGAGCGGATGTTCTTCTTTGTAGAATGCGATCTCGAGAGCGCGGATGAGACGGCGCTTGGATTCCATCACGGCCGGTTCGGGCTCGCACCGTTCGCAGTAGATTTCGCGGAGTTCCTCGATGTCGGCCTCCTCCAGCTCGGCACGGAGGTCGGGATTCGGCGGGACGACAGGCAGGTTGTATGCGCTCGTGACGGCCTGGATATAAAGCCCTGTACCGCCGCAGAGGATCGGAAGGCGGCCCCGCTCCCGGATGTCGGCGTAAACCCGCTCGAAGTCCTGCTGATAATTGTAGAGGTCGTAGGGTTCGCCCGCGTCGACGATGTCGATCAGGTGATACGGAATCTCACCGTACTCCGCAAGGTCTTTGCCCGTGCCGATATCCATTCCGCGGTACACCTGACGGCTGTCGGCGGAGATGATTTCGGCAACGGGAGCGCCCGCGAGGGTGTTGAACCTCCTGGCGAGCGAGACGGCGCAATGCGTCTTGCCCGACGCCGTGGGGCCGAGTACGCAGACCAGGTCCGTTTCTCCGGCCTTCCAGGCGTTGAAGACCGCCTCAGCGTCAACGGGTTCCGGCGCGGGGAGTTCGGCCGGCGGCGGCACGCCCGGCCGCAGGTCTTCGTTCTTTTCCTTCATCTTTACGGACGGGAATTATTTCCTGACCAGACGGAGACTGAACTCCATATTCTTGGAAGTGGTGGTGGCGAAACTCGGCTCGCTGAGCATAGACAGCACGGACAAATCCACATAGGTCGTTTCGAACGCGTCTTTGGAACCGGCGCAAAGATAATACCCGGAAGGGAAGAAAATGGACTGGCCGCCCTTGCCGATAATGAGGTAGCCGGCCGGACTTAACGTCGGCTGAACCTTGACACCGTCCGTATTCAGCAGTTCCTCCCACTGCATGACGGTCGGGATAGACCATTTTTTGTTCTGAGCGGCATAGTCGATCGCATCGGCGAGCGTAACGCTCACACCGTCAAGGTCACCCTCGATGGCGCCGACGTTCATTTCCGCCCAGCGGACCGAGAGGCCGAGACTGACAGGATTGCCGTCGTAGCCTTTTTTGTTCTTTTCGCAGGAAACGGTGCAAAGGAGGGCCGCACCGAGGGCCAGAAGGAGAAGGGTTATGCGTTTCATAATACAGTACTTTTAAGCAATTTTCAACTTATTGTTTTTCATCTCGAGCACACCCTCCGGACGGCGGAGGCTGGTGGGAGAAGGTGCGGCGAGGGCCTTCGGCGCGACGCCAGTAGTCGGCGTCGAAGTCTTCCGGATAGACGAAGGAACCCTCACGGTCAAGGAGAAAACTCAGATAGGTGATGGGGAGGCCCATCTTGAGGAACATCGACTCGTAGAAGGTCTGGACGGTGAGGAGGTCGGCGGGGAAAGATTCTGTCCCGGAATGGCTATAGATGTCGGTATCGGCGCAAAGGACAGTGAGTCCGTTGGCGCGGGCGGTCGCGAGGGAATATTCGTAGAGGAAGCGGCTGTCTGTCTTGAGGTGCACCCGGCCTTCGGGGGCGAGGAAGCCGCGGTAGCGCTCCAGGAAGAGCGGGGAGGTCAGGCGGCTGTTCTCGCTTTTCATCTGCGGGTCGGAGAAGGTCAGCCAGATCTCCGACACCTCGCCCGGAGCGAAGAAGGCCCCGATGAATTCGATCCGCGTGCGGAGGAAGGCGACATTGCCGAGAGAGTGCTCAGTGGCGTATTTCGCGCCCTTCCAGAGGCGGGCGCCCTTGATGTCGACGCCAATGTAATTGCACTCCGGATGCCGTTCCGCCAGGGCGATCGTGTAGTCACCCTTGCCGCAGCCGAGTTCCAGCACGATCGGCCGGGGGGCATCGAACATCTTTTCGTTCCAGTGCCCGCGGACGGGATGCGGATTCAGGTGCAGGCCGTCCTCCGCCGCGCCACGGTCGAGCACATCCTCCGCAGCGGGCTGCAGGAGGCAGGAAAACGTCCTGTTCTCCGCGAATTTCCGAAGTTTGCCGTGTCCCATTTATCTGTCTTTGTGATGCTGCACCAGCCCGAGCCCCCTCAGGCCGGGAATATCCACCGAATCCGGCACCGACACGGCGATCTCCCATACGCCGGCCTCCACCGGAAGCACGTCCGTCCGGTAGTCCCGCCGGATCTGTCGCGAATAGAAGGTCGCGGACGAATCCGTCAGCGGCAGGAAGACCGTCTCCGCATAGACATTCCCGGAAGGGGATGTCCACGCGATGTCGAGCGGCACGTCCACGACGCCCGACAGGAGATGCGGACGACCGTCGAGCCGCGTATAGAACGAAAAGTCATAGAGACGGGTAGTATCGGTCATATCCGCGCTGAATACAAAAGGTCCCTTCCCCGCGATGAAATCCTCCCGCCCGGAAGGTTCCCGGCAGGAAAGCAGGGCCGCGCAGGCCGCGACGGCGAGGATGAGGGGACGCCAACTCATTTCCCGGACTTATGACGGTTCTTTCCGCTGCGGCGCTTCTTCCGCTTCTCGTCGAAACGGGAGATGCTGTCGTCTCCGACGGCCGAGACGAATTCGGGCGAGGAGATCTCCGGCTCTTTCCGGAGGGAAGCCGGCTTCCGGCCATTGCGGTTCATCATGATGATCTCGCGGACGTCGCCGGCCGACAGCGGATGGACATTGGCCAGGGAGCCCTTCTCATAGGAGAAGTACATGATCTCCCGGAGGATGTCCGTCTTGACGAGCCAGGCCTGTCCGTCCTCGAATTCGAGCGGCTCCGTCACACGCGGGATGCGGGACTGGGCGTCCTGATAGGCCGCCACCTCGTAATTGAGGCAGCATTTGAGCTTGCCGCACTGGCCGGCCAGCTTCTGCGGATTGAGCGAAAGATCCTGGCAGCGGGCCGCCGCCGTGGTGATGGACTTGAATTCGGTAATGTAGTTGGCGCAGCAGAGTTCGCGGCCGCAGACGCCGAGACCGCCGATCAGCCCGGCCTCCTGGCGCGCGCCGATCTGCTTCATCTCGATGCGGATGCGGAATTCCTCGGCGAAATCCTTGATGAGCTGCCGGAAGTCGACACGGCCGTCGGCGATATAATAGAAGATGGCTTTGGTGCCGTCCCCCTGGAATTCCACGTCGCCGATCTTCATCTCGAGCCCGAGGTCGGCGGCGATCTCGCGGGCGCGGATCATCGTCTCTTCCTCCCGGGCGATGGCCTCCTGCCACTTCTCGATATCGAACTGCTTGGCCTTGCGGTAGATGCGGCGGATCTGGGTGGTCTCGGGATCGATGCGCTTGCACTTCATCTGCCGGACGACGGCGGGACCCTCCAGCGTGACGATGCCGAGGTCGTGGCCGCTGGCCGCCTCGACGATCACGAGGTCGCCGGTCTTGACGCTCTGCCCCGATCCGTTGCTGTAAATGCCCTTGCGGGTATTCTTGAAGCGGACCTCGAAGTAGTCGGAGTACTGCTCCTGCGAGATGCCCTTATATGTATTGTATACTTCCAGTTTGCAGCAGCCCTGGCGGTAGGACGGGCGGGTTTCCCCGTTCTCCCCGCGGGTGACCGAGCAGCCCCGGAAGCAGTCGTATTGTATATTCTCTAACGGATTGTTCATGTCAAATTATCCTTAAAAGTTTACAGGTGAGATCCGTGAAGAGGATCTTCTGGCTGACGTTGCGCTCCAGGAGCAGGAGGCTCCGGTCCAGCACCGACAGCGCATTGCGGGCGAAGGTGCGTTTGCAGCGGACCGCCATTTCCTGGTAGAAGGCCTGATCTTCCCCGGGGAAGACCGCGAGGTCCCGCAGGCCCTGCTGGAGGAGGAATATATTCCGGCATCCCTCCGCCATCACGGCGATCATCGATTTCTGTTTTTCGCGCGAAGGAAGGGCGACGATGGCATCCGCCGCCTCGAGCGCGACGCCCAGGTCGCGCGCGGCGAGCCCGGTCATCAGGTCGAAGAAAATCTCCCGCAGCGCGGGGTCGGCGTCGAGGTGCTTCCCGGAGGGCGTCACCCGGAGGAACAGGCATCGGGAGAAAATCGTCACGAGGACCTTCTCGGGGCTGTGCGTCACCAGGAGGAAGAGCGTCTTCTCCGGCGGCTCTTCAATCATCTTGAGCAGTTTGTTGGCCGCAGCCGCATTCATCTTCTCCGGGAGATACATCACCACAGTCCGATAGCCGCCTTCCACGGCCGAGAGAGACAGCCGGCTCAGCACCGACGCGGCCTCCGCCACGGTGATCACCGTCGACTTCTGCTCGATGCCGAGGGCCTCGTTGAACGCCGCCTCCGTGAAGGAAGGGTTCGTCAGCAGGAGCTCCCGCCACTGGGGCAGATACGGAAGGGATGGCGACACGGTCGAATCCGACGAAGTCCTGGCGGACGCGACCGGATAGACGAAGTGGATATCGGGGTGGATTAGTTTCGCGACTTTGTTGCAGGAAGGGCAGGTGCCGCAGCCCGTATGGTCCGTGCAATAGAGATACTGCAGGAAGGCCAGGATGATGGGGAACGCTCCCCCGCCGTCGTCTTCGTGCAGAAGCATCGCGTGGGGGATCCTCCCCCGGTCGACCATCGACCGGAGCGCCTCCAGCAGCGGGGCGTTGCCCTGTATGTCTTCGAATCTCATTGCTTGCGGATGGATGAATAGCGGGCCAGGGAGACCAGGTGGCGTTTCTCTTCGCTTTCCGGAAGGACGGCCAGGCATCCGACGGCCTTGTCGATGTATGATTCAAGTACTTCCTGCGCAAGGGCCGTTCCGTCCTGCGCCCGGACGAAAGCGAGAATCTCCTGCTCGTGTCCTCCTTCGGCGAGCCGCGCGCGAATCTCCCGGCAGCGATCCTCCGGGACCGTGGCCAGGGCGGAGAGAAGGGGCATCGTCACTTTCCGCTCCTCCAGATCCTGCCCGGCCGGTTTGCCGATGTCGCCGCCCACGAAATCCAGGATGTCATCCTTGATCTGGAAGGCGATGCCGAGGTTGGAGGCAAATCGCCCGAGGGCCTCCACCTGCTCCCCGGATGCATTTCCGGAGAGGGCGCCGGTACGGGCGCAGGCCTCGAAAAGCGAGGCCGTCTTGCAGCGGATGATGGTGAGGTAATCCTCGAATGCGGTATCGCAGCATTCGGATTTCTGGAGCTGGAGAATTTCTCCGCGGGCCAGGTCGTCAAGGGTTCTGGACAAGAGACGGATATAGTCCTGCGTATGGGATTCCGTATCCAGGATCAGGTTCATCGCCCGGGCCAGCCAGTAATCCCCGATCAGGACGGAGGCGTGTCCGCCCAGTTGCGACATCACAGTCGGCCTTCCACGGCGGGTGGCCGCTCCGTCGACGACATCGTCGTGCAGAAGCGTGGCGTTGTGCAGGATTTCCGCAGCGGCAGCGACCCTGTCGGTATCGGGCGTCCGCTCACCGCACGCTCCCGCCGAAAGCAGGGTCAGCAGCGGACGGATCCGCTTGCCGCCGCTGTCGAGCACGGAGCGGTTGGTCGCGTCAAGCAGCGAGACATCGGACGAAAGGGTCTCCTCCATCAGGTGGAAGACCCCTTCCAGATGCCGGTCGGCATACGCCTTGATTGCTGCTACGTCCATCCCTAGGCCCCCGTGATTAGAACAGGATGGCCAGAGAGACCTTGAAACCCTGGAAATTCTTGGATTTGAGGGTATTGACGACATTGTCCCGGATGACGCCCGCATCCTGGATCTCGCCGTTCTCGTCGGCCAGTCCGCCGAAATTCATAAACCACTCGGCGCTGATCTGGAAATGCCAGATCTCGAGGCCGCCGCCCACGCCGAGACCGTATTCGAAGCGCTTGAGGGCCGCCTTCTTGAAGTCGTTGGCCAGGGTTTCCGTTTCGATTTCCGTCATGTTGCCGATATCGTAGCCGGTCCGGGCCTTGAAGTTAACGCCGCAGCCGATGAACGGCTCGACGAAGGCGTAGGGACGCAGGGCCATCAGGTCGGGCCCCCACTGGAACTGGACGGGGAGCTCAAGATAGCCCACCCTGGCGTCCAGGGCCGTCACGGCCGCCTTGGCCTCCTCGGCCGAGGAAATCACCTGCTTGAGGTTGGTACCCTTCACCTGATAGGTCAGCGACGGCTGGATGGCGAATCCGAGGCCGAGATTAAACTTAACGGTGGCGCCGGCGTGATACAGGGAAACGTTCTTGGCGTCGAACTCCTTGAGTTTGGTGTTGGTAGAGGTGAAACCGCCGACAATACCGTAACGGATGCCGCTAGACAACTGTGCAGACGCATTGGCGGCGAACAGGAGCGCTGTCGCCGCGATGAGCAGGAACTTTTTCATGGCGCGCTAGGCCTCCAGCGAGGCGATCTTCTCGAGGATGACTTCCTTGGGATTGACCCCGACGAGGCGGTCGACCACTTCGCCGTTCTTGAAGAACAGCAGGGTCGGGATGCTGCGGATGCCGTACTCGGCGGCGATCTCCTCGCAGTCGTCCACGTTGCATTTGGCCACGGTGACCTTGCCTTCGAGTTCGGCGGCGATCTCATCCACGGTAGGAGAGAGGATGCGGCAGGGGCCGCACCAGGTCGCCCAGAAATCCACGACGGCGACCGGAGTCTCCCCCAGGATCTCGCCGATATTCAGTTGCGTGATAACTTTTGCCATAGTAAAATCAATTTTTACAAATATAGAGAAAATTTGTAAAGGTTGAAATTTTTTTAGATGCTACAGGACCTCCTCCACCGGAAGGACATAGGCGCGAAGGCCGAGATCGGGATAGGCGGCGTCCTTGTCGCGGAGGGCGTTCATCACTTTCGGGGCGAGGCCGTCTTCCACGACCGTCAGGACCGCATGGTTCTGGGTGGGCCAGGCGTGGCTGCCGAGATGCGGCTCCCCGTCCACGCTCCCCCGTCCGCCGACGTCCTGCCAGACCGTGTAGCCCCGCTGTCCGAGTTGTCCGAGCAGATCGACGATCTCCTCGTTATAGGCCTGGTTGTATGCTATAAATATCGCTTTCATAATGATTGGGCTTTAGCTGCTTTGGCGGCCTTGCGGGCCTTGCGGCGCTCCATCCTTTCGGTAAAGGCGCAGTAGAGGGTCGGAATGATGACCAGGGTGACGAGCGTCGAGATGCTCAGACCCCAGCAGACCGTCATACCGAGAGACTTCCACATTTCGGAGCCCTCGCCGGTGCCGATCGCCATCGGGAGCATACCGAGAACGGTCGTGAGGGTGGTCATCAGGATCGGACGGAGACGGCTCTTGGCCGCCACGACGGAAGCGTCGCGCACGCTCATCCCACGCTCCTGGCAGAGGATCGTGTAGTCGATCAGCACGATACCGTTCTTCACCACGATACCGAGAAGGATGATGATGCCGATCATCGCCATTACGCCGAGGGCCGTTCCGGTAAGCCGGAGGCCCATAATGACGCCCACGAGGGCGAACGGAATTGAGAACATGATGACGAACGGTCCCATGAACGATTCGAACTGGGACGCCATCACCATATACACCAGGATGATGATCAGGGCGACCAGGAGGAGCATGTCGCGGAACATATCCTGCTGATCCTCATAGTCTCCGCCGATGTAGAACGAAATGTCGGAGGAATGCTCCGTCTCGTCCAGCACTTTCCGGGACACGGCCACGGCGTCGCTGAGGGCGTATCCCTGGGCGACGATGGCGCTGACGTTGATGTAACGCGAACGGTTCTTGCGCTGGATGGTCGGCGGAACCTTCGACTCCACGACGCGGCCGAGTTCCTTGATGCGGATGGCCCGCCCCGCGGGGGTGTAGACCACGACATTCTCCATATCCTCGATGCTGGTGCGGAATTCGGGGGCATAGCGTACGCGGATGCTGTACTCCTCGCCGTCCTCGCGGAAGAAGGAAGTCACGCTGCCGGACATCGCCGCGCTGAAAGCGGCGGCCGCCGTGGTGGAACTGAGTCCGTTGAGCGCGAGTTTCTCGCGGTCGAAATCGACCTGATACTCGGGCGTATACTGATCGCGGCTGAGGATGACCTGCGCGAAGCAGGGATTTTCCATCAGGCGGCTCCGGATGCTCTTGGCAACCATTTCCGTCTCCTCGAAATCGTATCCGTAGACCTCGATGGAGACCGACGTGGCGCCGCCCATTCCGCCGCCGCCCTCGGTGATGTTGGAGCGGCTGATCTCCGGGAAGAGTTTCAGGTCTTCGCGGATGACGTCACAGATGTCCGCCGTGGAACGTTCACGCAGCTCCATACTTCCGAAATTCATCCGGAAAGTGATGAGGTAGGTACCGTTGTTCTGCATGCTGGCGAATGCGTTGTCGGTATCCGCCTGGCCGAAGACATAACTGATGGCGCGGAGTTCAGGCACGTCCTCGACGATCTTCTGATAGATGTTGTGCGCCAGTTCGCGCGTCACGTCCTGCGAGGTGCCGATCGGGAGTTCGACCGTCATGTTGGCGCGTCCCTGGTCGGCCTGGGGGAAATATTCCGTCTTGAGACCGGGAACCAGAAGGCCGAGCACGCCTGCGAAAATGGCGATGGCCGCGATGAAGATGATCATCTTGTGCGACATCGACCAGCCGATCAGTTTGCCGTAACCGCGGGAGATGCCGTCCAGCACCTTGTTGATGGGACCGAAGATGGCGGTGTACACCTTCCCGGTCTTGTGCTTGTTGTCCAGCAGTACCGAGCACATCATCGGCACGAGGGTGAGGGCCGCCGTCGTCGAGACGATCATGATGATGCTCACGATCCATCCCAGCTGCTTGAACATGATGCCGGCCATACCGGAGATCATCGTCAGGGGCAGGAACACGCAGAGCATCGTCAGCGTCGAAGCGATGACAGAGATACCCACTTCGGAGGTGCCGTGTACGGCCGCCTCCTTCGGTTTCTCGCCCCGCTCCAGGTGCGAAGACACATTCTCCAGCACCACGATGGCATCGTCCACGACCATGCCGATGGCGATCGAAAGGGCCGACATCGAGATGATGTTCAGAGAGTTGCCCGTGGCGAACAGATACATCAGCGACGCAAGGAGGGCGATCGGGATCGACAGCACCACGATGAGCGTTCCCCTCCACCTTCCGAGGAAGACGAACACCACGAGCATCACGACGAGGAAGGTGATCATAATGGTCTCCTTCAGGGAGTTGATGGTGTTGATGATGTTGTCGGAGGCGTCCATCACGATGGTGAACTTGATGTCGGGCGGCAGGTTCGGCATAATGGTCTTCATCGTCTTCTTGACGCTTCTGACCACCTGTACGGTGTTGGAGCCGGACTGCTTCTGGATGATGATCTGCGCGCCGCGGACACCGTTGGTGTAGGATTCCTGCGAGCGTTCCTCCAGGCCGTCGTTGATGCGGGCGACATCCCGGAGGTAGACGGTCCGGCCGGCGGAATAGCCGACCACGACGTCCAGCAGTTCGGAAGGATCGTCAAACTCCTTCTGCACGCGGAGGGTATAGGTTTCCGAGCCGATGTCGATGCTGCCGCTCGGGACGTTGCGGTTCTCGGCGGCGATCATCTGGGAAATGGCCGCGACCGAAAGACCGTAGGCCTGCAGTTTGACCGGATCGCAGTAGACCTGGATCTCGCGCTTCGGGGCGCCGCTCACCGAAACCGTGCCGACGCCGTTCACGCGCGCAAGCGGCGTGGCGACCTTGTCGTCGAGGATCTTGTCGAGGGCGTCCACGCTCTCGGAGGCCGTCGCCGACATGATCATGATCGGCATCATATCGGCGCTGAACTTGAAGATGATCGGAACGGTGGCCCCGTCGGGGAGCACCGAGTTGACCATGTCGAGTTTGTCGCGGACGTCGTTGGTGGCGACTTCGATGTCGGTACCGTAGTTGAATTCCAGCTGGAGGAAGGAGATGTTCTCCTTGGAGTTGGAGGTCAGGTTCTTGAGGTTCTCGACGCCGTTCAGCGAGTTCTCCAGGGTTTTGGTCAGGTTCTGCTCCACGTCCTCGGCGCTCGCTCCCGGATAGGAGGACATCACCATGATGACGTTCGACTCCACGTCGGGGAAGAAATCGATCGGCAGCTGGACGAGCGAATACACGCCCAGGATCGCGAACGCGAGGAAAAGGAGGAAGGTCGTGACCGGATGGTTGACCGAGGTCCTGTAAATACTCATCTCAGGCCTCCTTATTCATCAATGATTTCGACCTTGGAGCCCTCCCTGAGGCCGGAGGTACCCTTGACGACCACGCTCGCGCCGACGGGGACGCCTTCCAGGATCTCGTATTCATCCCCCATATGGCGGCCGAGGGTGACCGGGGTGAAACTGACCGTATTGTCGGGATTGAGAAGATAGACGAAGCGCTGGCCGGAGCCCTCCTGCTTGACGACGGCCCGGTCGGGAATGACGACGCTGCGGTTGGTGCCGAAAGTGACGGTCACCTTGGTGTACATTCCGGGACGGAGGGCGCGGTCGTTGTTGCTGACGACCACTTCCGCGATGAAGGTGTGCGTCATCGCGTCCACCGTCGGGTAAAGCCGGTTGACGCGACCCTCGAAGGTCCTGCCCGCAAGGGCGTCGGAAACGATCTGCACCTTGTCACCTTTCCGGACCCGGGTATATTCGCTCTCGGAAATGCCGACCTTGAGCTTGACCGGGACGACCTGCTGCACCACGAAAAGGGGCTGGGCCATCGAGTAGAGGTCGCCCTTGTCATAGTTGCGGGCCGTGATGAAGCCGGTGATCGGGCTGCGGAGGATCGTATTGGTCTTGAGGTTGTCGACCGTCGCGCGGCGCACGTTGTACGCCAGTTCGACGGCGTCGAGATCGCTCTTGGCGATGCCGCCTTTCTCATAGAGTTTCTTCAGGCGCTCGAACTCGGTGCTGTCGTTGATGAGCTGCAGGCGGGTCTGGTCGAGCTGGAGCCGGTCCATCTCGGCGACCACCTGGCCCTTATGCACGTAATCCCCTACTTCCGCGCGGATCTTCTGGATCCGGGAAGCGGTCTGGGGGGCGATATTGTTGACCGCGTAGGCTTCCACCGTCGCGGAATAGGTGCTCTCCTGCCTGACGTCCCGCTCCGCCGCCTCGATGACCTTGACGGGGTGAACCTTTTCGTCCGGAGCGGCTTCCAGGGCGGAACCTGCGCTCCGTTCGGAGGGCTTCTTGTTGAAACAGGAGACGGCCGCCATACCCGCGGCGGCGATGAGGAGCATCTTCAAAACTTTCGCTTTCATATCTTGTCTTTTATTTTTCGTAAGGATTCGTCAGGTCGACCGTGCCGTCGCTTTCGATGAAATCGTAGCCGAGGGTCTGTTCCAGGGTCGCCTTCGCCACGATGAAACTGTATACCGACTGCACGACGCTCAGGCGCGACTGCGTAAGGGCCAGCTGGGCGTTGTCGAGGTCGGTGAGCGTGGCGCGGCCCACTTCGTAGGATGCGGCGGCGATGTCATACGCCTTCTGCGCCGAGCCGAGGGCGTCCTCGGCGGCGACATAGGTGCGCATTGCGGTCTCCATCGACTGCAGCTGCTGCCGGATGGAAATCCGGAGCTGGCGCTCGGTGTTGATCCGCTGGAGCTCCAGTTCGTCGGCCTGTACCTGCGCCTGCTTGATGTCGTGGTAGCGCTTGCCGCCCGAGAAGATCGGGATGTTGAGCTGCAGGCCCACGAACGAATACGGCGTCCACTGGTATTCCTTGAACTTGAAGTCGTTGGCCATCGCGTTCATGCTGTAGGAAAAACTGACCGCCAGGGTCGGAATGTAGGCGAATTTCTGCATCCGGACGGTCTTGGCGAGCTGCTCCGCCTGAAGGGCGAGCTGCCGGAGGGTGGTGTTCCTGTCGAGGTCGCCCGTCTCCAGTTCGTGGATGTCGTAGAGCATCTGCGAGGAATAATCCTCCAGCGAACCGGCGATGTCGACCGGCGTGTCGAGGTCGATGCCCATCACGGCCTTGAGCTGCCAGAGCGCGACGATGATGGATGTCTCGGCATTGTATACGTTCGGAATGGCATTGGCGTAGGAAGTCTTGGCCCGGACAAGGTCGAGTTCCGAAGACTTCTGCACGTTGTATTTGCGCTCGATGTTCTGCAGGTTGGTGTAGGCGTTCTCATACACCGATTTGTACACCTGGAAGGCCTCCTTGGCCATCAGGACGGCGAAATAGGCCTGCTTGACCTGGGTGACGGTGCCGAGGCGCGACTCGCGGGCCTTCTCGACGGCCAGTTCCACGGCGTCGCCGGAAATGGAGAGACTCTGCCAGAGCTGGGCGTTCACGATCGGCATCGAGGCGGAGATGCCGCCCGACCAGGTGTTCCAGCGGCCGACCTCGAAGCCGCCCGAGGAGGAAGAAGACTCCGTCTGCTCCGTCTCCGGGGGGATATAGGGCGTCAGCGGGCCGCCGGTACGGTCGGCCAGCTGGTTGAGGTAGAACATAATCGGGTCGACCATTCCGGAGAACATCGAACTCATTCCTCCTCCGCCGCCTTCGCTGTCGTCGCCGCCCATATACATCACCTGTTTCTTGATGGTGCGCTGGTAGGAGCCGGTGGCGTTGATCTGCGGGAACAGGGCCGCGTAAGCGCCGCGCTTGGCGTATTTCGCCCGCATGATTTCCTTGTCGGCCACCTTGACGGAGACATTCTCGTCGAGGGCGATCCGGAGAGCGTCCTCCAGGGTCAGCACGACCGTATCCTGCCTTGCGGCCTGCAGGGTATCCTGCGGCACTTCCTGCGCCGTAGCGGCGAGGGGCAACGCAAGGGCCAGCGGCAGGAGCCAATTCTTTATCGTAAAATGCATTTTCATCCTAATAAAAAACCGGGCTTTTGCTGCAAATAACACACCAAACGCCCGATTTTTGACGACAATTTTTAAAAATTTTTATTTTGTCTGGCGGGTCGTCGCGGGTATCTTCCTGACAAAGGCGTAGATAAGGAATCCGATCCCCATCAGGATGAACGGAATGCTCAGCCACTGTCCCATATCCAGGACCATCGTCTTCTCGAAATCGACCTGCGGCTCCTTGATGAATTCGATGAGGAAGCGGGCGCCGAAGCAGACGATGAAGAAGATGCCGATATACGTTCCGCGGTAAGTCTTTTTGTACGCGTATTTGTACAGAAGAATGAGGCCTATTCCGAGCAGAAGATATGAGAGGGCCTCATACAGCTGCGTCGGATGCTTGGGAACCGTCTCGCCGCGAAGTTCGAAGATGAAGCCCCAGGGAAGGGTCGTCGCGTCGCCGTAGATCTCCGAATTGAACAGATTGCCCAGACGGATGAAGCAGGCCGCGAACGCGACCGCGATGGCCAGATGGTCCAGAATCCAGACGAAATCCATATCGTGCGGCTTGCCGTACTTGCGCGCATACCACCACATCGCCAGGAGCAGCATAATGGTGCCGCCGTGGCTCGCCAGACCGCCTTTCCAGGGCATGAAGATCTCCCAGAAGGCCTGCCAGGGGGTCATCCCGTAGAAGGCGATCCGAGGATCGGGCGCGGCGCCGAACATTTTGTAGAAGGGCGCCAGGTAGTAAGAGGGCTCATAGAAAAGGCAGTGCCCGAGGCGGGCGCCGACGATGGTCGCGATAAGAAGTGTGTACAGCAGCGGATCCAGCAGCTTCTCCGGGACGCTCTCCCGACGGAAGAACCAGCGGAAGATATACCATCCCAGAATGAATCCCGAGATGAACAGCAGGCTGTACCAGCGGATCTCGAAACTTCCGATGTGGAAGAGGGCCGGATTGACGTGCCACTTTACAATCAGTAAATCTATCATAGTCTATCGTTTCAATCGGACATATATACTTAGCGGGAGGACCTTGCCGAAGCCGTCGCGGAGGGCGAGCTCGCCGGAGGACATCTCCCGGAAATCCTTGAACGCCTCGCGGACGACCGTTTCGCCGAGGGTTGCGCTGTAGCCGTTGGAATAGAGGTTCAGCACGAGGAAACTGTCGCGGGGCGCGAGGATGGCGCTCACCGACCGGAGCATCCCGAAGAGGAGTTCGTCGAGTTTCCATTTCTCGCCGTCCGGGCCGTGTCCATAGGCCGGCGGATCGAGGATGATACCCTGGTAGCGGTTGCCGCGGCGCTCTTCCCGGCGGGCGAATTTCAGCGCGTCCTCAACCACCCATCGGATGCCGTCGAGGCCGCTCCGTTCCATATTCTCCCGGGCCCAGGTGACGACCTGACGCACCGAATCGAGGTGCGTGACATCGGCGCCGGCGGCCTTGGCCGCAAGCGAGGCCGCGCCCGTGTAGGCAAACAGATTGAGCACCTTCGGGGCCGGGAGGCCGTTGGCCTTGTGGATCCGGACCAGGCGGGAAGTCTCCCTGAAGATGAATTCCCAGTTCGGCGCCTGCTCGGGGAACACCCCGACGTGCTTGAAAGCGGTGAGGCCAAGCCGCAGACTGAGGTCGAGGTCGCTGTGGGCGCCGGTTTCGGCATCGGACGCGCCGCGGTATACGATCCCCCACTGGTCGTCCATCTTTTTCAATTTCTCCCAGGTGCCGCTGTCCTCCTTCCCGGCCTTGCCGAAACCGGCCCCGGGCCGGAAATTGACATGCGTCAGCTTCCGCCACTCCGCATCGGGCATAGAAGGATCCCAGAGCGCCTTGGGCTCCGGCCGGCGGAGGACATATTTCCCGAACCGCTCCAACTTCTCCCCCCTTCCGCTGTCGAGAAGTTCGTAGTCCTTCCAATATTCTGCAGGATACTCTACTGTCATAATGGTGCAAAGATACGGAAATAATTGTTAACTTTGCAGGCTGAGAAATATTTTAACTCAATTATAATTATGCAACAATTCATCGACAACTACGACTTCACGGGCAAGAAAGCCATCGTGCGCGTAGATTTCAACGTTCCTCTCAACGAAAACTTCGAGATTACCGACGACACCCGCATCCGCAGGGCCATGCCCACACTCAAGAAAGTCCTTGAGAAAGGCGGCGCCGTCATCATCATGTCCCATCTCGGCCGTCCCAAGAAGGTCGATCCCAAGTTCTCCCTCAAGCACATCGTCGGCCGCGTGAGCGAATGCCTCGGCGTTCCCGTCCAGTTCGCCGACGACTGCCAGAAGGCGGACGCCCAGGCCGCTGCCCTGAAGCCCGGCGAGGCGCTCCTTCTCGAGAACCTCCGCTACTACGCCGAGGAAGAGGGCAAACCCCGCGGACTCGCCGAGGATGCCTCCGACGAGGAGAAGAAAGCCGCCAAGGCGGCCGTCAAGGCCTCCCAGAAGGAGTTTGTCAAGAAGCTCGCCTCTTACGCGGACTGCTACATCAACGACGCTTTCGGCACGGCCCACCGCGCCCACGGCTCCACCGCCCTCATCGCCGACTACTTCCCCAACGACAAGATGTTCGGCTACCTGATGGAAGGCGAGATCAAAGCCGTCGACAACGTCCTCAAGAACGGGCAGCACCCCATCACCGCCATCATCGGCGGCTCCAAGGTTTCCTCCAAGCTCGCCGTCCTCGAAAACCTGGTCACCAAGGTCGACAACCTCATCATCGGCGGCGGTATGGGCTATACCTTCATCAAGGCCGAAGGCGGCAAGATCGGAACCTCCCTCCACGAGGACGAGCTGATTCCCGACGCGCAGAAGATCATGGCCATCGCCAAAGAGCGCGGAGTCAACCTCTCGCTCTCCGTCGAGACCCTCGTCGCCAACGACTTCAGCAATGATGCCGAGACGAAACTGGTCCCGTCCCATGAGATTCCCGACGGGTGGGAGGGTATGGATGCCGGCCCCAAGTCGCTTGAGAAATGGCGCGAGATCATCCTCTCTTCCAAGACCATCCTCTGGAACGGACCGGTCGGCGTATTTGAAATGCCGAACTTCGCAAAGGGTACCCTCCAGATCGCCGAGGATCTCGCAGAGGCCACCAGGAACGGCGCCTACACCCTCGTGGGCGGCGGCGACTCCGTCGCTGCGGTCACCCAGATGGGCTATGCCGACAAGGTGAGCTACGTCTCCACCGGCGGCGGCGCGATGCTCGAGGCCATCGAAGGCAAGGAACTCCCGGGCGTTGCAGCCATCAGAGGGTAGAGATACACTCGCTCGCCCCTGCCGGGGCCGGTATGACAAAAATGGGCGGTGCCGATCGGCATCGCCCATTTTATTTCCAACAGAAAGGATCAGCCTTCCTTGGCCGCTTCCAGGAGCGCCTTGAAGCCCGCCTCGATCTTGTCCGCGGTCTCCTTGTCTTCGCACTCGTCGAGGGTCTGGAGGAGGTGACCGAGGTACTGCGTGCACGTCTCGAAGTCATCCTGGGAATACTCGTAGAAATCGAGGTAGAAGGATGAGGTGCGGAGCAGTTCGTTGGCAAACCGGAGCGCCATTGCGCGTCCCTTCTCCGCCGCGCCGAGCTTATAGTAATCCTCGATCATCGAAACGACCATATAGTCGTTGGTCGTGAAGCCGATCGAAATGGTCTCCAGCGGGAAATTCGCCTCGGGCACATTCTCCTGGCAGAGATCCAGGATCTCGAGGGCCTTCCCGTTCTCGCCCGCCTTCATCAAGGCGTCGGCAACGTTGACAAAGATGGAACGCTGCGACAGCACGCCGAGGAAGGTATAGCAGTTCTGATAGTCGACGAACCAGTCGGTCCGTTTCAGGGCGTCCCACGTGTAGACGTTCTTCATCATGTCGTACAGATGCAGGGCGTTGACCTTCCCGACATCCGTAGACTTGACCGTGTTGCGGATCGGGGTGAACTTGTAGGAGAAGCCCTCGTAGGTGAGGAAGTTGCGGAATCCCACGTCCAGGTCGCCGCCCATATTGAGCATATGCAGCGGACGGTCCCACTGATAATTGGAGAGGAGGTCGAGGACGAACAGTTCCGGCTTCGAGAGATAATTCTTGCCGGGAGACAACTCGAGGGTGATGCTCTCGGGGATCTCGTCGGCGAACATCGGGTCGACGATGCCGTATTTGAGGCAGTTCTCCTTGTTGACGGGGATGACCAGCTTCCGCGCGCAGATGAAATCCACCCGGCGGCCGCTCTGAAGGTCGACCTTGAACTGCGGGCGCTGGTCCTTGAAGACATCCATCACGTCGCTCAGCAGCATCGGGGTGCCGTCGTCGCCGTAGATGAAGATGTATTCGTTGGTTCCGTAAAGGTACTGGGAAGGCGGAACCGTCAGCGGAAGCGGGGCGCTTTCGTTGACTGCGTATTTCATCTGGTCGATGTGCCAGTCGGTGCCGAGCAGGGAGGTGTTGACGATGCGGACGTCGGTACGGACCGATTCCACCTCCTGGGCGTACCAGAGCGGGAAGGTATCGTTGTCTCCGTGGGTGATGAGGATGCCATTCTTCCCGACGGAATTGAGATAATTCTTCGCCATCTCCACCGCGGTATAGCGGTTGGAACGGTCATGGTCGTCCCAGTTCTCCTCCGCCATCAGGGCGGGCACGCACAGCAGGAACGCGGTCACGGCAACGGCGGTCTCCTTGGCGTATTTGCCTTTCGACGCCTCCGTGATCCAGGTGTAGAGGGCCGCCACCGCCATTCCGATCCAGACGCTGAACATATAGAAGGAACCCGCGTAGGCGTAATCCCGCTCACGGACCTGATACGGCGGCTGATTGAGGTAGATGACGATCGCGATGCCCGTCATGAAGAACATCAGGAACACGATCCAGGCGCCCCGCTTGTCCTTGTCGAACTGGAAGACGAGGCCGAGGATACCCAGCAGGAGCGGCAGGAGGAAGTAGTGGTTCTTGCCCTTGTTCTCCTTGAGGATGTCGGGAGCCCCGCTCTGGTCGCCGAGACGCCAGCGGTCCAGGAAGCCGATGCCGCTCTCCCAGTTGCCGTAGAAGAGTTCGCCCGGGGTCGGGCTGTGCACTTCGTTCTGCCTTCCGGCGAAATTCCACATGAAATACCGCCAGTACATCCAGCCCAGCTGATAGTCGAAGAAGTAGCGGAGGTTGGCTCCCATCGTCGGCTTGCGGTGCTCGGCGCCGGGAACGCGGCGGCCCTTGCCTTCGGTGTAATACTGATAGAAATCGATGAATTTCGGATCGGCCGACGACCACATCCGGGGGAATAGCATCTTGCCGGAGGCCTTGTAGGACGCGTCCACGGGGCCGTCCGCCTTGATGTATTTGCCGCCGAGGGGCGCCCAGTACTTGCTCTCGCTCAGGTCATACGGCGCGTCGAAATACTGGCCGTAGAGGAGCGGCGTGGAGCCGTACTGCTCCCGGCTCAGATAGCGGACCAGGGTGTACGGGTTGTCGGGCTGATATTCGTTGGTCGGAGTCTTGACGCTGGACCGGATGATGACGATGCCGAAAAGCGAGAAGCCGATGGTGACCATCGTGACGCAGAGGACGACGGTATTCAGCAGCACCTTCCCGTTCTTCAGCGACCAGAACAGCAGCCAGATGCAGAGACCGATGAGCGCGACCATAAAGAAGACGGCGCCCGTGTTGTACGGCAGACCGAAGCCGTTGACGAAAAGGCGGTCGAAGCCGGCAGCCACCTTCGGCAGATACGGGATAAACAGGAAGACGAGGAAGCCGAGGATCACCACGCCGACGAGGCCGATGCCGACCCACTGCCAGAACGTATAGGATCCCTCCCCTTTCTTCCGGTAATAATACATATACACCAGGGCCGGAATGGCCAGCAGGTTCAGCAGATGGATACCGATCGAGAGGCCCATCAGCAGCGCGATCAGCACGATCCAGCGGTTGGCGTGCGGCTCGTCGGCCTGCTCATACCACTTGGTCATCGCCCAGAGCACCAGGGCGGTCACCAGCGAAGACATCGCATACACCTCTCCCTCGACGGCAGAGAACCAGAAAGTATCGGAGAAACAGTACGCCAATGCGCCCACGGCGCCGCTGCCATAAATCGTGACGGCCTGCGCCAGGGTATAACCGCCGCCCTTCTCCGGCTTGATAATCTGCCGCACGAAGAACACGATGGTCAGATAGAGGAACAGGATCGTCAGCGCCGAGCAGATACCGCTCATCGCATTGACCGCCACCGCCGCATGGGAAGCGTCGGTGAACATCGTGAACACGCGGGCGAACAGCTGGAACACAGGGTTTCCCGGCGGATGCCCCACCTCGAGCTTGTAAGATGATGCGATAAACTCACCGCAGTCCCAGAACGAGGCCGTCGGCTCTATCGTAAGGAGGTAGGTTATGGCCGACACCAGAAAAACGATGCCCGCCACAATCCGGTTCCATAACGTAAATTTCTTATTCTCCATAAAAATCCGATTCAATCCTGCAAAGATAGTGACTTTTACTTTTCCTTACAAACGCTCCCCCATCCCGCAAAGCCAGAAAGATTTCGAAGGGCGGTATGGCAGCATTTCGGCCCCGAAACGTTTCCATACCGTTCCTGCAGGTAGGGTTAAGTTACGTTTTACCCCTGTTTTGCTGCCAAACGGGATAATAATTTACTGATTCAGTATAAAGTCGATGACGGGATATATCTCCTCTTCAGCCGTATAGGGATGGATTTCGAAGTACTTGTCGCCGGTGAGCATGGCGGAAAGGTTCGTGCGGGGCTTGTTGTAGAAGATGTGGACAGGGATGCCACGGGCTTCGGCATAGGCCAGTTCGTAGCCGACGCCAAGGGATGGCGTGGTGCATTCCGCAATCACAACATCGGCCTCACGGAGCCAGGCGGTGTCCTGCTCATAGATGGCCACGTCACGGTCTTTCAGCCCCTCGGTCTTGCTCTTGGACAGATCCCCGACGTGCTCCGTCAGGACGACATGATTCCGCTGGATGTACTCGATGATGCGCTTGTAAAGCTCCGCATCCTGCCGCCCGCCGCGGATGGAGCCGGCAAAATAAACTTTCTTTGACATTACGTTATGGAAGCCCGCCCTTTTGCCAAGCGGGTTTTCTGCAAAACTACAACAAATATTCTGAATAGGCATCATTGAATTTTCATACTGTCCACCAGCTGCAGGAAATAGTCATTGGACCAGATATCCAGTTCGCCGGGATTGTTCAGGAACGGAGAATAAAGGTGATTGGCGACACGTTCGTTGCTGATACGCCTACCACTCCAAGTTGGGTTTACTATGTATAATCCACGCTTGAGGCGTAACAACTTCCCGCATATATAGTAGCTTTTCGAATAGAAAATCAAGATTTATATGATTTTCTGTACGAAGAATTGCTATCTTTCTCTCGGATTAGATAACGAGGCTTTCGAGGAGAGTTTAATAGTATTTTCTAAGTCATTTTATTTTGGGCCACCGCATGGAGAAGTCTTGAGACAATCCCGATGCGGACCTTTTCCCACGCTTCTTGGGGATCAAAAGAAAGGCCGGGACGAAGGAGGCCGGCGGTGTCGCCTAAAAAATCAGGATTCTGCATCTTCTCGTCCATATTCAGCACGAATTCCTTGTAGGTTGGAGCATGGTTGGCCACGAAACGTAGATAGCGGTCGTAGGCCGTCATTACACGGTCAAGATCCAGTTTGTCGGTGACAAGTGCGGTGTAAACGTCGAAAAGGTCACGGCCTTTGAGGCGCTGATAGAGTGCGCGGACTTTCGTCCCGACCAGTTCGTCCAGCTCGTATGTGAGCACGTCGCACTGGCCACTGAACCAATCGTTCTCGACGGAGAAGGGTACACGTACCATCGGGAAGACACTGAAATGCTCCTTGCAGTTGATTTCCACTTTCAGGTGGATTTCGCCGGCGCCCACGTCGGTCGGCTGTACGCGGAGAACAAGGGTGTTGTTGTGTTTCTTCTGCTTGACGACGGGTTCGCCCAGCCAAGAGAGGGCTTCGCGCAAATGGTCTATCGTCTCTTTGATGGGTTCGGCATTCACCTGGACCAGGTCGATGTCTTCCGAATAGCGGGGCTGCGGCTCCAGATAGAGTTTGTGCAGCGCCGTGCCACCACGGAAGGCGAGGTGTTCCTTCAGGAAGGGGTCGCTGTATATCGACACCAGCGCCCTACAAATGATTAGGTCCTGCTCCACCAGGCGCGGAGAAGACCACGGTACGACCGTACCCCATTGCGTTATAAATGCTCTCTGTATCATAAGTCGTCAATTTCAATTTCCTGGTTCACCACCACTCTCCATTTCTTGTCCACTTCGGCGTCATCAACCGATGCCCCCAGCCTGAGCGGCACGGCTTTCATCTTCATGCCTCCGGATTTCATCAGGGCGAGCAGACCGTCTGCAATGGATTCTTCTTCCAATACGCGATCCAGCAGGTAGCCCAGACGCTGGAATACGGGGGCGGATGCGACCTTCATGAAATTGGTGTCAAGCTTGGTGAAATCCAGCATTAGGGACAGTTCTTCCAACACCGTTGCTGCCCTCGTGAGACCACCGATGTGTTCCTGATAGGCCACCAGGTCCACTGCCGTCAGTTCCGGGCCGGAGATGTTCAGCCAACCGGATGGCACTTCCAGGCGCTGGACATAGGCCATAGGGATTTCCCGGCGCTCGGCATAGCGGATGACATAGCCTTCGCGCTCTTTGTCGCGCATCACAGGAGGTTCTACCATTACCTGGAATTCCATCGGAGCCTGATGGGCCGCACCGTGGCGCTCGGCGGCACTAAGCAGCGAGACGTAGTACTTTCGCTGGAGATACTGCATCATCCGGTCCAGATACACTTCCTGCGGCACAGCCTTCCACAGCCGGTATTCCTCGGGCACGACCACATAGATTCCACGGCAGGGGGAGAATACCCGGCCTTTGACCACGGCGCGGTGCAGGGCCGTGTCGACGGTAGGGGCGGACATAGCGGGAAAAGCCTTCCGCACATCCTCCTTGGAGAACGTGTATCGGCCGCTCGGAGCCAGTCCTTCTATCCAGTCAGCAATGCTCATGGTTTTACGCATTTATTCTATTCACTTGCAAAGTTAAACAATTTTTGTACAATATCGCAAGTAAATGGAGCATTCTCGGCCGCATCGACCTTTGCTTCGTCCTATATTCGGTCCAAGAACGGGCAATAGTGCTTGTACTCGATGGGATCGCCGGTAATGTCGAGAATCTTCTTCTCGTGCTTGATGAGTTCATGTTTGAGCTGGACCTCGTTCATCGAACGATAGTCGGGCTCTTCTGTGTTCTGTTTCATGCCACGAAGATATGAAGAAAGAATGCCAAAGAGTGGCAACTTCCGTTCTTTGGCATTCCCCCATATAATTATCAACGAAAAACTCGTTAATAGATGCTCTTAATGAATTCTTTGATGTTCTTTTGACGCAAAGCAATTTTATCTTTGTCCCAAATGATATCCGGAGTCATATCCTGAATTTCGCGTTGCTGAAGAAGTTGTGTATATGTTGACCTCTTCAGTTCAAATGGCTTATTTCCAATTGACTCATTATGAGGAGCGGACAGCAAAAGATAATTGCCCATGCAATTCAAGAAAGAGTTTCTGAATTCCTCATCATACTCGCAATATCCCGCTGAAACAGGCTCATCATTCGTTTTTGTCTGTGGAGCGATGTGCTCCAAATGCTTTTCTGGGATTGAGTCGAAACGAATGAAATCATAGCCTCCTTTACCTCCATCCAGAAGGTAATTTTCGTACTTCCAAAGAAGGAATTTGGCTGTTCTTTCTTCAATCCATCCATTTAACGCCTCATCAAATTGAGCGTCATCCCAATACTGGAACCACCAATCATTTGGATTCTTCATCCAGTTAATAAGGTCAACTGTCTCTTCTATGTTTCCAGTAAATCGCTGGAAGACTCCATTGAGTCTATAGCTCATTATTGCACTCCTGCGAATAACAAGTTGTCTCAAAAATAGTGTTTCTAACGAATTACAAAGGGTGCCGATAGTTTCACGATCTAAACCAAATGAGTATGCCTTTATCACATACGGCATTAGAATATCGTAATGAGAGCGAAGGCTGATGGCAGAATGGATATTGTAATTCTTATCATAGTCTTCCGTAAAGAACTGTTCCAAATAGTTGAAACTACTCGAAAGGCCCTGTGTGAAGCCTTTAATAAATTCGATTCGACTCTCTTTGGCTAATTCTTCATCGACCTTAGCCAAGGCATTCCCTTCATTGAGATTGTTGAAGAAAACCCTCTGAGTATAAACGAGGATGTCATCTTCATCAATTTTCCTTTCTATCCGAGAGATTGAGCGATAGATATTCTCGAATCTGTATTTTATATCGCTAAGCAAGTTGTCAGTTTCCTCTCCTCCATAAAGGTGGACGTTGAACATAAACTGAGCCTTGACGATTTCCAGGTTCGTTGGCTTCTTTCCTCGATTATTCTGAAAAATAAACATCTGAATAGCATCAGATTCATTTTCTACCATATAGGTGGAACAGGATGCGCTTTTGACGGCGGAATATAAAGCTAATAGTTCTTCTTCTGATTTTTGAGAAAGTTTTGAAGAGAAGAAATCATACGCGGCAACAATCCTCTTCTCCGATTCAGTTTTGAGTCCAATCTTATCTTTCTTTGTCCTGTCTATCACGTACTCCTTAAAGAGCTGATTGTCGTAATCTACTGTTGAAAAACGATAGCGACTGGCCAGCCTTATCATACTGCTGTACTCGAATTCCTCCTCTTCAGTCAAATCACGTATTCCTTTTAACTGCTTATAAAGGGCTGAAAGAAAAATTACAATAGTGGTCAAACGTTGTTGGCCATCAACAACGCCATATTTTTTCTCGCCAACCTTTTCAAAAAGAAAATGTCCAAAATAGTATTTGGATTTCGACTTGCTCTGAACATATTGTTCAATATCAGAAAGAAAGACTGCTACCTGCTTCTCTTGATCCCACGAGTAGGCTCGCTGATAGTTTGGGACAAAGATAAAGCCATCCGATAACATGGCTTGAATATTTGTTGATGCCTCCATAATTGATGCTGTTGTTTATAATTCTGCAAATTTACACTGGTATCCTGCTAAACTTCGGCAGGGTTAGTGTTATCTTTAAAAGATAGCGTTTTTTTTTATTTTATATCTACTGGGCTTTCGACAATTAACGTAATAACCGAAGGAGAGTTGCCAAGGTTTGGCAGAAAAAAGGCTTAAATTTGTAATCGTAAACAAAAGAACCTATGGAACAGAATCATAATCCCGCAAAAGGACAAATTGATGACAATAGCATCAAGACGCTTGAATGGAACGAACATGTCCAAAGGCGGCCGGAAATGTATATCGGTCGGCTGGGCGATGGCTCCGACCCGAAGGACGGCATCTATGCTATGTTGGACGGCGTTCTTGTCATGGCGGTGAATGAGTTCCAGATGGGGTACGGAAAGGGCCTTTCTGTAGAGGTGAACGCGACTTGTGCTGTTGTCCGGGATTACGGTAGAGGAATTCCGCTGGAGTCCGTTGTGTCGGCCACAAGCGGCATTTCCGTTGGGATTGGAGCCAATCCGAAGGAAGTTACCGTTCACCCCGTAAAAGTGACCAACGCTCTCTCCATCGACTTCTATGTGGCATCTTATCGTGACGGGGAATGCTCCTGGGCGAAGTATTCCAAGGGAAATCTTCTCGAGAAAGGCTCGTCAAAACAAAGGGCTGTCCATATCTTTGAACGGAACTATCGTCCCAGATTCCTTCTGAGTTCCTCAAAATAAGACACATTGAGAAAGGTGGTGCCGCCAAGCATCGCCTTTCTTTGTAGGCCTTCTTCGTGGACGTGGCCGAAGATGTGGTACTTCGGCCGGGCGCTGGCCACGGAGAGAAAGAGCTGCTTGCAACCCAGATCTCGGTCCAGATAGGAGTATGCTGGGCCATGGGTAATGAGGAAGTCGATACCGGACGGGATGGAGATAGGTGTCTTCAGATAAGGCCTCGCTGGGACGCTGTAGAACTTGATGCCGTCGAATTCCAGTCCCTCGTTCTCCAGATAGACAACACCGCAGGGAATCAGATTCCGCGCTCGTGCCGGCTCCTGGTTGAAGATACGGTCGTGATTACCAGGGACGAAGATGCGGAGCTTGGCAGGCATGGAGCTATACCAGTCGAAGAAGTCCTTCAGGTCGGCCGGGCTGAAGCCTTCGCAAGCGTCTCCGGAACAGATAAGGATGTCGGCTTCGGCTGGTATGGCAAGCCGCCGATACATCCCGTGTGTGTCGGAGAATGCGAAGATATTATGTCCCTTGAGATTGATTATCATCGTCCTTCTACTGGATCAGAGCAATACTGTTTTCGGCCGCAGATTTTGCATTTGAAGCCGGCCCAGACGGAATCGAATTGGTTCATGGCAGCTTCGACCAGAGCTGGATCGTCGGTGAGGATGCCTGCCTCAAAGTTGCGGTTTCGGGTGCTTTTCATTCCCAGGCCAGCGCCGGTAAGGTTTGCCGAGCCGATATAGGCGAGTTTGAGGTCGAAGATGATCAGTTTGAAATGTACGCGGGGGCACAACACACGCTCCAGACGGGTAAACAGTATCGGATAGTGGTCGAAATCCTCACGGAAATTGGGCCCGGGTTCCTTTGCGTGAATCAGGCGGACCTCCCGGCCCTTGCTGATCAATTCTGCCAGCACGCCCAGGAAGGGGCGTTCGCCGACATAAAGGTCTTTTATATCGGCGGTTCCAATCCAGAGGTGTTTCTTCACGTTAGCAACGCGGGCAATTACCTCCTTGAAATGTGCTTCGTCTGCAATGTATTGGGTCATAGCGCGAAGTTACGAACTTATGAGAATATATCCGAATAGTTCTTGACGTCCCTTTCGCGCATGAGGAATCTGAGTGCCTCTCCCTGAAGCATTCCCCGCCGGTTATCATCCTTATCCCAAACAGAGTTGTTTGACGCATAGTCGGTCACGGCATTGTATAGTTCCCATACAGACATGCTCGCTTTCATCTGTTTGAGTTGTTCTGGCGCGCCGTCGTATCCAGCATTCAGGTACATTTGTAACTCCTTGCTGTATGGGGCAATAGCCATAGCGGCCTGGCTGTCAATCAAGTAATGATCGAGTTTGTCCGAAACCAACTTCAGTTCTGCGATTGACGCGCTGACTCCCATTGCCTCAAGGGCTTTCCCTCGGAACCTTTCGAAAGAACCAGTCAATAATCCGCCATTCCGAGGAATGTCCATTATCCCACTAATACGTTCTTCCCGGACGGTCGTGATGCGAGCTTCCTTATGTTTTACGGTTTCTGTTTGGCCATTTGAGCAGATAAGGCGTTCGTAATATCTGCCCAGTTCAATCTGGCCGAGATTCCATTTCAGGTAGTATGAGTTGACCAGAAAATCTTCACCGGGTACTATCTGCCGTACATCCGGGTTGTTGCTGTCAAGGAATAGGGTGAAACCGGCCGCAATGTCATACGCCATCTGGTAGTCGACCGGATAGAGGCCATTTTTGTCCAGAAAAAGTTCAAGAAAATCAAAAAATGCATCGGATGTGATGGGCTCTTCCTTGATGGGTACCATGCCACTGACTGTACGGCTCGAAGGATTGGCAATAAGCGCGACCGAGACGGGTTTCATCATGGAGCCTGCCGTGGCCAGGTAATTGCGAAAATCCCGGACGCCGGTCTCTCCTGATGCATTCTTAACAACTTTCGCCTGCGTGGGAGTGAGTCCGATGATTTCGTCCAACTGTTTGGAAACCAAATCATTCACCAGAAGCTCAGTTCCTTCGACTCGATAGACGTTCTTGCCATAGCCTTCATAGGGGGCAGACACTTCTGCGCCATCATCAAGGCGGCCGATATATTCAATTGCGTCTCTGCGGACGACTTTGTACGGATTTGCGGAACTATCGACTTTCTGCCGCAGTTCTACCAGACTTACTTCACTCATGCTCTGTTTGTATTTGTGGTTGATTGCTAAATATCTTATCGAACTGGTCTGCGAACTTTCGGAGGCTGCTGGAAGCGGTGGATTGCAGTTTCCGCAGTTTGCGGTCTTGATCGAATTTCTCCTCATTGTAATAGACGTCACCGGTCACGGACAGGTCATAGTACAGGCGGACGCCCACATCTCCCCGGCGGTGCTTACTGAAGACGGCGTAACGGTCGGAGTAAATGTTTTTGGGATTTTCCAGGCGGAGTTCCAACATCGCCGTAATGGAGTGCTTGAGGCGATTGGAACCTATGAAGTGTCCGGCCTTCGTTACCTGCTGAATCGTAAGGAACGTGGTGTTGACACCCCGGGCGTTGGCGGCCTTGTTTTGCTGCTTTATGAGCGAAAGCAGCACGCTCTCTGCCTTCTTCAGCGTGTAGTTCTCCTCATCCTTGATAATGCCTTGCAACTCATAGAATGAGTCGATGGCAACGATGTCCCAGCCTTGCTCCAGCGTGGTCCTGACAGTCTCAAGGTTGTGCGTATCGTCTTCTTCATCGAAGTTGGCCTCGATGAAAAGGATGTCCAGGTCCTGGAACTTTGGGAAGCGTTGGACGTAGATGGCCAGGTCAATCTCGTTCATCTCTGCGCTTATAAACAACACACGGGCGCCTGAGTTACAGTTGCGGATATTGGACAGTAGATCGAGGATGATGGTGGTCTTTCCCACGCCTGGGTCACCGATGATCATATAATTGACGCCTTTAGGAAGCCCCTTGTAACTGCATAACAGCTCGTCCAGCACCGTTCCACTCATATAATTACGGAACAGTTCCGGATCGAACTGCATATCGCGCATTCTTACAACCTCCCGTGCCATAGCCACAAAGAAAGAGCATTGTAACGCCAAAGCTTGGCAGAATTATATAAAACGGTTACAGTTTTGTCGAAAAAGCGACTACGTTTCTGGAATGTCAACTTCAGGGAATCGTCTCCTGGCTTCACTAAGGGCGAATGCTTTCAGCTTTTCCATGTCTTCGCCGGGCTCTTCCATAGCTATATTGATGTGATCTCCGGCCCAGTTATCTGCATCAATATCGTATTCATTCTTTTCCGATTCTGCGCTGGGTGAAATGGTGATTTTCCACCCCATCCCATCAGAATCAAGGAACTCAAAGTACCAATCATCGACCTTTGAATCCTTGTACCATTCATACATCGGCGTCTCTGATCCCTGCGAGTCTTCTTCTTCGTACAACGACTCGGCTTTCTTAAAATAGCCCGTCTCCTTGTCAAGGACGAGGTTCAAGACCATCTCACGTCCGTCATCTTTGAAGAATGGATGCCCCAGCGGCAGTATCATTTTGTAGTAATCTGACATTATACTCACTCGATGCAGCAGAATGATCTGGTCACAAATCGTTTTCGCCTCAGTGACATCGAGAATGTCTCTGACTGAAGGCTGTTCGTGCTGTTGAAAATCGTGGTCTGACAATGAAGATTTGACGATAATCACAATACCGAGGGCCAAAGCCATCGCTTTTAGAATGCGAAGGACAGAGTTTAGTTCACGTTCTCTGGTGCCGCCATCCAGCTGAGATGTATTGAGGCACTGCAGTCCATCTATGACAGCCATTCCAATCTCTTTCGTTTCGGCTAAATGGAAGAGCCGGTCAACGATGTAAGCAATGGTCATATCAGGAGTATCATCAAAGAACAGCGGTAATTCTTTGATGTTTTCCGTCTTAATCTGGCCGCTGTCGAAAGTTTGTGGCCCTACTTGCATACGAACTAACGCTTTGGCGACACGCAGGGAATCACCATCCGGCAGGAAATAAGCGACGGGGATTTTGTCTTTCGTGCCTGCCACTATGCAATTCCCCAGTACATACTGGCTCTTTCCGCCCCAGGAGCGTGATGCGACCAGTATCAAGTTGCCCGGTGTCCAATCCAAGCCAACAATCTCAGGACTGTAATTGTTGAATACTCTCTTGCTCATATCAATTGATCTTTAAGTTCTGGCTTCATTTCTCGAACTATTTCAAGCACTCTCTCCATCAGGAAAGGGTACTCTTCATCGTAATAGTAACCTTTAACGATTCCAGGAACATGATCCTTTTCTTTAAGGAGATTCACGTTGTCCGGACTGTCGGGGATGTTTTTCCAATTCTTGTCACAGCGCAGCAGCTCGGCAGACCAAGGGTCGTCACCCCGTACACAGGACCAGCGGAGATAGATAAGCCAATTGCCATCGTCGTTGTCCTTGAAGTAGTAGTATATCTGCGCTGGGCACCAGTAGTTGATGCAAATCTCCCATTTGTTGAGTTCCATAGTCTTCAATACAGTTTGTCAATCATCCCAGGTGAGCAATTTAGTGCGGAACATCTCCCAGAGGAGGTTCCAGGCTTTGTCGAAGCGGAGGCGCTGGGCCTTGCACCAGAAGTGATGACCGTCGTAATCCGGGCTCGAGAAGCGCTTGCGGTTGTTGAAATTGACGTAGCGGGAGAAATGCTTAGCATCAAAGTAGTTGTTCTCCTTTTCGGTATGCTTGTATTCTGACTTTCCGCCCCAGGATGGCCCGCTCCATCTGGTCTGCATAGACCGGCCCGTTGGCAACGGGAGACCAGTGTCGCATATATTCAACCATCATTCCCATCTTGACTTTCATTACCGATATCAGATGATACCAACCCCAGTTAGCATTAAAAGCAGCAGCCCACTGGATAACCAGCCTGTCTTCCCACTGTTCTCTTTTCTTCGCCCGATCGGCCCTGGCCAGATGTCCCTGGCAGAACATATCGTCGCTGTCTTTGCGGTCACGAAGGAATTCTGCCTTCAGGTCATCCTCTGACATCTTTATCTTCTTGCCGCATACCTCTGCGAAATGGTACAGGAAATCCCGGGGATACTTATTCCATTCTCCTTCGACGTCGTACTTATATTGTTGGACAAGAGTGCGAAATGGATTATCATCATTCTTCTCAACCCATTTTATCATTCCTTCGTTGGCCATCTTTGTCACGGTATCGAATACATATTTATCTGATAATTGGGGATGGGTCTCTAATATTTTGCAGACAATTCTGCTTATTGATGTAGGCTCCTTCTTTGTGACACATTCAAAAATATCAGAGTATAAATACGTTCTATAAGGATGGAAGAAACCTCCGAACTGGCTAACCAGAATCGGACAGTCCTGAGCGTCTTCACCGCCCCAGTGTTTCCATATCTCGTAGTAACTATCACGCATTTTTTGCGTAATTCTTTGTGGCTTATAGCTGTTGCGTGTTATGGTCGCAACCGGAACGTCACCGTCATAGAAAACACGCACTTCAGTAAAACGTTCGTAGTCTTCACTGTATGGCTCCCATTCGTGTTTCTCCGCTGCCGGGGTAATATCTACCGAGTATAGTTTGCTCTTTACGGTATTGGCTATCAAGAGGAAAAGCAGTCTTGAGTCTGCATCCTCAGCGTACCAAACAATCACTTTGTCGTATTCGGACCTTTTATTAACGGTCTTGCTGAAACTCAATAAGTTCTTATACAGACCGTCCAGTGAATCCGAATAATATTTATGCCACGATATGGCCGTCTTCATCATCTCCACGTCAGTAAGGGAGTCTGGCTGATAGTGAAGGTTGGTGGGGACGGGGTACTGGATTACCTCATGATTTGCTTTGTCCGGTTCGTCGCCAATCCATTTCTCGACGATGAGGGGCCAGATGATGCCTGAAGGGATGATGTGCAATGTTTTTCCCATACTTTATGTCCTTTTCACGGGGACAAAGGTAAACGGCGTTCGTGCCAAAATCCGGCAGCGCATTATTTCCTTTGAAAAGAAAAGGGTTAAAAAAGCAAAATATTTAAGCCACCGTGCAAGCTGCCACATTTCGGCAGGACCGATATCTATCTTTGCAGCAAGAACAATAAGCAACATTGTATTATGGCTAACTCAAAAGACAATTTAACAGTACTCTCCGCCATTGAGGAAATCATTAAAACGGCATCATACGAGGAGGAAGAGAAATTTGGAGGTGCCTCAGAGTATTATCGATTTGACGAGAAATTATTGGAGGAGGTCCATATCCCCGCAGAATTCCTTGCGGGCAAAATGGACATCACGCCGAAACAGGCGATTCTATTTTCCATTATCGTTGAGATGTCCAAGTGTGATGACTTCTCAAAAAGAGATCTGGCAAATAAACTCAAGACAAGTTTTGTTCAACTATTGTCGTACGAGGATGACCTTAAGGCTTTGGAAAGCGCTCTTGTCATCAAACGTGGCCGTTGGGGAAATATACGTGTCGGAGAAGAAGTTCTTCGATGCCTGGAGAAAAACAAAGCATTCAAGCATCCGGCAATCACCGACCTTAAAACCTTTACTATCTTATCGAGAATAACCCGCTTGTTCCGTGAACTTAATAATGAAGAAGTTGAAAGGGAGATGGCCTTGAACGAAATGGATGCAATGATATTGGCGAATCCGGGGACGAGTATTGCTAAGGCTGCGAATAAATACGGAATCCTGAAAGAAAGGGCCCAAGGGAACGAGGATTATGACGAAGATGATGGATGGGATTATTTACAGAACTTGGATTATTTGGACAGTATGTGTCCAGCTGAGAGAATGCTCTTTTACGCATTATGCTTCAGATACCATGAATACAATGATGATTATTGCTGCTGGTGGGACTTCCGGAATTTCTTTAACAATAGGACAATGGAAGCCTTGCAGCAGTATTATAAAGATGAAGAGTTGGAGCTGCAAAAAAAGGGTGTTATAACGTATGCTTCATGTGACGGAATGCTCGTCAAAGACCACTTCAAGATTGAAGATTCCATCAAGGAAGAGATTCTTGCTGATTGTGGCGGGTTACACGAGGTTGCTCCGATGTCCGGTTTACTCAAATCTGATTCCCTTGAAGAAAAACCTTTGTTCTTTGACCGCCAGGTAAAAGAGAGCTTAACCACACTTAATAACTTGCTTACAGAGAATCGATACGCGGAAGTTAGGAAGGCACTTGAAGATAAAGGAATGCGCTCTGGCTTCACTTGTCTTTTCTATGGGAGCCCAGGCACCGGCAAGACGGAGTCTGTTTACCAGTTGGCAAAGAAGACAGGACGTGACATCATCATGACGGATGTGGCCAAACTCAAGAGTATGTGGGTTGGACAGAGCGAAAAGAACCTTAAACAGCTATTTGCCAATTATAAAAAACTTGTTGAAACATCATCGGTTACACCCATATTGCTATTCAACGAAGCTGACGCCATCTTTGGCATCAGGAAATCCGGGGCAGAAGGTGCTGTCGATAAAATGGAGAATAGCTTGCAGAACATCATTCTTCAGGAGATGGAAGATCTTAAAGGAATCCTAATTGCCACGACAAATCTTACAGAGAATCTGGATAAAGCATTCGAGCGCCGCTTCCTTTACAAAGTGAAATTCAGCAATCCATCAGTTGATGTCAAGTGCCAGATCTGGAATGCCATGATGCCGGAACTGTCTGAAGCTGACGCCCACCTCCTCGCTGAAAAGTTTGACTTCAGTGGCGGCCAGATTGAAAACGTGGTCCGGAAAAAGACCATCCAGACTATCCTTACCGGCCAAGAGCCGGAGATGGAAACTTTGATGACCTTCTGTTGCGAAGAGATAATGGGCGCAAAGAATCAACAAAGAAAAATAGGTTTCTGATTACCACTGCCATATTTTGGCATTAATTATCACTATATTTGCAAATATAAAACAGAAAAAAATATGGCTAAGAACTATTTCGACAGGTACGTCTGGTTGATTGATGTCATCAACAGACACGGGCATATCTCTTTCAAGGACATCAGCTACCTCTGGTCGCGCAGTTCACTGAATACCGTCGGGGAGAATTACCTGCCCGAAAGGACCTTCCACAATCATAGGGAAGCCATTTTCGACACCTTCGGTATTGAAATAAAGTGCGACCGGTCATTGGGGTATTACATCGCCAACAGTGAGGACATCGAGGGGGACGGCATACGGAAGTGGCTGCTGGATTCCATGTCCCTGAACAGCGTCTTGAACGAGACGAAGGACATGCGGGACAAGATACTCTTCGAGAACGTTCCTTCGAACAAAAGATGGCTCGCCGAAATAGTGAACGCTATCAGGGACCGCAAGACCATTGAGATGACCTACCAGAGTTTCTACGCTGACGAGCCTTCCTCCTTCGAGGCGCATCCCTGGTGCCTGAAGCTTTTCAAGCAGCGGTGGTATATGCTGGCCAGGAGCGTCAACTATAAGGAGCCACGAATCTATGCCCTCGACCGGATCCATGACATCAGGGAGGCGGAGAATGACCTGGAGGTTCCGAAGCGCTTCAACGCCCACACCTTCTTCAGCAATTACTTCGGCATCATCATCAACGACCAGAAGCCTGCCACGGTAATACTCAAGGTCGATGAGGACCAGGTGAAGTACTTCCGTTCGCTTCCCCTTCACGACTCCCAGAAGGAGACGGAGACGACGGACTGCTACTCTGTCTTCGAGTACCGCCTGGTAACGACCTTCGACTTCGAACAGGAGGTCCTCCGCCACGGTCCCTCCGTCGAGGTCCTCGCTCCTGCTGACTTCCGGGAGACCATCCGCAAAGATGCCAAAGCCATGTTAGAGCGATATGACTGATTTCGCGGCAATTGATTTCGAGACGGCGAACGAGCAGCCGTCCAGCGTGTGCAGCGTGGGGGTGGTGATCGTCCGCGGAGGGGAGATCGTGGACACGTTCTACAGCCTGATCCACCCGGAGCCGGAGTATTACCAGTATTTCTGCAGGCGGGTGCACGGGCTGGGGCCGGAGGACACCGAGGATGCGCCGGTCTTTCCGTATGTCTGGGAGAAGATCGTCCCGCTCATAGAAGGACTCCCCCTGGTGGCACACAATGCCCGTTTCGACGAGGGCTGCCTGAAGGCGGCGTTCCGCGTGTACCGGATGGATTACCCGGATTATGTGTTCTACGATACCCTGGCCGCCTCCCGCCGCCACTTTGGATCCTTCCTCCCCAATCACCAGCTGCAGACCGTCTCCGCCGCCTGCGGATACGACCTCACCCGTCACCACCACGCCCTGGCCGATGCCGAAGCGTGCGCGTATATCGCAATGAAAATTATTTAATTCCCACGTACATCCGGCAGAGGCCGGAGGAGAAGGTGCGGAAGGTGACACCGCGGAAGCCGGCGGCCGTCATTTCGGTGCAGAAGCGCTCCGGGGAGGGGAAGGCGTTGACCGAGGCCGCGAGATACTTGTAGGCGTTTTCTTCGCCGGAGACCTTGCCGCCGATCCAGGGCAGGATCCGGGAGAAATACAGGTTGTAGAGCCGCCTGAGCCCGGGTTGCTGCGGGACGGACAGTTCCAGGATCACGGCCTTGCCGCCCGGGCGGAGGACCCGGAGGAATTCGGCGAGACCACGGTCGCGGTGCTCGAAGTTGCGGATGCCGAAGGCGCAGGTGACGGCGTCGTAGGATCCGTCGGCATACGGCAGACTCTCCGCATCGGCCACCTCCGTCCTGATCTTGAAGATGACTCCGCCGCGGGCCGCCTTCTCCCCCACCTTGGCCAGCATTCCTTTCGATATGTCCACACCGGTCACCCTGGCTCCGTCCGGTGCCTTGGCAGCGAGGGCGACGGCAAGGTCGCCCGTGCCGCAGGCAGCGTCAAGAATGCGCATCGGCGCGGCCTTCATCACTTCCGAAACGGCCTTGCGCCGCCATCTTCTGTCAATTCCCAGGGACAGGATATGATTGAGGGAATCGTAATCCCCCGCGATCGAGTCGAACATCGACCGGATGTGATTTTTCTCGGGCATAGGTTACGGGACGGGATCATAGCCGCTCCCACCCCAGGGATGGCAGCGGAGAATGCGTTTGAGACTGAGCCAGAATCCTTTGATGGGGCCGTACTTGCGGAAGGCCTCCAGGGCGTACTGCGAGCAGGTCGGAGTAAACCGGCAGCTGCGCGGCGTATAAGGAGAGATGCAGACCTGATAGAAACGGATCAGGCCCACGAAAGGGGCGTTGAGCACCTTCCGGGCGATATCACCGAACTTTCCCATCGCCGCCGAGATTTGTAAGGAGCCGCCCGGCCGCCTCATAGATGGCGGTAAAAGGCTGCACCTCGGATGAAGTGTAGATCCAGAGAAGGTCGTAGCCCGCGGGAAGCAGATGCTTCTGAAGCCGGTAACTCTCGCGGATGCGGCGTTTCAGGAGATTGCGTTTCACGGCCCGCTTGAAGAGCCGCTTGGGAACGGAAACGACAATCCGCGAGGGAGCGCCGTCCTCCCGGGGATGGTAGCAAAGGCGCAGCGGGGAAATACTGAGGTACTTCCCCGAACGCATCAGTGCCGTAATCGACGTGCGTCCGCGGAGGCGCTCCGCTCGGGAGAGGGTATGCGCTCCGGCGGCGGACATCGCTACGAAAGACTTTCGAGATAGAGTTCGATGGCACGGGCGGCCGAAGGGGCCTCCGGCGTCGGGGCTTTCATATCGATCCGGATACCGGCATCCTCCATCGCCTTCACGACACCCTTCCCGTAAGAGATGAAGTGGGTCTCTCCCTGGACATATCCCGGGAAATTGTCGCCCAGACTCTTGACGTCGGCGGGATTGTAGAAGACGATGAGGTCGAACTGCTTCAGGTCCAGTTTCTTGAGATTCTGGCTGACGCTCTTGACGAAGACGCCCGTATGGTAGGTGAGTTTCTTCCCGTCGAAGAGGCGCGTCAGCGCGTCGCTGGAAGAAGTGTCCGACTGCGTGATGAGGAAGGTTTCGTCCTTGTGCTTGGTACCGATGAGGGCCACGACGCTCTCGGGAGTGCCGTCGCCGTAGAAGATCTTGCGCTTGCGATAGACGATGTGCTTCTGGAGATACATCGCCACGAGTTCCGTGGTGCAGAAATACTTCATCGTCTCGGGAATCTTGACCTTGAGTTCTTCGGCGATGGTGAAGAAAGCGTCAATGGCGTGACGGGACGAGAACACGATGGCCGTGTGGTCGAGAATGTTGATGCGCTGCGCGCGGAACTCTCTGAGCGAGAGCGGCTCCACGAGGAAGAACGGGTGGAATTCAAACTCGACGCCGAATTTTTCAGAGACCGCCTGGTACTGGGTCATGACCCGCGGCATCTTCTGGGAAATGAGTATTTTCTTTATTGCCATAGCCTATATTAGCAGTGCCGATGCGACGTAAAGTCCGGTCGGCAGAATTTCAAGGCCGCAAAGATACAAAAAAACTGACAAAGGAGAAAAAGTCTGCCCCAAAATTTGGAATTTCCGGATGAGGTGAAAGAGGTAAAGGACAGCCATTTCACTCGTAAGAATCCACATTCCGACCGCCTGGGAGGCTTTGGCGAGGGACAGGATCCACGCCGTCGGCAGCACGAGCAGATTCATCAGGATAAAGAACGTATAGGAAGCCTTGGCCGCCATCTGGTAATTGTCGGGCCGCCTCCGCCGCGGGAAGAACAGGAAATAGAACACCAGGCGAAGGAAAAGGTAGGCCAGAAATACGCCAAAGACCAGCAGGAAGTGGATATCTCCGGAGATGTCCCGGAGGAAAGGCGGATTGAAGATGCCGAAACGGTCCAGGACGTAGGTGAACGGGATGATCAGCAGCATCGCGATGATATTGCGGTCGCGGCTGCGGCGGACGTTCCCCTCCAGGTCGGCCGCGGCGCGGGAGCGCATCAGGTTGTCCAGCAGATACGGCAGCACGTTGAGAATGTTGTCGAACAGCAGGATCGACAGGAGGGTGAATACGATGACCATCGTCGTCGAGAGGAAGGGAATGCGGCCTCCGGCCTCGACGGCAGGCGCCGCCTCCGTGGCGAGGTGAAGAACACCCTGCCGGAATGCATCGCCTATGGGAAGTGCCAGCACCATCAGTTGCCCCTCTTCGCGTTATAGCCCATTTCCTGCAGGATGGCCGTCACCTTGTCGCGCAGGTCGCCCTGAACGGTGATCTCGCCGTCCTTGGCGGCGCCGCCCACTCCACAGCGGACCTTGAGCGTCCGCCCGAGTTCCTTCAGGTCCGCCTCCTTGCCGACAAAGCCGGTCACAAGCGTCACCTGCTTGCCGCCCCGGTTGCGCCGGTCGATCCCGACGATGAGCCGCTGCTTCGCAGGAGGAAGCGTCTCCGCTTCTTCCACGTTATTTTCCTGATACTCAAAGTCCGGGTTGGTGGAGAACACCACCCCGAGCCGGTTTTTCCAATCGTTGACAGGTTTTACCATAGCAGATATTTTACAAAGCCGAGGCCGGTGAGGAGGGCGAGGAGGAAGGTGCTGATCACGAGGAGCGGGAGCATCGGGTCGAGGGAGCGGCCGGTGCGCTTCCAGACGCCCGCGAGGTGCAGGGCATAGAGCGGGAGGGTGACGACGAAGATCCAGTGCCAGGGGTCGAAGAAACGGAGCGCGGCATAGGCGCACATCGAGACCCAGCCGAGAACGATGAGGACGGTCTGGTAGAGCTTGGCGCGCTTTTCACCGAGGCGGATCGCCACCGTCACCCGGTTGGCCGCGTCGGTTTCCATATCGCGGATATTGTTGACGTTCAGGACTCCCACGCTGAAGAAGCCGATCGATGCGGCAGGAAGCAGCAGATACCAGGAATGTACCGTATGGGCCGCAACGAAATAGGCGCCTATCACGGAGACGATTCCGAAGAAGATGAAGACGAACACGTCGCCGAGCCCCCGGTAGCCGTAAGGATTGCGCCCCAGGGTGTATTTCATCGCGCCGAGGATGGCCGCGGCGCCGAGGAGCATCAGGCAGATGGACTCCATCGAGAGAAGCGTCCCGAACGAAACCCATATCATCGCAACCCCGCTCAAGAGGCACAGTCCGACAAAGGTGCCGATTAGGATCTTCATATCCCTGACGGTCATCGCACCGCTGTTGAGCCCGTACTGCGGCCCCACCCGGTCGGCCGTATCCGTGCCGTGGAGCACGTCGCCAAGTTCATTGGAAAGGTTGGAAAGGATCTGCAGGCAGACCGTCGTCAGCATGATCAGCACGGCCGTCCAGACACTTACCTTATAGTCCGCCGTGGCAAGGAGAATGCCCAGCACCACCCCCGCCAGTGACAGGGGCAGCGTCCTCAGACGCATGGATTTTATGGCTGCTTTAACTTTCATTTAATCCAACTTCAACACCGCCATAAATGCGCTCTGCGGCACCTGCACCGTACCGATCTGGCGCATTCGCTTCTTGCCCTCCTTCTGCTTCTCGAGGAGTTTGCGCTTGCGCGTCACGTCGCCGCCGTAGCACTTCGCCGTCACGTCCTTGCGCACCTGACGCACCGTCTCTCGGGCGATGATCTTCGCGCCGATGGCGGCCTGCACCGCGATGTCGAACTGCTGCCGGGGAATGAGTTCCTTGAGCTTGACGCAGATCTTGCGGCCGAAGTCATAGGCGTGATCCTCGTGGATGAGGGTGGAGAGCGCGTCCGCCGGATCGCCGTTCAGCAGGATGTCCAGTTTCACCAGGCGGGCCGGACGGAATCCGGTGACGTGGTAGTCGAACGATGCGTATCCTTTCGAGATCGACTTGAGTTTGTCGTAGAAATCGAAGACGATCTCGCTCAGCGGCATATCGTAGGTGAGCTCCACGCGGTCGGCCGTGATGTAGTGCTGCGCCACGAGCGTCCCGCGCTTATCCATGCAGAGTTTCATGATCGGGCCGTAGAAATCCGACTTGGAGATGATCTGGGCGCGGATATACGGCTCCTCGATGTGATCGATGAGGGTCGGGGCCGGAAGGCCCGAAGGATTGTGCACGTCGATGACGCCGTCCTTGGTCGTGTATACTTTATACGACACGTTCGGTACCGTCGTGATCACGTCCATATTGAATTCGCGGAAGAGACGCTCCTGCACGATCTCTAGGTGCAGAAGTCCCAGGAACCCGCAGCGGAAGCCGAATCCCAGGGCCAGCGAACTCTCCGGCTCGTATACGAACGAGGCGTCGTTGAGCTGGAATTTTTCCAGCGTCGCGCGCAGTTCCTCGAACTTCGACGCATCCACGGGATACATTCCCGCGAACACCATCGGCTTCACCTCTTCGAATCCGGCGATCGCCTGTGCGCAGGGACGCTCCACATGGGTGATGGTATCGCCCACTTTCACCTCCACGGCGCTCTTGATGCCCGAAATGATATAGCCCACATCCCCCGTGGAGACCTTCTCCGCGGGGGTCAGGCGGAGTTTCAGCACGCCGACTTCCTCGGCGTCGTATTCCTTGCCGGTATTGAAGAATTTGACCTTCTCCCCCTTGCGGATCTCGCCGTTAAGGACTTTGAAATAGGCGATCACCCCGCGGAAGGAATTGAAGACAGAGTCGAAAATGAGCGCCTGGAGCGGAGCGTCGGGATCGCCTTTCGGAGCGGGGATCTTGTCGACGATGGCGTCCAGCACGGCCTGTACGCCTTCGCCGGTACGGGCCGAGACGCGATAGACATCTTCCGGATCGCAGCCCAGCAGGTCGCAGACCTGGTCGGTCACCACCTCCGGCTGGGCGCTGTCCATATCGATCTTGTTCAGGACGGGGATGATTTCCAGCGAATGGTCGATGGCCTGGTACAGATTGGAGATGGTCTGAGCCTGGATGCCCTGGGAGGCGTCCACAACGAGCAGAGCGCCCTCACAGGAAGCGATGGAGCGCGACACTTCGTAACTGAAGTCGACGTGGCCCGGGGTGTCGATAAGGTTGAGCCGGTAGGTCTCCCCTCCCCGGCTGTATTCCATCTGGATGGCGTGGCTCTTGATGGTGATGCCTTTCTCTTTCTCGAGGTCCATATCGTCCAGGACCTGGTTTTCCATCTCCCGCGCCGCCACCGTACCCGTCAGCTCCAGCAGCCGGTCCGCGAGGGTCGACTTGCCGTGGTCGATGTGTGCGATGATGCAGAAATTGCGTATATTCTTCATTCCGTTTTCTTCAAGTGCACAAAGTTAATTATTTTTTATTGGAAAATTTGATTACATTTGCATTTCGGATACAAACACGTTATTCGAAATATGAAAGTCATCAACCTCGGCACGGAGCACTCCGTTCTCAACACCTTCATCGCAGAACTTCGCGACATCAACATCCAGAAAGATTTCCTCCGTTTCCGCACCAACCTCGAGCGCATCGGGAATATCTTCGCCTACGAGATCAGCAAGACCCTGCAGTATTCCACCAAACAGGTCACCACGCCGCTCGGCATCGCCGACATCGACACCTTCGACAGCCAGATCGTGGTCTCCACCATCCTCCGGGCCGGACTTCCCCTCCACGAGGGCATCCTCAACGTCTTCGACAAGGCCGGCAACGCTTTCATCGCCGCCTACCGCAAGTACGACAAAGGCAACGACTTCCATATCAACATCGAATACTGCACCTGCCCCCAGACCGAGGGTAAAGTGCTGATTCTCGCCGACACGATGCTCGCCACGGGCGCCTCCATCGAAGTGGCCTACAACAAGATCTGCGAGGTCGGCGGAATGCCGGTCCAGACCCATTTCGTCTGCCCCATCGCGAGCGTCTATGCCGTCGAGTACCTCCAGAAGAACCTTCCGGGCGACATCACCCTCTGGACGGCCGCCATCGACGAGGAGCTCTCCGCCCACAGCTACATCATCCCCGGCCTCGGTGACGCCGGTGACCTCGCCTTCGGCAAGAAACTCTAATTTAAGGATTTACAACTCTCTTCTGAGCCGCGCCTTGGGGATATCCAGCTGGGCGCGGTATTTTGCAATCGTGCGGCGGGCCACTTTGTAGCCGTGCTTCGCGAGGACTTCGACGAGTTCGTCGTCGGTGAGCGGGCTGTGCTTGTCTTCGTTGTCGACGCATTCGCGCAGCACTTTCTTGATCTCACGCGTGGAGACCTCCTCCCCGTCCTTGTTCTCCAGGCCTTCGGAGAAGAAATACTTCAGCTGGAAGATGCCGAAATGCGTCTCGATGTACTTGCTGTTCACCACGCGGGAGATGGTCGAGATGTCGAAGCCCGTCATTTCGGCGATATCCTTGAGGACCATCGGACGGAGGTTGCTCTCATCCCCGTCGATGAAGTAGTCGTGCTGGTACTCGATGATGGCCCGCATCGTGCTCTCGAGGGTATTCTGCCGCTGACGGAGCGCCTCGATGAACCACTTGGCGGAGTCGATCTTCTGCTTGACGAAGGTTGCGGCCTCCTTCTGGGTGCGGTCGTTGGAATACCTGGAGGTCTCGAGGATGTTGGCGTATTTGTGGTTGATCCGCAGTTCGGGGATCGAGAAGCGCGGCATGGAGAGAATCAGTTCGCCGTCCTCGTAGTCGAGGCGGAAATCCGGAATGATCTGCTGCGCCTGGTCGTTGTAGGTATCGTCGATCTGCCCGCCCGGAGAGGGATTGAGTTTCTGGATTTCCCTGATGGCGGCCTTCATCTCGTCCTCGGTGATGTGCATCCGGGTGATGATCCGCTGGAAATGGCGGCCGGAGAAATCCTCGAAATAGTCCGTCAGGATGCGGAGGGCGTTCTCCACGGCAGGAGTCGACTTGCGGTCCTCCAGCTGGAGAATGAGGCATTCGCGGAGATTGCGGGCGCCGACGCCCACGGGCTCGAATTCCTGCACCACCTTCAGCATCTGCTCCACCTCCTCCGGCGTGGCGATGATCCCGGCCCGGAAGGCCATGTCGTCCACGAGGGATTCGATGTCGCGGCGAAGGTAGCCGTCGTCGTCGAGACTGCCTATAATGAACGAGGCGATGGTGCGCTGATGCTCGCTGAGCGAGCGGAAACCGAGCTGCTCCATCAGACTCTGGGTGAAACTCTGCTTGACGGAGAAGGTGTTGTATTCGGGGCGGGGATCTTTTCCCCAGTTGTTGACGTGAAGGTTGTAGGAAGGGATGGTTTCGTCGTCGGAATAGGAGGAATAGGCGTCTTCGGCGCTTCCCTCCCCGCTCTCGCGGTCCTCCAGTTCGGAGATGGAGACATCCTTCTCGGCGTCGTCCTTGCTCCGGGGGGCTTCGTCATCCAGGACCGGATTGTTGTTGAGCTCTTCGCGGACCCGCTGTTCCAGCTCCTGCACAGGCAGCTCGATGAGCTTGATGGTCTGTATCTGGAGCGGGGACAACTTCTGGACCTGCTTGAGTTCCAGTCCCTGTTTGATGGCGGTCATTCTACGATCTTCTTTTCTTCCTTGATGATATAGGCGACCGGGTACTTGACCTTGAGTTTCTTGCAAAGCTTGTTGGCGTCGTCCCGGTTGTAGAAGTCACCGACCTTGACGCTGAAATTGGGACTGTCGTAGACCCGGTAGACCGGCGTGTCGGGATAGGCGGTGCGGATCGACCGCGCGATGGCCTCGGAGGTGGCGCGGGCATCCTGATCGCTGCTGAAATAGACACGGATCCGGAATACATATTTGGCCTCCCGGACGGCGGCGGACACATAGCGGTCGAAGGCCTTTTTGACCGCCTCGGACTGGTTGACCGTGAATTTGGGCGCCTCCGCCTTCTCCTCCGCCTGCTGGGCAAACGCCGCAAAGGAGAAGAGGGATAGAAGCATGATGAGGAGCATCCGTTTCATTGCATCAGTTCTTTGAGGTCCATATTCCTGAATTTGAGCGTCTTGCCGAGCTTGCCGAGCTCCACGTGCACATCCACGTCGGCCGTGGCGCCTTCCAGATCCCGTTTGGCCATCAGACGCATCAGCTCCAGCACAGACACATTCTCGGCGAGGCGGGCCGTGCAGGGCAGTTCATAGACCTGTTTTGTACGGCCGATGACAGGCAGTTTGCCGGCCGTGAACGTCCCCATCACCTTGTCTTTGTATTTGATCGTGCCGTTGATATCGGAAGCGGTAAACGAAAGCGAGGGATTGTCGATCTCCAGCAGAAGAACGGCCTCCGCGCTGCGGGAACTGGTCGGATTGACGGACTGGATGCCGACCGAAGAGACGGCGATCTTGTCGACGTTGCGGAGCGCCCGGCACCCGGTCGCCACAACGCACAGCACCAGTGCGGTTATGAGTCTTATCTTGCGCATATCTCCACAAAGATAAATAACTTCTCCGAGAAATGCGAAATTTTTAATATATTTGTCTCTGCTATGCGTGCGAAAGTATACATCGAAACCTACGGTTGCCAGATGAACGTGGCGGATACCGAGGTGATTTTTGCCATCCTCGGGAAGGAGGGATACGAGCGGACGGAGGATATGTCCGAGGCCGATGTGATCATGGCCAATACCTGCTCGGTGCGGGACAATGCCGAGCAGCGGATCCGGGGAAGAATCGAAGTTTTCAATCAGGTCCGAAAGGGTCGTCCGGGGGTTCTGGTGGGCATTCTCGGCTGTATGGCCGAGCGGCTCAAGGAGGAACTCCTCGCCACCGGGAAGGTGGATGTGGTGGCCGGGCCGGACGCGTACCGGACGCTGCCCGCCCTTCTCGCCGCGGCCGCTTCCGGCACCCCGCAGATCAATGTCGAACTCTCCCGCTCCGAAACCTACGCCGACATCGATCCGGTCCGCCTCGACAAGGGCGGCGTCTCCGCGTTCATCTCCATTATGCGCGGCTGCAATAATGTCTGCTCCTACTGTGTGGTACCCTATACCCGCGGAGCCGAGCGGTCGCGAGACGCGCATTCCATCGTACGGGAGGCCTGCGACGTATTTCATCGCGGATACCGCGAAGTGACGCTTCTCGGGCAGAATGTGGATTCCTATCATTGGGAGGACATCTCCTTCGCCAGACTGCTGGCAATGGTGGCGGACATTTCGCCGCTGCTCCGCGTACGGTTCGCCACTTCCAACCCCTATGACCTGACCGACGAGGTCCTCGAGACGATGGCCTCCCGCGAGAATATCTGCAAGCACATCCATCTGCCGTTCCAGAGCGGCAGCGACCGCATCCTCGAGAAGATGCGGCGGCGCAATACCCGCGAGGGATATCTGGAGCGGGTGGCGAAGATCCGGTCCCTGATGCCGGAATGCGGCATCACGACGGACGTCATCGCCGGCTTCTGCTCCGAGACGGAGGAGGATCATCAGGACACCTTGTCGCTGATGGAAGAGGTCGGATTCGACTGGGCGTTCATGTTCCAGTATTCCGAGCGGCCGGGGACGCTGGCCGCTCGGAAATATCCCGACGACGTGCCGCCCGAAGTCAAGACACGGCGGCTGAACGAGATCATCGACCTCCAGAACCGCCGCAGTCTGGACCGGTATCGTGAACGGATCGGCAAGCGGCTTACCGTGCTGGTCGAAGGCCCCTCCAAGCGGGGCGGGCAGCTCTGCGGCCGTTCATCCGACAACAAAATGTGCGTATTCCCGGACGGCGGACAGAAGCCCGGCGAATATGTGGACGTCCTCGTCGACTCCTGCACCTCCGCCACGCTGATCTGCACGTTATGCTGAACGCTAATAACCGATAACATATGAGCAAATACATCCTCGCCCTTGACCAGGGCACCAGCAGTTCCCGGGCGATCGTCTTCGACCACGACGGGAACGTTCGCGCCACCGCGCAGAAAGAATTCACCCAGCACTTCCCCCAGCCGGGATGGGTGGAGCACAACCCGGCCGACATCTGGTCGTCCGAAGCCGCCGTCATCGCCGAAGCCATCACCTCGATGGGCATCAACGGCCTCGACATCGCCGCCATCGGCATTACCAACCAGCGCGAAACCACCATCGTCTGGGATGCCGCGACGGGCGAACCCGTCTACAACGCCATCGTCTGGCAGGACCGCCGCACGGCAGGATACTGCGACGAACTCAAGGCCGCCGGACTCACCGGCAAGATCCGCGAAAAAACCGGCCTCATCATCGACGCCTACTTCAGCGGCACCAAGATCAAATGGATCCTCGACAACGTGCCCGGCGCCCGCGAAAGGGCGGAGCGGGGCGAACTCCGCTTCGGCACGGTCGACACCTGGCTGGTGTGGAACCTCACCCGCGGCGAGGTCCATGTCACCGACGTGAGCAACGCCTCGCGGACGATGCTTTTCAACATCAATACCCTGCAGTGGGATTCCGAATTGCTCGAGCTGCTCGGCATTCCGCTCTCGATGATGCCGTCGGTCCGGTCCTCCAGCGAAGTGTACGGTCATACGAAGACCACCATCTTCGCCCACGAAGTGCCCATCGCCGGCATCGCGGGCGACCAGCAGGCCGCCCTCTTCGGCCAGATGTGCACGGAGCCCGGCTCGGTCAAGAATACTTACGGCACCGGCTGCTTCCTCCTGATGAACACCGGCGAGAAGCCCGTCCTGTCGAAGAACAATCTCCTCACGACCATCGCCTGGAAGATCGGCGACAAGGTCAATTACGCCCTGGAGGGATCCATTTTCGTCGCGGGCAGCGTCGTGCAGTGGCTGCGGGATTCGCTCGGCATCATCCGCTCATCGGCGGAAGTCGAGGCCCTGGCGGAGACCGTACCGGACAACGGCGGCGTCTACTTCGTACCCGCCCTCACGGGACTGGGAGCCCCCTACTGGGACCAGTACGCCCACGGCACCATCACGGGCCTCACCCGCGGCGCCACGGCCGCACACATCGCCCGGGCCGCGCTGGAGGGCATCGCCTTCCAGACGATGGACATCGTCGGAGCGATGGAGCGCGACGCGTCCGTGAAACTCGCCGAGCTCAAGGTCGACGGAGGCGCCTCGCGGAACAACCTCCTGATGCAGTTCCAGGCCGATGTCCTCGGCACTTCGGTCATCCGTCCGAAGGTCACCGAGACCACGGCGATGGGTGCCTGCTACCTGGCCGGCCTCGCCGTCGGCTACTGGAGCGGCATCGATGAAATCCGCCGCCAGTGGAGCGTCGAACGGGCCTTCACGCCCGCCGCCGCCCCCGAGACGGTCGAAGCGCTGAAGGCCGGCTGGGCCGACGCAGTCCGGCGCACCCTCACCCCGCAATAACCCATATACACAAACAACATCAAGCCCGACCCGATCGGGCATCCGATAATAAACTAAAACTACTATGGTATTTACAGTCAAATGTCTCTATGAATTCATCGCAACGATGATCATGATCCTGCTGGGCGACGGCGTCTGCGCAGGCAATACGTTGAAATACGCCAAAGGGCAGAACGGCGGCTGGGTGGTCATCACCCTCGCCTGGGGTCTCGCCGTGATGACCGGCGTGCTGATCGCCGGCCCCGTCAGCGGCGCCCACCTCAACCCCGCCGTCACGCTCGGACTCGCCATCGCCGGAAGTTTCGCCTGGAACGAAGTCTTCGGATACATCCTCGCCCAGATGGCTGGCGGCTTCCTCGGCGGCCTCCTGGTCTATATTTACTACAGGGATCACTTCAAGGCCCACGAGGGCGACGTGCTCGGCGTCTTCTGCACGATGCCTGCCATCGACCACAAGAGCCAGAACTTCCTGTGCGAACTGATCGCCACCTTCGTGCTGGTATTCGTCATCCTCGCCATGGGCGCGCAGGAGAGCGTATTTCCGATCACCGGGCTCATCATGGCCATCGGCATGTCGCTCGGCGGTACCACCGGTTACGCCCTCAACCCGGCCCGTGACCTCGGCCCGCGGCTTGTCCATCAGCTCTGCGTAAGGAAAGACAGCGGCTGGGCCTATAGCTGGGTCCCCGTCGCCGGCCCGCTCGCAGGCGCCGCCGTCGCCGCCGGTCTCTGGATTTTGCTATAGACGGGAAAAATCCGTATCTTTGCAATGGATTTCGGGGTGTGGCGCAGTTGGCTAGCGCATCTGCTTTGGGAGCAGAGGGTCGTGTGTTCGAGTCACATCACCCCGACGTAAGCAACTCATTTACAATATCTTACAAAGACGCTCAAGGCCTTTGATACGGGAAGGTGCAGCAGGCGTCCCGGTTCTCATTTTCAATTTCTGTCCAGACTGCAGGTTTGGGCTCTCCCTCCGGGGCCGGCTTCGGGAAGAAGAACTCCCGCTCACGCAGCTCCGCTGTCGCACGGTCATTTCCGAGCCGCAGAAGAACGAAACCGATGTCGCCCCAATGTCCCGTCGACGGCACGCAGAGGATCCGCATCATCGTCCGGTCCTTGAAATTGAGGTGCTTCCAGCCCGGATCCCAATTATGCTTGTGCCCATAGATGAAGCCGATGCAGGACGGGCAACTCATCAGCAGTTTTTCTATCTTGATCTCCTCCAGCGGATGATGCGCCATCACAAAGAGCGGTTTGGAGCCGGTCCGGCCGGAAAGCTCCGCCGTAAGCCACTGCACCTGCTCCTCGTTCAGGGCGCCGGGTGTAATCCAGGTCTTGGTATCATTCCCCTCCTGCAGCGAATCCAGCAGGATGAAGTCCGCCCGGGGCGTCTCGACCTTGTACACGAAACGGTCCTGTAGGAGCGACTGCGCCGCGGCCTCGGGAAAAACTTCGGCGAAGTTCGCCCGCCGGTCGTGATTTCCCATCGTCAGGGTCACCTGCATGCCCGCGGCGGCCAACCGGTCAAGCTGGACCTTCGCCGCCGCATACTCTTCGACCTTTCCCGTCAGGAAGGCGATATCCCCAAGGCAGAGCACATACTTCGGAAGCGGATTCAGCGCGAGGATGTCATCCACCGTCCTTACGAGTTGCGCCTCCTGATATCTCCCGATCCGGACGTGAAGGTCCGAGATGATGCAGACGAGATTTTCATCCGGTCCGGCCGGTTCTTTCGCCTTCTTTTTCTTCAGCACCTGGCGGACCGCCGCTTCGACCCGTCGCCCCGCACGCTCCGCACCGGAAACTTCCTCCGCGACGCCCAGGGCTCCCAGGACGGCTACGCTCTCCAAAAATTTCCTTCTGTCCATATTCTAATTACCCCAGCCGTCGATTCCGGCATCTTCTTCCTCCACCGGAGGAATGGCCTGCGCACTGACACAAAGGCCGCGCTGCATCTGCGCCTCATAAACCCGGCAGGCAGGGACTTCATATCCCTGCCTCAAATCGTTTATCTGTTTCATCTGTCGCATTTTTATTCATCAATCCAGTCGAGAACCCCAAGGGCGATCTCGTCGGCAATTTTGCTCATCCCGGCCTTGGTGGGATGGGCGTAGGAATACTTGGGAATGGCCGAATTGGCCTTGTAGCCATACTTGGAAAGGATATCCACCACCCGGACATAGTCGTCTCCGAATAGTCCGGCAATCCGGCTGATGGCCTGCCCCTGCCCATAATAGAGATAATCGCCGATGATGCAGACCACCTTGGCGGCAGGATGCCGGACCTTGATCATCTGCAGCAGGCGGATATAGGCCGAACAGAATGTCGTCCCGTCGAGGGCATCCGCCGCAGAGACCGTCGTCGCGGCACTGGCGGCCGCATAGAGTTCCTCCAGGCGGGACTGGGAGTCATCGGGGAAGGAACTGGCGTTCATCTCCACGCCGTCGATCAATTCCTCCGAAGTATTGTTGTATTCCAGATGGCCGAGATCGTTGGTGCCGCCATAGATAAAGACGACATCCGGGTCGCCGAGGCCCTGCCGCTGGAGCCGGGTCCCGAAATCCCAGCCGTACCAGTACAGGGAAGAATCCCCCGTCGTATTCTGCACGACGGTGGTGTTGCCGGCCGAAATGTTCTTCTCGAAAGTGCCGTGCACCATCTTGTTGTAGATGACCTTGTACCACCAGGTATCGCCCACTTCGAGGACATCTCCGTCGGCCTTGGGATAGTACGTCGTCGTACTCTTCCCGGACGGGATGTTGCTCTTGTCGCACCAGCCGCTGAAAGTCGAGATGGAATCTCCCAGGATGCTGACTTTGGTGGTTCTGTTGGGATCATTAAGGTCCACAATCTTGACCACCACATCGGCCAGATTGAAACGGTTCTTGCCGTTTACATTATTCAGCGAACCGATGATAAGATGGGATTGGTTGGAAACTCCCTCAATCTCGATAGTCTTGGTGTACCACTTCTTCTGCGTGGTGTTGGCAAGCCCCAGGGCTACTCCGTTATCGGGCAATGCAGTAGTAGAACCGGCAATCTTATACTTGCAGTACTTTGCATCACCGACACCAACTCCCGTGTACATCGTACAGTCGTCACTGAAGAAGACTGCGACATCCACATCGCTCGCTTTCTCGTGCAGCAGGGCGGTAACCGTCACACTGATAGTGGCTTTATAACCGTCAGGAATTCCGGCAAGTCTGGGCGTCACGATGTGTGTTCGGGCACCGCTGGTCGTGACGCTGACGCGCAGATAACCGGACCTGGAATAGACAGAACTATTGCCGAAGAAGCCCCATCCGTTTGCCAGACGTCGTCCCTCGGTCATCTGGACACCGTTCCCCCAGAAACGGGTACCCGTACTGTTGTACGCCTCAATGTAGCCGGACGGATTCACGCCGGAAGGAGGGTCAAGCGTCCGGATGGAGGAAGAAGGCATATAGCCTGCCGCTCCATCCCATTCATCCGGCCCATAGGTCTCGGAAAAGTCCTCGGCCAAGATGATGTCGCCGATTCCGGCATTGGAGACCTTCGATGCATCAACCCGGGTGAAGGACTGAGTCGTCGCCTTGACGACATTGGAAACCTTCACGTCACCCTCCGTAGTATCCGTAGCCTTGAACCAGTAATCCGTGTCGGGATCCAGACCGCCGAAGATAAAGCGGGGTTGCCTGTCGCTCCATTTCGAGCTGCCGGCGTCTATGTTATGGGAAACCACCAGATCGGTACAGGCCGCATCCCGATAAAGGGCAATGGTCCAGGGTTTTGAGACATCCGTCGCTGCTCCTGCACCTTCCGTCCAGGTGAAAGTCAGGGAACAGGAAGTGGATTTCTCCATCGTGGCCGCCACTGACGGCGTATCCTTCAGGGAGACGATCTGCACCTTGACGTCGTCAAGGAAGAAGCGGTTCTTGGTGTCTACGTTTTCATGGGAGCCGATGAGCAGGCAGTCGCTGCCGGTCACGCCTTCGATGCGGACGGTCTTCGTGGCCCATTGCTTCACCGGTACTTCCAAAGGATAGCCATTCGTAAGTGATGCGCCGGTGTATTTGCCGCCGGAACTTGAGAACTTGGGATCGGTACTCTCTTTCTGGTCCGGAGCCAGCACAAGCGTGAGGGTGGAATGATCGTTGACAAACACCGCGACATCAACATCGGTGCCGCTGTTGTATGTACTGGCAGTTACGGTAACATCCACTGTTGCCGTCTTCCCTTCCGGGATACCGGAAAGCGCCGGAGAAACGATGTGCGTGCGTGCGCCGGATGACGACGAACCGACGCGCAGATACCCGGCATAGGCGTAAACTGAGCTGTTGCCGAAGAAGCCCCAGTTGTAAAGCCTCTTGTCGGATGTAACCCGAGTTTCGCCGTAGATACGGCCCGACGTGTTGTCGAATACCTGGAAAGAGCCTTCGTCTGTGGTATAGTTGCCGCTTAATAGATCCAGCGGTTTGCCAGAAGGAATAAAGCCGGCTGCGTTTGCAAGCATGTCGGCCCCCCAGCCGATCTCACTGAAGTCTTCGGCAAGGATCACGTCACCGGCCCCGGCGTTGGTGACGGTCGAAGGATCCACTACCGTAAAGGCATCGGTTGTCCCCGAAATGACATCGGAGGACTCGCCTTTCCTGGTATTTGTAACCTTGAAATAATACGTGGTCGAAGGCTGCAGGCCGCCGAAAGTGAACCTGAGCGCCTTGCCGTCCCAACAGGAGCTGCCCGCCGGAATGTCAAAGGATACGACAGGGTCGGAGCATGCGGAGTCGCTAAAGAGTTCCAGTTTATAGGGCACATCCGCATCCTCAGCGGCCGTTCCGCCGACCGTCCAGCCGAATACCAGGGATGAAGAGGAGCCGGAAACGAACCCGGCCTCCGGCCTGGTATACTGCACCTCATTCTTATAATCATCGATCGTGAACGCCTTCGGGCGGGTCATCTCCTCGGTGTAAACATTTCCGTAGCGGTCGGTGACCTTGACTGTCACGGGCGTGTCGGGCGCCGAGGCCGTCGCCTGGAAGAAGTGACGCCACTTGGCGGTGCTGAAGGTTGTGGTGTTGTAATTGTTCAGACGGGGAATCGTCATCGCATAAATGTGAAGCGGGTCATAGACGCCGGCTTCCTCGACGGAGAGCGGCGTTCCGTTTTCGGAGATCTCGACCGTCCAGTCGTCGTCGTAATCCCAGACATTGACGAGGATCACATTGTCGCCGTAGCCCTGGATGTGATTGTAGTATTTCGGGTAGCCGCTATGGCTCGACAGATCCTCGGTAATGGTCGCCTTGACCTCATTCATATCATACGCGCGGAACTGATAGTCCCGGCTCTGGAGGGCGGCCTGATAATAATGGGTCGTTTCCGTGCCGTTGACAGTCCACACGGTGAATCCGCCGGGCGCGCCGTCCTGGGCGATATGGATGCCGGGAGTGATGTATCCCGACCACCACCAGCTGGCGCAGACGGCGCCGCTGTTGTGCTCGGTGAATGTCGGCGTCCAGTCACGGTTGAAGATATTGTGCGTGTGTCCGCTGAGGTACTGCACGTTATAACCGTCAAATATGTCGATAAAGGTATCCAGATCGGCGTCATCCCCGTTCAGGATCTCGTTCCACTCAAGGCCAGAAGGCCGGGCGAGGGGTTCGTGGGCCGTCACGAAGACGGGGGTGGATTTGTCCACATAGGAAAGATCTTTCCGCAGCCATTCCAGCTGCTCGGCGGTAAAGTTCTTCTTATATTCGCTACGATGCTCCTCGCCGGCCTGGACATCGGTGAAGTCCATGTTGTCCAGCACGATGTAGTGGATCTTTCCGAGGTTGAAGGAATAGTAATCGGGCGAGAGATTCTCGGTGTACTTGAGGGCCTTGAGATAGTCGCCGGAAACCTCCATCTCGTTGTCGTGATTGCCCATCGTGTGGAAGAAGGGAATCCCGCTGAAATAGCCGTTCATCGTCTGGAGATAATCGGAGAAGCCGAAATTGTTCGCCAGCCAGTACATATCCCAGGTCATGTCGCCGAGGGTGAGGCAATAGACCTTGCCGGGCGCGGCGTCGATGGTCTGATTCATGAAGCCGGCCACTTTCTCGAACTGCGCCAGGTCGCCGGTCCGGCGGGCCAGGTGCATATCGCCGAGCACAAGCAGGGTGTAATCGTCATTGGCGGCCTGATGCAGCGTGAAATCGACCTGTTCCGGCGCATCGGCATCGGCCGTGAGCGGCTTCCAGAAATTGGGGAGAATGCCGTTAAGCGGGGCTTCATAGCCGCGGGGAATCGTGATGAAAACGTATTTCCACTTCTTGGCGGACTGCAGCCAGTAACGGCCGTCTGCATCGGTCTGTACAATCTCAACTCCGTCGGAGACAAGGACACCTTCCACCGGCGCTCCTTCGCAGGTGACGGTGCCGAAGACATTGGCCGTGAAATCGGGCGTATAAGGGATGGTTGTCGAATACATCCGGCCTGCGGCATAGGCCTTTGACGGAGTGGCTTTCCGGATCATCACGCCTCCGTCGGCATCGGTGATGATGACCCGGAGGACATCCGAGGACAGATCCACCGGAGCGATGGCGATAACCCAGGGCGTACCGAGCGGGACACCGTCGGGGCTGCTCATCTGTACGTTGCTCTCGGCCCCGTCTCCGGCCGTAAGTGCGCTCCAATCGGTCTGGAGGGCGCCCGAGAGGGCCTGCCCGTTCTCCGAGACCAGGCGGACGGAGGTAATGAGGGCGTCACCTTCCCCTGTCGGGGTGATGGAGAAGAGGGCGACCTCCGGGGATAAGTTGAGGGGTTCGTCGGAGGAGGAAGCCGTCATCACATACGCCTGCGGATCGAAAGAACCGTCATACCAGGTCTGGCTGGAAGGGATGGTGATGGTCGCACCGTCTGCGGAATAGCCGGAAACGGCAGACGCCGGACTCACCGCGTGATACGGCACCGAAACGCCCGTAACGATAAACTGCGCCGAGGGAGTTCCGGCCTCCGATGCGCTGAGGGCCTCCGAAGCCACGCCATTGACGGCGATCTTGTCGCCCTCCCCCCAGCGGACCGGCCACGAAGTTCCGTCCTTTTCGCCGAGGGACGCCTTGGTCTCGGGAGTAAGCGCAGTGAATGTTACCGGCTTGCCGGGAATGCGTTCCACATCCTGCTCTTTAGCGCAGGATGCCAGAAGCGCAAACGAGATTAAAGACAAGTACAGATATTTTTTCATCTCGATACGGGTTTATTCAATCGTAATCGTAGCGGCGACGGGAAGGTGGTCCGACGGGCACCAGGCATTGCCGCCGTAAGGGTAAGTGACGACGACGGGATGATAGCCGGAGGCCTTGCAGCCCCTTGTCATGATATGGTCGATCCGCCGGTCGGTACGGTCCTTTGTAAAGACGTCCACCGTATAGTAGTATTTGGTCGAACTGCCGCTCAGGGTACCCCAGGTAGCGGACGCATTGCCATCCTTCCAGTAACTGGTGAGGTATCTGTAAGCGACCGAACCGGGGGCGCTGTTCATATCGCCGGTCAGGATGGCGACGGCCCCCGAGGCCTTGTGCGCCACGAAGCTGTTCAGCACCCTGGCCATGTTCTCCGCACCGCCCTGATCTTTCGTCGGCAAGTGCGTGACAAACAGCCAGAATTCCTTCTTGCTCTCCTTGTGGGTCATCCGGGCCCATAGACAGGTGCGCTCGGGGCTTCCCGCCTTCAGATACGCCGATTCCGGTTTTACGTACCAGGCGTTCTCTTCCTTGGAGAGCCAGACATATCCGGACTCCTCCAGCGTCAGTTTTGCCTTATTGTAAGCGAAACCATTTGCATAGGAGTAAGATACCGGCCCCGACTCATGAATGTCATTGGGCCACTCGATCTTCCAGGCGAAGTCCTTGATAGCGGAGCAGGCCGTCGGAAGGGAATATTTCGCGCCGCTGATGAAGGTCTCATCCAGCTCGTTGAAGCCGATGATGTCGGCCTTCGTCTCCGCGATGGATTGCGCCAGGGCCTTCCGGACAACAGACTGGTCCATCGACATCTCCGCGCGCCGGCCGGACGGCTTGAGCACATTGCACGTCGCCACGGTCAGCGTGACCGGACCTCCCTGCCACTCCCCTTCTCCGCTGCCGCCTCCGCCAGGATCCACCACATCCTTCTTGCACCCGCATAAAAACCCGCAGCAGATGCCGATCACCAGCACCTGCGCCAGGACCTTCCGGGCCCACGAAGTATGTGTCTTCCGCAACATTTCACGTTATTCCGGGCTTGTCCCGGAATCTATCAGTACCCCGGGCGCCGGTCAGGGCGCCTGGGGCAAATTGCCCGTACTGCCTACCGAAATCACCTATTTTTCCTTACGGACGCGTTTGACGGTGTGCTTCAGTTTTCCAATAATGAAATTGATCTCCAAAGACGACTCCGTCTCCGATGTCTCCAGATCCGGCATCACAATGTCTGAAAGGACTTCGCCAAAATGCTTCATCTTCTGCTCCTGAATCTCTTTATCGGTCTCCGAATGCAATTCCACTAATTCCCGCTTCAAGCTGCGTACCTTGTAAAAAGTTTCAATGATAGAAAAAGTTACCTCGCGTGCACGGTCGCCACGTAGAATTGTCGCCAGCATATATAGCCCGCGTTCAGTGAAGACTTTCGTGGCACTGCGGTTCTTCGCAGACACATTTGTGATCAAAAATTTTGACCGCAAATCGTGTAACTCATTCACGTTCAATTTGAAACCATTTACAGAAGGCTTCAATTGCATCACGCAAAGTCCATCCGGAAACACACTTCAACTCTCCGCCATCAGACAAGATAACGGTGTATGCCGTATGTTCCAAATGAGTGACCGGATCCCACGCCGGAACTGTTTGTACCCTCAACCGTACCATTTCCAAATTAACAATTAAACAGCTCCATTTGATCGTGGATGGAGAACCAGAGACTTCACAAATATAGCAATTGTCCTTGATATCACAAAGCGTGATTTCAAAGAATTTTTGCGGTAAGCAGTATGTCAAAGAGCGAGGGGGCGGTGCCCCTTCCCGTCATTCCGGGCTTGACCCGGAATCTATCAATCAAACGTCATATACGCGACCACGGCAAGATGGTCGGAAGGGCACCATGTATTATCATCCTCTGCCACATATGTCCTGCGGATGGTCCTGTACGAGGTCGGGAGCACAGTATGCGACGCCGAGTTCTTGTAGACAATGTGGTCCAGACGCCTGTCGGGATGGTTCTTCGTGAACGAAATGAAAGGATAATAATAGCTGTGCTGGCTGCCGGTCTGTGTGCCATCGTAGGTCTTATAGTAATCGGTCATATTGCCATCGGCCTTTACCTTGTCGTAGACATCGGTCCAGTAGGAAGTAAGCTCGCCGTAGTTGGGGACATCGGTGGTCTTGTCCTTTTCCTTGGGGCCAAAGTTCAGGTCGCCCACGGCAATGATGGGAAGGTCTTCCACATCGTTCTTCAGATGCTGGGCGAATGTCTTGAAACTCTTGACATTGTTGAGATTGTCACCGTCATTGTTATCAATATAGGTATCAAAGTGAGTCACGATGAACCAGAAACGCTTGCCCGAGACTTTGTGGCGGCACTTTGCATATACTGCCGTATGGCGGCCAGTACTGTGTTCGTAGGCGTCCTTCTTGGATGACCAGTAATCGTCTTCGTCATTGCAAAGCCAGACATAGCCTTCGTCTTCGACCGTGATGGTGTTTTTGTTGTAGGCGAAGACGTTGGCATAGTACATTTCAGCAGAGTAAGAATACCCGGTGAGAATGTTGCCGCTCCTGCTCACCTTGTTGGGATAATCCATCTTCCAGGTGTAATTGCTGCTGGAAAGCCCCTGGGCGATGGCCCAGGCTTTGATGTCGTGCGTCTTGCCCGGCATATTATCCTCGCCGATTTCATTGATGCCGAATATATCCGCGCCCATACCGGCGATGGTCGAACCCAGGCCCGCCTGAACATCGGCGCGGTCCATGCTTATATAGGTGGAATTATCGCCTGCTCGGTTTTCTGCCATCTTGATATTATAAACGCCAACTGTAATTCCCGGGGCCTCTGCCGTGGGCTCGCCGCCGTCCTCAGCGGTCAGGGTATTGATGGCGAAGATGTTCTCCGTTCGGCCCGCCGCGAAGGTCTTGGACGCGAATTCGATGATGTCGTCCGGGCCGAGGGTCTCGCCGCTGCCCCAGAATTTGAGACGCATATAGGCGCCGTCCTGCTGATAGACGAGGGCCTCGAGACCGGAGGCGTAGGCCTGGGCCGGGATGGCGACGCAGATCGGGGTGTCGCTGCTGCCGAGCGCAAGGCCCGAGCCGAAGCTGTAGGTCAGCGTGCCCGCCGTGCCGCCCGTCCAGGAGCCGGTAAAGCCGTCACCATCGGTGGCCAGAGTGAAATCACCATAGAGTTTCTCGCCGCCGAGGCTGTTGAGTTCGATCTTTGAGAGCGTTGCGCTGCCGTTGAGCGCGAAGCGCAAAACACCGCAGAAGTGCGTCAGGGAAGCGATGTAAGCGTCTCCGCTCTTGCGCGCGTTGCCGAACGAGGCGGCCGCCGCAGGATCAAAACTGCCCGCCACATAGTTCTGCGTGGCCGGAAGGCTAATGACATTGGCAGAAGTCGTGCCCGGATACAGGACCTTATACGGGGCCGAGAGCGTGCCGTTTATCGTGAATTTGACGGCCTTCTTGCCATTGTCCGTCGACGTGACAGCATTGGAAAGAGATCCGTTGACAGACACCTTGTCGCCCGTCTGCCAAAGGACCTGGTAATCTTCCGAGAGCGTTGTCCTGGTCACGCCGTCGGGCATAGAGGCACGAAGCACCATCCCGTTGACGGATCCGGTTTCGACATCCGGCTCCGCCGGGCCGTCATTCTTGGCACAACCCATCACAACCGCCACTGCAAGGGCGGCTATTTGCCAGACCTTCAAACTGTTTCGTCTCATACGACTCAATATTAATATTAGTACCCCGGGCGCCGGTCAGGGCGCCTGAAGTAAATTGCTCGTACTGCTTACCGGAATAGTGAATAGACGTGAATTACGCTACTACACCACGATGAAGTTGCTCAATCGGGAATACCATATCCCAATTCTTTCCCCACACGATATTCCCGTATTCAATGGAGAATTTTTTGAAATACTTCGGTTCAATATATCGATTATATTGAGGGTGAGGATGTGCCAGGATAAACGGTGCAAAATCAACCGTCTTTGAAGTTCCATCACTGAAGAAGATGTGGAGACAATTATTTCCCGCATACTCAGCGCGAACGATGTACAATGTAGAATCTGACTTCTTCATCATTTTACCTTTTTTGTTATCTGAGTACAACGGACTTTCTTCTTCAGCACGAAGAAATTCTTCCATTTCTCCACAATATTACGATAATATACCCGGATGAAACTTTCAGCGATTGCAGCATCCTTTTCACCAATAGGCTTATAACCCGGTTTACCGTACTCTGCAAATATGCAAAGAAAAAGGCAAATCTCCAAATCGCGGTAAGCAGTATGTCAAAGAGCGGGCGGAGCGGCTTGCGCCCCATTGGTACCCCGAGCGCCGGTCAGGGCGCCTGAAGTAAATTGCTCGTACTGCTTACCGAAATCCCCCGTTCCGAGAAAACTTCAGTGGACTTGCGGTTCTTCTGTGGAAATCAGTGATTCTTAACTATTTCGACGAACTCGGAGAAAGTAATAATTCTGGTTCCTTTATGATTCTTTAAAATCAACAGATCACTATCTCCTGTTACAACATAGTCTGCAGGGATACTCTCCGCCATAGAAAGCAAATATAAGTCTTTAATATCCCTGATAGCTGATTCAGCATCTTTGTAACCATCAATAAAAAGACATTTCGCACTGATCAATTCGAAAAGATTTACAATGGATTCCAGAGCAATCTTCCCGGAAAACTTAGGTCTGGATATGACTTCCCTGATTTCTTTAATCAATTCTTCCGACACATAGATATCCAATCCCTCCATCTCGACGATTTCACGAAGAATGCTCAACCGTTTTCCAAGCAGGAATGATACCCATATATTTGTATCGAGAATTACTTTCATTTCCCGTAACGGACGGCTTGAACTTCTGACTGAATTTCTTCATCAGAAATATCAGTCGATTGAGGACATGAAGCAATGAATTTCTCGACCAAATTTTCCCGGGTCTGGTAAGTCCATCCCATTTTCTGAGCCAAAGTGGAAAGAAAAGGGACTTCACCATTAGGAATCGATAATACAACCTGTGTCATAATTTATTATTTGTCTCCTCGCAAATATGCAAAGAAAAAGCCGAAATTCCAAAAAATCGCGGTAAGCAGTATGTCAAAGAGCGTGCGGGCACTTGCGCCCCATTGGTACCCCGGGCGCCGGTCAGGGCGCCTGGGGTAAAAAGAGTCAATTAAAAGCTATCCACAAAGATTGGAGGATTGGTAACACTGGTAGCTTGCTTTCTACCAATAAGATAGGGGCTATAGTTAGATGATGTCATCGTTACGTTTTGGCATTTGGTGCCATTCTTGATTTTACATCCGTCGAAATCCCAGGCATGGGCTGTGTTTCCGTCTG